>NZ_QLTK01000021.1 GCF_003269035.1 Paraburkholderia bryophila | reverse complement strand
TGGAGGCGGCTCGGGAATGGGTGCAGTGCTTTGTGCAGTGGTACAACGAGGAGCACTGTCACAGCGGGTTGAAGTATGTCAGTCCGGCACAACGGCATCGCGGCGAAGCGACTGACCTGCTGGCACAACGGCGTGCGCTGTACGAAAGTGCTCGCGCACAAAACCCGGCACGCTGGTCAGGCGCCATCCGCAACTGGCACCTGACGGACGCGGTCTATCTGAATCCGGAGCGAACCCAGGCCTCAGCCGAAATGTATAGGCAGGCCGCGTAACGGTTCAGGCGACAACTACCTTGACACACACCGCCGCAAAGAAAGTAAGCAAAGAAAGCGGGCTCACACCGCCAGCCCATAAGCGGGCACCCCGCGCAGTTACGGTAGTGGTGCATCTGGAATCTGGGTTCTCGCGCATTCCACGTTAGTGACACAGCAGTCATTCTTCCGGCGGCGCTGCGCGCGCCGTGGCGGTTGTTCACGCACGGCCGCTGCTAAGCGGGGTTCTCGCGCAGCCGCGGTAGTGGTGCATCTGGAATCCATGTTCTCGCACACTCCGCGTTCGTGACACAGCAGTCATTCCTCCCGCCTCGCGCTGCGCGCTCGCCGGAACGGTCGGCATCGAGACGACGTCAGTTTTCAGACAGCGGCAAGCTCGCCGTCGCAACTCTCATGCAATCGACATTGCGCACAAGTAGCCCAGATTCAATCGGCATCGCTGATTACTTTTAACTCTGACAGGCGCGTTGGGAAATTTCGGAAATGAGGCCACTGCGCTCTATTTAGCCTGCGCGGGTGATCACTCGGCGGGCCGTAGGTTCTAGACTCCTTTTGTCGTGCACGTCACGACAAACAGGTTTCGAAGCCTGCTAAGCGCGATCCGCCGCACGGACAAGTGCGGCCGCCTTTGAGCGTCCATGTTCCAATGGGCGGGCCTTGGCGGGGGAGCTCCACGGCTCGCCGGTTCCTGGTATCGCGCACCGGTCTTCGAATCCCGTCAATGTGCCCGCTCACCCTCTTTGCAAGTTAGTGTCGGGCGATCCATGTCAGCATTGGAGATCGCACATGAGTAAATCCCCAAAGAGTTCTCGAACCGCATCACGGCCGTGTGTCGACGCGATTCAGTACGAGAAACTGGCGTTATCTGCTTTCCGGCTTATTGAACGGCAAATAGCGCAACTGAAGACACTGTCGACGCTCGCGACTTCGATTTACCAGAACCCGGCCATCACGCTTGACGAAAGAACACGCCAGCGGACGTTGCTCGGACTCTGGGTCGAAACCGCGGAGGAATACCGTCAAGAAGTCGAGGTTGACCGGGAGTTGTACGGCATCATCGCGCTGGATTCGAACGGTGTTCCTCAAATGCAACTTACGGCGCGTCACGCAACGGAGCTCCTGACAAAAGCCGCGCAAGACGCATCGAAAAATAGCGAGAGTACTTCTGCAACCGGGGCGATGCCAGCCAAGCGAGTTCGCTCGAAAACATCATCGCGGCGTCCGGTAGTGACACACTGACAGCGACTCGCGGCACTTTTGTCGCGACCGAAAAAACGCGATCATGAACCGCACTCAAAAACACTGAAGGGCACGCCGTTTTGGGTGCCCGACTCGCTAAATGTAGATTTTCGCTTTCAACGTTAACGCGCGTGAACACGGATTCAAGATGAGCCACTACCGTGGCTGCGCGAGAACCCCGCTTAGCAGGGGCAGTGCGTGAACGACCGCCACGGCGCGCGCAGCGCCGCCGGAAGAATGACTGCTGTGTCACGAGCGCGGAGTGCGCGGGAGCACAGAATCCAGATGCACCACTACCGCAACTGCGCGAGACCCCCGCTTAGCAGGGGCAGTGCGTGAACGACCGCCACGGCGCGCGCAGCGCCGCCGGAAGAATGACTGCTGTGTCACGAGCGCGGAGTGCGCGGGAGCACAGAATCCAGATGCACCACTACCGCAACTGCGCGAGACCCCCGCTTAGCAGGGGCAGTGCGTGAACGACCGCCACGGCGCGCGCAGCGCCGCCGGAAGAATGACTGCTGTGTCACGAGCGCGGAGTGCGCGGGAGCACAGAATCCAGATGCACCACTACCGCGACTGTACGAGGGCCCCGCTTATGAGCTAGCGGTGTGAGCCGCTTTCTTTGCTTACTTTCTTTGCGGCGGCAAAGAAAGTGAGTGCCGCCCCGCACAGGGGCAACGCTAATAGACCACTAAGTCAGCAAGGAAAGGCCACCATCCTCTTCGAGGCGATTCTCACGCCGATTCCAGGGCCGTTGCATATAGTGACCGAACTGCTGAAGTTCTTCATCAACTAAGTGTCCAGTCTCGCGCCGCTGCCACCAATCTGACACAGCGCACGCGTGCACAAGAGTCTCGCCGGACCGCCGACCGGCAATCCGTCGAAAGAACGCAAACAGGAACTGAGCGGTCTAGAAGGGCAGTTGGAAAAAAGCTAAGCGACCAGCGAGTACCTTCGAACAATCAAACGTACTCGCCTGCATCCCACAACTTACATGCTGACATACCCCACCGGCACCGTCGAATTCGCCTGAGCAACCGACCCATTATTCGACACCACATACACCGGCGATTCGGTCAGATTCAGCGTCAACGCACCGTTGCTGTAGCTCACGGTCGACGCATTGCCCATCATGTCGATCAGCTTCACCGTACCGCTCGTGCCGGGCGCATCGACGGTGAGGGTGTACGGCACGCTATAGGTCGAGCTGAAACCGCTGCTTGCGCTCCACGCGTTATTGTTGTGCGTCCACAAAGCCGTGATCACCGCGCCGTTGTTCAGTTGCTGGAACGCGTACGCGTAGACGCCGTTCGGTGCGCCGTTCACCGGACCCAGCGTCGTCGTGCCGTCGAGCGTGTGCGTCATTGCGCTGAGCGCCATGGCGACCGGTTTCGGGCTGAGGTTGGTCGCGCCGAACGCGCCTTGCGCGTCGTTCAGATCGAAGAACGTGCCGTAGCCGACTTCGCCCGGATAATCCGCGCCGTAGAACACGTAGGTCTGATTCGCGCCTTCGCCCAGCGTGATGATGTGCATGCGCGCCGCGACGGCCGCCTGTGCGTACAGCACGTTGGCGGTCGGATAGTTCGGGCCGTACGCGCTGCCGAGGTCGTAGCTGATGCCGGCTTCGGTCGAGAACAGCTTCATGCCCGGACGGTAGTCGGTGGCCATTTCGGCACGCAGCGCCTGCATCTGGCCGCGCAACGAACCCGATGCGGTGGACGGATCGCTGTCGTAACGCTCCGGCGGATGCGACGGCGAAGTGCCGGCGTCGTAGTAACCGTGGGTGGCGACCGCGTCGATGTACTGGCCGAAGCCGAGCGGTGCGAGGCGCTTCAGGCGCGTCGTGGTCAGGCTCGGGAACGCATCGGTCGGGCCCATCACCACCGCGTGCGGATCGGTCGAATGCAGGCCTTGATAAACAGACTGGTACAGCGCGATGAAATTGGCGTCGGTGTCGGTCCAGAACTCGTTCGGCTCCCACGTCACCTGGTAGTAGTTGGCCGATTGATTCGCGAAGTAGGTCGAGCGAATCGCGTTGGATTCGGTGCCCACGCGGCTCATGTAGTTCTGGTAATACGAGAGGTTGGTCGGCACGCTGACGTCGTCCTGAAACGCGCCGGTGCTGCTCGCCCACGCCGGAATTCCGTCGAGGCGGATCAGGCGCATCACGTTGCCGGATTTGTAGAACGGATCGAGCGTGCTGGTTGCCGGGTTGAACGTGTTGGCGCCGTTCGGCTCCATGGTCGACATCTGGCGGTCGTCGATCGTCGACGAAATGCCGAGGTCGGCGAGCAACGGACCATTGTCGTTCGCACCCTGCATGCCGAAACGATGCTGTTCCTGGCGCGCGTAGGTGACCGTCGGTACGACGCCGGACAGATTCGCCAGCACGCCGAAGGTCGCGATACCCACCGGCCGCGTGCCGGCTTGCGGCAACTGGCCGCCGTTTTTCGCCAGCGTGCCGGTCGCGGCGAAATAGCCGGCGAGCGTCGACGAGCAATTCAGCGTGATCGTGGTGGAGCCGTTCGGCACCGGCGCGCTGCCGCTGGCCGCGACCTTGCCGAGGGTGTCGGTCACGGCCCAGTTCAGCGTGTCCGCGCCCGGCACGTTGGTGCTGAATGCGAGCTGGAACGTGCTGCCCGACGGGAAGATGCGGGTGCCGTCGGCGCTGGGTGTGTCGGCGGAAATCGTGGCGCTGCCCGAGCCCGACGAGTTAACCGGCGCCGCGCAGCTCATGGCCGCGTTCGAGGTGCCCGCGGCGTTCAGCGTGGTGCTGCCGCTGCCGGTCGAGCCGCCAGTGCCGTTCGTGCCGTTGGCCGTGGTGCCGCCGTTGGCTTGGGTCGCCGCCGTGCTGGTGGCGCCGTTACTGCCGCCACCGCCGCCGCAGGCTGCGAGCGCGAGCGATAGGGTCGAGAGTACGAGTAGTTGCGATTTCATCGATCTGTAAGCCTTGCGTTGCTGATGATTCGCCCGGCTCATCGCGCAAGGCGCGTGGGGAGTTCGGGCGAACAACGGGGTTCATTTGCAGACCGGCCGATCAACGAAGGGTCGGCACTGGCCATCGGATGTGCGCAACTGTCCGGTTGCGCCAGGGTGATGCCTTCCCGGGTTGTCGGCCCCAAACACGTTTCTCTTCAACGAATTTCAGGTCGTACGAATTCACCGTGACGTAAGTCACGTTTGGCCTGGCGGAATCGAACGACCGGAGGAAGGTACGAAGAAAACAACCGACGTTTCGCAGAACGGTGTATTGATCGCAGCGTGCGAACTCACTGCACTGATCAATGAAGCTTTTACTGTTCTGTAAGTAACATAAAGCAGCGATTGGGAAGAATCGACCGTCACCATACCGACTCGTCTGTTTAAAAGAAGTAACGAGTCGTTACGTATGAACAAAAAAACGGTACTAGTTGCATTGTTCTCACCAAAACATATGTAAGCAGAAACTAGTGTTTTTCCGCCATTTTTAATGGGGTCGAAAAATCATGCAACGGATACCTAACTATATGAGCGGCCCCAATCCGCAGAGAAATGGGCGTTAGCGCTCATTCCATAGCGGGAGAAGCCTTGGGGATGGCGGAGAAGCGCTGTACCTTCGGTGTAAGGTTTCTTCGCGACCCGAATGGTGTAGTGAACCTGTCGCTGTTTTACCGAGACCATGACGCGTGCTCTGACGGCAACGCGCCAGACAAAAGATGATGGGAAGCAGGCGCCATGTGAGGCCCGAACCTGGCGGGATCGGCTTCTTCATCGGTTGCGCAAAATAGGCGGTTATCCAGAGAGATCAATCGTGAGAATTCTTCAACTGGTTCACGCACCGAGGTTGTCCGGGGCAGAAGTACTCGTCAAAGGGCTCGCCATTCATCATCAGCGCGGCGGGCATGAAGTCTGTATGACGTCGCTGCTGCCGCAGCAGAGCGACTTCGCGGATATCCGCGCCGAACTCCAGGCGGCGGGTGTCACCTGCATGTTTCCGGAAGTTCGCTATGGGCGAATCGGCAAGCTGTTGCACCTGTATCGTGTGGTGCGCCGTTTCCGGCCGGACTTTATCGTTGCGCATGCCACCCTGGCCGCCATGTATGTGCGCCTGCTGCCGGTTCATACGCCGATCGCGTGGGTCATGCATTCGGGCGTCAACGACTTCGAGAACAGCGCGTTGAAGCGCGCCGAGCGTCTGCTGTCGCGTCGCGCGCAGGCGATCATCGGCGTGTCGCAGCAAAATATCGACGACTACTTGCGCGAGATCGGCCGGCATCCGTCGATGGTGGTGATTCCGAACGGCGTGGACGCCTCGCAGTTCGCGGAATACGACGATGCGCCGGCGCCCGCCTTGCACGTGCCGGCCAAGCAGATCGTCCAGCTCGGCCGCTATATGGATTGCAAGAGTCAGCTGCATACGGTGCGTGCTTTCGAGCGCGTGCTGCGAGCTGAACCGGCTGCGCGGCTGCTGTTGTGCGGGGTCGTCGAAGACGTGAGCTATCACGCGGCGGTCGTGGCGCTCGTCGAACAACTCGGTCTGCAGGACAAAGTGCAGGTGTGCGGGCCGCGTTCCGATGTGGCCGCGATTCTGCGCTCGTCGCGGGTCTTCGCGATGCCCTCGCGTTTCGAGGCGCAGAGCATTGGCTTTCTGGAAGCGCTGGCCTCGGGTATTCCGGTCGTCGCGAACCGGATTGCTTCGTTCGGTTTCGCGACGGCATTCGGTGGCGTGAGTCTGGTCGATACCGCCGATCCCGATGCCTACGGCAACGCCCTGCTGCACGCGCTCGATATGCCGCGTGCCGACCGGCAATTGTCGGGCTATACGCTGCACGACACCGCGGACCGCTATATGACAATCGCGCGCAAATTCGTGCAGCCGTTGCGAATCTCTGTCTGAGTGGCTGCCTGAATCCCGGCTTGAGTCTCGGCTCGAATCCTGTTTCAATCCCCGCCTGAATTCCGCTGAATCGTTCCGCCCGCGCTACTGCGCGAGGCGGTCGATTCGCAGCGTCTCCGAAAACAGCCCCGGCAATTCGCCCAACTCCTGAGCGGTGCCGAGCGCGAGGTTTTGTCCCGCCGGATAAAGCGTCAGCGCCGGGGCGCCGCCGGTGAAATAGAAATTCCCCAGCGTCGCGTCGACTCGCCGATACAGCACGAGCGCTGCCCCGCGCCGGTCGTGCACCAACACCGGAAACACATCCGACCACGACATGCCGTGCAACCCAGCCGTGTGAACCGGTGCGCCGGCAGATTGCGTCATGTCGAGCGTGGCGACGTCGATCGACGCGTCGTTGTTCGACCCGTCGAGATGCGGTGTCAGCAGCATCAGCGTGTTGCTATCCGGTCCCTGCGCTGCGCCGGTCGCAATTTTCATGAAGCCGGGGACGAAACTCGCTGGCAAGAGTTTGCGTTCGCCGAGGGTCATGCGCGTGCCGTCGTTGGCAATCGGCGTGACGGCCAGCCGTCCGTCTCGTTCCTCTATCGCAGCGAGCGACGCACGCGAGCCCGATGCCTTGACCGCGAGCAGATCAGCGTTCTGCGCGATGGTTTTCGCCTGCGCGAAGAGCGCCGGTGCAGCCCCCGTAACGCGTTGCGATGCCGCGACCCACAGATCGAGTCCGCTATCGGCCCGCTTCTGCGCGATCAGCACACTGGCGCGGCCGGTGCCGGTGAAGTCCGCCGCCACGTATTGCTGCGTCCGTTCCGGCTTGAACGCGGGTCCGGTTTGCAGCCACAGGCGCGGCGCTTCGAAACGATTGCCGTTACTACGCAGCAGCCAGAAAGCGGTGCCGCCTTGACGCGCGGAGATCACCATCAGATCCGCGCGGCCGTCGCCGTCGAAATCGCCGAGCAGAAAGCGCACGCTGTCGAAGCACAGCGCGTTGCCCGCGCAACTCGGCGCGGTGGCTTGCGGATCGAACGGCACGGCGCTCGCGTACCACAGCGCGGGCGGTGCGCTCTTCGCGAGCGACGCGGCATAGACATTGAAGCCGGGCCCGTCGTGTTGGCGCTGCACATACACCGCCGATGGCTCGCCGGTGCCGCTCACATCGCCCGCCATGGCGCCGGCGAGCCGCAGATCGTTCGCCTGGGTGTGCTGGGTGGCTGCCCAGCGAAAGCGCGTGGTCAGTGCCGCGCAGCCGCGCATGGTGAGCTTGCCGCCGGTTTCGCCGAGGCAGTGCCGCATGGGCGTATAGACGAGGCCGAAGTCCCATGGCGTCCAGCGTTGCGCGATGTCCCACTGATCGCAGGTTTCGCCGGTCAGATAACCATCGCGCTCGGCAATGCATTGCGACGTCGCCACGCTGACGAGCGCCGCATTGCGTGAATTGCCGGGATAGGCGGAGAGCGGGTCCCAGCGCCATTGCTGGTCGGTCGAGCCGTTGCAGGCGGCGAGCGTCGGCGCGCGCCCCGGGCCCGCCGAGGTCAGGCATTCGCTGGCGGCCGCGTTGAAGAGCTGGATCGGATGCGACTGGAAATCGGCCACGCGCCGATCGCTCCGATCGGCAAACGCATAGCGGCGCGCGATCCAGTTGCCGTCCCATTGAAACTCGCCGAACACATGCGACGACTCGCTGCCGTCGATCGAAAAATAGCTGGCGACGATATCGCGCTTGCGCTGCACTTCCGCGCTGGGAAGATTGGCGGGCCAGCCGCCGGTCGGATAGGTGACGTGGTAGACGATCGGCACGCTCTTGCCGAGCGTTTGCGCGACGTGCCGCGTGATGCGCGCGGCGTAAATATGATCGGGATGCTCGATGAACGGAACGGTGTCGGGATTGAGCGTGTAGATCAGCGTCGCCTGCGCAAGGATGGCTTGCAGTGTGGCCGACAGGCCGTCGCGATCGTATTGCACGCGCACGGTGCCGTTGTCGTTCAGCGGGTAGGTGGAGAGCGTGGCGTGCTGCTCCCACAACAGGCCGAGCGGCACGCGGCCGCCGCGCACACCGCCGCCGGGCAGGCGCAGTTCGAGCAGACGCAGTTGCGGCTTCGCTTTCAGCACCATCTGATGCACCAGCTTGCCGGCGATCGTCACGTTCGACTCGATCCAGTCGTTCGGCACGCCGGCCATGCGGGCATAGGCGAGCCGCGAGGCGCGTTCGCGCGTCTGCACGTAAGCGAAGTTGCCGCCGTTGGCGCCGCCGATCAGATGCACGGTGGTGACGCACCAGCCGGCGTCGAGATGCTCGGCGATGGCAGGGTCGACGAACAGTAGATCGTCGTCGAGATGAGCCACCACGGTGACCAGCGTGCCGGCGCCGCAACCGGCCGCGCGGGCGACGCCCGGCAACGCGGTGAGCCATAAAATCACAAGCAAAGCAAAGGATGAAACGCGAACGAGCCTCGCTGCCGTTGATCGCATAATGATTCGATGCCCTGAAGGAGGGCTCAATCATACTTCAGCGGAATAGGGTGGCGCGTTGGCGACCTCACGCTCGGGATGAGTTTGCGAGCGGATGGGCGAGCGCGGTGCAAACCGCGCGGTTCGATGAAAGCTTGCGCGGCTAATTGCCTGACCGCCCGACCGCCTGACCGCCAGGCCGGCTAACGGAAGTAAGCCTTGGTGTTCTCGTGAACATCCGCGCGCGCGAGCAATTCCGTCGGCGCGAGCCAGAGATAACCGCTGTGCTGGTCGGGCCGCCCGATCGGCGCGCCGCTGGCGAGCGTCAGCGCGTAGGCGAGCACGATGTAGTGCGTCGAAACGTTGGGTTCGTCGGCGAAGTTGTCGCTGTAGTGATGCTCGAACACGCCCTCGAAGCGCGCGCCCGAGCGCTTCAATCCGGCAATGCCGAGTTCGGCGTCGGCGATGCGTGCGAACGCGGTGTCGAGCGTTTCGTCCTTATGGATGCGTCCGCCGGGCACGAACCACGTACCGCGCGCCGGCCGGTTGCGCCGATGACCGATCAGCACGCGGCCCTCGTGATCGCCGACGATCAGATCGATCGCGATCAACGGCGTCAGGCGGACGATGTCGAGGAAGTCCATCTCGGTCAGCATGTGATCTCCGGCAAATCGGGCGGCGCTTTCAGCTATCGGTCAGGTATCAGTCAGGTATCGCTCAGGCGCGGGGGTAGAGCCAACGCGTCACCACGATCACGCTAATAGTCGCGATGCTCGTCGTCTTTAGTCAGCCGGCTCGACACGCTTGCCAGCAGCAAGGCGAGCAACACCGCGCCGATCGTCGCGAACAGAAACGCGCCGACCATTGCCGCCAGCACCAGTAAGGTCCATGCAAGGCCGTTCATAGCGAGGCGTCGGCTCCTGCGTATCGAGAATCATGCTAACCCTTGGCCGCGCGAATGCTGTGTGCGCCAATCATCACCCGCCCTGTCATATCACGACGAACTACCATCGGATCGCGCCGCTAGCGCGCCACGTAGCCCTCCGGTGTAGTGACCGCGTCCTTGAATACGCTGGCGTTGCCGGATACCACGTAGAGCGGCGCGGGCGAGAGTTTCAGACTCACCACGCCGTCGCGGTACGGCAAACTCGTGGCGTTGCCCATCATGTCCAACGCGCTCACGTTGCCCGCAGTGCCGGGTGCGTCGACGCGCAGCTTGTAGTCCACGCTGCGGTTCGCGTCGAACCCTGACCTCGCGTTCCATGCGTCGTTGTCGTGGGTCCAGAGGGCGGTCACGATCTTGCCGCCGCCGAGCCGCTGGAACGCGTACGCATAGACGCCTTCGGGCAAGGCCTTGAGCGGTCCGAGCGTGCTGGTGCCGTCGACGATGCGCGTCATCGCAGCCACCGCGAGCGCGGCGGGTTTCGGGCTGATTCGCGCCGGACCGTAGGCGCCGGATGCATGATCGAGCTCGAAGAAAATCCCGTAGCCGGGCGCGGCGTCCGGCATATCCGCGAGGTAGAAGATGTAGGTCATGTCCGCGCCTTCGCCGAGCAGGATCAGATGCGTGCGCGCCACCACTGCGGCCTGCGCGTACAACACGTTCGCGCTGGGCGTGTTCTTGCCGTACGACTCGCCGATGTCGTAACTGATGCCGGTCTCCGTCACGAATAGCGGCGCGCCGGGCTTCAGATACAGACGCATCTCATGGCGCAGCGCGCGCATCGACGCGGGCAACGCGCCGGACACGGTGCCCTGGTTGCCGGTATCGGCAACCCGTTCGGGCGGATGCGACGGCGACGTGCCGATGTCGTAATAGCCGTGAATCGACATGCCGTCCATATAGCGGCCAATGCCTTGCGGGCCGAGACGGCGCATCCACTTGACGTTGCCCTGCACCGACGAATACGTCAGCCCCATCACCACCGCATGGGGATCGGTCTGATGGATGCCTTCCCACACGGCCTTGTACATGGCGATGAAATTCGCGTCGCTGTCGCGCCATGGCAAGCCGCCGTCGGCGTCCGGCTCCCATGTCACCTGATAGTAGTTGTCGCGCTGCTGCGGGAAATAGGTCGTGCGCACGCGGTTCGATTCGGCGCCGACGCGCGCCATGTATTCCTTCATTTGCGCGAGCGACGTGGGCGCGTAGCTGTGCGTTTCCTTGCCGGTCGGACTGGCCCAGGCGGGAATGCCGTCGAGCTGGATCAGCCGCATGATGTCGCCGCGTTGGAAGAAGGGTGTGATCTGTTTGCTTGCGGGATTGAAGGTGCCGCTTTGCTTCGGCTCCTCGACGTACCAGTTCCGGTTGTCGTTGACCCACGAGAGGCCGAGTGCGGTATAGACCGGACGGTAGCCGTCGCCGTCGCAACAATGCTGCCCTGGCGCGAGATACGCGGTGCCCTGGCCGCCGAAACGATGCAGATCTTCGGAAGCAAAGCGCACCGCGGGCAACGTGGCTGCGATATCAGGCAGCACGCCGAACGTAGCGATACCGGCGGGACGCGTGCCGCGCGAGTCGAGTTGCCCATGTGCGCGCTCCAGCGACGCGGAAACGGCGAAGTAACCGGCCACCGTGGACGCGCAACTGAGCGTGGAGAGCGTCGCGCCCGCCGGCACGGCGAAGCGTCCGCTGGCACGCACGGCGTTCCAGCTGTCGCGCATCTGCCAGACCAGTGTGTCGGCTTGCGTGGGGCGCGTGACGAACACCAAGGCGAACGGGCGGGCGGCTGCGAACAGGCGTGTCCCGTCGCTGGGCGTGTCGGCTTCGAGCAATACGCCGCTGGCTGTCGTGCCGACTTGCGAGGTGGGCGCGGAGCAGCGCATGCCTTGGCCGGGTGGGGCTTTAGGTTCGGTCGCCGCAACAGCGGCCGGGATTGCCAGCGTCGTGTTGGCGTTGGCGTTGCTGTTGCTGTTGCCGTTGCCGTTGCCGTTGCCGTTGCTTGCGGAAGCGGAAGCCGCCGCGGACGTTTGGTTGCCCGGCGCGTCCGCGCGACGCTCCGTCAGTGCGACCGCGCAGCGTTTGTCCGCACCAGGCGCCGGATCGCCGAACACGCCGTTATTGCAGTCGGCACTGCCCGAGAAAGTTTTCACCACGTGCTGTTCGATCGTGCCATACAGCACGTCGCGCGTGCCGTTGAATCGACAGACGCCGTTTTCCGCCGCGCACGTGGACCACTTCCTGCCGTCGGCGCCGAACTCCGCCTTGTCGGCGGCCTTGGTCACCTCGGAGTCCGGCGCGGCAGCGGCCGTGCTGCGCTGCCCGGCACAGAACACGGACAGCATGACAGCCAGCATCGAGGCGAGCGCACGCAAGGTCCGTGCATACGTGCCCCAGGCGCCGGCGAGCCTGCGCCGCACGCGATGTTCGCATCCGTTCGACATGTCTTCCCCGTCTGGTTGTTCGAGCGCGAATTCGTCTGCGCACTGCTATCGCACCAGGTCGAACCCGCCTTGACCCGCCGCATGCGCCGAGGTGTTGCGCAAACAACATAGTGTATTTCCGCAATTCCCTGGCGGAAATGTACCGTCTTGCAGCCGACACATTCCGCCATTGGCCCGTCTATTGCCGGATTCGCTAAAGCAGTCTTTTAACCGTGTTTCACGTTTGAAACATTAATCGTCGCCTTTATATTCTGCCGATCCAATAACAACCAATTAAATAATTTTGCCTCGTGCTGAAGTGCTTATATTAGGCGATGCTTTCCATTAATGCGCTCGCCGGTTTGTATCGTCAGAAGAAAGTCGAATTGGCGTCAGGCAGGTGAATGTTGGAGGGGCAAAGCAGCTTGTGCTCGATAGACTGAAAAATAAAGCAAAAACTCCTTCAAAGCAGTCGAATGTCGGTCGAGAACAAATTGTAGCTTCGATATTTCGAGCAGTTGCCGTATGTGTGCTGGCGAACGAAATAGGCTTTTTATTTGCATTAACATTCGCAGAACGCCAATTCTTTCATATGGCGAATCGGCAATTAATTCGTTGAAAATTCGGACCGGGAAGAATTGTTCCGAATATCACTGGCTGGTCACCCCATTCGCACGCCAACATGTCTGCTCTATCGGTCATGGCGGCTAAATGCTTGATTTACGGTGACTATGATGCACTGCACAGAGCCGGCCTCTCTGTGTGGCCGTTCAAGGTGAAAAGTAGATCCGTTTTCTGACGAGGATGACTATGACCTGCGCGAGTCTCGAGTCTGCAATGCTGCGCTGGGTGCACGCTCCGAACAAGGGAATGCGTCGCATCGCGATACTGATGTTCAACGACTGTTCGCTGCAGGGCGCAGGCGTCGTTGCCGAAGTGTTCCAGGTAGCGAACGAACTGGCTTC
The DNA here is from genome assembly GCF_003269035.1 of Paraburkholderia bryophila. Classification (GTDB taxonomy): domain Bacteria; phylum Pseudomonadota; class Gammaproteobacteria; order Burkholderiales; family Burkholderiaceae; genus Paraburkholderia; species Paraburkholderia bryophila. The sequence goes on along the minus strand of NZ_QLTK01000021.1, from coordinate 128,087 downwards.
GTCCGGCTCCGGCGGTTGGCTGTACGACGTGTCGTTCCTGTCGGCCGACGGCGGCATGGTGACCTCGTCGTCCGCGCTGCGGGTCTGGACCGACGGCCTCGACGCCAGGCATTACGGCGGCTTCGATGCGTTGTACGTGGCGGGTGGCAAGGGCGCCTTCGCCGCCGCCGGTGACGAACGGTTGATCGCGTGGTTGCGCCGGGTGCGCCGCAACACCGGCATGATCCGGCCGATCGCCGAAGGACGTGCGCTGCTCGACGCGGCCTACCTGCCCGACGGCAAAGAGGCGGGCGAATTCGGCCAGCAACCGGGCGCCGCGCGCCCGACGGAATCCGGCGCGAATACCAGCAGCAACGCCACCACCAACGCAGTCACCAGCGCCGACGCCGGCGACCGCCTCGAATCGATGCGCAGCGCGCTCGCGATGATCAAGCGCGATCTGGGCGGCGGTCCGGCTCGCACGGTGGCCGAGCGTCTGCTCGCCGACTCCTGCTCGAACCTCGCGCCGCTGCTCGGCGAGGACGGCGGTCTGAGCCCCGGCGACAAAGTCCGCGCGGCGGCACGCTGGCTACAGGAAAACTGCCAGCAGTCCATTTCGATCGCCGACGCCGCGCAATTCGCCGCGATGAGCGAGCGCAACTTTCTACGTCGCTTCAAGATGGAAATGGGCATCACGCCCTCGAGTTTTCTGTTGCACGAACGCCTCGCGGTGACCTGCAGCCTGCTGACCGAATCGGAGCTGCCGGTCGACAAGATCGCGCGGCGCACCGGCATGGGCAACGGTGACCGCCTCGCGAAAGTGTTCCGCAAGCGGATGCGAATTTCCCCCACCGAGTTCCGGATTCAAAGCCGCCGCATGGTCGGCGAATAGTGCTGACGGGGCCAACCACGAGGCCGTGCGTTGCGCGGCCCGCGGACAGTATTTCCGTCGTTTTTTGAAAATTATAAGGATTAGAAACATGTTGACTCAGGGAGTGGTGAGCGCTGCGTCGGCCGGGCCGAACGGTGCAATGGCCGAAGCGGCCGGCGCGCGTTGTGCGCGCATTGTCCCGGTCATTCTCGCGGGTGGTTCGGGCACGCGCCTGTGGCCGGTTTCGCGCGAGAACTATCCGAAGCAACTGATCGACGTGGTCGGTTCCGATTCGCTGCTGCAAGCTACCGCGCGCCGCATGAACGGTTTTCCGTCCGGCTGGAAGGTCGACGCCGCGCCGATCATCGTGTGCGGCGAGGAACACCGCTTCGTGATCGCCGAGCAACTGCATGCCAATGGCGTCGATGCGCGGCTGGTGGTCGAACCGGCACGCCGCGATACGGCGCCCGCGTTGACTCTCGCGGCCTCGCTCGCGTGCGCCGACGGCGACGACGCGATTCTGATCGTGATGCCGGCCGATCATTCCATCGCCGATATCGCCGCCTTGCAGGGCGCGCTGGAAAGCGCGGCCCGCTACGCGGAGCAGGGCGCGATCGCAACGCTGGGCGTACCGCCGACCCGGCCCGATACCGGCTTCGGCTATATCCGTATCGGCGCGGCTCTCGCCGACGGCAGCCACGAGATTGACGGTTTCGTCGAGAAGCCCGCGGAAGAAATCGCGGCGCAGTACGTGGCAGCGGGAACGTACTGGTGGAACAGCGGCATCTTCATCGTGCGGGCGAGCGTGTGGCTCGACACGCTGAAGCGTCTGCAGCCGGAGATGCATGCGGCGTGCGAGCGCGCCTTCACCGGCGGCAAGACGGAGGGCGCGTATTTCCGACCGCTGCTGGACGCGTTTCTGAGCGCCCCGGCGGATTCGATCGACTACGCGGTGATGGAGCGGCTGACCGAGACCGATGCGCCCGCAACGGAATCGGCGGACGGCGTGAGCGCCGCCGGCAGCACGGCGACTTCAGAGGCGAGCGCGCCGTTCAATCCCTCGGGCGTGGTCGTCAAACTCGACGCCGGCTGGTCCGACCTCGGTTCGTGGGACGCCGTCTGGGCCGCGATGGACAAAGACGCCAACGGCAACGCCGGGCGCGGCCGCGTGACGTTCGAAGGCGCGGTGTCGAGCTACGCGCACTCCGAAGGCCGGTTGGTCGCCTGCGTCGGCACCACCAACGTAGTGGTGGTCGAAACCGCCGACGCCGTGCTGGTAGTCGACCGCTCGCACGTGCAGGACGTCAAGGGACTGGTGTCGCGCATCAAGGCGCAGCACGCGCCCGAGGCCGACGCGCATCGCAAGGTGCGTCGCCCGTGGGGCTTCTACGATTCGATCGATCACGGCGAGCGCTTCCAGGTCAAGCGCATCGTCGTCTCGCCGGGTGCGCAACTGTCGCTGCAACTGCATCACCACCGCGCCGAACACTGGGTGGTGGTGCGCGGCACGGCGCTCGTCACGCGCGGCGAAGAGCAGTTCCTGCTGAGCGAAAACGAATCGACCTTCATTCCGCTCGGCACTCGTCACCGGCTCGAAAACCCGGGCAAGGTGCCGCTCGAAATCATCGAAGTCCAGTCCGGCACCTATCTCGGTGAGGACGACATTGTGAGGTTCAACGACAACTACGGTCGCTGTCCGTGAGAAAACGCGGGTCGTTCCGCGTCTTCTCATCGCAGGGAAATCGGGTAGGCCAGCGCCCGATCCGGCAGCGTTCGTCAGCATCAAGGCCAGGACTCATTTGCGAACAAGAACGGCAAGAACGAGGTAAGCAAAATGCGCAAGTTTCAGGATTTGCTCGCGCGAGTTTTCGATGTCGCGTTGGTGTTGGCGGGGGCGGCGGTTGCGTCGCAGATCCGCTTCGATTACCTCGCTCAATCCGGGTTCTATTGGGCGCTCGTGATGTTTTGCGCCGCGTTCGCGCTGGCCATCTTTCCGGCTTTTGGGGTGTATGAATCGTGGCGCGGCCGCTCCAAGCTGCAACTGGCCGGCCAGGTGTCGCTGGCCTGGCTGATGGTGCAAGCCTCGGCGCTGGTCCTGATGTATTCGCTGCATCGCGCGGACTTCGTGTCGCGTTTGTGGTTCTCGTACTGGACGGCGGTAACGGGTGGTCTCCTGATCGCTTACCGGCTGATCGCCCATGCCGCGCTGGCGCGTGCGCGCGGCGCCGGCATGAATCTGCATCAGGTCGCGATTGTCGGTAGCGGCTCGCAGTGCGACGCGATTCTGCGCCGTATCGATTCCGCGCCGACCACCGGTTTTCGCGCCACCGCCGTGTACAACACGCGCCCCGATGTGGCGCCCGTGACCGCCGCGCGTGTGCCGGTGTTCGACAAGGTCGACGCGTTGGCCGACTACATCCGCACCAACGACGTTCACGAACTGTGGCTGATGCTCTCGCTCACCGAAGAGCCGCTGATCTGCTCGCTGATCGGCGAGTTCCGCGACGACCTGGTGAACATCCGTTTCATGCCGGACGTACGCAGCCTTGCGCTGTTCGAAGGCAGCGGCGTGATCGATCTGCTCGGCGTGCCGGCGATTAATCTGGTGGCGTCGCCGCTATCGGCCAGTTCGATGCTGAAGAAGGAAATCTTCGACCGCCTGTTTGCCGCCAGCGCGTTGCTCGGACTCATGCCGATTCTGCTGGCGATCGCGATCGCGGTGAAGTGTTCGTCGCGCGGGCCGGTGCTGTTCAAGCAGAAGCGCAAGGGCGCCGACGGCCGCGTCTTCACCATCTACAAGTTTCGCTCGATGCGTCTGCACACCGAGGCTAAAGGCACGGTGAGCCAGGCCACGCGTCACGACGCGCGCGTCACGCGAGTGGGCGCCTTCCTGCGCCGCACGAGCCTCGACGAACTGCCGCAATTTTTCAACGTGTTGCGTGGCGATATGTCGGTCGTTGGACCGCGTCCCCATGCGCTCGAGCACGACGACCTCTATCAGAAAGTGGTCGCTGGCTATATCAATCGCTACCGCATCAAACCGGGCATTACGGGTTGGGCGCAGATCAATGGTTTTCGTGGCGAAACGGACCGCATCGAAAAGATGGAGCGTCGCGTCGAACATGACCTGTACTACCTGGGGCATTGGTCGTTCGCACTCGACATGCGGATCATCGGCGCGACGATCGTTGCCGGACTGGTGCATCGAAACGCTTACTAAGAAGTAGTTAACAAGCACGCTTGGCGCGACCTCCCCTGAGGACCAACGCCGTGGCGCAAGGAGGAAACATCATGAGCTCGCTTGGTATACGCACGGGAAGTCTCCTGGTTTTCGCTACTGCAACACTGCTGTCCGGATGCGGCAGCGTCCCGGGCCAACGGATGATCACGCCGGCCGCACTGCAGGACACGGGTGGGGATTACAGCACCGAGCCCTCGGCGCAACAGCAGATTCCGATCACCGATATCAATCTCGCGCTGCTGCGCAAGATGAACGCGGCGCAGTCGTCGATGGCGTTGCCGCCGCAGACGGCAGCGCTGTTCGGCAAACCGACGGCCTACAAGGTCGGTCCCGGCGACGTGCTGCAGATCGTCGTGTGGGATCACCCGGAACTGGCCGCCGCGCTCGGGCAACCGGCGCAGAACGCCAAGACCACGGACGCCGCGCCCGGCTTTCTGATCGACGAAAACGGCGACGTGCAGTTTCCGTACGCCGGCACCGTGCATGTGGCCGGCAAGGACGTGGCGTCGATCCAGAAGGAACTGCATCGCCGCCTGAGCAACGTGTACCAGAAGCCGGAAGTGACGGTGCGGGTCGCCTCGTTCCGTAACGCGCAGGTCTACGTGGACGGCGAAGTACGCACCCCCGGCGCGCAATCGCTCAACGACATTCCGATGTCGCTGACCACGGCGATCAGCCAGGGCGGCGGCTTCAGCCCGAATGCGGACCGCAGCCGCGTGGACTTGATCCGCAATGGCGTCACGTATCAGATCAACGTGGACGATCTGATCAAGCGCGGTCGCAATCCGTCGGACATCTACCTGCAAGCGGGCGACATGCTGCGGGTGGCATCGCGCGAAGACAGCGGCGTGTATGTGATGGGCGAGGTCAACAAGCCCGCGACCATCATGCCGATGCGCAACGGCTCGCTGACGCTCTCGCAAGCCATCTCCGACAGCGGCAGTTTCGATTCGAACACGGCCGCGGCTCGCCAGTTGTTCGTGATCCGCAATTCGACGAGCGATTCGCCGCAGGTCTATCACCTCGACGCCACGTCGCCGGTGTCGATGCTGCTCGCCAATCAGTTCGAGCTGCAACCGAAAGACGTCGTGTATGTCGGTCAGGGCGGACTGGTCCGCTTCAACCGTGTTCTGAACCTGCTGCTGCCGGCGATCAACGCGGCCGTGACGGGCGCTGTCCTTGCGAAATAAAAAACGTACAAATTGACCTTGAACCGCCGGGCTTTGTTGGGTGAAGAAAATGGCAATCAACTTCGAAAATCGCTACACCGACGTGTCCGGACCGGACGAGCTGCACCTGTCGGACTATCTGCGAACGATCGTGCGCGGCTGGCGCACGATCGTGATGGTGACGCTGATCGCGCTCGCGCTGGGGTGCGCGTACGCCTTCCTCGCGCCGCCGACGTATCGCGCGGATGTGCTGTTCCACGTCGAGGACAAGACGGCGAACAACAACGCGAACGGCAAGGATTCGTTGCCGCCGCTCACCGGCATGTTCGACACCAAACCGTCGACCGCCGCCGAGATCGAGTTGCTGAAGTCGCGGCTCGTCACAGAGGAAACCGTCAAGACGCTGCACCTCGATATTTCGGCCGCGCCGCGCTACATGCCGGTGATCGGCGGCATGATCGCGGGGCTGGTGAACGGGCAGTGGGGGTTCAAGCTGCCGCAATTCATCAACCTGTCGGGCTATGCATGGGGTGACGAGAGCATCTCGGTGTCGCAGTTCGACACCTCGAAGGAAATGTACGACACGACCTTCACGCTGATTGCCGGCAGCGACAATTCATACGTGCTACGCGACAAGAACGGCATTGCGATCCTGTCGGGCAAGGTGGGCGAAACGGTGCAGACCGATACCGCCGACGGCCCGATCGCGCTGCACGTGGACAAGCTGGTCGGCGCACCCGGCTCGCGTTACGAACTGACGCGCGCCTCGACGCTGAGCACGGTGGACCGCCTGCAGAAAGCGCTGGTCGTGCAGGAAACCACGCTGCAGTCCGGCATCATCCGCGCGAGCCTCGAAGGCGGCGACAGCGGTCTGACCGCCGCGATCGTCAATAGCATGGCGCGCGAGTTCGTCAAGCAGGACGTGGAGAGCCGTTCGACCGAAGCCGAGCACATGCTGGCCTTCCTCGATCAGCAATTGCCGGGCTTGCGCAAGGAACTCGACGACGCCGAGCAACGCTACAACAAGTTCCGCAACACGCACGGCACGGTCGACCTCGGCGAAGAAAGCCGTCTGCTGCTGCAGCAGATCGTCGACAACAAAACCAAGTTGATGGATCTGCAACAGCAACGCGCTGAGATGTCGCAACGCTTCACCGCGAATCACCCGGCGGTGGCCGCGCTCGACGCACAGATCGCCGCGTTGCAGGGCGCCGCCGCCAATATGAACCGCAGCGTGGCGGTGATGCCGGATACGGAGCAGACGGCCTTGCGTCTGTTGCGCGACGTGCATGTCGACACCGAGCTGTACACGAATCTGCTGAACAGCGCGCAGCAATTGCGCGTGGCCAAGGCCGGCCAGGTGGGCAGCGTGCGGGTGGTGGACTTCGCGGAAGCGCCCGACGAACCGGTGCGGCCGAAGCGTGTGATCGCGATTCTGATCGCGCTCGGCGGCGGCCTGCTGCTCGGCATTCTGCTGACCTTCTTCAAGCGCGCGATGTACGGCGGCGTGGAACGTCCGGACGAACTCGAGGCCGTGCTCGGTGTGCCGGTGTTCGCGGTCGTGCCGCGCAGCCAGACCCAGTTGCGGCTGCAGGAAAACGTCATGCTGCGCCGCCGGGGCTTGCACGTGCTCGCGCAACAGGCGCCGGAAGATATCGCGGTGGAGGGCGTGCGCAATCTGCGCACCTCGTTGCAGCTCTCGCTCGATCACGCCGAGAACAACGTCGTGATGATCACCGGCTCGCGGCCCGATACCGGCAAGTCGTTCCTCTCCGTGAATCTGGCAGCGCTGGTGGCGTCGGCGAACAAGCGCGTGCTGATTATCGACGGCGATATGCGGCGCGGCGACGTGCACTCGCACTTCGGCATCGGCCATCAGCCCGGTTTGTCCGACGTGCTGAGCGGTGGCGATCTGATGTCGATGGTGCAGCGCGACGTGCTGCCCGGCCTCGACGTGCTCGCCAAGGGCACGCTGCCGTCGCATCCGTCCGAACTGCTGATGAGCAAACGCTTCGAAACGATGCTCGAAGAACTGAAATCGCACTACGACCTCGTGATCGTCGACACGCCGCCGGTACTGGCGGTGACCGACTCCACGCTGATCGGCAAGCACGCCGGCACCACGCTGCTGGTGGTACGCCATGGCCGCCATCCGCTGAACGAGATCGCTGAAACGGCCAAGCGGCTGCGCAACGGCGGGGTCGCGCTCAGGGGTGTGCTGCTGACCGACGTGCCGCAGGAAGGCGCGTTCCTCGGTTCGGGCTATCAGGGTGGGTATTACGGTTACGACAGCATTGCAGGTTGACAACGGAGCCCGCCGCGGACCGTTCAACCAGGCGGCGGGCGCCGGTACTTAAATCTAGAAGCTCACACGAGGAGTCGCTCCATGGAACGCAAGGTCGCGCTGATCACCGGCATTACCGGACAGGACGGGTCGTATCTGGCGGAGCTGCTGCTCGCCAAGAATTACGACGTACATGGCATCAAACGCAGATCGTCTCTGTTCAATACAGACCGTATCGATCACCTCTACCGCGATCCCCACGATCCGGACCAACGGCTTTTCCTGCACCACGCGGATCTGACCGACTCCACCAGCCTGCTGCGCGTGATTCAACGCGTGGAGCCCGACGAGATTTACAACCTCGCGGCGCAGAGCCATGTCGCGGTGTCGTTCGAGGAACCGGAGTACACCGCCAACGCGGACGGCCTCGGCGCGCTGCGGATTCTCGAAGCGATCCGGATTCTCGGGCTCGAAAAGAAGACGCGTTTCTATCAGGCCTCGACTTCGGAACTGTACGGCCTCGTGCAGCAGGTGCCGCAGTCGGAGACCACGCCGTTCTATCCGCGCAGCCCGTACGCGGTCGCCAAGCTGTTCGCGTACTGGACCACCATCAATTACCGCGAAGCCTATGGACTCTACGCGTGCAACGGGATTCTGTTCAATCACGAATCGCCGGTGCGCGGCGAGACCTTCGTGACGCGCAAGATCACGCGCGCGGTGGCGCGGATCGCGGTCGGCATGCAGAAGACGCTCTATCTCGGCAATCTGTCCGCGCTGCGCGACTGGGGCCATGCCCGCGATTACGTGGAGATGCAGTGGCGCATGCTGCAACAGGAAATGCCGGAGGACTACGTGATCGCCACCGGCGTGCAGTACAGCGTGCGGCAGTTCGTGCAGCACGCGGCGTCGGAACTGGGCGTGACCGTGCGCTTCGAAGGCAGCGGCGTGGATGAAGTCGGCATCGTCGAAAAGGTCGAAGGGCGCGAGATCAAGATGTCGCCCGGCGACGTGATCGTGCGCGTCGATCCGCGCTACTTCCGGCCGGCCGAAGTCGAGACGCTGCTCGGCGATCCGTCGAAGGCGCATGCGAAGCTCGGCTGGAAGCCGACCACTTCGTTCGAGTCGCTCGTCAAGGAAATGGTGCGCTCGGACTATCAGATCGCGAGACGTGACGCGCTCGTCACGCTGGCCGGATTCACGGCGCTGGAACATCACGAGTAACGGCCATGAACCAACAAGCACGCATTTTCGTCGCGGGCCATCGCGGCATGGTCGGCTCCGCGCTGGTCAGGCAGCTTACCGCTGCGGGGTATCCGAACGTGGTGACCCGTTCGCATGCGGAGCTCGATCTCACGGATCAGGCCGCCGTGCAGCTCTTTTTCGAAACCGAGCGGATCGACGTGGTGCTGCTGGCTGCCGCGCGCGTAGGCGGCATTCTCGCGAACGCGACGCGGCCGGCCGAGTTCATCTATCAGAACCTGGTGATCGAAGCCAACGTGATCCACGCGGCGTATCGCGCGCAGGTGGAGCGGCTGGTGTTCTTCGGTTCGTCGTGCATCTATCCGAAGCAATGTCCGCAGCCGATCCGCGAGGAATATCTGCTGACCTCGCCGCTGGAGCCCACCAACGACGCGTACGCGATCGCGAAGATTGCCGGCGTCAAGCTATGCGACGCCTACAACCGCCAGTACAACACGCAGTACGTCGCGTTGATGCCGACCAATCTGTACGGCCCCAACGACAACTACGACCTGACCAGCAGTCACGTGTTGCCGGCGCTGCTGCGCAAGGCCCACGAAGCGCGCCTGGGCGGTGCGGCGAGCTTGACGGTGTGGGGTTCGGGCACGCCGCGCCGCGAGTTCCTGCATGTCGACGATCTGGCCGCCGCGACTTTGTTCATGCTCGAGCACAACGTGACGGAAGGGCTGTTCAACGTCGGCGTCGGCGAGGATCTGTCGATTCGCGAACTGGCCGAATGCATCTGCAAGGTGGTCGGCTTCGAAGGCGAACTGGTGTTCGACGCCTCGAAACCCGACGGCACGCCGCGCAAGCTGCTCGACGTCTCGCGGCTCGCGCAGATGGGCTGGCGCGCCACGATCGGGCTTGAAGAGGGTATCGCGGCCACGTATAGGGAATTCGTCGAACTGCACGCCGGCTCGAACGCCGCCGCGTTGCAGGCATAGCCGCGCGACAGCGGCTTCTGGCAATGCCTTGAATGCAGTGCGGGCGCGGACCGCGCCACGCACGCACGGACGACTTTTTTTGGAGTGGCACACACATGACCGCGTCAGTCACGATCTTCCACAACGTCGTATGGTCGCGCCATAAGGGGGTCGTGTTCTCCGCCCTGCATAACATCTCGGCGTCGGGCGCGATCCGCTATTCGATGGTGCAGATCGCCGATACCGAGCATGACCGGATCGGCTTCTCCGACGTGGATTATTCGTTCCATCGTTATCCGATGCAGAAACTCTTCGACGGCTGCTACGAAGACGTGCCGAGGCTGAAGCTGATCTCCCGCCTCACGTGGGAAGTGCTGCGCGCCAAGTCGGATCTGATCGTGCTGCCCGGCTATCACCGTCCGGAATACTGGGCGATGCTGGCGGCGTGCATCGTCACGGGCAAACGGCGTGCGGTCTTTTGCGATTCCACCGCGCGCGACCGGCCCAAGAAGCTGCTCACGTCGATCCCCAAGCGGGTGTTCTTCTCGCTGTGCGACGGCTATTTCGGTTTCGGCGAACGCAGCCGCGAGTATCTGCTGTCGCTCGGTGCGAAACGCGACAAGATCTTCGTACCGTGCCAGGCCGCGGCGCTGCCCGGCTCGTTTTCGCCGGAGCGCGCGCTGGTCGAGCGGGTCGCCGCACGCGCGGGCAATCCGCCGGTGTTTCTCTACGTTGGGCGGCTTTCGGAAGAGAAGGGCATCGGCACGTTGATCGAAGCGTTCGCCGGTTTGCGGCGGCGTATTCCGGCAGCCAAGCTGCGCATTGTCGGCACCGGGCCGATGGCCGACGTGTTGCATGCGAAGGTGGCCGAACTCGCGCTCGAAGACGCGGTCACGTTTGCCGGCAGTTTGCAGGACGAGCCGCTCACGCGTGAGTACTACGGCGCGACCTGCATGGTGCTGCCGAGCTATAGCGAACCGTGGGGCCTGGTGGTCAACGAGGCGCTCGCGCACGGTTGCCCGGCGGTGGTCAGCGAGAGTTGCGGCTGTGTCCCGGAACTGGTGATCGACGGCGTGAGCGGCTATGCGTTTACCGCCGGCGACGTGGCCGGCCTGCAGCGCACCATGCTCAAGGCGATGGAGGCTTTCGCCGACGCCGGCGGCGCCGCGCATCGCTGCATGGACGTGATCCGCCGTTTCGATCCGCCCTCGGCCGCCGCGAATATTGCCCGAGGCTGTGCCCTGATGTTGAGCGATTGACGCGCGCTGTTGCGGCGTCGCGCCCGTGAAGCCCTAACTTGTTCTGGCAGTCATAATGAAGATCCTGATCTACGGCATCAACTACGCGCCGGAACTGACGGGGACAGGCAAGTACACGGCGGAAATGGCCGTGCTGCTGGCCCGCAGGGGGCACGAGGTGCGCGTGGTGTGCGCACCGCCTTATTACCCCGAGTGGCGCGTGACGGCGGGCTACGCGGCGTGGCGCTATCAGCATGAAATGCGCGACGGCGTGGCGGTGTGGCGCGCGCCGCTGTGGGTGCCGTCGCGGCCGAGCGGCCTGAAGCGCATGGTGCACCTCGCGAGCTTCGCGCTGAGTTCGCTGCCCTTGATCGCCTGGCAGGCCGTCTGGCGTCCCGACGCGGTCATGCTGATCGCGCCCACCGTGATGTGCGCCCCCGCCGCGCTGACCCTCGCACGCGTGACGCGCGCGCGCGCGTGGCTGCACATTCAGGACTACGAGGTCGATGCGGCGTTCGAGCTGGGCCTGCTGAAAAGCTCGCGTGGCGCGCGTCTCGCGCGCTGGATCGAGAGCGCGCTGTTGCGGCGTTTCGATACGGTGTCGTCGATCACGCGGCAGATGAGCGCGCGCGCGGCCGCGAAAGGCGTGGCGCCTTCGCGCATCGTCTGCCTGCCGAACTGGGTCGATGTATCGGCCATTTTTCCGCTGTCGCGCGTGAGCGACTATCGCCGTGAACTGGGTATTCCCGCTGGACAGAAGGTGGTGCTGTACTCGGGCAACATGGGCGCGAAGCAGGGCATCGAAACGCTCGCCGATGCGGCCGTGATGCTGGCCGGGCGAACCGATCTCACGTTTGTTTTTTGCGGCAGCGGCGCGGCGCGCGAAAGTCTGCTCGAGCGTTGCGCGGGCCTGAGCAACTGCATCTTCATGCCGTTGCAGCCTACCGAGCGTCTGAACGAACTGCTCAACCTCGCCGATATTCACGTGCTGCCGCAACGCGGCGACGCGGCGGATCTGGTGATGCCTTCCAAGCTCACCGGTATGTTCGCGAGCGGCCGTGCGACGGTGGCGATGGCGCGCCGCGGCACGGCGCTTTATGAAGCGGTCGCGCCGCGCGGCGTGGTGGTGCCGCCGGACAAAGCCAAGGCCTTGGTGGCGGCGCTCACCATGCTGGCGGGAGACGCTGAGCGCCGCGCGGCATTGGGCAAGGCCGCGCGCAGCTATGCGGAGCGCGCGCTCTCGCCCGAGGCGACGATTCGCACCTTCGAAGAACACCTGGGCGGGGTCTCGCGGGTGCGTGAAGAGACACCGGGCGAGCGGGTCAAAGCCGAGGCGCCGTACTTCGGCGCACGCCATTCGACCGGTGCGCTGCGGCGCCGGCGCAAACCGGCCACGGCGGAGCAAGCCGCGCCGGATTGATCCGGCAAGCGGCCCACGTCATGAACGCGCACTTACCACGGGGAACGATAAACGGCGTGCTTGCCGGTTGCGTACGGATCGGCGTACGTGTTCTTCACGGCGCCTTCCGGCGTCAGGCCGTCGGCCGCCTTGAGTTGCGGTCCCGCCTGATCGGCCACGCGCAGTTGCGCAGTGCCGGGCGCGGGTGCCTTGCCGTTGCCCTTAGCTTTGCCGAGCGCGGGTTGCGCGCCTTGCCCGCCACCCAGCACCGTCATGCGTTGTTCGTTGAGCAGGGCGGTGCGTTGAGCGTCGTCCGTATCGCCTTGCTGCATGTCGGCGGTGCCGTACGGACGCGGTGCGCCGAGCAGGGTTTGTTCGCTGGTGCGCTGTTTGGCGCGGCGATCGACGGGTGCCTGCGGGAGCGCGCCGTAGGTCGTGCCGGCGTTAGTGCCGGCATTCGTAGCCGGTGCGGGCTGGGCGGGATTGTTCTGCGCGAGTGCGAGTACTGGTGCGGCGCTCGCGGCGAGCGCGAGAAACAGCCAGGCGGCGGGTTGTCGAAGCGAGTTGTTCATTATGGTCCCCCGGGTGATGCGGTCACGGTACAGCTATCGTGCGCCATCCATGCCGCGCGTAGCCGCCAAAACGCTTGCCCACACGGCCACGCCGCAGAGTGGCGCAAGGCGCCGCAACATAATGTAAGGAAATTGCAGTGTGGGCTGCAATCTGTTTACCACCGTTCGTGGTTCGGAGAAAGCTGATGGGTAACGTTGCCGACGATCCGCAGATCGGAGCTGTTCCACAAGGCGAGCAGGCGCACGAAGCCGGCCGTGTCATCGACCTGAGTCTGGCTGGAAAAGGTAACTATCGCGCGGCGCGCGGCCCGCTGATCGAGCTGATCTGGTTCGTGCTCGAAGCGTGCGTGATCAACAACAAACTGCTGCCGCTGTCGTCAGTGCGCGTCGCGCTGTTGCGCCTGTTCGGCGCGAAGATCGGCAGCGGTTGCCGGTTCGTGCATCCGCTGCGCGTGAAGGCGCCGTGGAATCTCGAAGTGGGCGACAAGTGCTGGTTCGGCGTGGACGTGTGGATCTACAACCAGGCGCCGATCCGCATCGGCTCGAACGTCTGCATTTCTCAAGGCACGTTCCTGACCGCCGGCTCGCACGAAATGAGCACCACGATGGATTTGCAGGTCGCGCCGATCGTTATAGAAGACGGGGTGTGGATCACCTCGAAGTGCGTCGTGCAGATGGGCGTGACGATTGGCCGTTCGGCGGTGGTGACGCCGTTGTCGGTCGTACATCGTTCGCTCGACGCCGAGGGCGTGTATGGGGGCAATCCGTGCCGTTTCATCCGGAAACGGTTTCCTTCAGTGACCTGAACCACAGACATGGAACCGCAGCGTTTTTACGCTGAGGAGGCCGAAGTCGTGCTGTCCGGAATAGGCCGGGCGCTGCCACGGGAACGTCGATGCCGTCCGGTCGACGCCCACGGCGATGTCGATCGGCACCGGGGCGCGACGCGCGCGTGAGTCTGCTTGGCCGACCGGGCGGGTCGGCAAGCGCCAGGGACGCACGCCGGAAATGCATGAAGAAGACGGGAGCAGGGGATGTTCATCGACACTCGTACGGTTGCTCAGAACACGGTCATTGAAACGACAGTCTGCATTATCGGTGGCGGCGTGGCCGGCATCACGCTGGCGCTCGAACTGTCGAGGGCGGGCGTGGACGCCTGCCTGCTCGAGAGCGGCGGCTTCGGACCCGACGACGAAACGCGCGACCTCTATCGCGGTGAAAATGCCGGCTTACCGTACTCGTTCGCGGATGGCTCGCGCAGCCGTTACTTCGGCGGCAGCAGCAACTGTTGGGGTGGCTGGTGCCGTCCGCTCGACCCGTGGGATTTCGAAAAGCGCGACTGGATCGCGCACAGCGGCTGGCCGTTCGGTCTCGACGAACTCGCGCCGTACTACGCGCGCACGCACGAACTGCTGAAGCTCGGCCCGCATAATTTCGACCCGGCTTACTGGGAACGCGAGATTGGTCGTCCCGACGTGCGTCGCCTGCCGCTCTCGACCGGCGACATGCGCGACACGGTCGCCCAGTTCAGCCCGCCGGTGCGCTTCGGCAAGGTGTATCGCGACGAGCTGTCGCAATCGTCGCGGGTGCGCGTGTACCTGCATGCGAACGTGTTGAATATCGACGCCAACGCTGACGGCACCACGATTACCCGCGTGAAAGTCGGCACGATCAGCGGCCGCCGCATCACGATGCAGGCGAAAATTTTCGTGCTGGCCACCGGCGGGATCGAGAATGCGCGGCTGTTGCTCGCGTCGAACGACGTGCAGTCGGCCGGTCTCGGCAACGCGAACGATCTGGTGGGCCGCTACTTCATGGATCATCCGCGGATGATGTCGGGCAAGGTTCGCTTCCGGCCGGACAACGCGCGCAACAAGCTGTACGACATCAAGTATCACTATCAGAACGCCGCGGTGTCGGCGCACGGCACGAAGATCTCGTCGCAGTTCGCGCCGAAGCAGGAATGGATGGCGCGCGAGAAGCTGCTGAATTCCCGCGTGTGGCTCTATTCGAAATGGTATGGCGAAGGCAGCGCCGGTTCGGAAGCGCTGATCCATTGCAAGGAAGCCTTGTTGCAGAAGGATCAGCCCGGGCGCAGTTTGAAGCGGGACATCGAGACGATGATCGCGCATCCGCTGGATACCGTCGGGTATGGCTTGACGCGCTTGCTGCAATGGCCGGCGCTGATCACCGACGTGACGCTGCAGGCGATCGTCGAAGCCGTGCCCGATCCGGATAGCCGCGTCACGCTGTCGGCCGACAAACGCGACCGCTTCGGCATGCCGCGTGTGCGGGTCGAATGGCGTCTGGGCGATCAGGTGCAACGCACCTTCGACAAAACCTTCGCGCTACTCGCGCAGGAGCTGCAACTGGCCGGCGTCGCCGACGTGCAACTCGACGCGCCGCTCGAAGGCCGCGCATGGCCGGCGAAGCTGGAAGGCACGTGGCACCACATGGGCACCACGCGCATGCACGACTCGCCGCGCGAAGGCGTGGTGGATCGCGATTGCAAGGTGCATGGGATCAGCAATCTGTATGTGGGCGGCAGTTCGGTGTTTCCGACGGTTGGCGCGAATTTCCCGACCATCACGATCGCCGCGTTGTCGTTGCGCCTCGCCGGTCATCTGGTGCGTCAGCTCGATGTCCCGGATATCGTGGGCAACACGCGCACGGAAGCGGCCAACAGCGCCGTCATGTCGATCCAGGCAACGCCGCAGGTCGAGGCGATGCCCATCGCGGCGTCGACGCTGACGCCGTTCATGAAGGAGCAGTGAGGCGTCGTTCGTGAGATTGAGTGGGGTCTGGCGAGGGTGGAAACGAAGATGGCGCGCAGTGTGAATTGCGCGCCATCTTTTTTTGAGCCGTGTTTTTTAAAGCGGATTCAGGGACTGTGCTGCGTCGCTTCGCACAGCGTGGCGAGCGGCGTCGAGTCGTCCCGTTCATCGACGGGGGCGCCCTTCGTTTCCAGCAGCGCCGTCAGCGCGCTCACCATCGTCTCGATCCGGAAGCGCGCGTTGAAGGTACGAGTCGCTTGCGCGCGCATCTGTTCGCGCGCGGCGGCGTCGAGATCGAGCCAGCGCAGCAGGTTTTTCTCGGTGCCGTCGACGGTGTCGGGCGCCACCAGACCCGCGCCGTCCGCTTCGATTTCGCGCCACACGTTGACCTTGTCGGAGATCAGCGCGGGGAGTCCGCAACCGAGCGCTTCGGCTACCGCCACGCCGAAGTTTTCCTGATGCGAGGGCAGGGCGAACACGTCGCTCGCATGGAACGCGCCCCACTTGAGATCGCCCTGCAACATGCCGGGCAAACTCAACCGATGCGCGACGCCCGCCGCCTGGGCCTGGGCGCGCAACGTTGCGCCCCAACCGGTTTCATCCGGACCGGCGATCACCAGATGCAGCGACGGATCGCGGCCGGCCACGCGGGCGAACGCGTCGATCAGCAGATCGCAGCCTTTCTTCGCGTGCACGCGGCCGAGAAACAGCACGATGCGTTTGCCGCGCAGACCGGGCACGGCCTGCAGGAACGCTTCGCGCAGCGGCGCGGCGTCGAGCGGCGGCACCGTCGTGCCGAACGGCACGATCCGCTCGTTCGCGCGATACAGCCAGAACGACTGACGCGCGCGCGTGCGTTCTTCTTCCGTCGTGAAGATGACGGTGTGCGCGTCGCGCAGCACGCGGTACTCGGCCCATGGCCAGTACAGCCACTTCTTCATGTGCTTCAACGGATAGGTCTCTTTGAACCACGGGTCGAGCATGCCGTGTACGTACACGTAATACGGCACGTCGCTGTGGCGCAGCGCTTTCCATGCCGCGAAGCCGTGGTATTGCCACAGGCCATGCACGATCACCGCGTCGAAGCGTTTCGCGTTGGCGGCGAGCCACGGGGCGAGGCGCGGGTTGTGACCATAGCGGCTTTGCGTCGGACCGAAGGTGTGCACCACGAACGGAAACGTGGTGAGGTAGGCGTCGCCGGGCGCGTCGCAGGTGGCGACTTCGATGTCGTGGCCGGCGTCCTGCATCGCGATACCGCTACGGCGCACGCCTTCGACGGGACCGCCCGCGCGGGGATCGACACTGGCAAGCAGATGGAGGATTTTCATCGGGCGATAGTCGGTCGGTTGGCGCCTGGGGTCGGCGAGGGGTGGGGCACGAGCGCGCCGAATGAGGGAGACGAGCGGGTATCGCGAGTATCGCGGGTATCGCGAGCGTCGTGTGAATCGCGCGAATCACGGGTGCCGTTAGCGCCGCGCGACGCGCCGAGCGCGGCAGGCAGGTCCGCACGGCCCATGCCGGGCTGGATGCGGCCCGGCAGATCGGGCATCACGCCCGGACGCCAGTGCGGGGGTCTGCGCGGGCGCCTTACACGCGCCGGCAACGCGCGCTGCAAGCGCGAGTGCGTGGCGATCATCAGGCCGAGCGCGATGCCGAATACGAGCCCCGAAAAGCGCGGCCCGAGCGGATTGCCGCCGATCGAGGTGGCCGGCAACGCGGCGAACAGCATGATGGCGCGCCCCAGCACCGGCAGCATCGGCGCGTCGGGCACGACCGCGCGCCAGTAGCGATACGAGTAGAAACAGATCGCCAGCGCGGCCAGCGTCGCCAACGGCATGCCGATGCCGAACAGCAGTCCGCCCGCGAAGAACTGGTAGACCCAGAAGTTGTGGCCGGCGGCCCATTCGTGGATCGCGTAGAAATCTTCGTCGGTGATCTGTCCGACGAGATCCGGCAGATAAACCGGCGAGTAGCGGTAATAGTGGCCGTAGCCTTCACCGAACAGGATCGTGGACGGCGACTCCATCACCTGATCGTACTGGTCGCGCATTTCCGCGAGACGCGTGACGGTGGTCGGATCCTTACCCGATTGCGTTTCCGCGGACGCGAAAATCCGCTGGGTCCAGTGCTCGGCGACGGTCGGGAAACTGACGACCGCGATACCGGCGATGGCGGCAAGCACGACGCCGACCACGATGCTGCGGCCGAACGCGCGCCAGATGTGCTGAATGGTCGGCGCGCTCAGCGCCACGGCGAGCAGGAACAGCAACACGGTGCCGAGCAGCAGGCTGCGGGTCACGCTCAGCAATTCGACGATGACGGTCCCGGCGAACACGCACACGTTGAACAACGAGAAGCGCCGCGCCACGACGAACTCGTGCAGCAGCACGGCTTGCAAACCGAGCAACGTCACGGAGATGATGCGGTAGCGCACTTCCTCCAGATCGCCGCCGGTCGCCATGCCGTAGACGAAGGTGAACACGGCGCTAATCAGATTGGCGACGAACAGTGCGCGTTCGAATTGCGAGAGGCGCGCTTCGCTCCACGGGCGGCACGCCACGAGGTAGCCCAGCAGGAACAGCACGAAGGGCAGCAACGTGCGCAGGTAGTTGCCGACGTCGTTGTCCTGCACGAACTGGGCCACCACGCTGCCGAACACGCACAGCAACATGCTGGCGGTGACGACCGAGCGTAGCCTCGAGCGTTCGCGAAAACGCGGTGCGACCAGCAGCAGCGCGAGCCCGGCGGCGAACGCCGGGACCACGAACACGAATTGCGCGAGGTGCCCGACGTTGGCGTCGGTGGCCTTGTAGTCCCACGCAAGCGGAAGCAGAAAAATCCATATCCAGGGCGTTGCATACTGATGGCGCATTGCTGATCCCTCCCCCGTCGCCGTCGTTTCGCCGTCCGTCTGCAGCGGACGGTCACGTATCGGGCCATTGTGCGGGAATCTCCCAATACGTTAGTTACCTGGACCGCATTCGTCGTCGATTGCCTGGGTTCTGGCGACGGCGGCAAGTGCCTTTTTATGGACCCCCGTTAGCGCTTTGGCGCTTACTTGGGTTCCATGCAAGTTCGTGATGGCAAGAGGCGTGCACATCGTCTCAGGTTGTCGGCCAATGTCTTGAAGTTGGCGCGCACGCACGGACGCAGCCACGGAAGATGCAAAAAGGGCCATGCCCTAGTGCGGGATCGCTTGCACCAGATGACAGGGGAAAAATATGAAATTGTTCGGCGGGGCGCGGCCTACGACACGGGGACGGGCGATCGAACTCGATTTCGTCCGCGGCATCGCGATCATCGCGGTGATGGGATTTCACTTTCACGCGGTCCATACCGGCAATTACCTGATTCAGGTCATCGAATATCCGCTGAAGAATTTCGGCCGCGAGGGGGTGAATCTGTTCTTCACGCTGAGCGGTTTTCTGGTGGGCGGCCTGTTGCTCCGCCAATACGCCGAAACCGGCCATGTCGACGCGCGGCGCTTCATCGTGCGCCGGATTTTCCGTATCTGGCCTGCTTACTATGTCCTGATCGCGTTCCATGTGCTGGCCGGGCGCCACCCGTGGAATACCTTCCTCGTTCAGAACCTGACGCACCTGCAAAACTACCTGGGCACCTCGATCACCCAGACCTGGAGTCTCGCGGTCGAAGAACACTTTTACCTCGTGTTGCCGGCGCTGTTGTTGCTGTTCGCGCGCTGGAAGCTCGGTGCATGGACGATTGTCGGCGTGCTGACGGGTATTTGCGCGGTGGTGCTGACCGCGCGCTGCTTCGCGGTGGCGGGCGGCGATCTGGATGGCGCATTCGCTTACACGCAGTACCGGATCGACAGCCTGCTGGTCGGCGTGATTCTGTCGGCGATCTACTGGATGAAGCCCGCTGTCTATCATCAACTCGCCAAACGTAAGTCGCTGCTGATTCTCGGCGTCGTCATCCTGTGTGCGTGGCTGGTACTCGCGACCAAAAATCTCGCGCTCGACGAAAGCATCGGCTACACGATTCAGGCGCTCGGTTTCGCCGCGCTGATCGTGCTGGTGCTCGAATATTCCGGCTCACTGCGCGAGTCGTGGATTTACCGTGGGGTGGCGTGGATCGGCCTCTACTCGTACGGTATTTACCTGTGGCATTCGCTGGCGCTCGCGCCGGGCGACATCCTGATTCGCAAGACCACCGCGATGGGATTCCCACCGAGCCTGATCTGGGTGCTGGCACTGACGGCGCAGTTCGCGATCGCCATTTTTATCGGCTACGTGACCACGCGCGCGATCGAATACCCGTTCCTGCTGATGCGCAATGCGCTGTTCCCGGAAAAGCGCAGCAGTTCGGTGCGTGAAGAAGTGCCGGCGGGCGGGCAGCTATCTTAGTTGACGGGTAGTTGACGGGCTGAATGTAGCGAGGCGTCCATCGTAGTGATGGACGCCTCGTTTTTTTACGGAGAAGTGTTGCGGAGTGGACGGCGTGAAAAACGCAACGCGCCCTGGAAATCAGGCTAAAACTCAAGCCATCTGCTGCAGCAAGGTCTGCTTGAATTGCCCGAGCGTGTGGCGCGACAGCAGATCTTCGCGCGCGGCCGGTTCAGCTTCGCGCGGATGCGGCCACGACGTCATGGTTTCCGTGATCGCCCGCCCGATCGACGCGGAGCTCAGATCGCTCAGAATCGGCCCCAACTCGCAGCGCCGGCTGAACCAGCCGATCAGGCCGTCTTCGGTCGCGATCACCGGCTTGCCGAAGCGGTACGCCTGCACCAGCACGCCGCTCATGCCGTAGTGTCCCTTGTAGCCGAGCCACACCGCGTCGCAGGCGGAAAACAGATCGCGTTCTACATCGTTCGAAATGAATTCGTCGAGCACCAGCGGCGCGGGCGTCAGACTGCGCACGTGATTGCGCATGAAGTGGCGGGTCACGTCGTCCTGCTCGCCGGCAACGATCAACGTGGGCGCATGTTCCAGCCGCGTCAGTGCGTGCACCAGTTCGTAGATGCCCTTGCGTTCGGTGATCGCGCCATACACGAGCAGATAGCGCTGGTCGGGATCGAGGCCGAGACGCGCACGCGCGAGCACCGGATTTTCCGCGTGCTCGTCGGGAAACGGATCGGCGACATAGGCGACTTTCGCGCCGTTCTTCGACGAATAGCGCGCGGCCCATTCGGGCAAGGTGGGGTCGATAGTCAGCAGCGTACGCAGTCCGCTGGTGCGAATCGCGCGTTTAAACAACTGCGCCTTGATCGCATTGACGACCGGACGATCGGGCGCCTTGATGCCGACCTTCTGGTGATGAAACGTGGCGCGCATCGTGATACCGATCCAGGGCGTCTTGCCGAACGGCGAGCCGAGAAACGGCAGCGAATAGAAAAAATAGTCGACGTACGGCACCACCACGAGGCGGATATTCTGCATGCGACTGAGGATCGAATGCACGCGCCGGAAATAGCGGTGAAAACGCCAGTACGGGTTCGGGTCCGGCAAACGGCCGCGCTGCTGTTCTTCGGGATCGACGAATGCGATCTGCTGGTCCGGCCGGTTGGCGGCGGTAATCTGACGCGCGAGCCGATGATCTTCGTTCGCGCATTCGGTCACCAGAATGCACGGGTAACCGGCCTCCGCGCAGGCCTGCATGGTCCACTCGACATAGCGCCACCGATGGCCGGTCAGATTGGGTTCCACTATCAGGACGTAGTCTTGTTCCATCGCGTCGGTAACCTGTGCGTGGTAGGAGAAAAAAGTACCTGTGCGCCGGCTGTTACCAGGCGCTAGCGGGACAACGTTAGCATCGCCCGCGTAGGGGCCACGACTAATTTGACCCGCTTTGTGTGCCAACGTACCAGGGTCTGTTGGCTTCGTCTGACCACGCCTAGCTGATGGCGGTTGTCGCCGATTCTCTCGCGGTAAGGTCGTGACTGGAGTTCGAGAAAAACCCCGCCAGCTTGCTGGTGCAACCCAATGAATTGTGCGCCGGCGGCGTTCGCAGCGATATTTTTATCGCTGCCTGGCGCCAGTCTGGCCGCGCCAGGTTTTGACGGAGAGACAGCTTGCGGGCGATCAGGCTTCCGGCAGTGTCGATAGCGGGCAGTTTCGGCGCGAGTGCCGCAACGTGGGTGTTGCTGCAACAGTTCGCCGTGCGTGGCCTGGTGGCGATCAAATTCCTCGCGATCGGCCGCATGCTCGGGCCGGCGGCGATCGGCAGCGTAAGCGTGGCGTTGCTGGCGGTCGCGATCGCCGAAGCGCTGTCCGACACCGGACTCGCGCAGGCCGTTATTCAGGGCGAGCATGCGCCCACGCGGCCGCAGCTCGGCGCCGTATGGACGACGCTGACGGCGCGCGGTGTACTCATCTCCCTGTTGCTGGTCGCGCTCGCGCCTCTGTTGAGCAGTCAATTCCATCTGAACGGTTCGCTCGTGCTGATCCAACTGGCCGCCTTGCTGCCGTTGTTGCGCGGGCTGGCTTCGCCGACGTATTACGTGGTGCAACGCGAGCGACGCTTTCAGCACATTGCCGGTGTCGAAGTGGCGGCGTCGTTCGTCGATTGCACGGTGGGACTCGCGCTCGCGTATTTCGGCGCGGGGGCGGCTTCGGTGCTGATCGGGCTGGTGGCCGGCGAAAGCCTGAAGAGCACGCTCACGTGGGCCACCATGACACCGCGTCCGCCGATTCGCGCGGTGTGGTCGGGCATCGGCCACTATGTCGGGTTTAGCCGCTGGATCTGGGCCAGCAGCGTGATCAATCTGCTGCTCAATCAATTCGACAAGGTGGTGGTCGGCAAACTGCTGGGGCCGGCGCAACTGGGCGGCTATCAGATGTCGTCGCGGCTCGCGCAGATGCTGCTCGCGGATGCGGCGATCGCCATGTCGCAATACCTGTTTCCTACTTTCGCCGCGCACCACCGGCGCAATCCGCAGTCGGCGTCGCGCGTCATCAAGATTTATCTGCTGGCGATCGCGGTGGGACTGACCGCGTTCGTCCTGGTGCTCAGGATGATCGCCGAGCCGTTGTTCTCGCTGATTCTCGGCGCGGCCTGGCTGCCGGCGGTGCCGCTGTTCCGGATCCTCGTGATCAACATGGCGATCGGCGCGCTGATCGCGGTGCTTGTCGCGTATCTGCGCGCGGTGGGCGACGCGAAGGCGACCGTGCATGCGTCGGCGATTCAGGTCGTCGTGCTGCTGGTGAGCGCACCGCCTGCGGTGCACTGGTGGGGCGTGACCGGCATTGCCTGGTCGATGACGCTCGGTCTCGGCTGCGCCGCGGCGTGGATGCTGTTCAGGACGCTGACTGCAAGGACGTCGTGATGCGTGTTTTTCATCTGGTGCTGGCGCCACGCTTATCGGGCGCGGAAGTTCTGGCGAAGGACCTTGCGCTCGACCAGGCCGCCGAAGGAATGGCGGTGTGCGTAGCGTCGCTGTTGCCCGCGCATGCCGACTTCGCTTCGTTGCGCGAGGACCTGCAGAGCCATGGGGTGGAGTGCTGGTTTCCGCGGCATCGGCATGGCTTGCCCATCAAACTGTGGCAGTTGTTCCGGGCCGTGCGGCGGTTCCGTCCCGATGTGATTTTCGCGCACGCCACCATTCCCTCGTTTTACGCGCGCGCGTTGCCGCTGCGCGTGCCGGTCGTGTACGTCATGCATTCGGCGGCCAACGACTTCGAGCGGCCGCTGTTCCGGCGTGTCGAACATCTGCTGAAGGGTCGCGCGCGAGTGGTGATCGGCGTGTCGCAGCAGGGCGTAACCGATTACGTGCAGGCCATCGGACCGCATCCGTCGATGACGGTGGTGCCCAACGGCGTGGACCTCGCGCGGTTTTCGTTTACCGACAGCGTGGCGCGCAGCGATTGCGCGCCGCAAGTCGTGCAGATTGGCCGCTACACCGCGGTGAAAAATCAGCTGCTCACGGTGCGCGCGTTCAGCGAAGTGCTTAAACAGGTCGACGATGCGCGCCTCGTGTTTTACGGCGTGATCGAGGACCCTGAGTATCAGGCCGAGGTGATCGCGCTGGCCGACCAGCTCGGCATCGGCGAGCGGGTGGTGGTCGCCGGGCCGCGTACCGACGTGGCCCGGGTGCTGACGGAGTCGAACGTGTTCGTGATGCCGTCGCAGACCGAGGCGCATAGCGTGGCGTTCCTCGAAGCGTTGGCCTCCGGCGTGCCGATCGTGGCGAACCGCATTCCGGCCTTCGCGTTCGCGAATGGCTTTCCGAACGTGCAACTGGTCGATACCGACGATTTGCGGTGCTACGTGGAGGCCGTGGTTGCCGCGTTGGGGCAGGCGCGGGCGCAACGCTCGCTGACCGGTTTGACGCTCAGGGATACGGCGGCTCGCTACCGGGCGATCGCGCAACAGGTGAAGCTGGCGGTGTCGACGCGATAGGGCGTGGCGCGCTGGCGCGTGTTGGTCTACATGGCGCGGCTTCGCGGCGAGGGTCTTGCGATGCCGGGCTCAATCAATGGTGATTGTCCAGTTGTGGGTCCGGCACGGAATCGGGCACGGATGGCGGCGGCAGGGTGAAGGCCGGCTCGGCTTCGCGCGCGGCGAGCATCACGAGACGCTGCGCTTCCTTGCTGCTCGAGTCGATTTGCAGCGCACTGCCGGCGCTATGGCGCACGCAGGTCCAGCGCGCGATGGTGCCGCAACTGCGCGCGAGACTCAGCAAGGCATCGCGTTGCTGCTCGCGCGTGTTGAGCGTGGAGCGCATGTTGAGGACGTCGCGGTTATCCGGCTGCACGGCGATCGCTGCGGCCAGCCGCGCGCGGGTCGCCGACAGATTGTTTTGCTGGAGATCGAAGCGTGCGGCCTTGATATGCCGCGAGACGTCCGTGCGCGATTTATCCGGCGCGTTGCTGCCGGCGTTGCTTGCCGTGCGCAGGGTGTCGGGTGCGGCGGCCGCGACGCGGCGCGGTGCGGGCAACGGTGGATTCGCTGGTGGGAGCGGCGGCAAGCGTACGGCTGCAGCGCGCTGCGAGGCGATGACCGTGGGGCGCGGGGTGGTCGTGGCCGGCGTGCGTTGGGTGGCGACGACGGCAGGGCGCTGCATCGTCTCGCTCGTAGGCCGTTGGCTGGTGATGGCCGGGCTACGTTGGGCGGCGATCGCCGTAGGGCGCTGTGTCGTCGCGCTCGCGCTGGTGCTCGCGGCTGACGACGGGCGCTGGGCGGTCACCAGCGGCGGCGCATGCTGTGCCGCCACTGTCGTGGAGCGCTGCGCTGACACGGCTGTCGATCGATTCGCCAGCGGGCCTGCAGGAGGCGGAACCGCCGCGATCGGCGGCACGACAGGTTGTGTCTTCACCTTGCCCGAGACTTCGATCGGCGGTCCGACGCCCGAGTCGTTACTGTGGATAAAACCCAGGTACACCGCGGAAGCCACCACCAGCACCGAGCCGCTCATCACCAGCGACTGTCGTAATCGCTGATGCGGTTGGGTGGCGACCACGGGTTCCTCGACGACATCGTAGGGATTGGCCAGTGCGCGCGACGAAGGCCGCCAGATTCTGCGTGCGGGCAGTCGCGCGTCGATGGTCGAGGGGGGCGGGTCCAACGGAATCTTTAAAGACGGAGGCGGTGCCGGACGCGCGTCGAGCGTGTCGACCGGATGCGCATGACACGAAGGACAGCGCGTAAAACGGCCGCTTAGCGGCTCACCGCAGTGGCCGCATCGGGGATAGTCCTGCTGATCGGAAGTAATGTCGCTAAGCATTGCCGTTTCGCAAAAGGGCGTCTAAAGCCAACGCCACAATCAAGGAAAACAAGGCTCCGCAGCGAGGCGTGCAAGCAGGCTTACTGTGTCACCACGTAACCCCGCGCCTGCATGCATGCACCATACGCGGCCCAATACTGTGTCATCGGCGGCTCGGGCGCCGGCAGCGGCGGCAGCTTCACGCCCGAGGCCGCGGCGACCTCCGTGGCGCTCGCTGCGGCGGTTTCCGAGGCGCCATTGGCCGCACGCGTCGCCGATGACGGATTGGCGGCCATCGCCGTCGCGTTCGAAGCGGGTGTGGCCGCCGTCGCGTTGGCTGAACTAGCTGGATTGGTTGCGTTGGTTGCGTTGCTGGCCTTGGCCCCTGACGCGCTGGTCGCGGCGGTGGCAACCGGCGCGCTGGCGCCGGCCGCACTCGCTGCCGCCGGCATGCCGATGCCGGGTGGCGTGGCCGAGAAACTGCTGGGCGGCAACGGCGGCCGCGAAGGCACACCGGTCGACGAGGTCTTGGTAACGGCGGGATGGCGCGGCGGAATCTGCGATTCGTGCGCTATGTTGACTTTGGTTTGCTTGTTCGCTGCCGCATAGCAGGTCGCGGTGTCGATGCTGCGCTGATACGGGCTCTGACTGCGAATGGGATAGACCAGCGGCTGCCATCCGAAAGCAGCACTGCTAAACACAACCAGCGTTACTAGAATATAGGTTTTGATTTTCATCGCAGTCGCTCCCGCAGCGATGTTTCGCCCTTCACAGGCAATCGCGCTTCGCGGTATGTTCTGATGGCTGCTGACTCTGCCGCTGAACGGCGGCTTGCTGCCGCGAAGGCTGCTTTCCTGAGCGTAGCACCTCGGGCTATCGATACCATGCGCTGTATAGCGCGCGAATACGCCATCCTGCAGTCTAATCAAGACAGATTGGCGAGCGCGTGTTGCAAACGGCGCGAAATCCCAGGGACATTCCCTGGCTCATGCGAGTCCGTTACTGGAAGGTTGCGGTGATTCGAGCTGACTGCGCGCTCACCTCACAGCAGGCGGCACGGGTGAATGGTTCGCGACATAAACTCACGCCGGTACGCCCGACGCGGCTATTCGGCGCGTTCTACCAGGATTTGCTGCTCTAAAACGTGTACAGCCCGCACGGGTGCCGTGCGCCGATCGCACTAACGGTAGCGGCGCGTCAGACTGGGAGCGTCGTCGGTACGCTGGCCGCTGTCGGCAGCTCGAAATAGAACGTCGTGCCCGTTTGCGGCTGATCGAGCAAACGGATACGGCTGTGATGCAACTCCAGCATGCGTCTGACGATCAGCAAACCGAGTCCGCCGCCTTGATGCGCGCCACCGGCATTGAAGGGCCGTTCGAACAGCGCGTCGCGCTGGTCGACGGGAATGCCGGGACCGGTATCGCTCAGCGTGACGGCGACCTTGCCGTCCTTGTGTTCGAGAACCACGTCGACGCGACCGTGCGCGGGCGTGTGACGAATCGCGTTATCGAGCAGGTTGGTCAGCACGCGTTCGATCATCCCCAGATCGGCGCAGATGGCCGGCAAACGCACGGGAATATCCGCGCGCAACTGGATCTGCCGCGCCTCGGCCGACAGCTCGAATTTCTGGAACACGTCCTGGACCAGATCGACCAGCGAAAACTGTTCGAGCGTGAGTTGCACGTTGCCGTGTTCGAGCCGCGCCAGTTCGAATAGCGACTGCGCGAGCCGTCCCACCTTCACGCTTTGCGCGAGTGCGATCGCCAGATAGCGCTTGCGTTCCGTTTCGCCGAGCGTGTCGGCCTTCAGCGACAGCGTTTCCAGATAGCCGTGCAGCGACGTCAGAGGGGTGCGCAGGTCGTGCGAGATATTCGCGATCAGTTCGCGCCGCTGCTGATCCTGACGCGTCAGCGCGCGCCACTGTTCGCCGATGCGGTCCGCCATCTGCGCGAACGTGGCTTCGAGCACGGCGATTTCGTCGCGCCGTCCGGCGGGTGACGAACGCGGCACGTTTGGCTGCGTATCCGGCTCGCCGTCCGCGTCGAAGCGGCGCATGGCGTCGGTCAGACGGCGCAGCGGCCGCGTGATCAGACCGAACGCCGTCAGACCGGCCAGCAGGCCCAGCAGC
Source organism: Paraburkholderia bryophila (assembly GCF_003269035.1). GTDB lineage: Bacteria > Pseudomonadota > Gammaproteobacteria > Burkholderiales > Burkholderiaceae > Paraburkholderia > Paraburkholderia bryophila. The sequence continues at coordinate 100,609 of NZ_QLTK01000021.1, read as the reverse complement.
GCGACCAGCGCCATCGACCACAAGGTATTGCGCAACACGGAGCTGGCGGCGACGCGCGCGGCCAGCGCGTCGTGTTCCTCGCCGAGCAGCACCACGTAGATATAGCCGGACGGCTGCTGACCGCTCAATTGCAGCGGTGCGGCGCTGAACACCTTTCGACCGTCGACGCTGCGCGGATCGTCGCCGAGGATCGGCAGCGCGTCGCCGGCGATGAATTGCCGGATCGGCGTCAGATCCACTCGCTCGCGCTTCACGTGGCCCGCGGGCGCATCGTCGCCTTTGATCGTGCCGGCGTTGTCGAGCAGATACACCTCGACGCTCGGGTTCACCGCCATCAACTGACCGAACAATTGCCGCACGGCGTCGGGCCGCAAACCGTTCGCGTCCATCAGCGTGGCGCGGTGCGCGATATGGTCGGCGAGACTCTTCGACAGGCTCTGCACGACCTCCTTCTCATGCAGATCGCTCGAGCGGATCTGCAGCCAGGCCGACGCCCCGCAGCACGCGAGCAGCAGCGCGGAGAAGACGATGGCGAGCCGTTGGGTGAGCGTCAGATTCACGGCGTGTCCGTTCGCGAAGGGGCGGGCGCGGGCGGTTCGCCCGGCGCCGCGAGTTTGTAGCCGCGGCCCCACACCGTCATGATCCGTTCAGGCTGCGCCGGATCGGCCTCGATTTTCGCGCGCAGCCGGTTGATGTGGGTATTCACGGTGTGTTCATAACCTTCGTGCTGATAACCCCAGACGACATTGAGCAGATCCATGCGTGAGAACACCTTGCCGGGATGCTGCGCGAAGTAATACAGCAGGTCGAACTCGCGCGGCGTCAATTCGATCGGCCTGCCGTCGACGCGCGCTTCGCGCGTCAGCGGATCGATCGTCAGGCCGGCAATCTGCAGGCTGCCGGCGTCGATGCGCGAATCTTTCGCCATGGCTTCGACGCGCCGCAGCAAGGCTTTCACGCGCGCCACCAGTTCGAGCACCGAGAACGGTTTGGCAAGGTAATCGTCGGCGCCCAGTTCCAGGCCGAGAATCCGGTGCACCTCGCTCGAACGGGCGCTGGTGATGATGATCGGCGTGTAGCGCGTCATCGCGCGGGCCCGCCGGCAAATTTCCAGACCGTCGACGCCCGGCAGCATCAGATCGAGGATCAGCGCGTCCCAGCCGCCCTGTTCGAGCAGCCGCAGCCCTTCGCTGCCGTCCGCGCTATGCACGACTTCGTAACGTTCGTCGCGCAGATGCAGGCTCAGCACATTGGCGATGTCGACGTCGTCTTCGACGATCAGGATGCGTTTCGTATGGTCCATGGGGCTCGTGGAGGCTGGTCAAACGCCGATGGGCGTGGCTTGGCAGGTGGGACGGCAAGGGCTGCCGCAAAGCGGGCCGGTTGCGCCATTGTGCAAAATTTTTGGGCAGCGAGTTATCACATTTAATTTAACTTTCCGTGAGGACTTTGACACCGCTCGCGCACTACGATGCGCCCATGTTTCTCCCATCGTCTTCCTCGAATCCGGATCGTTTCAGCCTGACCGCCTGACCTGAACGATCCACAACCCACGCCCGGAACCGACATGTTACTCATCGTTCTCGCTTATCTCGGCGGCGCCCTGACGATTCTCAGCCCATGCATTCTGCCGGTGCTGCCGTTCGTGTTCGCGCGCGCCGATCAGCCGTTCGTACGCAGCGGCCTGCCTTTGCTCGCCGGCATGGCGCTGACCTTCGCGCTGGTCGCGACGCTCGCCGCGGTGGGTGGTGGCTGGGTCACGCAAGCCAACCAGTATGGCCGCTGGGTCGCGATCGTGCTGCTCGGCGTGTTCGGGCTGACGCTGCTGTTTCCGCGCTTCGCCGATCATCTGATGCGCCCGCTGGTCAGCGCGGGCAATCGCCTGTCGAACTTCGCGCAGGCCGACGGCCAGCAGGTGCGGGCGGGTTCGTCGTTTCTGCTGGGCATTGCGACCGGCCTGCTGTGGGCGCCGTGCGCGGGCCCGATTCTCGGTCTGGTGCTGACCGGCGCGGCCTTGCGCGGCGCGAGCGTCGGTACCACGCTGCTGCTGGTGGCGTATGCGGCCGGCGCGGCGACGTCGCTGGCGGTGGCCTTGCTGATCGGCGGCCGGGTGTTCACGGCGATGAAGCGCTCGCTCGGCGCCGGCGAATGGATTCGCCGCGGCATCGGCGTGGCGATGCTGGGCGGGGTGGTGGCGATTGCGTTCGGCCTCGATACCGGCGTGCTGGCGCGGGTGTCGACGGTGGCGACCGGCGGGCTTGAACAGAAGCTGGTGGACAAGTTCTCGCCGGCTGCGAAACCGGGTCAGCCGGTCGCGGCCGATAACGCGAGTAACGTCGCCAATGTTGCCAACGCGGACGCGCAAGGCAACGCGCCCACCATGACGGCCAACGCCGCCGCCGGTTCCAACGCTTCGACCGACGCCAACGGCGGCGCGATGATGCGCGCCGTGGTGGCCCCGTCCGTCGCGACCGCTTTGCCCGTGGAAGGCGTGCTGCCGACCTTGAACGGCGCGGTCCAATGGCTGAATTCGCCGCCGCTGACGGTGCAGGATCTGCGCGGCAAGGTCGTGCTGATCGACTTCTGGACCTACTCGTGCATCAACTGCCTGCGTTCGCTGCCTTACGTCAAGGCGTGGGCGCAGAAATACAAGGATCAGGGGCTGGTCGTGATCGGCGTGCATGCGCCGGAATTCGCCTTCGAACGCAATGTCGACAACGTCAGGAAAGCGGTGCATGACCTCGGCGTCGACTATCCGGTCGCGATCGACAACAACTACGCGATCTGGCGCTCGCTGAACAACCAGTACTGGCCAGCGCACTATTTCGTCGATGCGAAAGGGCAGATCCGCTATCACCACTTCGGCGAAGGCGACTATGCGGAATCGGAAAAGGTGATCCAGCAACTGCTCACCGAGGCGGGCCACGGAAACGTTTCGAAGGTCGCGCTCGGGATTCCCGGCAACAGCGCGCAAGGCGTGCAGGCCGCCGCCGACAACGCGGATATGCAGTCGCCGGAGACGTACATCGGCTATGAGCGCGCGGAGAATTTCGCGTCGCCGGGCGGCGCGGCTGAAGACAAGGTGCATACGTACGCCGCGCCGAGCGCACCGGATGTCAACGAATGGGGACTGGCCGGCGCATGGAAGGTCGGCGCCGAACACGCCACGCTCGCGGCCGCATCGGGACGGATCGTCTATCGCTTCCACGCACGCGATCTGCACCTCGTGCTCGGCCCGGGTGCGGACGGCAAGCCGGTGCGCTTTCGCGTGAGCGTGGACGGCGCGGCGCCGGGCGCGGCGCACGGCAGCGACGTGGCCGCCGACGGCAGCGGCACCGTGACCGAACAGCGTCTCTATCAACTCGTGCGGCAGAGCGGCGATGTCGCGGATCACACGTTCACGATCGAGTTTCTGGATCCGGGCGTGCAGGCTTTTGCATTCACGTTCGGCTAAGCGGGCCGGGCGGCGTCAATCAATCATCATTTCTTGAAGGCTGGATATCATGCATACGAAATCGGGCAGTCAGTCGCAGTCGTCCTCATCCTCGTCGCGCAAGCGCTCGCCGTTGGGCGGATTGGCGATGTGCGCCGCGTTGGTGGCGAGTGTGTTTGCCGTGCAGCACGTCGCGCATTCCGCGGAGCCGGTGACCAAAATCCCGGCGCCCGTGCAGGACGAGAAAACCGGCGCGGCGCATAGCGAAACCGCGGTGTTCGCGGGCGGTTGCTTCTGGGGCGTGCAGGGCGTGTTCGAACACGTGCGCGGCGTGAAGCAGGTGGCGTCGGGTTACACCGGCGGCGCGGCCGGCACCGCACAATACGAAACCGTCAGCGAGGGCGACACCGGGCATGCGGAGTCCGTGCAGATCACCTACGACCCGACGCAGATCAGCTACGGCCGGCTGCTGCAGATTTTCTTTTCGGTCGCGCACGATCCGACCGAGCTGAATTACCAGGGCCCCGATCACGGCACGCAGTATCGCTCGGCGATTTTCCCCGCCGACGCGCAGCAACGCGGCGTCGCGCAGGCCTACATCGCGCAGCTCGAGAAAGCGCACGTGTTTTCAGGCCCGGTCGTGACGCGGGTGGAGGACTTCAAGGGTTTCTATCCGGCCGAGAACTATCACCAGAATTTCCTCGCGCTGCACCCGGATTACCCGTATATCGCGATCAACGATATGCCGAAAGTCGCGGCATTGAAGAAGATGTTCCCGGATCTGTATCGCAACGATCCGGTGTTGTTGAAGGTTGGCGCGTAAGGCGGCTGTAGAAATGCAAACCGGCCCTTGGGGGCCGGTCGCAAGCGTGGGACGACGGATCGCCTACGCTTTTGCGCCGGGCTGGAAATCCTCCGCATCGACGTCGTAGCCGGACGGCTCCCAGCGGATCGCGAGCAAGGCCAGCAAACCGCACAGCGGCGCGAAGGCGATGATCCAGAAAACCCGCGTGCTCAGCGCGGCCGCCAGCACCGGAAACAGGAACAGCGACGCGGCCGAACTCGCGCGCATCAGCGTCTGGTTGAAACCTACGCCGACGCCCCGCAGCGAAGTCGGGTAGCTCAACGACGCGAAGGTCATGCTGTGCGAGCCGGGGCCGATGCCCTGGCCGAACAGGAAGACGGCGAGCAACGCAACGGCCGCCACGACCTCGGGCGTCGACGTTGGGCGCCCCACGATCGCGAGTCCCAGCAACGCGATTAACTGGAGTGCGTAGCCGAGCACCGTGAGTTTCCACGCGCCGATTCTCGGCACGATGCGTACCGCGATCACGCCGCCGACGAGAGCGAAGCCGAGATTCAACGCGAGCGAAGCGAGGATCGTGGTCAGCATCGACTGCTTGAGGAAGCTCGAAATGATGACCGGCAAGCCGAACGCCACGGCGTTGTACGCGAATGCCGACGCGATGCCGATCACCGTAGCCAGCACCGTTCGCCGCAGATACACGCCGCGCAGCAGCGCCGCGTAGTTGCGCCATGAACCGGCGCGAACCGGCGCGCCCTGGATGGTCGCCTTGGCATCCGCCGCGACTTCCGCGTCGATGCCGTAGGAGCGTTTCAGAATGCGCGCCGCGCTCTCCAGGTCACCCTGGTTGGCGGCCCACACCGGCGATTCGCTGATATACCGGCTACGCACGGCAATGATGAGGATGGCCGGCACCGCGCCGAACCCCAGAATCAGACGCCACAGCAAATCCGAATGGCTGGCCGGCAGCGTCGAATAAAACGCGAGTACGAGCAAATAGGAGATGCTGATCGCGGCGTACCAGACAGGACACCAGGTGGCGATTCGCGCAGCCTTGTTGCCGCGTCCCGATAGCCGTGAGAACTCCGCCAGAAACGCCATCGCGACCGGCAGATCGATACCCACGCCGAGTCCCATCACGAAGCGCGCCCCGCCCAGCACCCACGCGTTGGGCGCAAAGGCGCACGCAAGCGCGGCCACCACGAAGAAAAACATGTCGGCCATGAAGACGCGATAGCGGCCGATCTTGTCGGTGAGAAATCCGCCGAAGAACGCGCCGAAAATCGCGCCGAACGTAATCGCCGACGCGACCAGTCCGGTGCCGGTCGGGGTCAGCGAAAATTCACGCGAGACGTCCTTGAGGCCGAAGGCGAGCGCACCGAGATCGTAAGCGTCGAGAAACACACCGCCGAGGGCGATCGCCACGACGATGCGGGCGTCGCTGCCGGCGGCCGCCCCTTGATTGACGAGGTGGGAAACGTCAGCCGCCGATCGGATCACGGGCCTTGCGGCGCCGCTCGTCGATGCAACGGCCGGGGAGGGCGCAAAGGTGGTTGACATGCGGGAAGAATCTGCAAAGGGCGCATCGTAACGCCAGACAACGCCCCTGCACAAAGCCACATTCGTTATTTGCTAATGCCGCCGGGACGCCTCGGGCAAGGGCGGCGTGAAGCGGATGCGTGCGGCTTACGAAGCTGCGCGCTATGCTCCTGCGAAGTCATGGAGGCGATGCAGGCGTCGACTTCTTTTCCCACTCTGCCGGATGTCGATCCGGCTTCGTCATTTAACTAGTCGGAAACCGGATGCCTATGCTGCTGCGCGATCCTATCCATGGCGATATCGAGCTGAGTCGTCTCGAGAGTGCGGTTGTCGATCTGCCGGTCATGCAGCGACTGCGCGGAATCAAACAACTGGGCACCGCGCATCTCGTCTATCCGGGCGCGCTGCATACGCGCTTCGATCACTCGATCGGCGTGTGCGCGGTGGCGCATCGGATCGTCGCGAGCTTGCGGCGCTCGGGCCTGTCCGTGCCCGTTGAACTTGAAGACGCGATCGGCGTGGCCGCCTTGCTTCACGATGTCACGCACGTGCCATTCGGCCACACGCTGGAAGACGAGCGCCGGCTGTTCGCGCGGCATGACAAAGGGTCGCGTCTCACGGATATGTTTGCCGGCGAACTGGGCGCCGCGCTGGGTCGGCTAGGCATGCGCGACGTGGTGGGCGGACTGCTGGGTTTGTCGTCGCCGGAAAGCGTGCCGCGCTGGGCGCAGGACATCGTGTCGGGCAGCATCGACGCCGATCTGCTCGACTATCTGCGGCGCGATAGTTTCTTCGCCGGACTTTCGCAGAATTACGACGACCGGATCTTCCGCTGCTTTGCCGAGCACGCCGACCGGCTGGTGATCCGGCTCGCCAGGCATGGCATGGATCGGCCGGACGCGCGCTCCGAAATCATCGGCGTGCTGCGGTTGCGGTATTACCTCACCGAGCGTGTTTACTATCACCACACCAAGGTGGTCGCGGGCGCGATGATTTCGAAGTCGGTGGAGATCGCGCTCGATCACGGCGTGCTGGCTGAAGGCGATCTGCTCGAACTCAACGACTGGACACTGCTGGATCGTCTCGCGCGTTGCGGCGTCGCGGACGCTGCCGCGCTCGCCCGGCGTACGTTGAATCGCGACCTGCTCAAACGCGGCTACGTGGTGTCCGGGCACAGCGTGCCGCTGGAACTGCGCAAGGAGTGGGTGAGCCGCTACCATGTGTCGCGTGCTCGACGCGCGGCCGTGGAAAAGGAGTTGGCGGAGAAGTTAGGCCTGCCGTTCGCGGAGGTGGTCTTATACTGCCCCGCGCTCTCGGCCATGAAGGAAGCGGCCGTGCCGGTGGAGACGAGCCGCGGGCTCGCGTTGTTGAACGACGCCGGCAGCGCGGCGTTCGCGGAGATCGGCGCGTTGCAGGATCGTTATGCGGATCTGTGGCGGTTTTACGTGTTCGTACCGGCCGATGCCGTCGCGCGGGCCGGGTCGATTGCTGCGGAGATATTTCAGATTCCTTGCGAGCTGGCGCTGAAGCGGGGCTAGTGGCCTTGTTTTTAAACGATATTTTTTCGTTTCTTTAGCGTTTTGCTGCGGCGCAAAGTCGAAACTCGGGGGAATCTCGTCGCCCGCCCCCCATCCCTTCTTGAATTTGTCACCACCCGTCCATATAATTAGCACTCGCTGCACGAGAGTGCTAACAACATCGCCGGTTGGCTCCGCCAGCCGGGTTTTCTCAGCGTTCTTCAGTCTCAATCAAGAGAGGAGTATGTATGAACCTTCGTCCTTTGCATGATCGCGTGATCGTCAAACGTCTGGATCAAGAAACCAAGACCGCGTCGGGCATCGTGATCCCCGAAGCCGCAGCAGAAAAGCCGGATCAAGGCGAAATTCTGGCAGTCGGCCCGGGCAAGCGTGACGACAAGGGCGCACAAATCGCGCTCGACGTGAAGGTCGGCGACCGCGTCCTGTTCGGCAAGTACGCAGGCCAGACCGTCAAGGTCGACGGCAGCGAACTGCTCGTGATGCGCGAAGAAGACATCATGGCCGTGGTGCAGAAGTAAGCGCTGGTCGCTACTTTTCCCGGTCATATCCCAAAGAATTCAAGGAGTTAGAAGATGGCAGCTAAAGACGTCGTATTCGGTGATTCCGCCCGTGCCAAGATGGTTGAAGGCGTGAATATCCTCGCGAACGCTGTGAAGGTCACGCTGGGTCCGAAGGGCCGCAATGTGGTCCTGGAACGCAGCTTCGGCGGCCCGACGGTCACCAAAGATGGTGTCTCGGTCGCGAAAGAGATCGAACTGAAAGACAAGCTCCAGAACATGGGCGCGCAAATGGTCAAGGAAGTCGCTTCCAAGACCAGCGACAACGCAGGTGACGGCACCACGACCGCAACGGTTCTGGCTCAGTCGATCGTCCGCGAAGGCATGAAGTACGTTGCATCGGGCATGAACCCGATGGACCTGAAGCGCGGTATCGACAAGGCTGTTGCAGCTGCAATCGAAGAACTGCGCAAGATCAGCAAGCCGTGCACGACGAACAAGGAAATCGCGCAAGTCGGCTCGATCTCGGCCAACAGCGACTCGTCGATCGGCGATCGTATCGCTGAAGCGATGGACAAGGTCGGCAAGGAAGGCGTGATCACGGTCGAAGACGGCAAGTCGCTGCAAGACGAGCTGGACGTCGTCGAAGGTATGCAATTCGACCGCGGCTACCTCTCGCCGTACTTCATCAACAACCCGGACAAGCAAGTCGCGGTTCTGGAAAACCCGTTCGTGCTGCTGCACGACAAGAAGGTCTCGAACATTCGTGACCTCCTCCCGGTCCTGGAACAGGTCGCCAAGGCTGGCCGTCCGCTGCTGATCATCGCAGAAGACGTCGAAGGCGAAGCGCTGGCAACGCTGGTGGTGAACAACATCCGCGGCATTCTGAAGACGGTTGCTGTCAAGGCTCCGGGCTTCGGCGATCGCCGTAAGGCCATGCTGGAAGACATCGCGATCCTGACCGGCGGTCAAGTCATCGCTGAAGAAACCGGCCTGACGCTCGAAAAGGCAACGCTGGCCGAACTGGGTCAAGCGAAGCGTATCGAAGTGGGCAAGGAAAACACCACGATCATCGACGGCGCTGGCGAAGCTGCAAACATCGAAGCACGTGTGAAGCAGGTTCGCACGCAAATCGAAGAAGCAACGTCGGACTACGACCGTGAAAAGCTGCAAGAGCGCGTTGCCAAGCTGGCAGGCGGTGTTGCAGTGATCAAGGTCGGCGCTGCGACCGAAGTCGAAATGAAGGAAAAGAAGGCACGTGTCGAAGACGCACTGCACGCAACGCGCGCAGCTGTGGAAGAAGGCATCGTGGCGGGTGGCGGCGTCGCGCTGATCCGCGCTCGCACGGCTATCGCCGGCCTGAAGGGCGCGAACGCCGATCAGGACGCAGGTATCAAGATCGTCCTGCGCGCCATGGAAGAACCGCTGCGTCAGATCGTCACGAACGGTGGCGAAGAAGCCAGCGTCGTGGTGGCAGCGGTTGCAGCCGGTACGGGCAACTACGGCTACAACGCAGCAACCGGCGAGTACGTCGACCTGGTTGACGCCGGTGTCGTGGACCCGACGAAGGTCACGCGCACGGCTCTGCAAAACGCAGCATCGGTGGCGGGTCTCCTGCTGACGACCGACGCGGCTGTTTGCGAACTGCCGAAGGAAGATGCTCCGATGGCCGGCGGTATGCCCGGCGGCATGGGCGGTATGGGCATGGACATGTAATTTCGATTGGGCCTCGTCAGAGGCTCGGTTGAAACACATGGGGAGGCACGCTGTGAGGCGTGCTTCCCAAAAGCAAAAACCCGCGGAAATGCGGGTTTTTGCTTTTGGGGGCGAGGGATGAGGGCAGGCCCGATTGGCGCGGAAAAAGAAAAGCCCGCACGAATGCGGGCATCGGGTCATTCAGGAGTGCGCTATCGCGGCGCTAGTCCATCTCAACAACGAGAAGCCTCAGCGCCTGGCGCCGGGTTCAATGCCGCGCTTCACCCGGCGCTGCACCTTTGCCGGTAGTCGGTGGCGTTTCGTCGTCGCTGCTGCGCGCCCAGAAGAACCGGTCCGGCAGATACGCGCCCATCCCGGGCCTGAACGCATTGCGAACGGCCTGATACAGATACTCCTGCGCCTCGCGCACCGCCTCGGCCGGTTCCTGGCCGTTAGCGAGCAATGCGGCGATCGCCGAGCCCAGCGTGTCCGTCAACCCCATGATCCGATGGCTGCCGCGATCCCACATGTCCTGACGCAACTGGCCGTCTTCGCTGAACAGCGTATTCACGAGCCGATGCGTGCCCGTTTCCGTCGACAGAATGTATTCGCAGCCCTGCGACAGCAGGTGCGAGATCGCCGCGTCCAACGTTGGCGCTTCGGCGTCGCCGTCGGGCTGGGCCAGGGCGAGCAGCGTGGTTGCATCCGCCACCAGCAGCGTGGTTTGCGGCGCGAGCAGGTCGGCGATCGCTTCGCGCAGTTCGTCCGCGGCGAGGACGTGTTCGTCGTCGAGCGTGAAGTCGGGGGCGAGGATCAGCGGAATGTCGTCGTAGTCGGCGACCACTTCGGCAATCGCGCTCACCACTTCCGCGCGTGTGCAGGCACCAACCTTGAAGGCGGCGATCGGCATGTCTTCGAGCAGCATGCGCGCTTGAGTCGCGACGACTTCGGGGTCGAGGCCGGTCACCTCGTCGCAACTGGCCGAGTCGCGCACGGTGTAGCCCGTGAGCACGGAGACGCCATGGCAGCCCATGCTGGCAAGGGTCATCAGGTCAGCCTGCAGGCCGGAGCCGCCGGTGGGATCGGAGAGGCCGAAGGTGAGGACGATCGGGGGCGTGTCGCTGGGCATGAAAATTTGCAAAAAGGAGCTAAATTTGGGCGCGGACCGCGCGCTATTGGCTCAATTATGCGGCCTAAACCGTCGCGAGGGCGTTTTTTCGCATGCCTGCGCGCGTGGTCGTGTGCGAGCGCCCGCGCCGGTGCGGCAAGCCGCCGTCACGGCGTTTTTGAGCCGACGCAAACGGCATAAGCAAAGGCTGCGGCACGCTACGCCCGCGCGTTTCTGATTGCTAGGCATTGGGGCGGCAACACGGTACCATCATGGCTCCCGTTTCCACGGACTCTACTGCGCGACACAAGAATGGAATATCAAAGCTGGATGTGCCTGATTTGCGGCTGGATTTACGACGAAGAAGCCGGCTTGCCGGACGAAGGCATTGCGCCGGGCACCCGTTGGGCGGACGTCCCCATTAACTGGACTTGCCCGGAATGTGGCGCGCGCAAGGAAGACTTCGAGATGGTCCAGATCTGAGGTTGCGATCCGGCGGCGCGCAACCGTTACCAGGCGCGCCGTGAGTGTCCTTCCGCAGCGGTAATCTGTCATTGTCCTGTCACCGGTTCGCGCGCTAGCCGAGCAGTCAGCGTGCGGCGCGAAGCGGCGGCCCGTCAGCTTCCTGTCGCCCGCTCATGACTTCACGACCCGCCGCACCCGTTTCCTTCGACGCCTTGCCGAATCCACGCGGCGGCGCGGTTCGTCCCGCCGAGCTTGCGCTGGCCGAAGCGTCGCTGGCGTTCGAGCAACATACCGAAAGCACCTCGGCGCTGCTGCGCGCGTCGCACGCGTTGCGCGCGGCCGGCTGGCTGAGCGCGCAGCGCTTCGCCGACGCATTGGTGCGGCTGTCGCCGCTCTCGGAAGACGATCCGTCCGGCGCCGACAATGCGCGCGCGGTGTTCGGTGCGGCATTGGGTGATTTCCGTGCGGCGCTCGAACGCCACAATCTGCGCGAGCTGTCCTGCTCGCCGGCGCTTTTCAATCACTACCGCGCGGTCTGTGCGCACCTGTCCGAGCACACGCCCGGCTCCTCCGTGGTCTTCGAAGATCTCGCGCTGACCGCGCGTCCGGTGCCGCCGGTGTCGATGCACGCGCAGTCCGCCGAGCAACTGGCTCATCTGCGGGCGCGTTATGAACGCGCGCTGCTGCCGGTGTTGCGCGCGCAGCCCGACACGGGCAGCGCGGCCGCGCGGGCGCTCACCAACGCGGCGCTCGACGAACTCGACGCCGTGCTTACCGAACTCGCCGGCCCCGACCCCTACGATTTCTGGCGGCTCGCCAAAGCTTGCGCGAAGGCGTTGCGTGTGGGTGGGCGCGCCACCGGCGAACTCGACGCGCGGCGTTTCTACGCCCGCTGCAATCTCGCGCTGGCCGATCATGCGCGCGGTATCCAGCGCGCGCCGCGTTCGCTGGTGCGGGCCACGCTGGCGCTACTGTGGCGTGATTACGCCCTCTTCGGCGCCGCCGCCGAAGACGCCGATCAGGTCGAAGTGCTGCACGACTATGGCTTGACGGTCGACTGGCACGTCGCGGGCACCCAGGCTTCGGAAATGCTTTGGGAGGCGGGCGCCGTGCAGGCGCAATCGCTCAACGCGGCGCGCAGCATGCTGACGCGCGAGTTAGGTGTGCTGGCGGTCAACTCGCACGCGTACGAAGATTTTCTGCAGACCGCGGATGCCTCGATCTCCGCGTTGACCGAGCATGCCCGGGCCGCCGACCAGCCCGAGAAAGCCGATCCCAGCGAAGCGCTGCAAGCCGGCGACGCCGCTTACCGCCTCGGCGCCGCCGCGTGCGCGCTGGGCCTCGGTCATGTGGCGCTGCTGGCCGATGCGTTGGGGCTCGCGTGGCGACGTCGCGCGCATGCCGCGGTCGCGACGCCCGCGGTACGTGCGCACGTGATCGTCGGTGCGCCGGCGGCGAGTACCCTGGAGCAAAGCGCCGAAGCGTTGCGCGCGACGCTGCACAAAGTGGCCGCCGGTGTCGCCCCGGCTGGCGGTGGCGCCGCGCTGGCCGGCCTCGCCGCGTTGACGCGCGCGATCGAGCAGGGCGGCGAATAACACACGGATTCGCCCATAGCAAAAACGCGGCCCGCCGACCCATCCACACGCTCGCGCGAAACGCCGCGAAGCCTGCGCCATGGCACACGCGCGCGTGCGTGATAGAGTGCAACCTGATTCGCCGTCGATGGCTCGCGGCACACCTCATGGCACACATCGCGGTTCCACGCTCAAAGCCCGCCATCCTGCATCGTCTTTGCTAAAATCCGAACTATGTCCAAGAGTACCGATCGCATCAATCTGACCAACCAGTTCCTGATCGCCATGCCGAACATGGCCGATCCGACGTTTTCAGGAACGGTGGTCTACCTTTGCGATCACAGTGAGCGCGGCGCGCTCGGCCTCGTCATCAACCGGCCGACCGATATCGACCTGCAAGCGCTCTTCAGTCGCATCGATCTCAAACTCGAGATCGAACCTCTTCTCCATGTGCCCGTGTATTTCGGCGGCCCGGTGCAAACCGAGCGCGGCTTCGTGCTGCACGATCCTAAAGACGGCAATGCCTATACGTCGTCCATGTCGGTGCCGGGCGGCCTCGAAATGACCACCTCGAAAGACGTGCTCGAAGCGGTCGCGAGCGGCACCGGTCCGGAACGTTTCCTGCTCACGCTCGGCCACGCCGGCTGGGCTGCCGGGCAACTCGAAGAAGAGATCTCGAAGAACGGCTGGCTGACGGTCGAGGCCGACCCGAAAATCGTCTTCGACGTACCCGCCGAAGAGCGTCTCGAAGCGGCGCTCGCGCTGCTCGGCATCAATTTGTCCATGCTGTCGGGCGAAGCAGGTCACGCATGAGCCTGGCGGGCGGACGTGAGGCGACGCTGCTTGCGTTCGACTACGGTGAAAAACGCATTGGCGTGGCGGTCGGCAATTCGCTGACGCGTAGCGCTCGGCCGCTCGTGATCGTGCAGAACCGCAGTCGCGAGTATCGCTTCGAAGCGGTCGGCAAGCTGATCGCCGAGTGGAAACCGGACGCGCTGGTGGTCGGCTTGCCGATGCACCCGGACGGCACGCCGCACGAAATGACCCAACTCGCGAAGCGCTTCGGCAATCAGCTGAACGGCCGCTTCAATCTGCCCGTCACGTGGATCGACGAACGCTATTCGTCGGTCGAGGCGAAGGCGGAAATCCGCGCCGGCAACGGCCGCGCCGACCTGCTCGACGCCGAAGCCGCCAGCATCATCCTCCAGCAATATCTAGACGGACTGTCCGACGATCATGAGTTCCATTGACGCCGAAGCGCTTTATCGCGCGTTGTTCGACCAGATTCGCGCGGTGTACGGCGACCGGCTTGGCGCGAGTCAGGACGGCGCCGAAGGCGCGGTGCTGGCCGGCATCCATAGCGGCGGCGCGTGGCTCGCCGAACGGCTTGCGCGCGATCTGAACCTGCCGAGCTTCGGCGTGGTGAACGTTGCGCTGCATCGCGACGACTACGCGAAGAAGGGTCTGCATTCGCAGGCGAGCCCGACCTCGCTGCCGTTCTCCGTCGACGGCCGCCGTATCGTGCTGGTCGACGACGTGCTGTACACCGGCCGCACGATTCGCGCGGCGTTGAACGAGTTGTACGACTACGGCCGTCCGGCATCGGTCGAACTGGCGGTGCTCGCCGATCGCGGCGGACGCGAGTTGCCGGTCGCGGCGCGTTTCGTCGGCGGCGTGGTGGAGGTGCCGGCGGATGCCACGCTCGTGCTGGCTCGCAGCGCGAGCGGCGGCGCGAACGCTGAAGCCGGCGACCCGCGTTTCACGTTCCACACCGAGGCGCGCGTCGATTGAACGGCGCGCTGCGATATCGCGCCAACGCGCATCGCAATGGACGCAGCAACCGGCCCGGCATCGTCACACGCAGTCCGCATCGACATCGATCACGTTGAAGCCCGTATTTGAAGCAGGTACACCATGAACACCGCCACCCAGGCTCCCAGGGATTCCGCCGACAGCGCCACCGAGCGCTTCCGCTACGGCTTCCTGAAGGGCAACCCGCAGCTCACGAAAAACGGCGAGCTCAAACATTTGTTGTCGATCGAGGGTTTGCCGAAGGCGATCGTCAATCACATTCTCGATACCGCCGACCAATTCGTCAGCGTGACCGATCGTGAAGTGAAGAAGGTGCCGCTATTGCGTGGCAAGTCGGTGTTCAACCTGTTCTTCGAGAACTCGACCCGCACCCGCACCACCTTCGAAATCGCCGCCACGCGGCTCTCGGCGGACGTGCTGAATCTGAACATCAACGCCTCGTCCACCAGCAAGGGCGAGTCGCTGCTCGACACGATCAACAACCTCTCCGCCATGCACGCGGACATGTTCGTCGTGCGTCACGCGTCGAGCGGCGCGCCGTACCTGATCGCCCAGCATTGCGCGCCGCACGTGCATGTGATCAACGCCGGCGACGGCCGTCACGCACACCCTACCCAGGGTCTGCTCGACATGTACACGATCCGCCACTACAAAAAAGACTTCACGAAGCTGCGCGTGGCGATTGTCGGCGACATTCTGCATTCGCGGGTCGCGCGTTCGGACATTCATGCGCTGACCACGCTCGGCGTGCCGGAAGTGCGCGCGATCGGTCCGCGCACGCTGCTGCCGGGCGGTCTCGAACAGATGGGCGTGCGGGTGTTCCACAACCTCGACGAAGGTCTGAAAGACGTCGACGTGATCATCATGCTGCGTCTGCAGAACGAGCGGATGAGCGGAGCGCTGTTGCCGTCGGCGCAGGAGTACTTCAAGAGCTGGGGCCTGACGCCGGAGCGCCTGGCGCTCGCGGCGCCCGACGCGATCGTCATGCACCCGGGGCCGATGAACCGCGGCGTCGAAATCGATTCGCAGGTGGCCGACGGTCCGCAATCGGTGATTCTGAACCAGGTGACGTTCGGTATCGCGGTGCGGATGGCGGTGATGGGAATCGTCGCGGGTAATCACGATTAATAAAGGCAGCGCATGAAGATTCATATTCAAGGCGGCACGCTGATCGATCCGGCAGCGGGCACCGAACAGCAGCAGGACATTTTTATCGCGGCGGGCAAGATCGTCGCGATCGGTCAGGCCCCGGCCGATTTTCACGCAGCGAAAACGATCGACGCGAAGGGTTTGCATATCGCGCCGGGTCTGGTCGACCTGTCCGCGCGTTTGCGCGAGCCGGGCTACGAACACAAGGCCACGCTCGAATCCGAAATGGCCGCGGCGCTGGCCGGCGGCGTGACGAGCCTCGTGTGTCCGCCGGACACCGATCCGACGCTCGACGAACCGGGCCTCGTCGAGATGCTCAAGTTCCGCGCGCGCAATCTGAACCAGGCGCATGTGTATCCGCTCGGCGCGTTGACGGTCGGCCTCAAAGGCCAGGTCATCACCGAGATGGTCGAGTTGACGGAGGCGGGCTGCATCGGCTTTTCGCAGGCCGATGTGCCGGTGGTCGACACGCAAGTGCTGATGCGCGCGCTGCAGTACGCAAAGACCTACGGTTACACCGTGTGGCTGCGTCCGGTGGATGCCTATCTTGGCAAAGGCGGCGTGGCCGCGAGCGGTGCGCTGGCGTCGCGGATGGGTTTGTCGGGCGTGCCGGTGTCGGCCGAAACCATCGCGCTGCATACGATTTTCGAACTCGTGCGCGTGACCGGCGCGCGGGTGCATCTGCCGCATGTGTCGTCGGCGGCGGGCATCGAGTTGATGCGCGCGGCCAAGGCCGAGGGCCTGCCGGTTTCGTGCGACGTCACCGTCAATCACGTGCATCTGATCGATCTCGACATCGGCTATTTCGACGCGCAGTTCCGCCTCGACCCGCCGCTGCGTCAGCAGCGCGATCGTGAAGCGATCCGCGCGGGTCTGGTCGACGGCACGATCGACGCGATCTGCTCCGATCACACGCCGGTCGACGACGACGAAAAGCTGCTGCCGTTCGCGGAAGCCACGCCGGGCGCAACCGGCCTGGAGCTGTTCCTGTCGCTGACGGTGAAATGGGCCGACGAAGCCGGTGTGCCGCTCGCCAAGGCATTGAACCGCATCACCACGGCGCCGGCCGATGTGCTGAACTTGCCGGCAGCCGGCCGCCTCGCCGTGGGCGGCGTGGCCGACCTGTGCGTGTTCGATCGTCACGCGCACTGGCGCGTCGAGCCGCGCGCGTTGAAGAGCCAGGGGCACAACACGCCGTTCCTCGGCTACGAACTGCCGGCGCGCGTGCGTGCGACAGTCGTGGCCGGTCACGTCGCGTTCGAACAGCGCTAATATCCGCGGCATCGCCCAGTTACGGAAAGCTCCGACCATGAAGCTCGCGTTACGCAAGGCCCGTCTCGTCGCGCATCTGCTGCACGGCATGTGGACCGTGGCGACACGTTTCCCCAAAGCCGACGCCGCCACGCGCGAGGCGCTGAATCGCCGGTGGTCGCTGAAAATGCTGCGTTTGTGCGGCATGAAGCTGGTCGTGCATAACGACGCGGCGCGGCTCGAACGCGGCGCGCTGGTGGTCGCCAATCACATTTCGTGGATCGACATCTACGTGATCAATGCGTGGCGGCCCACGCCGTTTGTTTCGAAGGCGGAGATCCGGCAATGGCCGGTGGTGGGCTGGCTCGCGCAGCAGCTCGGCACGGTGTTCATTCAGCGCGAGAAGCGCAGCGATGCGAAGCGCATCATGCATGAACTGGCGGAGCGGTTGAGCGCGGGCGAACTGATGTGCGTGTTTCCCGAAGGCACGACGTCGAACGGACTCGCGCTGCTGCCGTTCCACGCGAATATGTTTCAGGCGGCCGTGTCGGCCGCGGTGCCGGTGCAGCCGCTGTGCATCATGTACGAGGACGCGCAAGGGCGGCAATCCACCGCGCCGGCGTATATCGACGACCTTTCGCTGGCCGATTCGCTGAATCTGCTGCTGAGCGGCGGCCCGTTGACCGCGCATGTGTACGTCGGCGCGGCGATCCCGCCTGGCGCGGACCGGCGCACGCTGGCCGCGCAAGCGGAAGGGGTGATCGCGGCGGCGTTGCTGGCCATGCAGGGCGGCACGGCGAAGGTCGGCGCGGCGACGGCGGAAGAACTCTCCTAGTTACCGCCGCCCGGCACCCGGCAGCTCTCGCAGTCGACCTGGGTCAGCGTGCGTTCCGCGGGGTTTGGCGTCAGCCGCACGGCCGACAATTTCTCGCCCCATACGCAACCCGAGTCCAACCCGACCAGGTTGTCGCGCACGGTCAAACCGAGCGCGGCCCAGTGACCGAACACCACGGTGACGTCTGCCGTCTTGCGCGACGGCACCTCGAACCACGGCATGCAATCCGGCGGCGCCGCGCTCAGTGCGCCGCTGCTGCTGAAATCCATCACGCCTTCGGCGTTGCAGAAACGGATGCGCGTCAACGTGCTGCAGGTCAAGCGCAGCCGCTCGATGCCTTTCAGATCCGGCGACCAGCGATTCGGCTCGTTGCCGTACAGACCCGCTAGCGTTTCCTTCCAGTTCGGCGCGCGCAGCGCCCGCTGCAACTCGTCGGCGAGTTCCATTGTCAGGGTCGCGTCCCATTGCGGCAGGACACCCGCGTGCACCATCAGCATGCCGTGCTCGAAATGCGCGAGCGGGCGGTGGCGGACCCATTCGAGCAGGTCCTCGGCATCCGGCGCGGCGAGAATTTCGGCGATCGTGTCGCCCTTTTTCAACTTGCGGATCCCCGCCGATACCGACAGCAGATGCAGGTCGTGATTGCCCAGCACCGGCACCGCGCGTTCGCCGAGCGCGATGATGTCGCGCAGCGTGGCGAGCGATTCGGCGCCGCGGTTGATCAGATCGCCCGCGAACCACAGCGGCGTGCCGGCCGGCGGCGCGGCCTTGGCCAACAGTTGCTGGAACGGCTTGCGGCAGCCTTGCAGATCGCCGAACGCGAGCGGTGCGAGAGGGGGCGGGGAGGGGGAGGAAAGCGTGGTGGCGGGTGTCATCGAGGAAGTGAGTACGGTTCGAACCACGCGGTGACGCACGCGTCGTGCCGCGTTGAGCAGTGCAACAAGCTAGCGTGACATAATAGCCCGTTTGATGCACGAATATCGCACCGCACGGCCTCCGAGGCCGGTGGCGCAAGGCGGCCCGCGCGCCGTCCGCGCCCGCGCCGCAAGCTGCCCGTGATATTGCAATACAACAGGACGTCCCTCGTGAACACAGCAAGCATGTCGCCGTCTCAGCCGCAGCCGCCCATCCGCACGCTCGTGACCGGTGCGAGCGGCTTTACCGGCCGCTATCTGGTCGAGAAACTGCTGGGTCGCGGCCACACCGTGATCGAAACCGTCGGTGCGCGCGACGCGCAGGAAACGCCCACGCGTCTGCGTCTCGACATCACGTCGCCGGACGCATGCCGGCGCGTGATCGAGCTCGCGCGGCCCGACTATATCGTCCATCTGGCGGCGATCAGCTTTGTCGGGCATAACGATCCGCTCGATTTTTACCGCGTCAACGTGATCGGCACGCTGAATCTGCTGGAAGCCTGCGCGGCGGTCGGCCACACGCCGCGCAAGCTGTTGATTGCGAGCAGTGCGAACGTCTACGGCAATGTGACCAGCAGCGCGATCGACGAAAGCTTCCCGGTCACGCCGGTCAATCATTACGCGGCCAGCAAGGCGGCGATGGAAACCATGGTGCGCACCTGGTTCGACCGCCTGCCGATCCTGATCGCGCGGCCGTTCAACTACACCGGGCGCGGGCAGACGTCGAACTTCCTCGTGCCGAAGATCGTCGACCATTTCGCGCGGCGTGAAGCGCAGATCGAACTGGGTAATATCGATGTCGCGCGTGATTTTTCGGACGTGAGGTATGTGGCGGGGGCTTATGAGGCGCTGCTTGCGTCCGAGGTGTCGTCCGAGACGGTCAACGTCTGTACGGGTACGCCGTACACGTTGCGCGAGATATTGAGCGCCGCGAGCGAACTGACCGGCCACGAGCTCGACATTCAGATCAATCCCGCCTTTGTGCGGCAAACCGACGTCAAGATGCTGGCTGGCTCGCCGGCGAAGCTGCGTTCGCTGGCGCCGAAGGTTGAGTCGATTCCGTTCATGGAGACGTTGCGCTGGATGCTGGCGGCCTAAGCGCGTCGCGAGACACCCCGCGTCACGCGCGCGTTTTTATGCATCCCAGCTGAGTGCTGTTCCCGCCAGTGCAAGCCAGCACTGTCAAGCTGTTTCAAGTTGTTAGGGTTCTCGTTTTTGCCCCTGACGGCTTTATAATCGCGGCTTAATAAAGATCGGCGTCTAAGTGTCTGCTCCTCTGTGCAGGCGGCAAAGCCGGGCGCTGACGAGAATCGAATACCACAACGCGGGGTGAGCGGATCGGCGCATAGATTGCGATCCGCCACTAACATCTGGACGGGAAATCTCATGATCCTGGTAACGGGCGGTGCCGGCTTTATCGGCGCCAATTTCGTGCTCGACTGGCTTAACGCGTCGGACGAAGCGGTGCTGAACGTCGATAAGCTGACGTACGCCGGTAATCTGGGCACGCTCAAATCGCAACAAGGCAATCCTCAGCACGTGTTTGCGCAGGTCGATATTTGCGACCGTGCCGCGCTCGACGTGCTGTTCGCAAGGCATAAGCCGCGCGCGGTGCTGCACTTTGCGGCCGAAAGCCATGTGGATCGATCGATTCATGGTCCGGCCGATTTCGTGCAGACCAACGTGGTCGGTACTTTCACGTTGCTTGAAGCGAGTCGCAACTACTGGAACACGCTCGGCGATGCAGAAAAAGCCGAATTCCGTTTCTTGCACGTGTCGACCGACGAAGTCTTCGGCTCGTTGTCTGCAACGGATCCGCAGTTCTCGGAAACCACGCCTTATGCGCCGAATAGTCCATATTCCGCAACCAAGGCTGGTTCCGACCATCTCGTACGTGCCTACCATCACACGTATGGCCTGCCGGTGCTCACCACGAATTGCTCGAACAACTACGGTCCTTACCAGTTCCCCGAGAAGCTTATTCCGCTGATGATTGCCAATGCGCTTGGCGGCAAACCTCTGCCGGTGTACGGCGACGGTCTGAACGTGCGCGACTGGCTCTATGTCGGCGACCATTGCGGCGCGATTCGGGAAGTGCTCGCGCGCGGCATGCCGGGTGAGACGTACAACGTGGGTGGCTGGAACGAGAAGAAGAATCTAGACGTCGTGCATACACTGTGCGATCTGCTCGACCAATTGCGTCCGAAGGCGTCCGGCTCGTACCGTGATCAGATTGCGTACGTGAAGGATCGCCCGGGCCACGACCGCCGTTACGCCATCGACGCACGCAAGCTCGAACGCGAACTCGGCTGGAAGCCGGTGGAGACATTTGAAACGGGTCTTGCCAAGACGGTCCAGTGGTATCTGGAAAACCAGGCATGGTCTGACGAAGTCGCTTCGGGTGAGTACCGGAAGTGGGTAGAGACCAACTACGCGTCGCGCGCGTAAAGGCACAGCAATGGGACGCAAGGGGATTATTCTCGCGGGTGGGTCTGGCACACGTTTGTATCCGATCACGCATGTCGTATCCAAGCAGTTGCTACCGGTCTACGACAAACCGATGATCTACTACCCGCTATCCACGCTGATGCTAGCGGGGATACGTGACGTACTGATCATCTCCACACCGCAGGACACGCCGCGTTTCGAGGCGATGCTCAGCGACGGCAGCCAGTGGGGCATGAACATTCAGTATGCTGTTCAGCCTTCGCCGGACGGTCTCGCGCAGGCCTTCATTATTGGCCGCGATTTCGTGGGTCAAGATCCGTCGGCGCTGATTCTCGGCGACAACATCTTCTACGGCCACGACCTGGCGCGGCAGCTCGAACGCGCCGATAGCAAGGATCAAGGCGCCACCGTGTTTGCTTACCACGTGCAAGATCCGGAGCGCTATGGCGTTGTCGAATTCGACAACGCATGCCGCGCGGTGTCGATCGAGGAGAAGCCGGTCAAAGCTCGTTCCAATTACGCGGTGACCGGGCTGTACTTTTATGACAGCCAGGTTTGCGATATTGCTGCGGCCATCAAGCCATCGCCCCGTGGCGAGCTCGAAATCACCGATGTCAATTCCCATTACCTGGCGAGCGGAGAACTCAACGTCGAGATCATGGGGCGCGGCTATGCGTGGCTCGACACCGGCACGCACGATTCGCTAATTGATGCCGCGACCTTCATTGCCACGCTGCAAAAGCGTCAGGGGTTGGTGGTCGCATGTCCGGAAGAGATCGCGTACCGTCGGCGTTGGATCGACGCAGAGCAACTGTCGGCACTCGCCGCGCCGCTTGCGAAGAACGCCTACGGCAAATACCTACAAAACATTATTATGGACCAAGGCACATGGCCATCCAAGTGACCTCAACGCTGCTCCCCGAAGTCAAGATCATCGAGCCGAAGGTGTTTGGCGACGCTCGTGGATTTTTCTTCGAGAGCTTCAACGCGCGTGAGTTCGCCGAGCATATCGGGACCGATGTGGAGTTCGTGCAGGACAACCACTCGCGTTCCGCGAAGGGCGTGCTACGCGGGCTGCATTATCAGATTCAACACACACAGGGGAAGCTTGTTCGCGTGGTGGAAGGTGAAGTGTTCGACGTTGCTGTCGACCTGCGCAGGAGCTCACCGAATTTCGGCAAATGGGCGGGCGTAAGGCTGAATGCGCAGAATCATCGGCAGGTCTGGGTTCCGCCAGGTTTCGCGCATGGCTTCGTGGTGTTGTCGGAGGTCGCCGAATTCCTCTACAAGACGACAGACTACTGGTTCCCCGAACACGAGCGCAGCATCGCGTGGAACGATCCGGAGATCGGCATCAATTGGCCCATTGATTTCGAGCCAATCCTCGCGGCGAAAGATGCGGCAGGCAAGCATCTGTCTGAAGCCGACTGCTTTGCCTGAGGATATGCAATGATAATGCGTGAGCAGCGAACCATTTTGTTGACGGGCGCTAACGGACAGGTTGGCTTCGAACTGATGCGTAGCTTGCAAGGGCTTGGCAAAGTCACCGCGCTCGACCGCGCCGATCTGGATCTTGGCGATCTCGATCAGGTGCGCCGCGCGGTGAGAGAATTGAAGCCAAACCTCATAGTCAATGCCGCTGCCTATACGGCGGTTGATTTTGCTGAGACAGACGTGAGCGTTGCGATGCTGCTAAACGCGGACGTACCTGCTGTATTGGCTGAGGAGGCGGCGCGACTGGGCATACCGCTGATTCATTATTCGACGGACTACGTTTTCGATGGCACCAAAGACGTCGCCTACGTCGAAGACGACGCCACAAATCCGCAGAACGTGTACGGCCAGAGCAAGTTCGCAGGGGAACAAGCGATTGCCGCGGTTGGCTGTGCGCATCTGATTTTTCGCACCAGTTGGGTGTACGGCACGCGCGGCAAGAACTTTTTGCTGACCATGCTGCGGCTGGGCGCTTCGCGTGAGGAGATCAATGTCGTGGTTGACCAGTTAGGCGCACCGACCTGGTCGAACACGATTGCAACGCTGACCGGAAACGTGCTGTCGCAGGCGATCATGCACGAGAATGACGCGTGGGCGGAGTGGTGGGGGGGAAACTCGGGGGTCTATCACTTGACGGCTTCCGGCGTGACGTCTTGGCACGGTTTCGCCGAAGCGATTTTCGCGCTCACGGAGGGCGGGAGGAAGCCGGTGGTACATCCTATTCCGGCTTCGTCGTATCCGACGCAGGCCAAGAGGCCGGCCAACTCGCGTCTGTCGAACGACAAGCTGGAAAACACATTTGGTGTCCGTGCGCCAGACTGGCGGGATGCGCTGCGATTATGCATGGCTTCGCGTTGAGCCGGCCACCCTGCTTGCGCGCTTATGAGCGCGTGAGCGCCGCCTGTTCGTTATGCTGCCCCAGCAATCGATCCGAGAAGCTGCGCGATAGAGCTATAGCCTTCAATTCGATCGGATAAAAGCACCACGCCAGCAAAAATACCGCGGGCAAGGTTGCGGCGATCATCAGATTCGAGGCGGCTTGCCTGCTCATTCCCGTAGCTAACCAATGCACGTATAAATAGGAAGACAGGCTGCAAATTACGAGCATGTGGGTGAGATATAACGGGAAGGAGATTTTCCCCAGTGCTTGCGACACCCTGTTGAGGAAGAACCGCTGGGCTCGCTCGACGTGCATCACCGCGATCACGAAGACAAAGGCGGCAATCGCCAGTGCGCGTGGATCGTCATACCAACTGCGGCCTAAAGTCGAAAATCCGACGACTGCGGCGATGCCTATGTATCCCACGATGTTTTCCACTGCTTGAGACGCCTTGTTTTTCGCATCGCGCAGTCGATCGATTTCAGCGGCGAACATGCCGAGCAGGAAGGCTAGCATAGGCGTTTTCAGAAACAATAGGATCACGAAGCTCGCCAGATAAACCGGCCAGCGTTTTGCCGGTGCAAACACCGTCATCAGACCAAACACCAGCATCGATCCGAACAATTCGACTTGCATCGTCCAGAACGCCGAGTTGTAGGTGGTCTCACCGTTGTAGGCGAAGAAGACGTCAAAGGTGGCGAACTTGACGGCGCCCCAGATGCTAGGCGAAAAGTTGTAGAAGGTGCCCAGCCACCAATCGCTATTCGCCAGTGGCGCGGCCTGATGACTGAATATCAGACCGGCTCGCCAAACGACGAAACTCATCGCAGTCGCAACGGCGATCGGAATGAACAGCCTGGGATAGCGGCGAATCGCCATTGAGGTCACGTCGCGGACAGCGCCCGTATTTACGAAGCGCGTCGACAGGGCGAAGCCGGAAACGACAAAGAAGAAATAGACCGCGAGCGCGCCATCCGTCGGAAAAAGAAGTACCGGTTTGTTGAGCGCGGGTGCTGCTTGTGCGGCGAAGTTATGCACCAGATGGCTGAACAGCACCATAAGCGCCGCCCATCCGCGGATACCGTCCAGGTACGCTTTTCTCATTCAGCCAGCGCCCTTGTTTGTGCCAAGAGCCGGGAACGCCTGATCGGGAAGGTAGGGCAGCAAGCCGCTCGATTGATTCGATTGTCCCAGTGAACCCACCTCCTTTACTCGAATGATGTGGACAGTGTCGGGAACCGTTCGATGCGCAATGCCGGCGGAATAAGTCTCGATGTTCCAGCTCCAATCTTCTATCCCAAGCCCAAGATCCTTGTTCAGCGCCTTGTATGGAAAGCGCTCGTAAATCTCGCGGTGCGCGAAAATGTTCGCCGTCCATAGATTGTCGAGGAACAGCGCGTTGGCGTCGAATCCTTGGGAATCGCTCGGACGATGGCGGAGGTAATAAGATTTAGGGTCGGCGCGAGCGAATCGGTCGGTGGAGTGGCGATCGAAGTCGCTCTCATAAAAGTAGAAGATGCTGTCCGGATGCCAGATCGATCTTGTCGCCGCGGCTTCTTCCCGCGCTTGCGCGTGCGCGCCGGTGAGCCATGCGGCGCCCCAAAGATCGTCTCCGTCGATAAAGGCCAGATAGTCGCCGGACGCCCGTTGCGTGCCGGTGTTCCGGGTCAGTCCGAGGTCACCATGCGCGACGTGCTGGATAGCGTCGAGCCAGAAGCCACGTTGTTCGACGATTTGCGTCGTCAGTTTGTCGGCATTGTCTAGGAATGCATGCGCTTCGACCGTCAAGCCGGCGCTGCGAGCAGTTGAGACAAGCAGCTTCATGCTCGCCAACGCTGGGACTGCGAAGGCCGCCTCTTTGTGAAAAATAATCGAGACAGTGATATCCATCACATGTGGCGTCCAAAGATATGTCGGACCTGTGCGGCGTAGGCGTCGTCGGCGTTGCGCTGGGCTGCTTGATCGTCCGGTAGGGTCATCCTAGGCTTCAGTTCAACGATTCCGGGTCCGCCAAGGCTGCCCCCCCACATGCGGCGCAGGGTGGCGGCAGTCTGTTCGCTGTCGGTCACGGCCATAGCGAATGGCAGAGTCCGCTGAGGGAACCTGGCTCCGTAAGGCGCGCCGAGTCCGTCTAGGCCCATGTCGAAGTACACGCAGAAGAGCTGCGCTCGTTGTGACAGCCCGCGTCCAAAACTGGCTATGGTTTCTAGTCCGATACGGCTATTGTTGACCACGATTGTCGACGGCCGAAGCGAGTTCAGAAAGCGTGCAAGCACGGATGGATTGTGGTGGGCCGGGCCACACGCGTCTCGCCAGAACATGACCTCATGCTTGCGAAGAGGCGCAAGCATGTCAAGCGATTCCCAGCCGGCCGATGATGCCCGAGTGTCGTCGGTGACAAGGATCAGGATGGGTGTGTGATCTTCGCCGGACAAAGAGTCGATCAACTCGGCCGCATATTTTTCGGGACCGCCGTCACGTAGGAACGGCATCGCGATGACCGTCCGCGGGCGTACCGCTAAAGAAGCAAAGATTGCCGCGGCGTTGATCTGGTCGCGGGCCATCAGGTCGTCGGCTTCGATCTCTTTCAGTGCGCCGATAGCCATCGCCCCAGCGGATAAAATGGAGAGGTCGAACTGCGCCTGCTCACGGATTTGATCGAGGATGCGTTGCCGGTCCGGACGAACCCGCACGGCGACCCGATGGCCCTTCCATGTGAAATTCTGCCAACCCTGAGTCGGATCTTTTCTCGCTGAGTCGACCGCGACGCTGATCTTGGGCGACATCTCGCGACCCTCGGCGAGCCCCCAGCGCAACCAATGCCTGACCGGATTGGTCCCAGCTCGCTTGACGTCCGGATACCTTGCGATATAAGCGTCCCGGTCGAAGTGATCGTTGACGAATTTGCGGAACGCACTGTCTCCGAACACGGAGTGATCGACTGCGTGTGTCTGCTCAGTGGTCGCGGCCGCGACGCCGGCTGCCTGTTCACGGGGAGGCCGGTCACTCGAAATGCGGGCTCGGCGCTTGAACAGTTTTATCATTTTTGATCGTCGAGTGGTCGATAAAACTTCTGAAGGTTTTAACCGTTGGCGCACGGCGACCTCCAGTTCCAGCGGCCGCGCGCGCCTCTCGTCAGGCCGTGGTCGCTTCGTAGGCCTGCAGTACATCCTCGACAGGACCAAACTCCCTGACTGAGCCTTTTTCGAGCCAGATTGCCTTGTCGCAGGTCTTGCGAATCGTGCCATTGTCGTGCAAAGCAAGCACTACGATTTCGGAACGTTCGTGAAGCTCGAGCAGCCGCTTGTTTGCCTTGTCCTTGAATGCGGCGTCGCCGACACCCATCACCTCATCCAGCAGCAGAATATCGGCGTCTACAGCGGTGGAAATGGCGAAACCGAGACGTACTCGCATACCGGTCGAGTAGGTTCGGATGGGCAGATTAAGAAAATCGCCGAGCTCGGAAAAGTGACCGATTTCTTCCTGTTTTCTCGCGATCTCGCTGTCGCTCATGCCAAGTAGCAAACCGCGCAGGCGGATGTTTTGCCAGCCGGTAGAGTTCTCATCCATACCCAAGCTGATATCGAGCAGGGGCACCGTTTTGCCGCGCGTCTCGATCGTACCGGAGGTCGGTGAGTAGATACCCGCGAGAACACGAAGCAGCGTGGACTTGCCTGCGCCGTTGTGGCCGACCAGGCCGATTCGATCGCCGGTTGTGATCTGAAGCGTCAGATCGTTCAATGCCCGCAGGACGACGACGTCCGAATTCTTTTCCGCTTCGGCACCACGGTTGCGCAGCGACGCGAGACGCTTTTTGAGCGAGCGACCTTGTACGTCGTAAATCGGCAGATCGAGGGTCGCGTTGTTTAGATGAATATGTGCCATCGTCAGACCCAATACGGAATGCGTTTCGAGTAACGCCCAGTCAGAAACAGTGCAGCCGCCCAACCGACAATGACGAGAGACAGCCCCACTCCCCACGTGATGGCGCTAGGGAACACGCCGGTCAACGGGTCTCTGACCAGACTGATCAGGTAGGTCAGCGGGTTGTACGTGACGACCCATTTGAAACGATTTAGCGCGGTCGGCTTGTAGATGATCGGCGTAACGTAAAACGCAACCTGCAGCATTGCCGCGATAATTTGCGGCAGATCCCGGAAGCGCGCCGAAATGAGCGCGACGAGCATTGCCATCCACGAGGCATTCAACAAAAACAGGATAAAGCCCGGAATGAATAGTGGCAGTGTCCGATAGTCTTTGCTACCAAAGAGAACCAGCAATATCACGATCAGGATGAAATTGTGCGCCAGTATTATCGTGTTGCGCCAGATAACCTGAAAGATGAATACGGAACGTGGGGTAGAGATCTGCCGGATATAATTCGCACTGGAAATATAAGCGACCGTTCCTTCATTGACGATTTGCGAAAACGTCGTCCAGAAAACGATACTGACCGCGAGAAACGGCAGGTATTCGCGCATGTTCTGGCCAAACAGCGTTCCATACACGAGGCCAATGGACGTAATCATAACGCTCGTGCTAATTGTCAGCCAGAAAGGTCCGACTCGCGACCTTGCATATCGCTGCCGGATTTCGAGCCAACCAAGCAGCGTCCATAGACGCCATCGGACCGCGCTCGCGTACAGATCGTTAATAGCAAAATACATTCGCGTTGACTATGTTCGGTAAAAATGTACAAAGGCCTTAAATACAGGGCGTGCCGTAAACCTAGCGCCTAGGCTGATTGGGCGACCGGCAATTGTATCTTATCTAGCTTGCAGTCTGCGCTCTGCGGGTGACCGAGGCGCAGGTAAACTCGCGCGGGGGATGGCACTAGCCGAACTTGCTCGCTCGCGCCGACTATGACAATCCCCGGCGCGAGCGGGCCTTCTGGGGGCTGTAGGGCGGTCCGCGGCGAACGTGCTCGGCGCCGCGACTATGCGTTGTTGTCTTCGGTTTGCTCGATTGCGGCTGCGGCTGCGGCTGCGAGCGATTGGGCACCTGCGCCGAAGGCTGTTCGAGCGCCGAACACGAACCGCGCCAGCAGAGAGCGTGTTTTTTAATTCAATGTTCATTCATGCGTCACTGATGAGTTTCGCAAGTTAGATAACGGGTTTATGTTTTCGTGATTTTAGATTGGGAAAAGATATTTAATCATATTGAAATTGTCAGGACTTGCGGAATTAATGCATGTTATGGAATGGAGGGATTTTTTATATAACGGGAATGGAGTTATTTGGAGTGTTTGCCGAAGTTGTCAGGCGATCTAGTCCGGCTGGCGGAGGTGATTGAGCCGCTCCAGATATCCGTGGCAAAAAAATGGTAAGTAAAAGTGTCTGGCCGACTCGCCAGACGGACCCGCCGCCGACGCTCAAACGCCGGCACCGCTTGACCTCGCCAGTTGCGCATTGGCGGCGTCGGCCATCCAGGGTCAGTCTACTTCGCTCCACGCGAGTTGTGACGCGAGGGGCTTACCAGTATGATTCGCGAACGTCCTTGGCAATCAACCCACAAGGGGCGGGCATACGAGCCGAGATCGTCGCAAGGTTAAAGCTGCCACGTCAGGACACGTAATTTCCCGATGATGCGAGTCGCGCGAATCTTGCGCAGGCCCTCGATTACGACAGGCTGCCGTGACCGTTTTGCGGCCACGGTCGATTGTTCCGTCATGCAGGCAGCATCAACCGTCCGAAAAAACTGCCGCGCGACGACGTTCGCGCAATGCTTGGGAAGTGTAGCGGGCACGAGTCGCTTGCGTCACTGAGCCGAGCTCAGTGCGGCGCTAAACCTCAATAGGTGCCGAGGTGCCGCACGCCCTGCTGCGTGCGAAACTCCAGCTTCTTGATTACTCGCCCATTAACGCCAGGGTGCGGCGGCATCGAGGGTCGGCACGGACGGAATCTGACAGATATTAAGCTCGCCCTTTGCAAGGAAGATGACAAGGGAAGCACCTTTTCGGTTTCTTTTTTTGACGCTATGTTCGAACCCTCTGAACTGCCCCCAATCGATCTGTCGATCGTTACATTTAACTCCGAGCGCTGGCTCGAAGGGTTCTGGAAGAGTCTGGCTGTTCAGCGCTACCCGCTCGAGAAGATATCGCTGCTGATTCGCGACAACGGATCGAGCGACGGCACGATTGCAACCCTGCGCGAACTGATCGGAAAAGACGAACACCGTTTCGCGTCCGTTTCGCTGATGTGCGGCGAAAATGTTGGCTTTGGTCTTGGCCACAACGCCAATCTCGCGCGCGGAAGCAGCGTGTTCTTTCTCGTCACGAATGTCGATCTGACGTTTGATGAATTGGCGATCGAGCGCGCCGTGCAAATGGCGAGGAGCGATGGCAGCAAGGTTGCTGCGTGGGAGTTCAGGCAGAAGCCGTACGAGCATCCGAAGTACTACGACCCGGTTACTCTCGAAGTCAACTGGGCATCGAGCGCCTGCATATTGTTCCGGCGTTCGGCGCTCGCGGCGGTCGGAGGCTACGAGCCGCGTCTGTTTTTGTACGGAGAGGATGTCGAGTTGTCGTACCGACTGCGTGACCGCGGCTACGTATTGCGATACTGCGTCGACGCCGTGTGCTGGCACTACACGTACGAGACGCCGAATGAGTCAAAACCTGCACAGTTTTTTGGCAGTACGGTGGCCAACATTCTGCTGAGACTGCGGTACGGATCGTTAGGCGAAATTCTTGTCGGTTTGGCGATGTACATCGCCTTGTTGTTTGTCCCATTGCCAATACCGGGGCGTCTGAAGGGCTTGCTGGCCGGCCTGAGAAAAATTGCGCGGGACGGGTTTTACTTTCTGCGAACGCGCAAGAAATCGGAGATCAGGTTTTCGTTTCGAGGTTGGGATTACGAACTGTCACGAGAAGGCCCATTTTTCGTGTTCGGCTCGCTGGACTCGAATGTTCCGCTCGTCAGCATCATCGTCCGCACGGTTGCTGGCCGCTTGGGCAAGCTTCGGGAGGCAGTACGCTCGGTGCAGAACCAGACGTATCCCAACGTCGAACTGATCGTCATTGAGGACGGTTCGACGCAAGCCGAGGCGTTCGTAGCTGAAGTGGCGGCCAGCGGCACGCTGAAGGCCGTGCAGTACCACTCGATTCCGAAAGGTGGGCGGTGCGCGGGAGGCAATGCCGGGCTCGCCGCAGCGACCGGCGCGTATGCCTGTTTTCTCGACGACGACGACCTGCTGTTTGCGGATCATGTCGAGGTTCTTGCTCCGCGCTTGTCAGAACGACCGGATCTTGCCGCCGTCTACTCACTGGCTTTCCAGGTCGACACCGAGGTGATCAGTGCAGAGCCTTGGGTGTACCGCGACGTCAGGCGCTATGTCGTCTATCGCGAGCGCTTTTCACGACCGGCGATCTGGCATCACAATTTCATTCCCATTCAGAGCATCCTGTTCAGGCGCGATCTGTTCGACCGATACGGCGGCTTCGACGTGAATCTCGATCGACTCGAAGATTGGGACCTGTGGGTTCGATATTCGCAGGCCCAGGATTTCGAGTTGATCGACAAGGTGACGTCTGCCTACCGTGTGCCTGCGCAGGAATCGGACGCGTCTGTGCGGCAACAGGAACTAGACGACTACTACCGCAAGGCGATCGAAGCGCGCGAAAAACTGGTCATACAGATGACGCCTAACCATGTCATGGAGTACGCCAACGAACTCGCAAAGCTCATGTACCCGTTGGCTGTTTCAAGAAGCCGTTTGCGTTCTATCGCCATGCGAATTCCCGGAATCTGGACGCTTCGGAGGGTGTACGTGAAAGGACGAAGCGTGATGGCGCGCATCAAGCGTAAGTTCTCTGCGGGACGCGGCGGGTAGTAGCGGCACGTGAGTCGACAGGCGAGACCTCAGGCTGAGGCAAAAACGATCAGCGTCGATTCGTAGGCGTCGAACATGTGGGCCCGATCGAATTTCGACAACGCGATTTCTCTCGACGCTTGCTTGAGCACGCCAAGCTTACTGGGCTCGTCGAGCAAACCGGCAAGCAGGTGTGCAACTCGGTCTGTTTCGGTGGGGCCGATCAGGAACCCGTTGCGGCCCTCCTCGATCAGTTCCGGGATGCCGCCTACCGGCGCGGCGATCACCGGTACGCCGCAAGCATTGGCTTCCATGATGACGTTCGGGCGCCCGTCGAATTTTGACGGGACTACCAGGATATCGAGTTCGTGCAACGCGTCGGCGGTGTGTTTGGCGAAACCTTTGTAGCTTAGGCGTGCAGCCGCAGGACTTTGTTCCACGCGCTGCCGCACTGCGTCCGCCTGATTGCCTCCGCCAAATAGCAGAAACTCGACATTCGGTTGTGAATCGAATAGCCTCTCAGCAAGGTCGACGAAACCCATGGGGTTCTTTTCTACCGACATACGGCCGACATAGCCGACCGTCAGGCGTTTGTCGCACCGGTTCGCGCCGGTCTTCGGCACAAAGTCCGTCAGATCGATGCCGCTGTGAACGATCTGCACGTTCGGCTGCGCTTGCAACGAGGCTTGCTTGACGAACTTGCACATGTAGTCGCTCTCGACAATGACGCCGTCCATACAACGTTCGTAGAGAAAGTGATTCAGCGTCTGGCCGAATTCGTTGTACAACGTGTCGACAATACGCAGCGACGGTATTTCTTCTTTCCAGTACGGCAGATTGTGGTACAGATCGCTCGCACCGAGTTGCAGGATCAGGTTGATGTCGCGGTTCCTGATTTGTTGCAAAAGCGTCTCGAACTGTAGATGACGGTTCACCTTCGTCAAGTCGATCAGATGACCGTCCGCTGCGAAGTCAAGCAGCGGATCGGCGACATAGATCTCGGACGCATCCTCGCAAAATGCAACGGTGACGTCGAAGCCACGTTCGCGCAGACTACGCAATACGATGATAGAAAGCGCTCCTTTGACGAGGAACGGCAGGAGGGCAAGAATTCTCGGCTTCTGCATGGATGCGACTCATCTGAAAAGGGCGCGGTGCCGGAGACGCGGAGCGAATCCTGCGGTACCGCAAACAAGACACATTATTTGGCGGCGCCGGTCGCCTGCAGAAAGGCGACCTGCCACTTTTCGCTCTCGGCACGCCAGTAGTCGCGCGCTTCGAGGTAAGCCTCGATGTCCTTGTGCAGGCGGCTGATTTCCTGATAAGGGCCCGCGCCGGGGCTAAAGAGGCTCAGGCAGCGGCGTCCGATGGCCGCGAGTTCGGCGCGCTCACCGACATTGAAGACCGCAGCCTTGAAACTCGCGAAGTCCTTGTAGACGAGCGGCTCCATCACGAGGCCGATCAGGCGGTAGCCTTGTTCGGGCAACAGCCGGCTCAACTCATGATGCCGACAGACCCAAGTAATGATCCGCGCGATCGACGGATGAAACGCGCGCTGTTCGGCAAGCGGAATGAGATTGCGCAGCATCGCGTAAGTCATTTCCAACAACGAGCCAAGCGGGTCGGCATGCGTGACGCCGCTCGAATGCAAGCGGATGGACGTCAACCGCTCGGGTACGATCGCGAACTTGCAGCCCTCGCGCAGCGCGCGAGTCCATAGCTCGTAGTCGGGAGCGCGCACCATTGTCGCGTCGTCCAGACCAATGCGCAGATGCGCATCGCGCCGTACCATGGTCGATGAACGGCACAGGTGGTTCGCACCGATCCACGTGTCGACACGGTTGAGCTCGTGCTGCTGATTGACGGTCCCCTCGAGTTGCTGGGCGGCCTCGTGCGGGCCGCCGTCCTGATCGAAGAACGCAACATACGTGCCGATCACGTCTAGCGACGGATCCTTCTCTACGGCTGCGAGCTGAATTTCTGCCTTATCCGAAGCGATCCAGTCGTCTGCATCCAGATTCACCAGCCATTTGCCGCGTGCCGCTTCGACCGCGCGGTTATAGCTTGCCGCCCCACCCATGTTATTTTCGTTCTGCAGAATCCGGATGCGCGGGTCGCCAAAACTACGCACGACGCGCACGGAATTGTCTCGTGAGCAATCGTCCACCACCACGATTTCGAAGTCCTGCACAGTCTGATCGAGAATGCTGCGAATCGTCGAATTGATATAGTGTTCGTAGTTGTACGACAGGACGATGTATGAGAGAAGAGGGGCGGTGCTCATGGCAGGCAGTGAGTGATCTGGTCCAGGTCTTGTTCCGATAAACGGTCGTGAAACGGCAGTCCGATCACGCGCGGCGCGATTGCTTCGGTGTTGCTGAGATCGCCGCGCGGCACATCGGCGAATGCTGGATGTAGATGGCAACCGGGTCCCCACCAACGGCGCCATTCGATTTTCGCCGCATCCAGTTTATCGATCGTGACTTGCAGAGCCTCAGCGGGGACGATGACGTTCAAGGTCATCGTAACCCATTCGTCGCCGACGCCGCTCTGCAGGCAAGCCGCCTTGCCTTGCAGCCTTGCCCGGTACGCGGCCGTGATCGAGCTCAGTGTGGCAAGGCGTGCCGGCAGCCCATCCAGCACGGCGAGACCGACCGCCGCCGCATATTCGGAGATGCGATAGTTGCCGCCGCGAATTGCCGATACGCGTTCGGCTCCAACAAAACCGAAACCGGTCATCGCAGTCGTGTGTCGCACCAGGTTCTCGTCCGACGAAAAAATCGCACCGCCTTCGCCGATCCCCAAAACCTTGGTCGCGTGCAGGCTGACGCAGACCGGCTGCTTGCCGACTCCGTGCAGCGCGGTGGCGGCTGCGGCGGCGTCGAACACGACGGGAATGCCGGTGCGGGCCTCGAACGCTGCCCACGCCGCCTGGTCAGGCGGCGCACCGAAGGCGCTGATCACCAGCACGGCTCCTGGGGACTCGTCGAGGCTTGAAAGCGCCGCCTCGGCGATTTGCGGCGTCAGCGTCAGCGTTTCCTGCGACACGTCGAGTAGCATCGGCGTAAGCCCGGCATTACAGACCGCGTGTGCGCTGGCAATGAAGGTATAAGCAGGCATCAGGCAATACCGCCTGCCCGGCAGTGCTTTGGCCCGCAGCGCCAGTTCAATCGCGCTCGTGCCGTTGGAGGTCAGGGTGACGTACGGCGCGCCCGCCAACTGCGCCAGTCGGGCACTGAATTCGCGGCTGAGCGGACCATAGTTGCTGTAAATACCTGCGGCGTCGATACGCGCGAGATAAGGCTGGAGCGCGGCCGCATTCGGTAGGCGAGGGACGAGGACTTTGATCGTTTCGTTGTGCATTGCTCTGATTCAGTAGTTCCGCTAGCAAGGGTAGGTGGCCAACTCTGGCTTCCATGCAGACTTCGCAAGGCAGACACGCGAGGTTCGTTGCATCCCGATGCCCATTGTAAATAACGCTGTGCGGCGACCGTTTCGCTCGCGCTATTTGATCGACACGCGGGCCGGCCAGCGAGGCACCTCGGCCGATACGGCTGTTGTGCGCAAAAGTTGCTGTAGCTTCGGCGCCTGATTCGAGTCGGCGGCTCGCGTCAGCTTGCCGTCGATTCGGATGCCGCCTCGCGAACGGGTTTCCGCGGCGAATTCAGCGCGGCATCATGCTCGCTGGCGAGGGCGCCGAAGCAGTGCGCATATTCGTCGACCATTGCACGAATGTCGAGATTGCGTTCGGCAAATTTTCTCGCCTCGAGCCGGAAGGTCGCGAGCTTGCCCGGATTTGTCGCCAGCTCTGCGACGCGATCGGCGAAGCTTTGGTAGTCTCCGGGCTCGCACAGGTAACCCTGCACGCCTTCTTCCATCATGTGAGGCACTGCCCCAACTCGCGACGCAATGACAGCCGCGCCGTTGGCGAGCGCTTCCATGACAATGTTAGGGCGTCCATCGATCCGCGACGGCAATAACAGAATGTCATAGAGACGAAGAACCGGTCCGACGTCCGGTACGGGGCCGCACACCACGAATCTGCCGCGGCGGAACTCCATGTTGTGCACCGCTTGCCTGAGCTCTGCCTGCAACGGCCCGGTGCCGGTGATGACAAAAGTGACCGGAAGGCCTGCAGGCAGCCGCTTCGCAATTTCTACAAAGCCAAGGGGATCCTTCTCTTCCGACCAGCGGCCCGAAAAACCGACTATCACGTTGCCCGGCGGTATGCCGTACTCGGCCATCAGGGCTTCGTCCCTAGGACCCGGGTGGTTGATCTCGAGATCAACACCGCTGGTAATAAGACGGATGCGCTCCGGCGATTCACCCGCGTCGATCAACCATTGCCGCACCTCATGGTTTTCGACGAGGTTCAGGTCGATAAAGGCGGCGTAGCGGCGATTGTTGGCCGTATGTCCAACGGGGTTGAACAGCAGGTCGGCGACTTTCAGACTGGGGTGGCGGTGCTTCAAGGCCGGGAGGTAGTCGTAGAAGAATGCGCTGCCGACAATCCACAGCACGGAGATGTTCCGGCTGGCAAAGAGGTAGTCGACAAAGTCCTTCCAACGTTCCGGACTCAGGAACCTGGGCAGGTGGTAGATTTCCGGCGCCGCCTGCTCGAACCACGAAGTCGTGTCGCCGTTCGAATCATCGCTGTGGATGGTACTGACGATGATGACATGCCATCCACACGCGGATAGATGGTTCACGAGTGCGCTCAACAGACGCTCAGCGCCGCCGAGAATCAGATATGGGACGGCCAGCAGCATCGTGCGGCGGTCCTGCCCAGACCCATGATCGCGTAGCAGATTGCGCAAAGGTCTCGGCGAGCGGGTTTGGGCGCGAGCGCGCAGGCGTGCGTTGCTGAACGCCTCGGGCGTGAGCACGTCGGCGTTGAATTGGCGGATGAGCTGCGCCTGCAATTCGTTGTCCAGAACCGAGTCACTGTTGCTGAGCGTGGCGCCGTGGCTGCGGTAGAAGAACAGTGGTTCACGCAGGTTCAGGAAGCGCGCGCCGAGCGCGGCGATACGCACCCAGAACAGCCAGTCCTCGTGAAGATGTCCGGTGGCTGGATCGGAGTCGCGATAGCCCCCTGCCTTTTGCCATAGCGAGCGCCGGAATACCGCGCACGTGACTACGTGATTGCCATGCACCAGCATGTCGAGGTCGGGCCGCTCGCATGGGGCAAACACGTCCGAGCGCTCGCCGAAAAATTGCAAGGCGGGCGACACGACGTCGTAGTCGTACGACTCCAGCATGAACAGCGCTTTTTCCAGATAGGTCGGCGCGAGACGGTCATCGGCATCGAGGCAGCACACGTATTTGCCACGTGCATGACTGATGCCGAAATTGCGATTTGCGCCGGCACGATAGGGTTTTTCCTGCAACAGAATCCGTACCTTCGTGGACGGCTGTTCGGCAAGTGCTGCCAGTGCGCGCCGCGACTCGACAGAACTCGATCCGCCCTCGACGACGATGATTTCAATATCTTGGAACGTCTGCGCTTCGACCGAGCGAATCGCTTCTCCGACCAGGTGCCCGTAGTTGAAGCATGGAATCACGACGCTCACCAGCGGCCTGTCGTCCGGCCATGGGTCGGTTTCGATTGAGCGCATGGGCTCGGGTAGCACACCGGCGACCGGCAACAGCGCGGCGGTTGGCCCCGGCGTGCTGTCAGCCTGGCTGCTGGTGGCGTAGGGCAGAGCAGGATCAAGCGCCGCCGCACGGCGCGCTTTGACCTCGCGCAACTTTGAAAAGAGCTTGAGCCTGACGGTCCAATACACTAGCTTGGCCAGCTGGCGCAGCCGCCGCACCGCGCGTGGATGGCGCGCAGCCAGCCGGCGGGGAGGCGACGTGAGGCGCCACAACGTGCTGCCATAGATCATCTGCAGTTGCGCTTCGGCCGCGACGTAACGATGCTGCGCTTCCACCTCAGCTCTGGCTTTGGCCCGTGCTTCGCGATCTTCTGCCGCGCGCGTCTTCGCGATCGCGTCCTGAAGTTGGGCCTCAAGCGCGGAAACCCGCTCCATTTCGGCAATCACGGCTTGGCTCGCCTGCGCGGTATTGAGCCGCGAATCGCGCTGTGCGACATCTAGTCGCGCGCTCAAGCGACGCGTTTCGTTAGCTAATTGCTCCGACTTTTGCCGCCAGGATTTCTGCCAGGCCTCAGATTCTTCTTTGAAGCTGTCGCGCTCTAACGCTATTTTTTCCATCTGCTCGGTCCGGCAGCGAAGTCGTTGCAGATCGGCAGTCCAGAGTTGTGCGATGCGGCCGATCAAGGGTTCGGTGTACTCGCTATGGTCGAGTTCCCGGATGCCTTGGACCGAGGCTTCCGAAGTCTGCGCCATATGCATCAGGCGCAAATGTGTGCGGGCTCGCCTTTCGTCGATAGTAAGCGCCGCATGATCGTCGCTGTCGTCAGCGAGTAGGCGGCTCAAAAGCGGCCGCAGTAAGGCCGCATGCGCCGCCGATTTCACGATGAAGCCCGCGTAGGTGGACGCATAGTCTTTGATCAGCAGTTCCGCACCGACAAGGTGGCATTTCAGCCGTTCTTCGACGATATGCTGGAGTGCGTTGGAGGTCGGGTAGTAAATATGTTCGAATGAACTATGCAGCCATGCCGCGTTGCTTGCGTGC
This sequence comes from Paraburkholderia bryophila, assembly GCF_003269035.1. Classification (GTDB taxonomy): domain Bacteria; phylum Pseudomonadota; class Gammaproteobacteria; order Burkholderiales; family Burkholderiaceae; genus Paraburkholderia; species Paraburkholderia bryophila. The sequence continues at coordinate 62,727 of NZ_QLTK01000021.1, read as the reverse complement.
GCCGACATGACAGGCACTTCAAACAGTAGAATGCCCTCGTCTTTAAGCATGCGGATTGCGGTCGCTATGCCGCCCGCGAAATCGGGCAAATGCTCGAATACCGCGATTGAAGTGATTACGTCGAAGGTTTTTTCATAGCGTTGCGCGAGACCCGCTTCTAACAAATCGCGGCTGATGATCTGAATGCCCGCGTTAGCCGCCTCCTCCGCCATTTTTGGATTCACCTCGATGCCGAAACGCTCGAACGCGCCACCTTGTCTGCGCAGCAAATAGCCATCCGCACAGCCGATGTCTAGAATTTTGCCGTCGCGACGAAGCAGGGTGATCAGATTGACGGCCCAGCCCACGCCGTGTTCTGCGGCCAAACGGTAGTCGGCGTATCCGCTTTCCTTGCCGCTGGCGTAGTAAGTGTCACCATAAAATGCGCTCGGATTGGCCGGAGGGTGCTCGATTACACCCAGTCCGCAGTACTCGCATTGTTCGATCCGGGCGCCATCTGCGCGAGTGGCGAACAATCGGAAGCTTGCGTGACCGCAACCGTTGCACAGTTTATGAGTAGTGTCCGACAGTGCCATCTTTGACTTCGATCTCAACAAACAGGGGTGCGTACGGTGAAACGCACTCGGGGATCCGAGTGTGATTCAGCGCTTTGGAGCCGGACGCGCCGGTATTACAGAATAGGGGCGCCGACTATCGCTGCGGTCCTGGAGCTTGCAGCAGCATGGCCGGCAATAACGAGTCCATGTTCGGTGGTTTTACAGATAAACCTAAGGTTTCCAGCTTTCCTGGATGCCCAACAAATCGCCGCACGTTGCTGTTGCCGACTCGCGCTCTTTCGTATCGCAGTTGCACTTGTAAGCCTGACGCGGCGATGAGCCGTTGAGTCAGGTCCAGCAGGCTGTATCCGACGCCGGTGCATACATTGACTATGTCGCCTGTGGCATCAACGTTCAATGCGAGCTCGACAAGCAGGCGGCTCGCCTCACCGACGTCAATGAAATCGCGCTCGACCTCAAGGTCACCCGTGAAGAGTGTGCCGCCCTCTTTGCCGAAGCGCGAGATCTGGTCGGCAAAGCTGCCGAGAGCGAGCGATGTCGACATGCCGGCGCCAATCGGATTGAAGACGCGGGCGACCGTGACAGGCAGGCCATTGGCGGCAGCAGCAAGGCCATGCAGAGTTTGGGCTAGTTTGGTGACGCCATATGGCGTGTTCGGACGACAGTGAAACGTCTCGCGAACCGGCAACTCGGCATCCGGTACGGGGCCATATTCGGCTGCGCTGCCAATCAGCAGCACTTTGGGCGCGGCGGGAAGCTCCGCAGCCGCTTGCAGCAGGTTCGCACCGAAGATCGTGTTGACCTGATAGAGATCCGCCAACGAAGGCGCCGATGCGCTACCTGCCAGATGAATGACGACCTGCGGCGCGACATTGCGCAGCAGCTTGCGGACCTGATCGAGATCGTCAGGGCAAGCCAGAATCCGGTGAGCGTGCCCGTCGGTTAGGGAAGTGGCCGACGCACGGGTGCGCCGGCTCACGGCAATTGTTTCGACGCCTCTATGTGCGAGTTGAGCGACGAGGTTTTTGCCGATGAAGCCGCTTGCGCCGGTGATGAGAACGCGCATTGATCAGACGGGTAAGAACAACTCGCGCTTTTCGGCGAAGATCTGCTGAGCGGTCGCATAGTCATCCGGGCGGCCGATGTCGAGCCAGAAACTGTCTGCCTGCTGATGACAGTGAACGCTATTGCCCTCGGCAACCAACGCCTTCATCAGATCCGGCATATCGAAATAGGTGTCGGGCTTGATGTGGTGCGACACCGCGTCGCGGTTCAACACGTATAGCCCCATGCTTACAAGATGACGCGTCACCGGCTTCTCCAGGTAACCGGTCAAGTTCATGTTGACGTCGGTCTGCACGAGGCCGAAGTCGATCTTGACTTCCCGCTCGTACACACTGATGGTGGCCGTCGCATTGTGTTCGATGTGGGCGGCAATCAGCTTGCGCAGATCGAGCGTAGTTAGCAGGTCGCCATTGGTGACGATGAAGTTGCCCTCGAGCTTATCCATGAGGCCACCAAGCGGGCCGGCCGTACCAAGCGGGCTGTCTTCCAGACTGTAGTCGAGCTTCAGACCAAAGCGCGAACCATCTCCGCAAAATGCGCGGATCAGATGATGCAGGTGATTCACGGCGAGAAAGACCTCGGTGACGCCTGCCTTCTTCAACTGATGCAACAGCAATTCGATGACGGGCATATCACCGAGCGGCATTAGCGGCTTCGGGAACAGTGCTGTGTATGGCTGGAGGCGGGTACCCTTGCCGCCAGCCATGATGACTGCTTTCATAAGATGCTCCAAATTGGACGAACTTCGAGGGCTAGACCGTGTAGACCGTCGGACGGTACAGGCGAATGTTCTTGCGTACGAAGTCGATGGTCTGCATCAGGCCGTCATCAAGGCTGACTTTGGGTGTCCAGCCCATGAGTTGGGCGGCGCGGGCATTGTCAGACACAAGCTTCAGCACTTCACTCTTCTCCGGACGCATGCGTGCGGCTTCCTGCACGATAGGTTTGTTGTCGGCGCCCATCAATTTCAGAATGCGGTCCGCGAAGTGTCCAACTGTGTACGTCGAGCCGGTGCCCAAGTTGATGGTTTCGCCTTCGATGCCCGGCGTTGTTGCTGCAGCGATGAAGCCGGCTGCGGTATCCGTAACGAATGTCATGTCGCGCTCAGGCGTCAGTGAGCCCAGGCGGATTTCGTCCTGCGTGGCCGCTTGTGCAATGATCGTGGGGAGGAACGCTCGAGCAGATTGGCGCGGGCCAAAGGTGTTGAATGGGCGCAGAGTGACAACGCCGGTGTTAAACGACCGGTAGTAGCTCTCGGCAATCTTGTCGGCGCCGATCTTCGATGCCGAATACGGCGACTGCCCTTGAAGGGGGTGCGTTTCGTCGATGGGCACGCGCAACGCGGTGCCGTAGACTTCCGACGTGCTGGTGTGCACCACACGGCCGACCGAGAAGCGGCGCGCCGCTTCGAGCACGTTGAGGGTGCCTTCCACGTTCGTGCGAATGTAGCTGCGCGGCGCGACATACGAATACGGAATGGCGATGAGCGCGGCCAGATGGCATACCACGTCCATGCCTTCGACGGCGTGCGCAACGAAATCTCCGTCGTCGATATTGCCGGCTACGACGCGGAACTGTCCCTTCACTTCGTCATGCACGAAATCAAGATTTCCCCAGCTGGACGCTGAACCGTATTTGACCATTGCCGTTACATCGGCCCCGCCGCGCACGAGCGCTTCGACAAGGTGACTACCGATGAAACCGCCGGCGCCTGTAACCAGATATTTGCGACCTGCTAGCATGACTCTTCTCTATAAGTGAATGCGCAGAATACTCTCACAAACCGAGCCCGAAGACCACCCGTGAGCCGGGTGGGGGCGCAATGTCGACGGTGTACGGGCGGCGGGCAAAGCCTTGTGTTGCGGGCCGAAAGGCTTGCTGTCCGGACGCACTCCAGCAAGAAACGTGCGCACCTTTTGTTTCAGTTCTTACGGTTGGATTCAACTGGTCGAATAGTGGGATTTGAACGGTGAGGGAACTGCCGCCTGTTGTAGTGGAGCAACACTGGCGCTTGCGGCTTTTTCGGCGCTCCATGGCGAGATGGAAATCAATCGACGCAACCTGCTGTCCTCCATTAGCACAATCACATACTTCAGCACTGCTACGGGCAGCGCCTCTTCGATGCAGGGGCATTGGACGCGTGTAATGAATGCCCGCCCAATAAAGCGACGACGCAAATACACCGGCATGCGCAAGCTGCTCTTTGATCGTGTCGGCGTCGGAATTTGAATGTCGGTCACACAACTGCAATTTTCCATAGCTAACCGCTCTATTGATTGAAAAGTTCACGTTTGTGGAGGCGTCCAGGCAATACGGGTAACAATTGGCAAACAAAGTTGCTGAAATTGGTGCTTTTGAGCAGAATTGCGACTTTGTCGCGGTCCATCTGTATGAAAAACCTGCCCAGCCACGCTGGTCTGCTCACATGATCGTCATCCGAGCGCCGCATTCTGAAGTCGCGAGTTTGTCCGTTTCAGTAGTCGTGTATCGGCCGGACCCGGTACAACTCGTGCGGACGCTGGTCAGTCTCGGCAGCGCATGTGAGGCCCTGCGTGCCATCAGGCCGGGCTTCCAGGTTGAATTCATTCTCGTGGATAACGGCGGTCTGCCGAACGACTTAGCGGTCTTCGACGAACTTCGCGCTCATGATGTACGCTGCACGGTCGTCGCAGGGCATGGCAATGTCGGCTATGGTCGCGGTCACAATCTGGCGATCGCGCGCGCGGCTAGTCGCTTCCATCTAGTGCTGAACCCGGATATCGATCTCGACCGCGACGCGCTCATCGAGGCACTTGATTTTTTCGACGCGCACCCAGAGGCTGGACTCCTGACACCATGGATCGGCGACGATCAGGGGCAATTGCAATACTTGTGCCGCCGATATCCGACTTTACTTGATCTGTTCGTGCGCGGATTCCTGCCTGCACGAGCTCGCACGTTGTTTGCCCGGCGCCTCGCGCGCTACGAAATGCGCGATCTGATCAATGAGCGTGACGTCGTATGGGATCCGCCGATCGTCAGTGGCTGTTTCATGCTATTCAGAACGAGCGTGCTGAAACAGATCGGGGGATTCGACGCACGCTATTTTCTATATTTCGAGGACTACGATTTAAGCCTTCGCGCGCGCAAGGTGACCCGTCTCGTCTACGCACCCGCCGTGCGCGTGTTGCACCACGGCGGCGGCGCCGCGCGCAAGGGTTCTGCACATATTCGGATGTTTGCGGCATCGGCATATAAGTTCTTCAACCGCTTCGGATGGAAATGGCTATGAGTCAGATCCTCGTCACCGGCGCGAATGGCTTTGTGGGCCGGTCGCTTTGTCGTGCGCTGGGCGGTAGAGGCCATGAAGTCACGGGCCTTGTGCGGCAGGCGAGCGGCATCGGCGCCGGGCGTGAGTGGGTCGACAGTAGCGTAGACTTTACGGGGATCTCGGGCGCGTGGCCGCAAGGGTTGAAACCGCAATGCGTGGTGCATCTCGCGGCGCGCGTACACGTGATGCGCGACGATGCGCTTGACCCTGACGCTGCTTTTCGCGCGACGAACGTCGAGGGAACGTTGCGAGTCGCCCAAGCGGCTTGGCGCAACGGTGCTCAACGCTTCGTGTTTGTGAGCAGCATCAAGGCGGTGGGCGAGGCCGATTCGGGACACCCTCTTCGCGAGAGCGATACCCCGTTTCCGCAAGATGCTTATGGGCGCTCTAAATTCGAGGCGGAGCAGGCATTGATTCGCTATGGCGACGAGACCGGACTCGACGTCGTGATCGTCCGGCCACCGCTGGTTTATGGTCCGCAGGTGCGCGCTAATTTCCTGCGCCTTCTGGACGCCGTCTGGAAGGGCGTGCCGTTGCCGCTGGCCGCCGTCGGCGCGAAGCGCAGCCTCGTGTACGTCGATAATCTGGCCGACGCGCTCGCGTATTGCGCGACCGATCCACGCGCTGCGCGTCAATGTTTTCACGTCGCTGACGGCGACGATCAAACGGTTGCTCAACTTGCACGGGCCATCGGCGGTCATTTGCATAGGCCGGCGAGGCTCGTGCCGCTGCCCGTAAGCTGGCTTCGCGTGGCTGGCCGCCTGACGGGCCGAACGCCTCAAGTTGAACGTATGATCGGCAGCTTGCGGATCGACACCACGCGTATTCGCGCAGTGCTGGACTGGCGTCCGCCGCATTCAACCGACGAAGGTCTGGCAGCTACGGCCGGATGGTACCGAGCGACGCACGGAGACCAGTCGTGATCGCGCACGTTTTCGCGGCATCCCCATGGACAACTGCAGCGCTTATCGCCGCGGTTGCCGCCAGTGTGTGCGCACTGATACTGCTGGTACTGTTGAAAACTGGCTTGGCGTGGCGCCTCGCTACCGATATTCCGAACGATCGTTCGCTGCACACGCGCCCTACGCCGCGGGTGGGCGGTTGGGGTCTTGTGCCAGTTTGCGTCGCGGCGACCCTCTTGCTGGCGCCAAGCCTATGGTTTGTGGCCGTTGCGGCTGCGTTCCTCGCGGCGGTGTCGCAGATCGACGACCGGCGCGGACTGCCCGCGCGCGTCAGGTTCGCCGCGCATCTGATCGCGGTAGTGGTTTTGGTCGTGCTTTTCCCCGCGTCGGTTCGCTGGTGGGCACTCGCGATCCTGGCGTTTCTGATGCTGTGGTTGGTCAATCTCTATAACTTCATGGATGGAGCGGACGGGCTGGCGGGCGGCATGGCGCTTTTTGGTTTCGGTGGCTATGCGATTGGGGCGCTACTCAGCGGCCACCCGCTGCCCGAACTCGCGCTGTCATGCGCGGCAGTGGCGGGGGCCGCATTCGGCTTTCTGTTGTTCAATTTTCATCCGGCGAGGATTTTCCTCGGCGATGCCGGCTCGATATCGCTGGGTTTCCTGGCCGGCGGGCTGGGTTACTGGGGCTGGCTGCATGGCGTCTGGCCGCTCTGGTTTCCGCTGCTGGTGTTTGCTCCGTTTATCACCGACGCGTCCATCACGCTGGGCCGGCGGCTGTTGCGCGGTGAGAAGTTTTGGCAAGCCCATCGGGAGCACTACTATCAACGTATGGTGCGTTCGGGCATCGGCCACGCCAGAACGGCGAGTGTTTGGTATATGGTGATGGCAGCAGGCATAATGCTTGCTCTCTTTGCACTTGACCGCTCCCCACCGGTTCAATGGTGCATTGTCTTTACGTGGTTGATCATTCTTTGTTTGATGGCTATCGCAGTCGACCTGCGCTGGCGCCGCGTCCAGTCAACAATAGCCAAGCAATTCACCGAGGTATGACGCTGATGTTAAGAAATAAGGCCTCTTGGCTTTCCCTCAGCGCTTTCCTTTTCGACATGTTTGCGACTGCGGCCGCGTGGGTGAGTTCTTATGTCATACGATTCAACGGCTCTGTCCCGACCGAGTTCAGGGAAGGTGCGTTGTACTCGCTATGCTGGGTGTTGCCGGTGTACGGCGTGATGTTCCGCATCTTTGGTTTGTATCGCGGCATGTGGGTCTTCGCCAGCCTGCCGGACCTGATGCGGATCTCAAAATCGGTCGTGGCAGGCGCTATTGTTACGATGGTCGTTTCGGTGATGCTGCAACCTCATCCGATCATCCCGCGCTCTGTACTGCTGGTTTCTCCACTGTTTCTTTTCCTTGCCATGGGCGGTTCGCGCGCGCTGTATCGCGCGACCAAAGAGTTCTATCTTTACGGGGGCCTTGTCGGCAAGGGTAAGCCTGTTGTGGTGCTCGGTGCTGGCAACGCGGGCGCAAGCCTCGCCCGCGAACTGTCGCGCTCCAGCGAATGGCGTCTGGTCGGACTGCTCGACGACGATGTCTCCAAGCACCGCCGTGAAATCTACGGCTACAAAGTGCTTGGATCGATCAGTGAGTTGCCGCAAATGGCCGAGGAGTTGAAGACCGACTACGCAATTATTGCCATGCCTTCTGCATCGGTGGACGTGCAGCGACGTGTCGCCACCCTGTGTGTGCGCGCCGGCGTGCGCGCCCTTGTGCTCCCTGCGCTGACCGATGTCACGCAAGGTCAGGCGTTTTTGTCGCGCGTGCGGCAGATCAATCTGGAAGATTTGCTAGGCCGGGATGCGGTCAACATCGATACGCCTCATGTCGAAGCGCTGCTGCGCGATCGTGTCGCCATGGTTACGGGAGCCGGTGGCTCTATCGGTTCCGAACTCTGCCGCCAGATTTTACGTTTCCAGCCGGCTCAACTCATTGCCTATGACCTCTCTGAGTTCGCGATTTACCGACTCACGGAAGAGTTGCACGAACGGTTTCCGGGCGTGCCTGTAATTCCTGTGATCGGCGATGCGAAAGACTCGCTGCTCCTCGATCAGGTGATGTCGCGACACACGCCGCACATTGTTTTCCATGCTGCGGCTTACAAGCACGTGCCGCTGATGGAAGAACTCAACGCATGGCAAGCGGTTCGCAACAACGTACTCGGCACTTATCGCGTGGCGCGTGCGGCAATTCGCCACGATGTCAGGCATTTTGTGCTGGTGTCGACTGACAAGGCTGTCAACCCGACTAACGTGATGGGCGCGAGTAAGCGGCTCGCGGAAATGACATGTCAGGCCCTGCAACAAACGAGCGCAAACACGCAGTTTGAAACAGTACGGTTCGGAAATGTGCTTGGCAGCGCGGGCAGCGTGATTCCGAAGTTCGAAGAGCAGATCGGTAAAGGTGGTCCCATCACTGTGACTCATCCTGAGATCACGCGTTTCTTTATGACGATCCCAGAGGCGTCTCAATTGGTGCTGCAAGCATCCAGCATGGGGTGCGGCGGAGAGATATTTATTCTGGACATGGGCGAGCCGGTAAGGATCACGGACCTCGCGCGCGATCTGATTCGTCTTCACGGCTACACTGAGGATCAGATTCGAATTGTTTTCACTGGGCTGCGGCCGGGCGAAAAGCTCTACGAGGAGTTGCTCGCGGATGACGAGACCACGACACGTACGCCGCACCCAAAGCTGCGCATCGCGCGCGCGCGCGAAGTGCCCGACCATCTGCTCGACGAGTTGTTGCCATGGCTGATGCAGCGGCGTGTGCTTTCCGACGAGGAAGTGCGGCGCGATCTGCGCCGCTGGGTGCCGGAGTATCAAACCACCATGAAGCCCGTGCTGCAAAGCATACCGACCACGCGTCCGTCCGCTGTATCGAGTGCAACACAACGCCCGCAAAACGATGGTGCGTGATCGCTTAGGAAAGGCCGCGGCATGCGCCGCTGCCACGGAAGCGGGATTTAACCATTAGATGGCAGCGCGCCGAACGCCTGATCCGGCATGGCGCCTGCTGCTACTGCGATGTTATCGAGGTGCAACTCCGGTGCGATCGCTGGCCTTGTCCGCATAGCTGGCCAACGCCGCCAGTATCGCAACCATTGTCGCGTAAAACGCGACCGTCATCTTCAGATCGAACGTCTCGACCGTCAGCCCGAAAATCCAGAACGACAGCACGAACGTCAACCCCATCAGCGCAGCGCTGCGGGCCGGCGGGTTCGGCGCATTCAGGCGCCGCCAGAACAGCACGCCCGGCGCCACGTAGATGCACAGAAGGGCAAAGCCGCCGAGCATCCCGTAGTCCGTCAAATACGCAAAAAACTGGTTGTGTGTCTCGCCTTTGCCGTTTTGTGCGGCCAACGGCGTGAGCATGCCCGCATCCTCGAACGACTGCATGCTGTCGCGAAACCCATGCGCGCCCAGGCCGAGCAGCGGATGGTTTTCGACGATCTTCAGCGCGGTCTCGTACAACTGCAGGCGAATTCCAAGGGACGTATCTCGCTGGCCTTCCTCGTAGTGAATCACATCCGACTTCAGGATGGTGAACCGTTCCCGCGCCGAACTCGAAAACACAAACACGCCTGCCACGATCGCGATGATCGCTAGCGGCAGGAGTACTTTCCAGCGGCGCGACTTGCCGCGACCACGCATATAAAGAATCAGCACCGCCACCACCGGCACGGCGGCCCAGCCGCCGCGCGAACCGGTCAGCACCGACGCGGCCAGGCCGGCCAGCAAACCGGCGATCTTGAGTATCCGCACCGGCAAACTGTCCTTGCGCCACCAGTTCAGCGAAAGAATGGACAGCACGCCGAGAATCAGCGCGATGTCGCCGAAGTGGATCGGATTCAGAAACCGGCTGCTGACTCGCCCAATGCCCGAGTATTGCGGCGCGACCAACAAAATCCCCAGCGACGCCAGCGCCCCCAACGCAAACGACAGATCGCTCCACGCCAGCGTACGCGGCAGCGCTTGTCGCAAGACCAGAAAAAGCGGCATCGCGGCGAGGAAGCGCGCCGGCGAGTCAAGCGTATTGGGCACCACCTTGGCGTGCGAGAGTTCGCTGATCAGCACGGCCACGAGCGGGCAGGCCATCGCAATGCACAAGCGTGCGTCCACCTGGTCCCACCGCAACGGCGCGAGACCGCTCCAGGATCGAGGGCCGAGCAGCAGCACCAGCGAAATGACCGAGGCCGCGATCGATACGGCGCTCGCTCCGCCTTGCAGCAGCAAGGTAAGCGCAGGGAACGTAAGCAGGAGAAACGCGGGCAACAGGCTGCGGCGGCTGACGCTCAAGGACGAAGGGGTAACGGGCGTCGACATGTCTTTTTTAACTTTAGACGGCCGTCACGACGTCGAAGTGCGCCGTGTTGGGCCGTATCTACTGGCCCATGATTGTACCTTCTTCCTATCTGGCTACACCGTTGCCTAAGACCACCTCAGAGCCCGGCACAGGGATTCGGTCCCGGCTGACCGCCAGCTTTCGTTGCGGCGCTGACGGCCCCCACGGCTGCCATCGTGCCGGCCACCTTCAATGTCCTGGTCAGCGGATCCGTCGAGGCATCAGGGTTCGCAATCGGCCGGCCCGTATAGGCCGTGCACTCGGGCTGCGCGCTCGTCGCCGCGACCGGCCGCGCGCTCCAGACGACGTTGTCCGACGCCGTATTGGCCAACACCGGCAGGCTTGCCGCGAGCAAACCGAGCGCGACGAAATGGACTTTCGACTTCATAACGGCCTCTTTCTAGTTATCGAATTCGTCCGATGATATGCGTGCGCCCTGCGTCCTGCAAACAAAGTGCTGACTTTATGCTTACCGACTAGCGTTTGGCTTTCCTGACCACCATCCAGCGCGGCGATTTGAAGCGCACGATGCTGACGTACAGCCACACGTAAGTCGCCGCGAACACGACCACGAAGCAGAATAGATGCAGCGTATGCCGCCAGAACAGCGTGGCCGGCACGACGGCGATCAGACACAGCAGCCACAGATAGGGTGAAGTCAGCGAATTGCGCCGCGTCAATTCGCGCGCGGTGCGCGCGCCCACCGCCCAGCGCATCAGGCGCTTATAAACCAGCATATGCAGATGCACGCCATCGGGAATGCCCGGCGACATGCCGCGAATGAATTTCTTGCGATAGATCGAGAAGCAGGTCTCGAAGATCGGGTACATGAACAGCAGCACCGGATACCACGCGGAGACGTCGCGATTGCGCATCACCAGCATAATCGACAGTTCGGCGAGCATGAAGCCGATGAAGTACGCACCGCCGTCGCCGAGAAAGATCAGCCCCGCCGGGAAATTCCAGATGAAGAAGCCGAGCACCGCGCCCATCATCATGAACGACGCGGACAGCACGACCGGGTCGGACACCTGGAACGCGACGTAGGCCAGCGACGCGAACATCATGAACGCGACCATCGAGGCCAGCCCGTTGAAGCCGTCGATGATATTGATCGCGTTGGCGAGCGCGGCCACGGCGAGCACCGTGACCGCGCAGGAGATCACCGCGTACGACAGCAGGAAGTCGAGCGGCGGCACGCTGATTCGCGTGACGGCGATATCCAGCAGAAAGTAGGCGAGCGCGGCGGCGCCCATCGTGCAGACAAGGCGCGCGAGCGGCGACACGCGCTTGGTCAGATCTTCGATCATGCCCGAGCCGAAGGCCGGCATGCCGCACGCGATCAAGCCGAGAATCCCGCCCGACACGGCCGGATACGCGTGATGCAACTGCACGGCGGACGCGATCAGCCCGAGCAGAATCCCCACGCCGCCGATGCGCGGCACCGGATGCACGTGGAATTTCTGCACGCCGGACAAGTCGGTGTCAGTGGAGAATTTTTCATGCAGATGCGCATAGCGCACGATCAACAGCGTGATCAGCAGTGAAACGAGGAAGCCGAGCGCAAAACTAAGCATGAAAGTGGGCCTGAGCGAAGACGCCGAATTATACAAACGAAACGCGACGACTCCGGAAAAGCGCGCTGGGCGCGCAAGCAGCGGGAAATCCCAGATAGTGGCTCGAAAACGTCCCGCAAAGCCTTGCCAGTCATGGATTCCACCTATTTAACGAAGGCCCGGCGCGGTCGTTAACCTGGATGCGGCGAAGTGTAAGAGAAGCACACATGCGACACGAGTCCAGTACGAAAACACGGCCCCCACTTAGGCCGGCCTGCTTCGCCGCCGCTCGACAAGACGCTCCGGAGACCCAATGCTAAACAACCTCACCATTCGTGGCGGCCTGACGCTGCTGATCAGCGTGTTCGTCGCCTTCCTGCTGACGGTGATCGCCGTCGGCTATGGCGCGCTCAAGCTCGCCAACAGCAGTCTCGACGATACCCAGCGCAGCGCCGTCGCGTTATCGCATCTGAAGGCCAGTTCCGAGAAGCTGTTGCAGGTGCAACTGGCGGTGGGTTCGTATCAGACGCTGTTCAGCGTCGGCAAGCAGACCGACGACCTGCTGCCGGCCGCGCACAAGGTGCTGGTCGAATCGAACAACGATTTCCGCAATTACATGGCCGGTCCGTTCGCCAGCGCCGAAGAGCAGCGCCTTGCGCAGAGCGTCGAACAGGCGCGCAGCGCGCTGGTCGAGAAAGCCATCGAGCCGGAGTTCAAGGCGCTCAACGACTTCGACTTCAATACCTTCCGCAACATTCAGGGCGAAACCGCGAACGGCTTCTACGCGGTCTATTCGAAGGCGATCGGTGCGCTCGAGCATGCGCAGATCGAGAGCCAGCATCAGCAGGCGGCGACCGCCGCGCAGCGCTTTCAACTGGCCACGCTGCTGTTCGGCGCGATCGGTGCGATTGCGATCGTGATCAGCGTGGCGGCGCGGGTTGCGTTGTCGGCGGCGCTGATCAAGCCGGTCAACGCGACCGTCAAGCACTTCGAGCGGATTGCCGCCGGCGATCTGACGGTGGCTATCAAGGTCAAGTCGCGCAACGAGATGGGTCAGTTGCTGGGCGCGCTGACCAACATGCGCGACGGTCTGGTGCAAACGGTGGGTAAGGTGCGCGGCAGCACCACGGCCATCACGCAGGGCGCCAACGAAATCGCGTCGGGCAATGCGGACCTGTCGGCCCGTACCGAGCAACAGGCGGCCGCGCTGCAGCAGACCGCGGCCAGCATGGAGCAGCTATCGGCCACGGTGAAGCAGAACGCCGATAACGCGAAACAGGCGAACCGGCTCGCGCATGGCGCGCTGGATACGGTTACGCGAGGCGGCACGGTGGTGTCGCGCGTAACCGAAACGATGGATGGAATCAGCGCGTCGTCGCGCAAGGTGGCCGAGATCATCGGCATGATCGAAGGTATCGCGTTTCAGACCAACATTCTGGCGTTGAACGCGGCGGTCGAAGCCGCGCGGGCCGGCGAGCAGGGGCGTGGCTTCGCGGTGGTGGCCTCGGAAGTGCGCAGCCTCGCGCAGCGCTCCGGCGCGGCCGCGAAGGAGATCAAGGAACTGATCGGCGAATCGGCGGCCAAGGTGGAGCAGGGTGCGTCGCTCGTGTCCGACGCGCAGAAGACGATCCACGAAGCGATGAGCGCGGTGCAGCGCGTGACCGGCGTGATGAGCGAGATCGAAGCGTCGGCGCTCGAGCAGAGCGACGGCATCGAGCAGGTCAACAAGGCGGTGTCGCAGATCGACGAAGTCACGCAGCACAACGCGGCACTGGTCGAGGAAGCGGCGGCGGCGGCGAAATCGCTGGAGGAACACGCGGTGGCGCTGCGTGACGCGGTCTCGGTGTTCCGCCTCGAGGGAATGGCGGCCTAACTCACGCAAAACCTTGCGGATTGGTGGACTGCCAGCGCCAGTGATCCGCGCACATCCGCTCGATGCCGTACTGCGCACGCCAGCCGATGATCCGCTCGGCCGCGGCCGGATCGGCGAAACACGAAGCGACGTCGCCGGGACGGCGCGCCACGATCTCGTAGGGCACCGGCTTGCCGGACGCCTTCTCGAACGAACGCACGACGTCCAGCACGCTGTAGCCCTGACCGGTGCCGAGATTCACCACGAAGCTCGCGTCGCGCTGAACCAGCGCGTCGAGCGCGGCCAGATGTCCGCGCGCCAGATCCACCACGTGGATGTAATCGCGCACACCGGTGCCGTCGGGCGTGTCGTAGTCGCCGCCGAACACGCGCAGTTTCTCCAGCTTGCCGACCGCCACCTGCGCGACATACGGCATCAGGTTGTTGGGCACACCCGCCGGATCTTCACCGATCAGGCCGCTCTCATGCGCGCCGACCGGATTGAAGTAGCGCAGCGTGGCAATGCGCCAGGACGGGTCCGCGATTTCCAGATCGCGCAGAATCTGCTCGGCGATCAGCTTGGACTGGCCATACGGGTTGGTGGCCGACAGCGGAAACGACTCGTCGATCGGCGAGCTCTTCGGCACGCCATACACCGTGGCCGACGAGCTGAACACGAACTGCTTCACGTTGCGATCGCGCATCACGCCGAGCAGGCTCAGCAAACTGCCGACGTTATTGCTGTAGTACTCGATCGGCCTGGTCACCGATTCGCCGACCGCCTTGAGCGCGGCGAAGTGGATCGCGCCGCTGATCGGATGGGCGTCGAAAATGCGGTTGAGCGCCGCGTTGTCGCAGGCGTCGGCTTCGTGGAAGGTCACGGCCTTGCCGGTGATCTTCTCCACCCGCCGCAACGACTCGCGGTTGCTGTTCACGAGATTGTCGATCACCACGACGTCGAAACCGCCGTTCCGCAATTCGACGCAGGTGTGCGAGCCGATGAAGCCTGCCCCGCCGGTTACCAGAATCGTGCCCTTCGTGGTCATGCTGTTGCTCCGTTAAAGTAGAACGCCCGTCATTTTCTGCACCAGGTCTTTGTACGTTTCGACGACCACGCGCTCGTCGAATTCTTCCGCGACTTTCTGTCGGCCGCGTTCCGCCATGGCCCGGCGTTCGGTGTTGCTCATGTCGAGCATCTTCGCGAGGCTCGCTGCCAGACTGTCTGCATTGCGCACTTCGCACAGCAGGCCGTTGACGCCGTCCTTCACGACCTCGCGGCAGCCCGGCACGTCCGTCGTGACGATCGGCCGGCCCATCGCCGAGGCTTCCATCAGCGTGCGTGGCACGCCTTCGCGATACGACGGTAAAACGATGCAATCCGCATCGACGATAAAAGGCCGCACGTCGTGCGCCTCACCAAGATACTCGATGATGCCTTCCCGCTCCCACGCCGCCACTTCTTCGCGCGTAATCGCGCTCGGATTGTCGACGCCGACCGGACCGAGCAATTGGAACCGCGCCTGCGGATAACGTTCACGCAAACGCCGCGCGGCGTCGACATATTCGCCCACGCCTTTGTCCCACAACAGCCGGCCGATCAGCACGAAGCGGAAGTCCGCGCGCTCGGGCAACGGCGCGAACGCGAACTGTTCGAGATCGACACCTTCGCCATGCAACAGCCGCGCGCGTTCCGGATGCACCAGCAAATTCTGCTCGACGAAGGCCGCCTGGTCGTCGCGATTCAGAAACCAGATTTCACGCGGGAAACGGAACGCGAAACGATACAGTTTTTTGGCGACCTGAGCGGCGCGGCTGGCCTGAATGAACACGTAACCGAGTCCGGTTGTGACCGCAACCGATTGCACGCCCGCCAGCTTCGCGGCGATCGAGCCGTAGATATTCGGCTTGATCGTGTAGTGGAACACCACGTGCGGGCGGATCGCGCGGTATTGGCGGTAGAGCGCCCACAGCGTGCGCAGGTCGTCGCGCGGATTGGTGCCCTTCGAGGCCATCGGCAGTTCGATACAGCGGCAGCCCATCGCGGTGAGCAAGTCGAAGGTGCGGTCGCGCGGCGCCAGCACCGTCACGTCGACGCCGCGTCCCACCAGCATACGGATCAGCCCTTGCCGATAGGTATAGATTGCCCAGGCGGTATTACAGACGAGTGTAATGCGCAACGCGGGCGTCGACTTCAAGGCAGGCTTCATGCGGAACGGGCTCGGCGGTGAATGGGGAGAGGTCGATCAACGGCTCGCGCGCGGCGCGAGCAGCAGGCGTTTGATCCGCTGCAGCGCGCGGTACGGCGTCACCAGATGCAGCAGATTCTTGGCGAGGCCAAGCCAGTCGTACAGATTGACGGGGTTGAAGTAGCGCAATTGCAAGCGCAGCGTCGAGCTCACCTGGCGGCGCCGTTTGGTCGCGCTGATGCCGCCTTCGTTCAGCTCGTAATAGAGCCCGAGCTCCGGCAGATTCGCGCAATCGTAGCGTTGCATCAGACGCACGAACAGATCGAGGTCTTCGGCGGAGCGATACTCGGCGCGGTAGTTGCCGACTTCGCGCACGGCGTCGATACGCAGCATCATCGACGGATGCGCGAGGCATGCGCGGAAAAAGCGCATGCGCCGGATCGCCTTCGGCTCGGGCGGCGGCGTCAGCATGAAGAGCGGCTTGCCGGCGCGCGTGACGACTTGCGTCCACATGCCGAGGCCGGCCACCCGCGGATGCAGTTCCATGAACACGCGTTGTTTGGCGAGCCGCTGCGGCACGCTGCGGTCGCCCGCGTCGATGCGGGCCGCGTAGCGAAAGCCGCGCTGCGCGAGCGTGTCGATGCCGGTTTGCAGCGCACGTTCAATGCCGCCGTTCCGCGGCATGCGCAGCACCTCGATCTTCATGTTGGCGATGCGCGGCGCGACGATCGGCGGCGTGCTGCCGTCGTCGACGATCAGCACGTGGATCGGCGCGGTTTCGCTGAACGACGCGAGCGTCAGATCGACGTCGGCCTGGCCGTTGAACGCGGGCAGCAGCACCGCGACGTCGTCGAGGGGAATCTGCGCGGCGGCGGATGAGTTCGTCATGGGCGCAATTTGAAACGGATGTAATAAAGATTAACCGACGCGGCGGCCAGATAGCCGGCCGCGAGGCCGACCAGCGCACCGTAGGCGCCCAGCCGCGGAATCGCCAGCAGATTCACCACGAACGCGACGGCCAGCGCGAGCACCCACTTGGCGAGCAGGACGAAGCGCGCCTGATACTTGAGCACGATCAGATTGCCGATCGCCTCGATGCCGGCCGGCACGGACAACCACACTGCCCAACGAAAGATCTCGATCGCGCCTTCGAAGTCCGGTCCGAACACGCGGCGAATGATCAGTCCGGCGAGCAGATCCAGCACGAGCGCGCCGCTCACCATCAGCGCGGCGGTCATCGCGGTGAGCCGCCACATGTTGCGGCGCAGTTGCGCGGCATCCTGCACCCGGTAGACGAACGCGGGTGCGATGGTCTGCGCGAGCATCAGCGCGAGCGTGATCCAGTTTTCGTTCAGTTGCTGGGCGGCGGAATAGCGCCCGAGGTCGGCGAACGAAATGGCGCGTTCGAGCATGAGCCGGTCCAGTTTCAGGAACAGGTACATACAGATCAGGCCGATCCAGAACACGGTGCCCGCGCTGGCAAAATGCCTGAACAGCGAACGCTCGACGTGCCAGCCGAGCGTGCCGTCATGGCGCCGCATGAAATAGATCAGCAGCACCGCGCCGATCGCCGCCGATTCGAGCGCCCACAGCCAGCCGAAGCGCGCGGGCGTGGCCGCCGCGCGCACCAGCAGATAGACGAAGCCCGCCTTGAGCACGGCGGTGCTCATGCTGGTGAGCAACTGCGGCTTGCTATAGGTCATGCTTTGCAGCCACGCGTTGATCACGCCGACAAAAGGCTCGCGAAACAGCATGGTCACCGCGAGGCCCGCGAGCATGGCCCCGACCAGCGGGTCGAAGAAGTGCAGCGCAATGCCGAGCCAGGTGAGCAGCAAGGCCGCCGCCGACGCCGAAAAACGCAGCGCGAAGGCGCTGCCGAGCACGGTGCCGAGTTGCGCGGGCGGTCGCGCGACGATGGTGGGCACCAGGATTTCCGCGCCGCACACCCAGGTGATCGGCGACAGCACCAGCAGCAGCGTGTTCGCGTATTGCCACTTGCCGAACGTGTCCGGCCCGAAGTAACGCGCCAGCATGCCGCTGATCGCAATCGCCACGCCGATCTGCGTGAGCCGTTCGAGGCCTAGCCAGACGATATTCGTGAAGGCGCGCGTGACGTCCGGATTGGTGAAGCGTTTGAGTGTCAGCATGCGATGGCCGCGTGGCGGTCCGCCTGCTCGCACGGGTTGACTTGCATGATGGGCAATGCAGACGCGCCGCGCGCCACGGTGATCTGCCGCTCTCCCCACCGGGCTGGCCGTCGCGGCAACTTTACAAATGGAGAGCGTCTAAGCATTAGAATGGCGTAATCAGGCAAGTCCGAAAAACGCGATTATAAGTTGGAACCGGATCGCTTCCGGCAAGGGCGCATCGCAATGCTTCACGGCTATGTTTTACCGATCGTTAGCCGATGCGCCAGTCAAAATTTTCCATTGCACGCAAGTGAGCCAACATGATCTCCAAATCTATTTTCAAGGCGTATGACATTCGCGGTGTAATCGGCAAGACGCTCGACGCCGACGCCGCGCGGTCCATCGGCCGCGCATTCGGCAGCGAAGTGCGGGCGCAAGGCGGCGACGCCGTGGTGGTCGCGCGTGACGGCCGCCTGTCGGGTCCCGAACTGATTCAGGCGCTGTCGGACGGTTTGCGTGAAGCGGGCGTCGACGTGGTCAACGTCGGCATGGTGCCCACACCGGTCGGCTACTTCGCCGCCAGCGTGCCCCTGCAACTGGCAGGCGGCGAGCGTCGCGTCGATTCGTGCATCGTCGTGACCGGCAGCCACAATCCGCCGGACTACAACGGCTTCAAGATGGTGCTGCGCGGCGCGGCCATTTACGGCGAACAGATTCTCGCGCTGCATCAGCGCATCGTCGACGGCAACTTCTCGCAAGGCAGCGGCACCTACACCGAATACGACATCGCGGATATTTACCTCGAGCGCATTGCCGGCGACATCAAGCTCGCGCGTCCCATGAAGATCGTGGTCGACACCGGTAACGGCGTGGCCGGCGGTCTCGCGCCGAAGCTCTTCAAGAAGCTCGGCTGCGAACTGGTCGAACTGTTTACCGAGATCGACGGCAACTTCCCGAACCATCACCCGGACCCGGCGCACCCGGAAAATCTGCAGGACGTGATCCGCGCCCTGAAGGAAACCGACGCCGAAATCGGCTTCGCGTTCGACGGCGACGGCGACCGTCTCGGCGTGGTCACCAAAGACGGCCAGATCATCTACCCGGACCGGCAGCTCATGCTATTCGCCGAAGAAGTGCTGTCGCGCAACAAGGGCGCGCAGATCATTTACGACGTGAAGTGCACGCGCAACCTGGCGAAGTGGGTCAAGGAAAAAGGCGGCGAGCCGCTGATGTGGAAGACCGGCCACTCGCTGGTGAAAGCGAAGCTGCGTGAAACCGGCGCGCCGCTGGCGGGCGAAATGAGCGGCCACGTGTTCTTTAAAGACCGCTGGTACGGTTTCGACGACGGCCTGTACACAGGCGCGCGCCTGCTCGAAATTCTCACGCGGGTGGCGGACCCGAGCGCGCTGCTGAATGCGCTGCCGAACTCGCACTCCACGCCGGAACTGCAACTGAAGCTCGAGGAAGGCGAAAACTTCGAACTGATCGCGCGTATGCAGCAGAACGCGAAGTTCACCGGCGCGGACGACGTCGTGACGATCGACGGCCTGCGCGTCGAGTATCCGGACGGCTTCGGTCTGGCGCGCTCGTCGAACACCACGCCGGTCGTGGTGATGCGTTTCGAAGCCGACAACGACGCCGCGCTCAAGCGCATCCAGGAAGACTTCCGCCGCGTGATCCTCGCGGAAAAGGCGGACGCGAAGCTGCCGTTCTAAACGTGGCAGCGGCGGGGCGCTGCGGGTCGCGCTGCGACCCGAATCGCCGCCGTCGTCGAACGCGGCGCGGGTTGGACTTACCGCGCCGCGTTTTTTCATGTAAATGACAGGCGACGCGCTAGAATTGCCGTCCTCGTGAGACGACCGGGACCGCCGTGTTTTCTCCGCCCTTTGGGGCTCTTTCAACGCATCTTCGGGCCGGATAGCCGGTTTTCCCACTCTTGAGCGTGCAAAAGATACTGATCGTGAGGGTGTCGTCGCTGGGCGACGTCGTTCACAACATGCCGGTGATCGCCGATATCCGGCGCCGCCATCCCGAGGCGCAGATCGACTGGCTCGTTGAAGAAAGCTTCGTCGGGCTGGTGCAGCTCGTGAGCGGCGTGCGGCGCGCGATTCCCGTGTCGCTACGGCGTTGGCGCAAGCGTCTGCTGTCGGCGGAGAACTGGCGCGAGATCGGCGCGTTTCGCCGCGCGCTCGCCGCCGAGAACTACGATCTGGTGATCGACTGCCAGGGGCTCATCAAGACCGCGTGGGTCGCGAGCATGGCGCGCGGACCGCTGGTCGGCCTGGCGAACCGGACCGACGGCGCCGGCTTCGAGTGGCCGGTGCGGTTCTTCTACGACAAGCGCGTGCCGATCGAGCCGCGTACCCATGTGGTGGAGCGCACGCGGCAACTGGTGGCGGCGGCATTGAACGACCCGGCGCCGCAACCGACCGACGAGATCGATTTCGGCCTCGACACGCAACGCGCCGCGCTGGCGTTGTCGCAGGCCGATCTGAATCTGCCGGTGCCGTACGTGGTGTTCGTGCATGCCACCTCGCGCGCCGACAAGCAGTGGCCCGATACCGCGTGGATCGATCTTGGGCAGTCGCTGGTGCGGCGTGGCGCGTCGATCGTGTTGCCGTGGGGCAGCGAAGAAGAGCGCGCCACCAGCGAGCGGCTGGCGAAGGAATTCGGCGCGGCGGCCATCGTGCCGCCAAAGCTGTCGTTGCCCGCGGTGGTCGGCCTGATCGAAGGCGCGGCCGCGACGGTGGGGGTTGATACAGGTCTAGTCCACATCGCGGCGGCGCTGAAGCGCCCGACAGTCGAGTTGTACAATTTCGCCACCGCGTGGCGCACCGGCGGCTACTGGTCGCCGAACGTGATCAATCTCGGCACCGCCGGGCAGCCGCCCACGCTGCAACAGGTGAAGTCGGCGCTGGCCGGATTCGGCTTGCTGTAGCCCGTGCGGTGCGCTTCGCCTTAAGCTCCATCCGTTTTCAAGGGCGACCATGAACGAAACCCAGATCATCGAAGTAGCGAACGCCGACTGGCACGGACGCAGCCTGTCCGTGCCGCGCGAGACGCTGCTCGCCGGCGTCGAACGCGGCAAAGTGCTGTATTTCCCGAACCTGCGTTTCGCGATCGAAGGCGGCGAACAGGCACTGCTCGATCCCGCGCTCGCCGATCCGAAGCGCAAGAACATCAGTCTCGAACCGAACGGCGGCGCGCTGCACGGTGTGGCCGGCGACGCCGTCACGCAGTCGGCGGTGCGGGCGTTGATCGCGCGTTATCAGGCCAATGCGCGCACGCTGGTGGACGGTCTCTTTCCCGAATACAACGGCCGGCTGCGGGTCGCGCCGACCAGCCTGCGGCTGCATCAGGTGGAAACGCGCGAAACGTCGTGGCGAAAAGACGATAGCCGTCTGCATGTCGACGCGTTTCCGTCGCGGCCGAACTACGGCGAGCGGATTCTGCGCGTGTTCACCAACGTCAATCCGCATGGATCGCCGCGCGTGTGGCGCGTCGGCGAACCGTTCGAGGACATGGCCAAACGCTTCCTGCCGCGCATCAAACCGCCAATGCCGGGCGCCGCTTGGCTGCTGAATCTGCTGCACGTGACCAAATCGCCGCGCAGCGAGTACGACCATCTGATGCTCAATCTGCACGACGGCATGAAGGCCGACCTCGACTATCAGAAGTCGAGCCCGCAGGAGACCATGCCGTTTCCGCCGGGCAGCGTGTGGGTGTGTTTCTCGGACCAGACCTCGCACGCGGTGATGTCCGGCCAGTTCATGCTGGAGCAGACCTTCTTCCTGCCGGTCAAGGCGATGGCGCAACCCGAATGCGCGCCGCTCGGCATTCTCGAGCGCCTGAAGGGCAGGGCGCTGGTTTGAGCGCCGCGGTCCATGGGGGGCATTGCGCGCGCCGGCCGGATGCTCGAGATGCGCCGGCTCGTGCGCTCGCTGGCACGGAGCCCCGATGCTGAGGGTGATCTATAACGCGCTCTGGTGGATCGTCGCGCCGCTGGCCGTGCTGCGTCTGTGGGTCCGTTCGCGCAAGGAGCGCGGTTATCGCGAGCATATCGGCGAGCGCTTCGGCTATGCGCGCGGCCGGCTACCCGAAGACAACGCGCCGCTGATCTGGGTGCATGCGGTGTCGGTGGGCGAGACGCGCGCCGCGCAACCGCTGATCGACGCGCTGATCAAGGCGCGTCCCGACGCACGCATTCTGCTGACGCACATGACGCCGAGCGGCCGCGCGACCGGCGAGCAGATTTTCGGCAACCGGGTGTTGCGCGCCTATCTGCCCTACGACATGCCGCATGCGGTGCGGCGGTTTTTGCGGACGTGGCGGCCGTCGCTCGGTCTGGTGATGGAAACCGAGGTGTGGCCGACCTTGATCGACGAATGCCGTCGCGCGGAGGTGCCGCTGGTGCTGACCAATGCGCGGATGTCGGCGCGCTCGTTCAAGCGGGCGGCCAAATTCGGCGGCGCGACCAAAGACGTGTTCGGTGGCTTTGCGCGCGTGCTGGCGCAGAGTCCGTCGGATGCGGAGCGGTTGACCGCGCTCGGCGCGCGCAATGTCGCGGTGCTCGGCAATCTGAAGTTCGACATGAGCACGCCGCCTGAGTTGGCGGCGCGCGGCCATGCATGGCGGGCGGCGATCGGCGCGCGGCCGGTGTGGGTGGCGGCGAGTACGCGCGAAGGCGAAGAGGAGTTGGTGTTGCAGGCGTTCGCGGCGCTGAATGTGGACGATGCCTTGCTGATCCTGGTGCCGCGTCATCCGCAGCGGTTCAACGAAGTGGCTGCGCTGGTCGAACGCCTGGGCATGCGGCTCGAACGGCGTTCGAACTGGGCGCCGGGGGCAAAAGGCGCGTCGGCGGCCGCGGCGGCGAGCGGTGGGCTGGCGGCGTTGCCGTCCGGCGTGAGCGTGCTGCTGGGCGATTCGATGGGCGAACTCGGCGCTTACTACGCGGCGTCGGATCTCGCGTTTATCGGTGGCAGCTTGCTGCCGCTCGGTGGACAGAATCTGATCGAGGCATGCGCGGTCGGTGTGCCGGTGCTGATCGGCCCGCACGTGTTCAACTTCACGCAAGCCACGGCCGACGCGGTCGCGGCAGGCGCCGCGGTGCAGGTGCAGGACCCCGCCGAACTGGCGAAGGCCTTGCGCGAACTGTTCGGCGATAAGGCCCGGCGGTTGGCGATGGGTGGCGCCGCGTCGGCGTTTGCCGCGCGCCATCGCGGCGCGACCGCGCGCACGGTGGATGTGTTGATGGCGTTGTTGCCGGAGTAGGCGTGGGGGCGCGCTGAGCGCCCTCGGCCCACCGGTCTCACACCTTCAACAACCCCTTCTTTTCAATAAACGCAATCACCTCCTGAAGGCCGTCCAACGCCTTCAGATTGCTCATCACGAACGGCCGTTCGCCGCGCATTTTCTTCGCGTCGGAGGCCATCACTTCCAGGTTCGCGCCGACCATCGGCGCGAGGTCGGTCTTGTTGATCACCAGCAGATCCGACTTCGTAATGCCCGGGCCGCCTTTGCGCGGAATCTTCTCGCCGCCGGCCACGTCGATCACGTAAATCGTCAGGTCCGACAGCTCCGGGCTGAAGGTCGCCGCGAGGTTGTCGCCGCCCGATTCGATGAAGACGATATCCGCATCGGGAAAACGCGTCAGCATGCGGTCCACCGCTTCGAGATTGATCGACGCGTCTTCGCGAATCGCCGTATGCGGACAGCCGCCGGTTTCGACGCCCATGATCCGCTCGGCCGGCAACGCACCCGCCACCGTCAACAGACGCTGGTCTTCTTTCGTGTAGATGTCGTTGGTGATCGCGACGAGGTCGTAGCGGTCGCGCATGGCCTTGCAGAGCATTTCGAGCAGTGTGGTCTTGCCCGAGCCGACCGGGCCGCCGACGCCGACACGCAGCGGCGGCAATTTTCTGGTGCGCAGGGCGGGATGATGAGGTGCGTTCATGATGGATCGTTTTATGAGCGAAAAAGCCGCGAATACTGCGACTCATGGCGCGCCGACAGAATACCGAGTTGCGGCGCGAACGTGTTGATGTGTTCCGGCGGTGTGGCTAGCGCACGCGTGACGGCGGCGTCGATCGGCTCGCGCAACGCGACGATGATGCGTTGTCCCGCGAGTTGTCCCAACGGTACGGCCTTCAACGCGGCGGCCGCCTGGTTCTCCACCCAGCTGAACGCGTAGGCGGCGAGGGCGGCGTCGAGCGCGGCGTCGTGTGCATACGCGGCGAAGGCGAAGGCCGTGGGTTGCGCGAGCGGCGTGAGCACGGCGAGCGTCGCGCGACGGGCGGCGTCGCCCCATTCCAGCGAGACGCACAGTTGCCGCAGCGACCAACCCATCTGCTCGGTTTCGCGGCGCAGTTCCGCGGACTCGCGGCTGGCGAGGAATTCGCTGTTGGCTTCGGCGAGACCGGACGCGTCATGCGTGCGCCAGCGTTCCATCTGATGCGCGATGAACGGCAGTTCGCCGTGCGCGAGCACGTCGGTGAGACCGCTTGCGATCCAGGCGCGGGCGGAATCGGCATCGGTGATCAGTTGCGCTTCGATCGCCGCTTCGAGGCCTTGCGAGTAGCTGAACGCGCCGATCGGCAGTGCCGGCGACGCGAGATGCAGCAGCGCGGTGAGTTCAGCGATGCGCATGGTGGTGGTGGCCGTGGCCGCACGATTCGTCGTGGACATGGTCGGGGGCGGTGTGGTCGTGCGGGTGAGCGTGGTCGTGATCATGCGAGTGGCCGTGCGCATGACTGTGCTCGTGACCATGGTCGTGCGAGTGCGCGTCCCCATGAGCGTGGTCATGACCCTGCTCATGTGAATGCCCATGACCATGATGTTCGCCAAACACCTGTTGCGCGAGCGCATAGTCCTCGGCGAACGTCTCGTCATGCCCATGCTTATGACCGCCGCCGTACGCGCCGGACTCCGGCTGAAACGGCATCGACACCTGATCGACCGTCGCGCCGATGCGCTTGAGCATATCGGCCAGCACCGGATCGTATTCGAGCTTCAGATAATCCGCGCCAACCTCCACCGGCGTGTGACGGTTGCCGAGGTGATAAGCGGCGCGCGTCAGCGTCAGCGCGTCTTTCGCGCGTACCACCAGCACCGCTTCCGGCGCGGCGACCACGCGCACCAGAGCGCCGTCGTCGGCAACCAGCACGTCGCCGTCGCGCAGCACCGTGCCGCGCGGCAACAGCAACGCAATCTCTTCGCCGCTATCCAGCGTGGCCGCGAGCCGGCTCTTGCGGCGGTCGTCGAACGCCAGCGTCAACGTCGGCGCGCGCTTCACCAGCACGGGTGCCAGCTTCAGATGCGGCGCAATCAGTTTGTCGAGTGTGCGCATGATTCAGAACAGGAAGTAACGTTGCGCCATCGGCAGCACGGTGGCCGGTTCGCAGGTCAGCAACTGGCCGTCGGCGATCACCTGGTAGGTCTCCGGATCGACGCTGATCGCCGGGCGCCACGCGTTGTGAATCATGTCGGCCTTCGAAATGTTGCGGCAGTGCTTCACCGCGACGATACGTTTGCTCAGTCCATAACGTTCGCCCACGTTCGCCTCGGCGGCGAGCTGCGAGACGAAGGTCAGCGACGTGCGTCCCAACGCACCGCCGCGCGTGGCGAACATCTCGCGATAGTGGACCGGCTGCGGCGTGGGAATCGACGCGTTCGGGTCGCCCATCTGCGCCATCGCGATCATGCCGCCCTTCAGAATCAGCGACGGCTTGATGCCGAAGAACGCCGGTTCCCAGAACACCAGATCGGCCCACTTGCCCGGCTCGATCGAGCCGACTTCATGCGAGATGCCATGCGTGATCGCCGGATTGATCGTGTATTTGGCGACGTAGCGCTTCGCGCGAAAATTATCGTGGCGCGCGTTGTCTTCGGGCAGCGCGCCGCGTTGCACCTTCATCTTGTGCGCGGTCTGCCACGTGCGGATGATGACTTCGCCGACGCGGCCCATGGCCTGCGAATCCGACGACAGCATCGACAATGCGCCGAGGTCGTGCAGGATGTCTTCCGCCGCGATGGTTTCGCGGCGAATCCGCGACTCGGCGAACGCAATGTCTTCCGCGATCGACGGGTCCAGGTGATGGCATACCATCAGCATGTCGAGATGCTCGTCGAGCGTATTGACGGTGTACGGACGCGTCGGATTGGTCGACGAGGGCAGCACGTTGGCTTCGCCGCAGACCTTGATGATGTCCGGCGCGTGGCCGCCGCCTGCGCCTTCCGTGTGATACGTGTGAATCGTGCGGCCCTTGAACGCGGCCACGGTCGCTTCCACGAAACCCGCTTCGTTCAGCGTGTCCGTGTGGATCGCGACCTGCGTGTCGGTGTCGTCGGCGACGGAAAGACAGTTGTCGATCGCGGCCGGCGTCGTACCCCAGTCCTCGTGCAGTTTCAGACCGATGGCGCCCGCGGCGATCTGTTCCAGCGCGGGCTGCGGCTGACTCACGTTGCCCTTGCCGAGAAAGCCGAGGTTCATCGGATAACCGTCGGCGGCCTGCAGCATGCGTTCGAGATGCCACGGACCCGGCGTGCAGGTGGTGGCGTTGGTGCCCGTGGCCGGACCCGTGCCGCCGCCAAGCATGGTCGTCACGCCGCTCGCGAGCGCTTCCTCGATCTGCTGCGGGCTGATGAAGTGAATATGCGTGTCGATCCCGCCCGCCGTGACGATCAGCCCTTCGCCGGCGATCACCTCGGTGGACGCGCCGATCGCGATCGTCACGTTCGGCTGGATGTCGGGATTGCCCGCCTTGCCGATCGCCGCGATGCGGCCGTTCCTGATGCCGATGTCGGCCTTGACGATGCCCCAGTGATCGAGAATCAGCGCGTTCGTCACGACGGTATCGACCACGTCGGCATGCACGCGCTGCGACTGGCCCATGCCGTCGCGAATCACTTTGCCGCCGCCGAATTTCACTTCTTCGCCGTAGGTGGTGAAGTCGCGTTCGACTTCGATCAGCAACTCGGTATCGGCGAGGCGCACGCGGTCGCCGGTGGTGGGGCCGAACATTTCCGCGTAAGCGCGGCGGCCAATGCGTAAGGTCATGGTGTGGGTCCGGAAATGAGCAGGGCGGTTCAGGCGAGCGCGCGCGCGTGGTGCATCACAGCTTGCCCATCACCTTGCCGTTGAAGCCGTAGACGATACGGTCGCCCGCCAGTTCGACCAGCTCGACGGTGCGTTCCTGGCCGGGCTCGAAACGCACGGCGGTGCCCGCCGCGATATTCAGCCGGAAGCCGCGGGCCGCTTCACGGTCGAAGGCGAGCGCTTCGTTGACTTCGTAGAAGTGGTAATGCGAGCCGATCTGCACGGGCCGGTCGCCGGTGTTCGACACGAGGACCGTCACGGTGGCGCGGCCCGCGTTGAGCTCGTGTTCGCCGTCGTCGGTGATGAGTTCGCCGGGGATCATGGGGCTGCCTTCGTGATTAGGGGATCGGATGATGCACGGTGACGAGCTTGGTGCCGTCGGGGAAGGTGGCTTCGACCTGGATGTCCGGGATCATTTCCGGCACGCCTTCCATGACGTCGTCGCGGGTGAGCAGCGTGGTGCCGTAGTGCATGACCTCGGCGACGGTTTTGCCGTCGCGGGCCGCTTCCATCAGCGCGGCGGTGATGAACGCGATCGCTTCCGGGTAATTCAGTTTGAGGCCGCGGGCGCGGCGCCTTTCGGCGAGCAGCGCGGCGGTGAAGATCAGCAGCTTGTCCTTCTCGCGAGGTGTCAGCTTCATCGAATGTGTGCGTAGGGTGGTGACGGCCGCGGCGGCGGCCCTGTGGCAGGACCGGCTACGACGATGTTAGGCGCTGCGCGTCATGACTACGATCGCGTGCCGGGCACGGGATGCAGCCACGACGAGTGCAATGCCGGATAAGCCGGTCACAGTATCAAGCTGGGCTAACGATGCGCTTACAGGTCGGCGGGCAGCGGCGCGCCGAACCATTTCTTCGACATCGCGTTGAGCGTGCCGTCCTGTTTCGCCTGCGCGATAGCGGCGTTGACTTTCTGCTGCAGACGCGGCTCGTTCTTGTTCATACCGACGAAGCACGGCGAGTTCTTGATAACGAACTTCGGCTCCGGCCGACGCGGCGGATTTTTCGCGAGGATTGCCGCGGCGACGATATTGCCGGCGGCGATCAGTTGCACTTGCCCCGAGAGAAACGCGGCGATGGTGGCGTTGTTGTCTTCGAAGCGTTTGATGGTGGCATTCGGCGCCATTTGCGTGAGACCGATTTCTTCCAGCGCGCCGCGCGTCGCGCCGACGGTTTTGCCGGTGAGATCGGCGGGACTGGAGACCTTGATATCCGCCGGACCGAACACGCCCTGGTAGTACGGCGCGTAGGTGGCCGAGAAATCGATGACCTTCTCGCGCTCGGGCGTTTTACCGAGCGACGAGATGACCAGATCGACCTTACCCGTTTGCAGATACGGAATACGGTTCGCGCTATTGACCGGCACCAGTTCGAGCTTCACGTTCATCGACTTCGCGAGCAACGCCGCCGTATCGATGTCATAGCCTTGCGGCTTCATGTCCGCGCCGACCGAACCGAACGGCGGATAGTCTTCCGGCACCGCCACTTTGAGCACCCCCGCCTTGGCGATGTTATCGAGCGTATCCGCGTGAGCCGCGGGTGCGACGACGCCAAGAACCGGCGACAGCAGAAGAGCGGCGAGCCAGGCGCGACGCGCGGGGCGAAGAGTGGATCGATTCATGGTGTGTGAGCGTGTTGTCGAGCGGACCGGCTGCCGTCAAGGACGCGGCAGCATCGTAACGAAACCGACGCAAGGTATGTGCCATGCCGGCGCAGCAAAGGCGAGCAAAGGAAGGAAGGGAAGGAAGGGAAGGAAGGGACAAATGCACCAAAGCTGGGCGACGCACTGCGCCGGAGTGGTGCGTCTGATCTTACGAAGGTGAAAGCACCCACGAGAATGAACAACCGCCACGGCGCGCGCAGCGCCGCCGGAGGAATGACTGCTGTGCCACGAACGCGGAGTGTGCGAGCGCACAGATTCCAGATGAGCCACTACCGGAACTGCGCGAGGGCCCCGCTTATGAGCTAGCGGGTTGAGCCGCTTTCTTTTGCCTACTTTGCTTTGCGGCAGGCAAAGAAAAGTAGGTGCCGCCCCGCACAGGGGCAACGCCAATAGACCACCGCGCCAACAAGGAAAGGCCAAAACCGCATGGATACAGACAAAACCACCCTACGTATTCCAAATCCGCAAAGGCACCCCCCGAACCCCATGCACAACAGGCCGCAACTCCAACCAGCACTGAGTAAGAGCCCTCTGCAGCAACTCCATAGACCGCGAAACAGCCCGCACGACAATCACCCCTTGGGTGACACAAGAAGCCGCCCCACGCAAAGAATCATCAAACGGCAGCTGCGCCGTCAGCACCTCAGCGAGAGCATCATCACAGGCCTCCCCAACCGCCCACAGCGTCCCATAAGCCGGAAACCCCGCCAACCCTTGCGCGGCCTCCCGCAACGAATCGCTTGCAGCGAGATTGGCTCGCTCAAGCCAAAGCAACTTACCGTCAGGGCCCACGATCCGCGACACAGCTCGCAAGCTCCCTTCCGACCACCGCTCACCGGCAGCCTGCCGGCCAAGTTGGGTGGCATCCCAACCTAAAGCGGTAGCACCTTCAGCCATCGTCAACGAAAACTCAAGCCCCGCGTTAGCGTGATCAAAAACGATATTGTTCTGCGGCAACCAGTCGAGCTTGCCGTTTTCCCCCACCCGCACGGCGATCTGCTGCCGAGCCTCGGCGCCATTCGACTTGTACCACTTGGTCGCGCCGGGCGTAGTGACAACAGCATGCGCGCCCGCGCCAACCTCCACATCGATATCCAGCCGATCCCCACCCGCCACGCCACCCGGCGGATGCACGATCACCGCATGACAGATCCCCTGACCTTCCGGAAACAGCGGCCGTTGCACGCGCAGCGGCCCCTCATGCAGTCGATGCCTGAGCGTAGTCCGCCCATCATGTTCGACGAACCCGAGTTCGAGCCG
Source organism: Paraburkholderia bryophila (assembly GCF_003269035.1). Lineage (GTDB taxonomy): Bacteria > Pseudomonadota > Gammaproteobacteria > Burkholderiales > Burkholderiaceae > Paraburkholderia > Paraburkholderia bryophila. The sequence continues at coordinate 32,754 of NZ_QLTK01000021.1, read as the reverse complement.
CGCGCGCCATTGCGAATGCGTACCGGCGTGTGCAGCAGTAGCGAGCGTGTTGTGATTTTCGTGAAGCGACATGCGAATGAACGAACGATCGACGTGTTAGGACGGAACGTGCCGGAGCGCGTTGGGCAACGCGCGAACCGCGCCGCCACGGGATGCGGCGAGAATAGCACGCACGGTCCGCGCGCCGAACCGCGCCGGGCGCATCAAACCGCAATCAATGCCCGCACCCCGTCCGCATCCATATTCGCCCCTTCGCCGCCCGCGACGATTTCTCCACGGCTCATCACCCAATACCGGTCGGCGATATCTTTAGCGAAGTCGTAGTACTGCTCGACCAGCAGCACGGTCATGCCCATCTCCTCGACCAGTTGGCGCAGCGTGCGGCCGATATCCTGAATGATCGACGGCTGAATGCCTTCGGTGGGTTCGTCGAGAATCAGCAGTTGCGGGTCGCTCATCAGCGCGCGGCCAATCGCGAGCTGTTGCTGTTGACCGCCCGACAGATCGCCGCCGCGGCGCGTGCGCATGTCCTTCAGAACCGGAAACAGTTCGTAAATGCGATCGGGAATCTTCTTCGGCGCTTTTTTACTGGCCGCGCCGACCAGCAGATTTTCCTCGACGGTCAGGCGCGGAAAAATATCGCGCCCTTGCGGCACATACGCCAGGCCTTTTTCCACACGGGAGTAGGTCGGCAGTTTTGTAATCGGCGCGCCACGCCACGCAATCGAGCCGCTTTTCGTCTGCACGACACCCATCAGGCAGCGCAACAACGTGGTCTTCCCCACGCCATTGCGGCCCAGCAGAACCGTGAGCTTGCCATCGGGCACAGTGAGCTTCACATCCCGCAGAATGTGACTGCCGCCGTAATACTGGTTGAGGTTTTCTACTTCGAGCATATCCGTTCGACCCTTTGAGTCATAGACCGCCTGATAGACCGCTTGATAGATCGCTTCACCGACCCAGGTAAGACTCGATCACCGTCTCGTCCCGCTTGACCTGATCGAGCGTACCGTGCGCGAGCACGTGTCCTTCGGCCATCACGGTCACCTTCCCGGTCTCGCCCGACAATGCCGCGACGAACTCCATATCGTGCTCGACGACCATCATCGAACAGGTGCCGCGCAGATGATTGAGCAACTCGGCGAGCTGCATGGTTTCGTCGTCGGTCATGCCGGCGGCGGGTTCGTCGAGTAGCAGCAACGCCGGTTGTTGCATCAGCAACATGCCGATCTCGAGCCGCTGTTTCTGTCCATGCGAGAGCTCGCCGGCCAGACGCCGCGCTTCGCTTTCGAGTCCGATCAACGCGAGCGTCTCTTCGATCCGCGCCTGCGCCTCGCGATCCAGCCGCGCGCGTAACGAGGCCCACCAGCCCTTATCGGCCTTCATGGCCAGTTCGAGGTTTTCCCACACGGGATGCTGTTCGAACACGGTCGGCTTCTGGAACTTGCGACCGATACCCGCGCGCGCAATGGAAGGCTCGTTCATTCGCGTCAGGTCGATCGACTGGCCGAGAAACACTTTGCCGGAATCCGGCTCGGTCTTGCCTGTGATCACATCCATCATGGTGGTTTTGCCGGCGCCGTTCGGACCGATGATGCAGCGCAATTCGCCGGCATCGATCGTCAGCGTCAGCGCGTTCAACGCACGAAAACCATCGAAACTCACGGTCACGTCTTCGAGGTAGAGAATCGTGCCGTGCGACACGTCGATCTCGCCCGGCGTAACGGCGCGTCCCATGCTGGCGACGCCGCTCAATGACGTTTCAGCGGGTTCTTCGGGTAAGGCCAGATCAGGCACCATCGGGTTTTCGTTCATGAGCGGTTCCTCTTGCGCGTCACGAGTTCGATCAGGCCCATGATGCCGTTGGGCAGCAGCAGTGGAACCAGCACGAAGATCAGGCCAAGAAAGAACAGCCAGTATTCAGGGAAATTCGCGGTAAAGAAGCTCTTCGCGCCGTTCACCGCGAACGCGCCGATGATCGGCCCGATCAGCGTGCCGCGTCCGCCCACCGCGACCCAGATCGCCATTTCGATCGAGTTGCCGGGCGACATCTCGCCCGGATTGATGATGCCGACCTGCGGCACATACAACGCGCCGGCAATACCGCACAGCACCGCCGATACGGTCCACACGAACAGCTTGTACGCGAGCGGGCTGTAGCCGAGGAACATCAGCCGTGTTTCGCCGTCGCGCACAGCGGTCACCACGCGGCCGAGTTTCGACGTAACGATCGCCCGTGCGGCGATGAACGCGAGTACCAGCACCGCGAACGTAATCAGCAAAAGCGCCGTACGTGTACCCGGATGCGTGATCGGAAAGCCGCCGATCCGTTTGAAATCGGTAAAGCCGTTATTGCCGCCGAAGCCGGTCTCATTGCGATAGAACAGCAGCATCGCGGCGAAGGTCATGGCCTGCGTGATGATCGAGAGATACACGCCCTTCACGCGCGAGCGGAACGTGAAGAAGCCGAACACCCACGCGACGACCGCCGGCACCAGCACCACCAGCAGCAACGCGTAGCCGAGATGCTGGGTGCCTTGCCAGTACCACGGCAACTGGTGCCAGTCGAGAAACACCATGAAGTCCGGCAGATCGCTGCCGTATTTGCCCTCGTGGCCGATGGCGCGCATCAGGTACATACCGATCGCGTAACCGCCCAGCGCGAAGAACAGCGCGTGGCCGAGGCTCAGAATGCCGCAGTAGCCCCACACGAGATCCAGCGCCAGCGCCGCGATCGCGTAGCACATGAACTTGCCGGTGATCGTCATCGCGTACGCGGACAGATGGAACGCGCTGGTTTCCGGCACGACCAGCGTGGCGAACGGCACGCCGAGCCCGAACACGACGATCAACGCGATCAGCGCGAGCCACGCGCGGCGCGACAACAGCGCGGGCCGCGGCGGCAAGCCGAGTGCGAAACCGGACTGCGGCTCGCGTTCGGCCGCTGCGGCGGCGCCGCTTGCGCCGACATGGGAGGGTGAAGTAGCAGTCGTCATCATGCCTCCGCGCTACGTCCCTTGAGGGCAAACATGCCCTGCGGACGCTTCTGGATGAACAGCACGATCAGCACGAGCACCGCGATCTTCGCAAGCACGGCGCCCCAGAACGGTTCGATCGCCTTGCTGACGAGACCGAGCCCGAAGCCGCCGATCACCGTGCCGGCCAGTTGACCCACGCCGCCCAGCACCACGGCCATGAACGAATCGATGATGTAGCTCTGGCCGAGGTCCGGCCCGACATTGCCGATCTGCGACAGCGCGCAGCCACCCAACCCGGCGATGCCCGCGCCGAACGCGAACGCGTACGAGTCGACCCGCGCGGTCTTCACGCCGACACAGGCGGCCATACGCCGGTTCTGCGTGACGGCGCGCACGAACAGGCCGAGGCGCGTCTTCGTCAACACCGCCCAGGCGATCCCGACCACGATCAGCGAGAACGCGAGAATCGCGAGCCGGTTGTACGGCAGGATCAGATTCGGCAACACGGTGACGCCGCCGCTCATCCACGAGGGGTTGATCACCTGCACGTTCTGCGCGCCGAACAGCATGCGGGTCGCCTGAATCAGGATCAGGCTGACGCCGAAGGTGGTCAGCAGCGTTTCCAGCGGACGGCCATAGAGATGCTTCAACACCAGCCGTTCGAGCACGATGCCGACCAGCCCCGCCGCCGCGAACGAGGCCGGCACCGCGAGCAGCGGATACCAGTCGAACGCGCCCGGCGCGAAACGTTGAAAGAGGTTCTGCACGACGTAGGTGGCATACGCGCCGATCATCAGGAATTCGCCGTGCGCCATGTTGATGACGCCGATCAGCCCGTACGTGATGGCCAGCCCCAGCGCGGCGAGCAGCAGCACGCTGCCGAGCGACAGGCCCGCGAACAGCGTGCCGGCGATCTGGCTGCGGCGCTGGATCGCGTCGAGTTCGTCGATGCCGCTTTGCGCGGCGGCGCGCACCCGATCGTCGGGCTCGGCGAAGCTGCCGTCCGGCTTTTTCGCGACGAGCGGGCGCAGCAGTTCGTTCATGTCGAGGTCATGCCGCGCGGCGACCAGTTGCACGGCCTCGATACGCTTGACCGGGTCGGCGTCGTGCAGGGCGGTCATGGCCCATAGCGTGTCGAGACGTTTCTTCAGCGCCGGGTCGGTCTCCTTCGCGCGGGCCGCGTCGACGAGCGGTTTGATCGATGGATCGGGATTCTGCAGCAGCGCGCTGACGGCGGCGTCGCGCGTTGCCTTGTCCGGCGAGTCGAGTTGCAGGCCGGACAACGCGCCGGCTACTTTCGAGCGCAGCAGATTGTTCAGCGTGACCGGTTGCGCGTCGCTGCCGGCGGTGACGGTTTTGCCGGTGACCGCGTCGCGCGTGGTGTCGCCATCCTGCAGCAACACCGCACCCGCGTCGGTGGCGAGCGCGCTGTCGTCGGATAGCGCTTTGAGCACCGCCATCGATTCTTTGTCGTGATTGGCGATCAGCTTGTCGATGGCCGCCGATTTGGCGTCGAAGTCGTCGCCGGCCAGCGGTGCGACATCGGCCTGCGTCAGCGCGAACGCGGCGAGCGGCGTGCCGGCGAGCAGCACGAGCGCCACGCTGCCGATGCAGCGCCGCACGGATCTAAGGAGTGAAAACGCCATGGTGGCCTTTGGAGAAAAACCGGCGAGGCGGGGGCGCGGGGTGTGCAACCGCTGCCGCGCTGCCGGGTTGCGGCACCCGCCGAGGTCGAGGCGCTCACGCCATTGCAAATGCAAGCGCACATGCAAACGCCGGGCGCCAGCGCCGGCAAACAATCCGAACTCACGGGCGTATCGATGCGTTTACCATGAGCCCAATTCGAACTCGCCACGCCGGGATCGGAAACGCCCTCGCGGCGAGCCGTTCCATTACGCCACGCGCGAGCGCTTGAGGAATGCCGGGATCGAGCTGACGATATCCGGCTTGCTCGAATTGCCGGCAATGAACGGACTCCACGGCTGCGCGCGAATCGCGGTCTTGGTGCGCCACACGACGTTGAACTGGCCGTCCGCGCGTACTTCGCCGATCATCACCGGTTTGTGCAGATGGTGATTGCCGTCCATGGTCAGCACGAAGCCCGACGGCGCGTTGAAGGTCTGGCCGATCATCGCCACGCGCACCTTGTCGACGTCGGCGCTCTTCGCTTTCTCGACCGCCTGCTTCCACATGTGAATGCCCACGAAGGTGGCTTCCATCGGGTCGTTCGTCACGCGCTTGTCGCCGCCCGGCAGGTTGTTGTCCTTCACCCACTTGGCGAACATCGCCTTGAACTTGGTGTTCTCCGGATTGCGCAGCGACATGAAGTAGTTCCACGCCGCGAGATTGCCGACCAGCGGCTTCGTATCGATGCCGCGCAGTTCTTCCTCGCCGACCGAGAACGCGACCACCGGCACATCCGTCGCCTTCAGCCCCTGGTTGCCGAGTTCCTTGTAGAACGGCACGTTCGAATCGCCGTTCACCGTGGAGATCACCGCGGTCTTGCCGCCTTGCGAGAAGGTCTTGATGTTCGCGACGATGGTCTGATAGTCGCTGTGGCCGAACGGCGTGTAGACCTCCTGGATATCGGCGTCCTGCACGCCTTTGGATTTGAGGAACGCGCGCAGAATCTTGTTGGTGGTGCGGGGGTACACATAGTCGGTGCCCAACAGAAAGTAGCGCTTGGCGCCGCCGCCTTCCGCGCTCATCAGATATTCGGTCGCGGGAATCGCCTGCTGATTCGGCGCGGCGCCCGTGTAGAACACGTTGCGCGACATTTCCTCGCCCTCGTACTGGACCGGGTAGAACAGCAGGCCGTTCAGTTCCTCGAACACCGGCAGCACCGATTTGCGCGATACCGAGGTCCAGCAGCCGAACACCGCCGCGCACTTCTCCTGGGTAATCAGCTGACGTGCTTTTTCGGCGAACAGCGGCCAGTTCGACGCCGGATCGACCACCACCGGCTGGATCTGACGTCCCATCACGCCACCGCTTTTGTTGATTTCCGAAATGGTCATCAACGCGGTGTCTTTCAGGGACGTCTCCGAGATCGCCATGGTGCCGGACAGCGAATGCAGAATACCCACCTTGATCGGACCACTGTCGGACTGCGCTTGCGCGAACGGAACCTGGCCTGCCAGCGCGAGCGCGCCCGACATGGAGCCGAACTTCAACAGACTGCGACGTTTCATGTGTATCCCCTTGCCATTAGATGGTGACTGTTTATGGGCGTCGATTTCAGCCAGCAGGGCTTATCCCGCATGACTTGCCGTTTGTGTACTGCAAGCCACATGCCATGCTGTAAATTCGGCTTGTGCTTCGCGGTTTGCGCGCTGCGGCGCGGCTGCGACGGCAGTCAGTTATGCGTAATGAACGCGGGATGCGGCGCAAAACTGGTGCACGATCCTGCGCCGCGCCTCGTTCGGGTGCGCGTCGCGCCGCGACGAAGCGTGTGTATCCGCCAGCGGGCGTTGGCGGTGCATGGCCGCTGCGCGGTTGTGCACGCAACCAACGGTTGCCCATGCATAAAAAAGGCCAGCGCTTTGCGGCGCTGGCCTTTTGCATGGCTCGACGGGACGTGCCGCTTTCGATCAGAAGGCGATGAATGGCGCGGTTTGTTTGCCGACCGTCACGTTGTCGATGGCCGTGTACACGTTACGGCCGAAGAAGAACGGCAGGCCCCAGACGAACATGCCGCCCGATGGCGCGCCGAGGCTGTCGTAGGCCGCATGGCGGTTTGCCAGCAAGCTCCAGCCGTTGGCCAGCGAGAACGGCACCGTGACCGGCGACGCGGCCTTGTCGATGCCGCTCAGGATCGCGGACAGACTGAGCGTCGTGGCCGGCATGTACCACGGGCCTGAATAGGGGACCGTCGTATCGATGAAGATGTTCGCGTTGGAACCGCTGTCGATCGCGCTGGTGTAGCGGGTGCCCTTGTAGGTGGTCGGGAAATAGCCGTACTGGTCGAGCACGAGCACGTTCGGGTTCGACGGCAGCGCGTTGTTCTGCCGGGTGCCGATGCCGAACACCAGCGTACCGGCCACGCTTGCCTGACCGCCTGGGGGCAACGCCGGCAAGCGGATGAGCGTGCCGTTGTTGTCCGACGTGAAGTCGGCGACCGGATTCATGACCTGGGTATCGAGCGGCACGCGGGTGTTGGTGCAAGACGTCGTGGAGGAGCAGTAGTAGTAGCCGGACGGCAGCACGTATTGCGCGGCGGCCGGGTGGTCGCGCTGCGCCGGGCCGATGCCGAGCACGCCATTGGCGCCGAGCTGATCGACGGTGCCCAGCTCGGTGCCGCCGCGCGACTGGCAGTCCGGCGGGGTGGCGTCCTTGCCGCCGGCGATCAACTGAAGCGGTAGATTGCCCGCCGTCTTACCGCCGATCGTCACGTCGGCGCGGCGCACGGATCCCCAGGTGAAGCCGGAGCCGAACACCGCGCATTCGGCGATGGATGCATTGCCGGTCGGGTCGTCGGTCGCGCCCGTTTGGGCCGGCAGGCGGGCGGTGAGGGACGGGCCCAGCGCACTGCCGAGAACGCGTAGGCCGACCGAGCCGGTGTCGAGCTGGATGTGATCGATCGTCGCGCATCGATCGCCGCCCTGAACGCCGGGGAGGCAGATCGTGATCGTGACGAATGGCATGTTGGCGAAGTCGCCTGTCCATCGCTCGACGGTGATGGGGGCGGTGTTGGTGTCGGGGGTGGGTGTTGGCGTTGGAGTTGGAGTTGGAGTTGGAGTTGGAGTCGGTGTTGGAGTCGGAGTCGGTGTTGGAGTCGGAGTCGGTGTTGGAGTCGGTGTTGGTGTTGGTGTTGGTGTTGGCGTTGGCGTTGGCGTCGGCGTCGGCGTTGGTGTCGGAGTCGGAGTCGGAGTCGGCGTTGGTGTTGGAGCCGGAATTGGAGTTGGTGTCGGTGCTGGAGTTGGCGCCGGAGTCGGAGCCGGTTTTGGCGTCGGCGTGGGCTTCGGCAACACAGTAGCTGCGGAACCCGACGCCGGCGTCACCGGCACCACCGCGCCGTTACTTTTCGCCGCGCTGTCGCTATCGTTCCCATCGGCGCCGCCGCTACCGCCGCTACCGCCGCCGCAACCGCTCAGCGCTAAGCCTGCTGTCAGCAGTGCGCCGCACAGCGCCTTGTTGAGCGTCTTCATGCCGAGGGTGTTGGCTGAATCAGCGCGCTGTTTCATGGCAGTTGATCCACGCGGACGTTGGCGGGAACGAGGCGCGGTAAATACGCCTTGCCGAACGCGTGACCCGGGCGGCCCGCCGATTCGATATGAAAATCGCTGCTGTGTTCGACCAGTGGGCCGGCGCCGCGCGTCTGGCTGGCGCCGGCATTCGCAAAGGCGGGAAAGTAACTGCCGAGCAGCGCCCGCATATCCGGCCGCACCGGACCTTGCCAGCTCACCGCGAACACCACGTTGGTGGGCAGCGCATATTCGTGGATGGTCACGCCGTCGGCGTCTTCGGTTGCGTGCATCGTGTAGGGCGCGGCCGAAGCGGACGTATTGCGAGGCGCTGCGGACTGCAGCATCGACCGGGCTGTCGCGCCGGCGTTGGCGCCGGGCGCACCGCCCAGCACGGCGTAAGACGCTAACGGCCAGAAAGCCGAGGCCGCGAGCGCGGCCTTTATCAGTTTCATTACCATGCTCTCCCAAAAAAGGTCGAAGCATGGTGCCTGCGTAACGATCAGGAAACCGTACGAAATGTCCGAAACGAATGTGCGAATCGGTGCAATGACAGGCTCGCTACCTCCTACTGCGACCCCGCCGCATTCGGCATTGCCCGCCGTCCCAGCTTCCCGGCCGCACCTTTCGCCGCGATCCCCGGATGCGGCACCGTCGGCACCGCGGGCAAAGCGGTCAACGCGCCGTCGTCGACCGGCGACAGCAGCGCGCTCAACTGCAGCACGTCCTGATCGGTGAGATCCGCCGTCGACGCCTTCAGCTTGAGGCTATTGATCAGCGTGTCGTAACGCGCCTTCGCCAGATCGCGCCGAGCGGAGAACAACTGATCCTGCGCGTTGAGCACGTCGATATTGATTCGCACGCCCACCTGATAACCCAGCAGGTTCGACTCGAGCGACGTGTTCGCCGAACGCTCGGCGGTCTGCAACGCGCGCACCTGGGCGAGCCCGCTCACCACGCCGAGAAACGCCTGGCGCGCGGACAGCGCCGCATTGCGCCGCGCGGTATCGAGATCGGCGGCGGCCTGGTCTTCGAGCGCGAGCGTTTGACGCACCCGGCTTTGTGTCGCGCCGCCGGCAAAAAGGGGAATCGTGACCTGCACGCCGATCGTGCTGTTCGTGTACGACGAACCGAGATTGCCCAATTCAGCGGCCAGCGCCGGCGTGCCGGCCGTGGGCGTTTCGGCTCCGCTGCCGAAGCCGCCGCCGAAGTTCCCGCCGAAGTTGCCCGCGCCGGCCGCGCCGAGGCTGCTGCGCGAGCGGCTCGCGACCAGATCGACGGTCGGCAGATGGCCGGCCTTGGCCTTGGAGGTTTCGCGTTGCGCGGTGGACAGCGCGATCTGCTTGATGACGACCTGGTAGTTGGCGTCGCTGGCGGTATCGGTCCACTGGTTGATGTCGGCGGGCACGGGCGGCGGTAGCGGCGCGCCGGCAACCAGCCCGTCGACTTTCTCGACCGGATGCCCGACGATCTGCTGCAGCGCCGCCAGCTTCACCGCGAGGTCGTTCCGGGCGGCGATTTCCTGCGAGACCGCCTGATCGTATTTGGCCTGCGCTTCGTTGGTGTCGGTGATCGTGGTGTTGCCGACTTCGAACGAGCGCTTGGCCGATTCCAGTTGCTGCGCGATCGACGCCTTCTGCGAGCGCGCGATCGCGAGGCTGTCCTGCGCGGACAGTGCGTCGAAATACGCCTGGCCGAGCCGCACGATCAGATCCTGGCGAGCCTGCGCGAACGAGGCTTGCGCCGACTCCACCGCGAGCTTGCCCTGCGCATAGCCGTACCAGCTGTCCACATGAATCAGCGGCTGGGTGAGCGAAATGGTATAGCCGTTGCTATTGCCGTACGAAGACGGAAAGCCGCCGCCGAAGTCGGTGCTCTGACGGTTCGCGGACAGCGAGGCCGAGACCTGCGGCAACAGTTTGGCGCGCGCGAGCGGCAACTCTTCGCTGTTGGCAGCGAGGGCGGCGCGCGCGCTTTGAAGCTGCGCGTCGCTGGAGAGCGCTTCGTCGTAGAGTTGGGACAGGCCGACAGCGTGCGCGGGCAGCGTGCCGGCCAGCGCCAGAGCGGCCGCGAAGACCGGCACCCGGAGGCGCATCATCGCGGCAGTGGGCTCAGTAGGTGGGAACCGACGGATCGACCTGACGCGACCACGCGTCGATTCCGCCTTGCAGATTGAACACGTTTTTATGGCCGCGCGATTCGAGGAACATGGCGACCTGGGCGCTGCGCGCGCCGTGATGGCAGACGCAGACGATTTGCGCGTCGTCGTCGAGTTCTTCGCTGCGTGCGGAAATCTCACGCATGGGGATCGACACGGCGCCGGCCAGGGAGGCCGTCTGGATTTCCCACGGTTCGCGCACGTCGAGCAGCACGGGCGCGGGGCGCGAGGTGTCGGCGAGCCATTCGGCGAGCGCGGGAGCGGTCAGATTTTGCATCAGCGGGACTTCCGGTTCAGAGGACGGCGGCCATGCCGGCCGTCCGTATCAATGCGTGTGATTCGAGCTTGCCCGGCGACGAGCGGCCGGCCAGGCGAATCAGAACTTGAAACGCGGCGGCTGCACGGCGTTGACCAGCGGCTCGACGTAGGTTTCGAAGACATCGGCAATACGGTATTGCTTCTCGTCGATGCGCGTGATCACTTGCGCCTTCATGACCGGCGCGGTGCCGACGAACGCCGCGAGGCGGCCGCCGATCTTCAGGTGCTCGAGGATTTCCTGCGGCAGCACCGGCAGGCCGCCCGACACGCAGATCACGTCGTACGGGGCGGCGTTGGCCCAGCCGCGCGATGCGTCGCCGGTGGCGACTTCGGCGTTCAGCACGCCGTTGGCGATCAGGTTGGCCTTGGCCAGTTCAGCCAGTTCCGGTTCGATATCTACCGTCAGCACGTGTTGCGCGCGATGCGCGAGCAGCGCCGCCATATAACCCGAGCCCGCGCCGATTTCGAGCACGCTTTCGTGTTTCTTCACCGCCAGTTCCTGCAGCACGCGCGCTTCGACGCGCGGCGCCAGCATGTGCTGGCCGGCCGGCAGCGGCACTTCGAAGTCGACGAAGGCCAGATCGCGGTAAGCGGTGGGGACGAAATGTTCACGCTTGACGATCGAGAGCAGATTCAGCACGTCCTGGTCGAGCACTTCCCAGGGGCGGATCTGCTGTTCGATCATGTTGAAACGCGCTTGCTCGATGTTCATGGTGGATTCGGCAGGTTGGGTGGGCGAGTTTGGCGGTTTGCCCGCTGACCGGCGGCCTGAAGGCATCGCTCACGATGCGGGCCACGGCAGGGTAACTGCGGGATTGTACCAAATGGCGGCGTCGAAACGTGCCGCCGCGGGCAGGGCGCCGGGCCCGCGCGACAGGCGCGCGCAAGCGCGGCGGGCGCCTCCTGGGCACGTGATCGTCACCGCGCGGAGACCGCGCAACCCCGTGTTAATCCCTAGCGATCCGACCTTGCGATTCCGGCTTTTATCGCTCAAAAATGTAATCGATTACATTTTGCAGGCGAGTTCACTTGTCCAAACCGTCGTCCAAAGTGGCCCGTGCCGCGCCCTCCGGCGCGCGGTCCCGGCCCGACGCTCAGAGCGACGCCCAGCCCTCGCGTGGTTCGGCTGACAGCCTGTCCATCGCCAGCGTCGCGGAACAGGCGGGGGTGTCGGTGGCCACGGTGTCGCGTGTGCTGAACGGTCACGAGAACGTGCGGCCCGCGACCCGCGACAAAGTCCTCGCCGCTATCGACGCGAGCGGTTACCGCGTCAACGAACTCGCGCGCAATCTGCGCACCGCCGAAAGCCGCCTGCTGCTGACCATGGTGCCGGACGTCGGCAATCCGTTCTATGCGGAGATCGTGCGCGGCATCGACAGCGTGGCGCGTCAGCATGGCTACTTCATGCTGTTGTGCGACACAGGCGCCGATCCGGGCCGCGAGCGCAGCTACTTCGATCTGCTGCGGCGGCGTCGCGCGGACGGCGCGATCTGCCTCGATCCGGCGACCATCCAGCAAGCGCTCGGCGAGGCCAGCAGCGCGCTGCCGTGGGTCGCGTGCTGCGAGTTCGACCCCGCGATGGGCGTGCCGTACGTGGGCATCGACAATTACCGCGCAGCCGGCGACGCCGTGCGGTATCTGCTGTCGCGCGGCCACCAGCGCATCGGCCTGATCAATTCCGACGTCGACTATCTGTACGCGCGGCAGCGTCAGCAAGGCTATCTCGACGCATTGACCGAAGCGGGCATCACGCCCGACGGGCGCTGGTGCATGAACCTGAACAGCCTCGACTACGAAGCGGGCGCTTCCGCCGCCGCCACGCTGATGTTGCCGCCGCACGCGCCCAGCGCGATTTTCGCGGTGTCGGATACGCTCGCGATCGGCGTGATCCACGGTTTGCGCAGCGTCGGCAAGCGGGTGCCGGACGATGTCGCGGTGGTCGGTTTCGACGATATCTCGCTGGCCGCGCAGATCGACCCACCGCTCACCACGATCGCCCAGCCCATGCGCGAGTTGGGCGAAACCGCCGCGCGTCTGTTGCTGCAGCGGCTCGCCAATCCGTTGGCGAACGTGCCCGGCGTGCTGCTGCCGCACCGGCTCGTGATTCGCGGGAGCGCATGACCATGAGCCTCGCGATCCGCTTCGACGATATCCGTAAAGACTTCGGCCCGGTGCGCGTGCTGCACGGCGTGAGTTTCGAGCTTGCGCCGGGGCGCATCTACGGCCTGCTCGGCGAGAACGGCGCGGGCAAATCCACGCTGATGAAAATCCTCGCGGGCTATGAGACCGCCACGTCGGGCACCTTGCTGGTCGACGGCCACGCACGGCAGTTCATCGGCTCGCGCGACGCGCAAGCGCAGGGCATCGTGCTGATTCACCAGGAATTCAATCTCGCCGAGCATCTGACGATCGCGCAGAACATGTATCTCGGCCACGAGAAGCGGCGCGGCTGGTTCGTGGACGATGCCGCGATGCGCAGCGACGCCGCGCGTTACCTTGCACAGGTCGGCCTCGCGAAAGCGCCGGACACCAAGGTGCGCGAATTGATCGTCGCGGAAAAGCAGATGGTGGAGATCGCGAAGGCGCTGTCGCGCCGCGCGCGTCTGCTCATCATGGACGAACCGACCGCCACGCTCACGCCGTCCGAAACCGAGCGGCTGTTCACGCTGATGGCAAAGCTCAAGGCCGACGGCGTGACCCTCATCTACATCTCGCACAAGCTCGACGAGGTGGAACGCATTACCGACGAAGTGATCGTGATGCGCGACGGCCGCTTCGTCGCGCGCGGCGAAACGGCCGGGCTCGCGCGCCAGCAGATGGCGAATCTGATGGTGGGCCGGGACGTCTCCGACATGTTCCCCGACAAGCTCACGGTCTCCGCCGACGCACCGCTCGCATTGAAAGTGACGGGCCTCAGCGTGCCCGACTGGGTCGACGACCTCAGCTTCGACGTGCGCGCCGGCGAAGTGCTCGGCTTCGCGGGACTGGTCGGCGCGGGCCGCACCGAAGCGTTCGAAGCGCTGATCGGCTTGCGCAAGCGCACGGCGGGCCGCGTCGAGATTGCCGGCCTTCCCGCCGCTCTGAAAAGCCCGCGCGACGCCATGCGCCACGGCCTCACGTACCTGAGCGAAGACCGCAAGGGCAAGGGCCTGCACGTGAACCTGAGCCTGCAGGACAACGTCACGCTGATGACGCTCGAACGCTACGCGCATCCGCTGCTCGATATGAAAGCGGGCCGCGCCGCCTTGACGAAAGCGGTGAGCGAATTCGGCATCCGCACCGGCGACCTGGCGAGCCGCGCGCGCATGCTGTCCGGTGGCAATCAGCAGAAGCTCGCGCTCGCCAAGTTCCTGCAACCCGACCCGCAGGTGATCGTGCTCGACGAACCGACTCGTGGCGTCGACGTCGGCGCGAAACGCGACATCTATTTTCTGATTCATCGTCTCGCCGCGCAGGGCCGCGCGGTGATCGTCATTTCATCCGAACTGATCGAGCTGATCGGCTTGTGTCACCGCGTCGCCGTGATGCGCGCGGGACGCCTGCAGGCGACGCTGACGCTCGACCATCTGACCGAAAAGGAGTTGATCGCCCATGCGACCGGCACCCACTGAAGCCGTGCAATCCGGGCGCGCGCTGCGCTTCGCGCATCGCCTGTATGCGCTCGGACCGCTCGCCGGGCTGATTCTGCTGTGCGTCGTCGGCACGCTGCTCAACCGCGATTTCGCCACGCTCGACAACCTGATGAACGTGCTCACGCGCACCTCGTTCATCGGCATCATCGCGGTCGGCATGACCTTCGTGATCATCTCGGGCGGTATCGATCTGTCGGTCGGCTCGATGGCCGCGCTGATCGTCGGCAGCATGATCTGGCTGATGAACGCGCTCGCGGCGGGTGTCGGCGGGCATACGTTCGCGCCGCTGCTGATTCTCACGCTCGGGATCGTGTTCGCGCTGGTGCTCGGCGGCCTGTTCGGCTGCGCGCATGGTTTGCTGATTACCAAAGGACGGATCGAACCGTTCATCGTCACGTTGGGCACGTTGGGGATTTTTCGCGCGGTACTGACGTGGCTCGCCGATGGCGGCGCGTTGACGCTGGATAACTCGCTGTCCGATCTGTATGGCCCGGTTTATTACGCGAGTCTGTTCGGCGTGCCGGTGCCGATCTGGGTTTTCCTCGTGGTGGCCGCCGGCGGTGCGCTGATTCTCAATCGCACCGCGTTCGGCCGTCACGTGCAGGCGATCGGCTCGAACGAACAGGTCGCGCGCTATGCGGCGATTCGCGTCGATACCGTGAAGATCGTCACCTATGTGCTGCTCGGCATCTGCGTGGGCGTGGCGACCGTGCTCTACGTGCCGCGGCTCGGCTCGGCCACGCCGACCACCGGCTTGCTGTGGGAGCTCGAGGCGATCGCATCGGTCGTGGTCGGCGGCACCGCGCTCAAGGGCGGCGAGGGGCGCGTGATCGGGACGGTGATCGGCGCGATCCTGCTGTCGGTGATCGCCAATATTCTGAATCTCACCAGCATCATCAGCGTGTATCTGAACGCGGCGGTGCAGGGCGTGGTGATTATCTTCGTCGCGTTCGTGCAGCGCGGACGGAGATAGTTTTAGCGTTTCATCTGGGCACGACGGCAGGTTCGAGAAGCGGGGCGCACGAACGCCTCATCGACATTGGAGACACAACCATGAAGCAAGTCATTCGAGCGGTCGGCGCCGGCGTGCTGGCGTTGGGGATACTGGGCACGGCGGGCGTGGCGCGCGCCGACGACAAGGTCGTATTGGGCGTTGCGATTCCGACGGCCGATCACGGCTTTACGGGCGGCATCGTCTGGTGGGCCAACAAGGCGAAGACCGATCTGGAGAAGGCGCATCCCGATCTCAGGATCATCGTGAAGACGGCAGCGGGCTCGCCCGAGCAGGCCAACCAGTTGCAGGATCTGGTGACGGTCAACAAGATCAACGCGCTGGTGATCTTTCCGTTCGAATCGGCGTCGCTCACGCAGCCGGTCGCGCAGGTGAAGAAGAAAGGCGTGTACGTGACGGTGGTGGATCGCGGGCTGACGGACACCAGCGCACAAGATGCGTACGTGGCCGGCGACAACACCGCGTTCGGCAAGATTCCCGCCGAGTACCTGGCGAAAGCGCTCGACGGCAAAGGCAACATCGTCGCGCTGCGCGGCATTCCGACGACGCTCGACAACGAGCGCTGGACCGCGTTCACGAACGTGATCAAGAACTATCCGGAGATGAAGATACTCGACGCGAAATACGCGAACTGGAATCGCGACGACGCGTTCAAGGTGATGCAGGATTACCTGACGCGCTTCAAGCATATCGACGCCGTCTGGGCCGCCGACGACGACATGGCGGTCGGCGTCCTGAAGGCGATCGAGCAGGCCAAACGGACCGACGTCAAGATCGTATTCGGCGGCGCGGGCTCGAAGGGCATGGTGAAGAACGTGATGGACGGTGCGCCGATGATCAAGGCCGACGTGTCGTACTCGCCGAAATTCATCTACGACGCGATCAAGCTTACCGCCGAGGCGCGTCTGAAAGGCGAGAAGCTGCCGGCCACGACGATCATTCCGTCGGTGCTGATCACGAAGGAAAACGCGCAGCAATTTTATTTTCCGGACTCGCCGTTCTGAATCCGGGCTGAGGTTGGCGTGATGGCTGTGTGATGTTGGCCTGAGCATCTGGAGCGCGGTGGCCGGGTTTTTTTCTACGGCGAAGGCACGGCTGGCGCGCTCCCGTTCGAGGAACCGTACGATGAAAACCATCAAAGGGCCGGCAATCTTTCTCGCCCAGTTCATGGGCGACGAAGTGCCGTTCGACAACCTCGCGCACCTCGCGGAGTGGGCGGCGGGTCTCGGCTTCAAAGGCATCCAGGTGCCGTGCGATCCGCGTCTGATCGATCTGGGGCAGGCGGCGGCGAGCCAGACCTATTGCGATGAATTGCGCGAGACCGCGGAAAACGCGGGCGTGACGATCACTGAACTGTCGACGCATTTGCAAGGCCAACTGGTTGCGGTGCATCCTGCTTACGACGCGTTGTTCGACGGATTTGCCGCGCCGCAAGTGCGAGGCAATCCGGCGGCGCGCACGCAATGGGCGATCGAGCAACTGAAGCTGGCCGCGAAAGCTTCACAGCGTTTGGGCTTGAGCACGCATGTGTCGTTTTCCGGTGCGCTGGCGTGGCCGTATCTGTACCCGTGGCCGCAGCGTCCGGCCGGTCTGGTTGACGCCGCATTCGACGAACTCGCGCGCCGCTGGACGCCGATTCTCGATGCGTTCGACGCCGCCGGTGTCGACGTGTGCTACGAACTCCATCCGGGCGAAGATCTGCACGATGGTGTGACTTTCGAGCGTTTTCTCGAGGCGGTGAAACAGCACGCACGGGCCAATATTCTTTACGACCCGAGCCATTTCGTTTTGCAGCAGCTCGACTATCTGGCGTTTATCGACATCTATCACGAGCGGATCAAAGCGTTCCATGTGAAGGACGCGGAGTTTCGACCGAACGGCAAACAAGGCGTGTACGGCGGGTATAACGGCTGGGTCGAACGCGCGGGGCGCTTCAGGTCGCTCGGCGACGGGCAGATCGATTTCGGTGCGATCTTCTCGAAGATGGCGCAGTACGACTTTCCCGGCTGGGCGGTACTGGAATGGGAGTGCGCGTTGAAGCATCCGCATGATGGCGCGCGCGAAGGTGCGGAGTTTATCCGGCGGCACATCATTCGTGTGGCCGAGCATGCGTTCGATGATTTCGCGGGGAGTGGGGTGGATGCCGGGGCGCTTAGGCGGCTGCTGGGAATTTGAGGTTGCACGTACGGCGCGAGTGCCGCATACGGGAGTCGAGGAGCGTAGACAATGCAACAAAGAAAGCTCAGGTTGGGCATGGTCGGCGGCGGACAAGGCGCGTTCATCGGCGCGGTGCACCGGATCGCGGCGCGGCTCGACGATCGATTCGACTTAGTGGCGGGCGCGTTGTCGTCCGATCCGCAGCGTGCGCGGGCCAGCGCGGCCGAGGCGGGCATCGCGCGTAGCTACGCCGACTGGCGCGAGATGGCGCGCGCCGAAGCCGCCCGCGACGACGGTATCGACGCGGTGGCGATCGTCACGCCGAATCATCTGCATGCGCCGGTCGCGACCGCGTTTCTCGAAGCCGGGATTCACGTGATCTGCGACAAACCATTGGCGATTTCGCTGGCGGAAGGCGAGGCGCTCGCGAAACTCGCGCGCGAGAAGAACCGGCTGTTTGCGTTGACGCATACCTATTCCGGCTATCCGATGGTGCGTTACGCGCGTGAACTGATCGACTCGGGCGAACTCGGCGCATTGCGCGTGGTGCAAGTCGAGTACGCGCAAGACTGGCTGGCGGAACCGGTCGAAACGAGCGGCACGAACAAGCAGGCCGGCTGGCGCACGGACCCCGCGTTAGCGGGTCCGGCGGGCTGTCTTGGCGATATCGGCACACATGCCTATCACCTCGCGGCTTTCGTCACGGGGATGACGCCGTCGGCGCTGGCGGCGGAGGTGCATACCTTCGTGCCGGGACGTCGCATCGACGATCACGTGCAGGCGATGCTGCGCTATCCGAACGGCGCGCGCGGCATGCTATGGGCGAGTCAGGTGGCGAGTGGCGCGGAGAACGCGCTGCGTTTGCGCGTGTATGGAACGAAAGCGAATCTCGCCTTCGATCAGGAACAGCCGAATGAAGTGTGGTTCGCGCCCTTGGCGGGTTCGGCTGAACGCTTGACACGCGGGCGGGTGAAAAGTGCGATTGCGGCGCATGCGACGCGGGTGCCGGCGGGACATCCTGAAGGCTACCTGGAAGCGTTCGCGCAGTTGTACAAAGACGCGGCGTTGCAGATCGAAGCGTTGGACTCGGGGCGCGCGCTGCCGGCGGAAAGCCTGTTGCTGACGACGGTGGAGGACGGTGTGGCGGGGCTGCGGTTCATCGATGCGATGCTTGCGAGCAGCGCGGCGGATGGGCAGTGGCGGGAGATTGGGGGCGCTTGAGAAAGCCTGCGAGCGCTCAAAAGCGCTGACCCCTCCGCTCAACCGCCCTTGCTTTTCTTGATCTGCTCTTCGAACGCGATATCGAGCTTGCTAGCCTTACGCGGTTTCTGCGGGCCGTACGCGTCGACGAATTTGACGAAGTCGTCGAGCGTGAGCGGGTCGGAGACTTTTTTATCCGATCCGCTCGACTTGTCGACCAGATAGAACAAACCGCCTGACAGGCTGATCGCGGCGAACTGCGGATTGCCGCTGCGCGTTTTCAGCCGCTCGACAGCGTGGATGGCTCGGGTGGTGCGCATGGTGGGGGCTGCGGGTGGGGGAAAGACCGCTACTTTAACAATTTCGCCGAAGCGGCGCGTCTATCCCGTCAGTCCCCGATCCGCTTACTGCGGCTTGCGCGACAATTTCCGCCGCACCCAACTCCCCCAATCCTCCAGCACCGTATAAACCACCGGCACCACCACCAGCGTCAGAATCGACGACGTGATCACCCCGCCGATCACCGTCTGTCCCAACGGCCCGCGCTGCTCGCCGCCTTCGCCCAGCGCCGCCGCCAACGGCAGCATGCCGAAGATCATTGCCAGCGTGGTCATCAGAATCGGTCGCAGCCGCACCCGCGCTGCTTCGAGCAAGGCCTCGCGCCGCTCCATCTTGCGGCCCCTCCCGGACGCATCCAGCAGCGTGCCGCGCCGCGCCTGATTCGCAAAGTCCACCAGCAGAATGGCGTTCTTCGTCACGAGCCCCATCAGCATCACGAAGCCGATGATCGAAAACATGTTCAACGTGCTGCCGAACAGCAACAGCGCGACCAGCACGCCGATCAGCGTGAGCGGCAGCGACGCCATGATCGCGAGCGGTTGCGCGAAACTCGCGAACTGCGACGCCAGAATCATGTAGATGAAAATCACCGCCAGCGCCAACGCCTCCACCGCGTAAATGAACGACTCGTTCATGCTCTTGGTCGAGCCTTCGAAGCGGTAGTGATAGCCCGCCGGCAGATGCATCGCGTCGAGCGTTTTCGCGACGTCGGCGGCGACCTCCCCGGGCGAGCGGCCGTTCACGTTCGCCGACAACTCCACCTCGCGTTGCAGATCGCGCCGGTTCAGCACGTCGGGGCCGGTCGTCTTGACGATGTCCGCGATCTGCCGCAGCGGCACCAGCACCGGCGCGCCGTTCGCGTCGGTGCGATTGGTGGCGATCATCAGCCGGGCGAGATCGTCCACGTCCTGGCGCTGCTCGCGCGGCAGCCGCACGCTGACGTCGTAGTCCTGGTCGTCGGGCGCGCGCCAGGTGCTGATCGCGTCGCCGGACAGCAGGGGCCGCAGCGCCGTGCCGATATCCGCGACGCCTACGCCGAGGTCGGAGGCGAGTTCGCGCTTCACGTTGATCGCGACGATCGGCTTGTCCGCCTTCAGGCTCGAATCCAGATCGACGAGCCCAGGGATCTTCGCCATGCGCGCCTGA
Source organism: Paraburkholderia bryophila (assembly GCF_003269035.1). Lineage (GTDB taxonomy): Bacteria > Pseudomonadota > Gammaproteobacteria > Burkholderiales > Burkholderiaceae > Paraburkholderia > Paraburkholderia bryophila. The sequence continues at coordinate 12,631 of NZ_QLTK01000021.1, read as the reverse complement.
GCCACGTCGGACAGGCGACGTAGTTCGTCGATGTTGTCGCCCTGCAAGCTCAACTGAATCGCCTTGGTGCTGCCCGCGCCGTCGGACATGCCGATCTCGGTCACGGCCACGCCCGCCACCGACGCCAGCCGCGCGCGAAACGCCTCGTTCAGTTCGACCACGCCGCGCGTGCGATCGCGCCGGTCTTTCAGGCGGACGGTAATGAGCGCGGTGTTCTTGCCCTGCGTATTGCCCGAATTGACCGTTGCATACGTGAAGCGCACTTCGGGGTAGGTCGCGAGAATCGCCTGCACCTGTTTGACTTTCTCCGACGTCGCTTCGAGCGACGTCCCCACCGGCGTATTCAAGCCGATCTGCGTTTCCGAGAAGTCCGCGTTTGGCACGAACTCGGTGCCGACGAACGGCACCAGAAACAGGCTGCCGAAAAACGTGACCGCCGCGATGACCAGCGTGATCGCGCGATGCTTCAGCGACCACCCGAGCAGCCGCTGATAAAACGCCGTGAGTCGGTCGATCTGCGTGTCGAACAGATGCAGCGAACGCTGGATCAAACGGCCGTAACGGTAGCCCTTGCGTCCGGTGTCTGCGTCGTGCAGATCGGGGTCCGGCCAGATCGACGACAGCATCGGATCGAGCGTGAACGACACGAACATCGAGATCAGCACGGCGGCCGCGACCGTAATGCCGAACTGGTGGAAGAAGCGGCCGATGATGCCGCCCATGAAGCCGACCGGCAAAAACACCGCGACGATCGAGAAGGTAGTGGCCAGCACGGCCAGCGCGATTTCCTTGGTGCCGTCGAGCGCGGCGGTGCGATGGTCCGCGCCGAGCTGCACGTGCCGCACGATGTTCTCGCGCACGACGATCGCGTCGTCGATCAGCAGGCCGACGCACAGCGACAGCGCCATTAGCGTGATCACGTTGATCGTGAAGCCGCACGCGTACATCACCGCGAACGTGCCGATCAGCGCGATGGGCAGCGTGAGACCGGTGATCACCGTGCTGCGCCACGAGCCGAGGAACAGGAACACGATCAGCACGGTGAGCAACGCACCTTCGAGCAGGGTGCGTTTCACTTCGTTGACGCTGTCTTCGATTTCGATCGACGAGTCGTCGGTGACATCGAGCTTGACGCCGGGCGGCAGCAGCGGCTGCAAACGCGCGACTTCGTCACGCACGCCGTGCGCCACGTCGACCGTGTTTTCTCCCTGCGCCTTGATGATCGACACGAACAACGCGCGCTGGCCGTTCAATAGCGCGGTGCTGTCCGGTTCCTGCTGGCCGTCCACCACGTCGGCGACCTGATCGAGCGTGACCGGTTGCGTCGCCGAGCTTGCCGTGGGAATCGCGGACTGCGCGCCACGTCGCGCGATGATGATGCGCTTGAAGTCGTCCGGCTTATCGAAACGGCCCTTGATCTGCACGGTCTGTTCGATATGGCTCGACGTGAGCGGGCCGGCCGGAATTTCCTGATTCTCGTTCTGCACCGCGCGGATCACCTGATCGACGCCGATCGACAACGCTTGCAGTTTTTCCGGCTTCACGTCGATCTGCACCTGACGTTTGACGCCGCCCACCAGCGACACCGAGCCGACGCCGCGTACGGTTTCGAGCCGCTTGCGCACGATCTGATCGGCAACGGTGGTGAGGTCGCGCGTGGACAGGGTGGCGCCCGGCGCGTTCGACACCGCGACCGTGACGATCGGCGTGTCCGCCGGGTCGTAGCGCAACACGCGCGGGTCCTTCACGCCGTCGCGCAGGTCCGGGCGGATCAGCGCGATCTTGTCGCGCACGTCTTGCGCGGCCTGTACCGCGTCGACCGAGAGATCGAATTGCACGATCACGACCGATTGCGCGTCGTAGGAGCGCGACGTGATTTCGTCGATGCCGCTGATCGTGTTGACCGCTTCCTCGATCTTGCGCGTGACGTCGGACTCGACCGATTCCGGCGAGGCGCCCGGATAGGCGGTCTGCACGACCACGATCGGAAAGGTGATGTCGGGAAACTGATCGACTTTCAGGCGCTGATAAGAGAACAGACCGATGACGAGCAGCGCCATCATCATCATCGTGGCGAGCACCGGGTTGCCGATGCTGATGCGGGTGAACCACATGGGCGCGGGCTCCGGTCAGTGCTGGCCGGCGGCCGGCGACGCGGCCTGCGCCGATGAAGCCGGCTGCACCACATGCACCGTACTGCCGATCCGCAACGAGCCGAGATTGTTCTTCACGATCTGCTCGCCGAGGTTCAACTGTCCGCTGGTGATTTCGGTCCACGCGTCGCCGTCGGCCTCGCCGGTCGCACCGGTCTGCACCGGCTGCTCGACCAGCTTGCCGCCGACCAGCGCGTACACGCTGTGGCGCGCGCCGTCGGTACGGACCGCGGTGGCGGGCACCACCAGCACGTTCTGCCGGCTGCCCACCGCGATCGTGCCCGTGCCGAACATGCCAACCCGCAACGTGCCCGCCGGATTGGCGACCTGCACATACACCATGATCGAACGCGAGCCCGGCTGCGCGGCCGGATTGATCCGCGTGATCGCGCCTTGCACCGGCGTATCGATACCGTCGAAGGCGATGCTCACCGGCTGGCCGATGCGTACGCGGCCGATCTCGCCGACCGGCACCGGCGCTTCCAGTTCGAGCGTGCGCAGATCGACCACGTCGAACAGCTTGGTGTCGACGGCGACTTTTTCGCCCGGCTCGACCGAGCGTGTAGCGACCTGTCCGTCGAGCGGCGAGCGCACGGTCGTATCGTCGAGCGATAGATTCGACGACGCCAGCGCGGCTCGCGCCGCATCCAGGTTCGCGCGGGCGATTTCGTACTGGCTTTGCGCGGTGTCGAACGCGTTCTTCGAAATGAAGCCTTTTTCGACCAGCACGCGGTTGTTGTCGAGCGTCTGTTTGGCGATGTCGAGCTGGCCGGCCATGGCCGCCATCTGGCCGCGGCTTTGTTCGGCGCGCGCCACGTAATCGCGGGCGTCGATTTTGGCCAGGATCTGGCCGGTCTTGACCGTGTCGCCCTCGCGCACCGCGACGTCGAGCGCCGAGCCGGCCACTTTCGATTTGACCGCGGCCTGCGTGATCGCGCGCAGCGAGCCGGTCAACGGCAAGGTTTCGGAGAGAGTGCGGCGGCTGACCGTGGTGAGATCGTCGGGTGCGAATTCGACGACCGAAGAGACGGTTTCCGGGGCGGCAGCGTGTGCGCCGCGCTTCCTGATAGCCTGGGCAATCGCGATAGCGAGGATCACGATGACGACAAGGGCGGCGATGACGATACGTTTTCTGGTTTTTAGCATGCGCGGTCTGACGGACTTCACGGCATTGGCGGAACGCGCCGGCGGCCTCGTGATCGGGAGGCGCCGCGCGTTCGCACGGAATCGGCGAATTGGCCTGAGCCTGCGGTCACACGCAAGCGGGCCGTCAGCATGGTACACGCAGCGTGCGTGCGATGCGCCGCCCGAACGGGTTGCGCGAATAGCAGGCGGGCGCGATGGCCGGAATGCGGCCGTCGTGCCGTGTGCGGCGATGAGCGGCGCGGAACTCGCCGCGCATGCCGACGGGTGTCGCGGCTCAGCCGCTCACTGGGTGACTGACTTCGTCGCTCACTGACTCAGGTAGACAAACTTGCCGTTCTTGATGATGCCCATCACGCTGGCGCGCTGATCCAAACCGACGTGATCCTTCGGGCTCGTATTGACGACACCGTTCGGCACCACCAGTTCATGCGCGTGTTCCAGTTCGTCGCGCAATGCGGTGCGAAACGCCGGCGTGCCCGGCTGCGCCGTCTTCAATGCTCGCGCCACGGCGTCCTGCAAGCGCGGGTACACGCCGGCCGCGTCGCCTGCGAACTGCGTCACGCTGCCCGCGCCGTACTTCGCTTCGTACTCGTTGGTGAACGCGAGGGCCGCTTTCTTCGCCGGATGATCGGCCGGCAGCGTGCGCGCCACCACGACCGGCTGGGTCGGGAACAGCGTGCCTTCCACGTCCTTGCCGCCCAGCTTGATGAACTCCGGTGTGGCGATGCCGTGCGTCTGGTAGATCGGGCCTTTATAGCCGCGTTCGATCAGCGTGCGTTGCGGCAGCACGGTCGGCGTGCCCGCGCCGGCGATCAGGATCGCGTCCGGTTTAGCCGCCATCAGCTTCAGAATCTGGCCGGTGACGCTGGCATCGGTGCGGTTATAGCGCTCGGTCGCGACCAGCTGAATGTGACGCAAGGCCGCGAACTTGCTGAACTCGTTGAGCCAGCTTTCGCCGTAGCCATCCGCGAAACCGATGAAGCCCACGGTCTTCACGTTGTGGTTCGACATGTAGCGTGTCATCACGTCGGCCATCGCGCTGTCGGTCTGCGCCATTTTGTACGCCCACACCTTCTTGCCTTCCTGCGGCTCGACGACGCTGGCGGAGCCGATCAGCGTGATCATCGGCGTCTGGCTTTCGGCGACCGGATCGAGCGCGGCCATTGCCGCCGGCGTGATGTTCGGGCCGACGATCACGTCGACGTGGTCCTCGTTGATCAGCTTGCGGATGTTGCGCACGGCGACGCCCGGGTCGGACGCATCGTCGAGGAAAATGTAGTCGGCTTTCTGGCCGGCGATCGTGGCGGGCCACATCAGCATCGCGTTCTTGCTGGTGATGCCGATCACGGCCGCCGGGCCGGTGCTCGACAGGTCGATGCCGACCTTGATGTCGGCGTGCGCGGCGGTGGCGAGCAACAGCGCGCCGAGGGCGGCCAGGCCGCGAATGCTGTTTTTATGCGACTGATGCGACGTCATCGGGAGGTCTCCGTAGCGGGAAGCGTGCTGCTGTCAAATACTGCGGTCAAAGTTCGTAGGTTTCGTGTTCGCCCTTCAAGGCCTGTTCGATCAGCTTGCGGTTCATGCTCGGCGACAACAGTTCGACGAGCGTGTACACATAGCTGCGCAGATAGGCGCCCTGTTTCAGCGCGACCCGCGTCACATTGCTGCCGAACAGGTGGCCGACCGGCATGGCACGTAAATGACGGTCGCGCTCGGCGTTGAACGCGATATCCGCCATGATGCCGACGCCCAGACCCAGTTCCACGTAGGTCTTGATCACGTCGGCGTCGATCGCCTCCAGCACGATGTCCGGATGCAGGCCGCGCAGGCGGAACGCCTCGTTGATCTTGGTGCGGCCGGCGAACGCGTTGTCGTAGGTGATCAGCGGATACTGGGTCAGATCATCCAGCGACAAAAGTTTGCGGTCGAGTAGGGGGTGATCCGGCTGCATGACCGCGACGTGATGCCACTGGAAGCAGGGCAGCGACACCAGTTCCTTGTAGTTGGCGACGGCTTCGGTGGCGATCGCCAGATCGGCCTGGTCGTGGATCACCATTTCGGCGACTTGGGTCGGGCTACCTTGCAGAATCGAAAGGTGAACCTTGGGGAAGCGCTTCTTGAACTCGGCGATCGCCGCCGGCAGCGAATAGCGCGCCTGCGTGTGGGTCGCGGCGATAACCAGATTGCCCTGATCCTGCGCTGCGTAATCTTTACCGACTCGCTTGAGACTCTCCACTTCCTGCAGGATCCTCTCGACTGACTGCAAAATGATGCGCCCCGGCTCGGTCAGCGAGCGCACCCGCTTGCCGTGCCGCGTGAAGATTTCGACGCCCAGCTCGTCTTCCAGCTCGATGATCGCCTTGGAAACGCCCGGCTGGCTGGTAAACAGTGCCTTGGCCGCCTCCGTCAGGTTGAAATTCTGCCGCACGGCCTCGCGGACGAAGCGGAACTGGTGCAGGTTCATATATAACCTCTCCGCATATCAAAGTAATTTTTTAGTCGTTTGAAATATAAGGCGAGTTTATTACGATCTGTCCATCTTTTTCAATATGGATATCTGTATTTGTCATAAGCAAATGAGAGATGGGTCTAAACCCTCGTTTGCAGCAGCTGACTAACACCAGGTATTCAAGGCGCAGCGGAACCGGACCGCTGTGTGTCACGCAAAAATTGGGGTCCCCGAATGTACCAATACGATCAGTACGACCAGACCATCGTCGATGAACGGGTCGCGCAGTACGCCGATCAGGTTCGCCGCCGCTTGTCGGGCGAATTGAGCGAAGAGGAGTTTCGTCCGCTGCGTCTGCAGAATGGCCTGTACATGCAGCGCCACGCGTACATGCACCGCATCGCGATTCCCTACGGCAACCTGCGTAGCGACCAGATGCGCGTGCTCGCGCAGATCGCCCGCGAACACGACCGCGGTTACGGCCATTTCTCGACGCGCTCGAACATCCAGTACAACTGGATCCAGCTCGAGGAAACGCCGGAAATCCTGCGCAAGCTCGCCGCGGTGCAGATGCACGGCATCCAGACCTCGGGTAATTGCATCCGCAATATCACTGCGGACCAGTTCGCCGGTGTCGCGCCGGACGAAATGGTCGATCCGCGCCCGTGGGCGGAAATCCTGCGTCAATGGTCGACGTTCCATCCGGAATTCGCGTGGCTGCCGCGCAAGTTCAAGATCGCCGTCTCGGGTTCGAAGGAAGACCGCGCTGCCGTGCAGATTCACGACATGGGCGTGTATCTGAAGAAGAACGAGCAGGGCGAACTGGTGGTCGACATTCTGGCCGGCGGCGGCATGGGCCGCACGCCGATCATCGGCGCGATCATCCGCAAGGACTTGCCGTGGCAACACCTGCTGTCGTACTGCGAAGCCGTGCTGCGCGTGTATAACCGCTATGGCCGCCGCGACAACATCTACAAGGCGCGCATCAAGATTCTCGTGAAGGCGCTGAGCCCGGAGAAATTCTCCGCGCAGGTCGAAGAAGAATGGCAGCACCTGAAGGACGGTCCGGCGACGCTCACGCAAGCCGAAGTGGATCGCGTGTCGCAGTACTTCCAGCCGCCGGTGTACGAAAAGCTGGCCGATACCGATGCTTCGTTCGAAAAGCATCTGCTGGAAAACCGTGCGTTCGCCCGTTGGGTCGAGCGTAACGTGCGTCCGCATAAGGTGTCGGGTTACGCGTCGGTGACGCTGTCGCTGAAGCCGACCACGATCGCCCCGGGCGACGCGACGGATACGCAGATGGAAGCCGTTGCCGATTGGGCCGACGAATATTCGCTCGGCGAGATTCGCGTGTCGCACGAACAGAACCTGATTCTCGCGAACGTCAGGAAGCGCGACCTGTTCGCGCTGTGGGAAAAGGCCAAGGCGCAAGGTTTCGCGACGCCGAACATCGGCTTGCTGACCGATATCATCGCATGCCCGGGCGGCGATTTCTGCTCGCTCGCGAATGCCAAGTCGATTCCGATCGCGCTGGCGATTCAGGAACGTTTCAACGATCTCGACTACGTGTACGACCTCGGCGACGTGTCGCTGAATATCTCGGGTTGTATCAATGCGTGCGGTCACCATCACGTCGGCAACATCGGCATTCTGGGCGTCGATAAGGACGGCTCGGAGTGGTATCAGGTGACGCTCGGCGGCGAGCAGGGAACGGGTGCGAATGGCGCGAGCCTCGGCCGCGTGATCGGCCCGTCGTTCTCGGCGGAAGAAATGCCGGACGTGATGAGCAAGGTGATCGATACGTTTGTCGAGCATCGCCACGAAGGCGAGCGTTTCATCGAAACGTATAACCGCATCGGCATGGCTCCGTTCAAGGAGCGTGTGTACGCCTCGCGTCAACCGGCTCACGCGTAACCGCGATAAGGATACTGAACAGATGGCTTCTATCATCAAGAATCGCGCGATCGTCAACGACGACTGGACGCTCGTGCGCCCGGCCGAAGACGGCTCGCTGCCGGCGGTGAACGACTTGCCTGCGGGCAAGGTGCTGGTGCCGCTCGCGCTGTGGCAGGCTGAACGCGAGGCGCTGGCCGCTTCGCGCGGCGCCGCTGAAATCGGCGTGTGGCTGGCACCGGATAACGAACCGGCGGATCTCGTCGCCGACTTCGACAAGATCGCGCTGATCGGCGTGGACTTCCAGGTGTTCCGCGACGGCCGTGGTTACAGCATTGGCCGCTTGCTGCGCGAGCGTTACGGCTACAAGGGCGAACTGCGCGCGATCGGCGACGTGTTGCGCGATCAGATTACGTTTATGTTCCGTTGCGGTTTCGATGCTTACGCGCTGCGCGAGGACAAGGATTTCGACGACGCGCTGAAAGCGTTCGACGAATTCAGCGTGCAGTACCAGGGCGCGGTGGACAACCCGCTGCCGTGGTTTCGTCGCCGTGAAGCGGCTGCCGCCGCTGCCGCCGAAAAGGCCTCGGCATGACGATCGTCACCTCGCTCACGCCGGAACTCGCTGCGAAGGTCGAGCGCCTGAATGCGCTGCTCGATTCGATCGCCGCGCGTCACACGAACGTGAAGCTCGCCAGCAGCCTCGCGGCGGAAGACATGCTGCTCACCCACGCGATCCTGTCGCGCGGCGTGAAGATCGGCATCTTCTCGCTGAACACGGGCCGCTTGCATGCGGAAACGCTCGGCATGCTCGATCGTGTGAAAGACCGCTATGGCTACGACATCGAACAGTTTCATCCGCTGGCGGCTTCGGTTGACGACTATGTCAGCTCGCACGGTCTGAACGCGTTCTATGAAAGCGTCGATCTGCGCAAGCGCTGCTGCGAAATCCGCAAGGTCGAGCCGCTCAATCGCGCGCTGTCGGATGTCAGCGCGTGGGTGACGGGGCAACGTCGCGAACAATCCGTGACGCGTGCCGAGCTGCATGCGGAAGAGCACGACGCCGCGCGCGACATCGCCAAGTTCAATCCGCTCACCGATTGGACGGAAACCGAAGTGTGGGACTATCTGAAAGCGTTCGACGTGCCGGTCAATCCGCTGCATGCGCGTGGCTATCCGAGCATTGGCTGCGAGCCGTGTACGCGCGCAATCCGTCCCGGTGAAGACAGCCGGGCAGGGCGCTGGTGGTGGGAGTCGCGCGATACGAAGGAATGTGGGTTGCATATCACGACGATCACCCCGATTCCGTTCAATAGCAGCGAGAGTGCATCGGCTTGAAAGTTTGGGTCTGAATGGACCTTGGCTTCCGGTTCGAACACCGCATCTACTGATTTGAATACTTCCGCGTCGGCAAGCCACCGCTTGCCGGGCGAATCAACGAAGGACCGAACATGAGCACCACGCTCGACTCCACTGTGAACGCACCACTCGCTAATACGGCAAACCGGATGGATCACCTCGATTGGCTCGAAGCCGAGTCGATTCATATCCTGCGCGAACTGGTCGCCGAATGCAGCAAGCCCGCGCTGCTGTTTTCGGGCGGCAAGGATTCGGTCGTCGTGCTGCATCTGGCGCTGAAGGCGTTCGGCATCGGCGCGAATCGCAAAACCGTGCTGCCGTTCCCGCTCGTGCATATCGACACGGGCCACAACTACGACGAAGTGATCGACTTCCGCGATCGCCGTGCGAAAGAGATCGGCGCGGAACTGGTGGTGGGTCACGTCGAAGATTCGATCAAGCGCGGCACCGTGCGTCTGCGTCGCGAACTGGATTCGCGCAACGCCGCGCAAGCGGTGACGTTGCTCGAAACTATCGCTGAGCACGGCTATACCGCGCTGATCGGCGGTGCGCGTCGTGACGAAGAAAAGGCGCGTGCGAAAGAACGTATCTTCTCGTTCCGCGACGAATTCGGTCAGTGGGATCCGAAGGCGCAGCGTCCGGAACTGTGGAGCCTGTATAACGCGCGTCTGCATAACGGCGAACATCTGCGGGTGTTTCCGATCTCGAACTGGACCGAACTCGACGTATGGCAGTACATTGCGCGCGAACAGCTCGAACTGCCGTCGATCTATTACGCGCATCAGCGCGAGATCGTGCGTCGCAATGGCCTGCTCGTGCCGGTTACGCCGCTCACGCCGATGCGTGAAGGCGAAACCAGCGAGACCGCGCTGGTGCGTTTCCGGACCGTTGGCGATATCAGCTGCACGTGCCCGGTGGAAAGCGATGCGGATGATCTCGAGAAGATCATCGCCGAAACGGCCGTGACCGAAATCACGGAACGCGGCGCAACGCGGATGGACGACCAGGTGTCCGAAGCCGCGATGGAACAGCGTAAGAAGCAAGGTTACTTTTAAGCACACACGAGGCCACAAAATCATGAGCGGTATTCACCAACCAGAAGACCTCGGCGTGCTGCGTTTCATCACTGCGGGCAGCGTCGACGATGGCAAGAGCACGTTGATCGGCCGTCTGCTGTACGACAGCAAGGCCGTGTTGAGCGACCAGCTCTCGGCACTGTCGCGCGCGAAGAACAAGCGTACCGTGGGCGACGAAATCGATCTGTCGCTGCTGACCGACGGCCTCGAAGCCGAACGCGAACAGGGCATTACGATCGACGTCGCGTATCGCTACTTCGCCACCGCGAAGCGCAAGTTCATCATTGCCGATACGCCGGGTCACGAGCAATACACGCGCAATATGGTGACCGGCGCGTCGACCGCGCACGCCGCGATCATTCTGGTCGATGCGACACGTGTCACGTTTATCGATGGCGTCGCGCAATTGCTGCCGCAAACCAAGCGTCATAGCGCGATCGTCAAGCTGCTCGGTTTGCAGCATGCGATCGTCGCGATCAACAAGATGGATCTGGTCGACTACAGCGAGCAACGCTTCAACGAGATTCGCGATGCGTATGTCGAACTCGCGCGTCAATTGGGCTTGAACGATGTGCGCTTCGTGCCGGTGTCGGCGTTGAAGGGCGACAACATCGTGACCGCTAGCGAAAGCATGCCGTGGTATGCGGGCGAGCCGCTGCTCGACCTGCTCGAAGCGTTGCCGGTGGACATTCCGACGGGTCAGGCGCTGCGTTTCCCGGTGCAATGGGTCGCGCGTCAGGACGGCAGTCAGGCCGACGATTTCCGCGGCTACATGGGCCGTGTCGAAGCGGGCGAAGTGAAGGTGGGCGACACGATCGTCGTGCTGCCGGCGAATCGCGAAGCCACCGTGGCCGAGATTATCGCGCCGGTGGTGGGCGGCACGGCGCTGGTGGATCGCGCGTTTGCCGGTCAGACGGTGACGATCCGTCTCGCGGAAGATGTCGATGTGTCGCGCGGCGATACCTTCGTGCTGCGTGAAGCAGCGCCGGAACCGGCGAAGAAGCTGGAAGCCGATCTGTGCTGGTTCGACGACACGCCGCTGTCGACGCAACGCAAGTATCTGTTGAAGCAGACCACCAATACGGTGTTCGCGCGCATCGGCGCGATCAAGGAAGTGCTCGACGTGCATACGTTGTCGCAGGCGACCGATCGCAAGGAACTGGCCATGAACGATATCGGCCGTGTTGCGCTGACGTTGCAGAAGCCGCTGGTGTGCGATGTGTATGATTCGCATCAGGGGACGGGGGCGTTCGTGCTGATCGACGAGGCGACGCACCATACCGTCGCGGCTGGGATGATTCGGGCGTTTTCGGCTTAAATAAGGTTAGGTGACGCGTTGCCGGCTTTGCCGGTTGGTTGCTGTGTGCCTTTGGCGCCCTTACGGACAGGTTGATGCAAATGGGTAAGGTTTATTTGATCGGCGCGGGGCCGGGTGCCGCGGATCTGATTACCGTGCGCGGCGCGCGGCTTTTAGGTTCGGCGGATGTGGTGTTGCATGATGCTTTGATCGAGCCGGCCATGCTCGACTATGCGCCTTCGCACGCGCGGCGGATTGCTGTCGGCAAGCGCTGTGGGCAGCTTTCCACTGCGCAGCAGTTCATCAACAAGCAGATCGTGGACGCTGCGCTCGAACATCAGGTCGTGGTCCGGCTCAAGGGGGGCGATCCTATGTTGTTCGGGCGCGCCGATGAGGAAATGCGCGCGCTTGAGGCGGCTGGGATCGAGTATGAGGTCGTGCCTGGTATCACTGCCGCGTTGGCTAGTGCGGCTTCCTTGAAGCGGTCTTTGACGTTGCGTGGCGTGTCCCGGAGTGTGGCTCTGGCGACTTTTAGTCGGGCTGCTGGCTCCGATGAGATCCGTGAGCAGGTCAACGCGGATTCGGTTGTGTTTTATATGGGCCGGGATAGTGGGGTTGAGATTGCACAGCAGTTGATCGAGGCTGGGCGGCCTGCTTCTACGCCTGTGGCGATTGTTGAGGCTTGTAGTACGCCTCGGGAAAGGATTTTGACGCTCACGCTTGAAGGGCTTGCTTGTGGTGAGGCAGTGGCGTGGGTTGATGCTGCGCAGCCTAGTCTGGTGATGGTTGGGGAGGCTTTTGCCGATCGGCACCTGGATCGGGATCGGTCTTTGGGTGGGGTTTTGGTGGCGGCTTGATTGGGGTTTTGTCCGCTGCGCGGGTTCGGTTGGTCTCTTTGGGTGTTGGCCTTTTCTTGATTTTTTAGTGGTCTATTGGCGTTGCCCCTGTGCGGGGCGGCACTCACTTTTCTTTGCCTGCCGCAAAGAAAAGTAAGCAAAAGAAAGCGGCTCACACCGCTAACTCATAAGCGGGTCCCTCGCGCAGGTCCGGTAGTGGTGCATCTGGAATCTGGGCTCTCGCACACTCCACGCTCGTGACACAGCAGTCATTCTTCCGGCGGCGCTGCGCGCGCCGCGGCGGTTGTTCACGCACCGCCCCTGCTAAGGGACCTATCCGTGATTTTGTGGGCGAGGCATATCATGAAGGATGAATATCATGGATATGCCGATCATGAAAAAGAAACGTACTGTGGCCTCTC
>NZ_QLTK01000020.1 GCF_003269035.1 Paraburkholderia bryophila | reverse complement strand
ATCGAGAGCGCTTCATCGTCGACGCGTTTCAGCGTCAGCGAAAATTCGATCTTTCGCGGGATGCCTTCGGCCGTGTGATAGGTCTGCGTCTCGTTCAGCGAGTCGATGGTGAAAGCGCCGTACACATTGCCGGCGCCGTCCACCAGCACATACGCGTCGCCGGCGTCGCCCATCGTCGCCAGCTCCTTGATTGACGCAATCGAGCCGACCGACTCGGGCGCGACGGTGCCAGCGAGCGTGATCGTGTCATCGCCCACGCCGACGAACTGGCTTGAGTCGCGGGCGACGACTCGCGAGCTGGTGCGGTGTTTCCAGTTGCGTTGACGCTGCAGCTCCTTGAACGGTGCCGAGGTCAGGCTAAACACAAACTGGTCGAGGGACATCATCATGTCTGTTTTCTCCGCTTACTGGTCCGACAGGCTCGACCCACGGCGCGCCTGTTTGTGAGCGCGCCGCGCGCTCCAGCTCGTCGCGCACCATGCGCGCGATTTCAGCCGGGTCCATGCCCGGTGTCGGATGAATGTGAATGGTGACCGGGCCGAACGCCACCGCCGCAGCATTGCCGGCTGCGCTGGCGGCCGCTGGTGCCGCTGTCAGGGGCGGCCGGGTGTCAATGGATACGGTCGCCCGAACGATCGGCACGGCAGCCGCCTGTGCGATCGCTGCGCCGTTGGCCAGCGCCGGCATGCCGAACGAGGTCGCCGCGATCGTGGCGAGGCCGATCGCCGCCTTCGCTACCCGCCCCTGTTCGCCTTCCATGCCGATCGCCGCGCCCTGCCCGATGAAGCCGCCCAGCTCGCCGAATACGCGGCTCGGGCTATGGATGCCGAGCTTCTCCTTGAACCATCCGACCGTTGAATCAGCCACGCCCGTAATCGCATCCTTCACCGCACCTAGCCCGCTGGTGATGCCGTTGACCAGTTCGTCTTATCGCCGCGGACGGAGGCTTGATGCACACCGCCGCGGCTTTGGGGAAACCGGGCGTCGCGATCTTCTGCGAAATTAAACCCGAGCGGCGGCTTCACTCAAATTCAAAGATACACGCTGTTTTTTCGGAGCAGGATATCAACGGCATTCCGGTCGACCGAGTCACCAGCGAAGTGACAAACTCTCGGCGTGAGCTAACGGAGGAAACGCGCGACAATAGTTTGATCCGGCGACGCGCATCATCAAACGTGTGCGTGTCAAAACGCGTGGCGGCCGGGTTGACCGCCCTCACCCATTCACAAAAAGCCTGCTATTTGCAGGCTTTTTCATAAAAAGGGGCGTCTAGCGCCCCGTAATCTGGATCATGTTTTCGCACGTTCAGACGTGCTGCGTTTGAAGCCAGTCACGCAATGCGTTATTCGATGTCGAACGTCGAGTCGGTGTTCTGCGCCGAACGCCGGCGTGTCCAGCGCTTCTTGATGGCTGCAATTGCGAGGGCGGCGAACGCTGCAAGTATCCACAGCATGGCTCAAGCTTCCCGGGTCGGAGCATTGAAGATCTCATCCATCCAGCCGGTAGCTTCCTGCACCATGCGCAGGCGGGCGTTGACCTGGCAGTGACCGTCGGCCCCGGTGGCGGCGTCGAGGTAGACGAATTCCTTGCGCGTTGAACGGATGCGCTCGTGCCAGTCGCGCGCCTGTGCGGCGAACATCGGCGAGTCGCCACCGCCAAGAACGGAGAGAAATGGCACGGTCACGCGCTCGGGATCGGCCACCGCGGGCCCCCAACGCTCGATGAGCTCCTGCGGCATCTTCACGCCGGCTTTCCACAAAGCCACCTGGCGGCTGCGGATGGAGGACGCTGTCGGCACTTGCGTGCCGAGCGCGGCGATGGCCGAGCGCACGCTGGCAGCAAACAGCTGACCTGGCGCGGGAAAGGGGGTACTGGCGATCACGGTGGCCAGACGAGTCTCATGGCCAGCGGCTCGGGTCACGAAGTAGCCCCCGAGACTCATGCCGATCAGCGCGATGCGGCCAGGCTGTGCGCCGAAGCGCTGCACCAGCACGTCCATCACGGCGGCGATCGGGCGCTCGGGTTCGGTTTCCCAACACAGGCCTTGCAGTGCGGTGTTGCCCTGACCCGGCAGATCGACGATGGCGACCGAATAGCCACGCTCGAGGATGCCGCGGCCGAGCGAGAGGAACAGGTCTTCGAAGCAGGTGTCGGCGCCGCCGATCACGAGGGCCACCGGTGCGTCGGGATTGGCGTTTTGCAGGAACACGCCCGGCAGCGCCTTGCCCTCCCAGGGTGTGGTGAAGAAAGTGGCGGGCAGGCGCAGCTCGGCCATGGCGGTGACGAATGCGGCCTGGTGCTGCTGATAGAGCGCAGCGAAGGTCGCGCTGGTCGGAGCGGAAAATTGCCAGGCTGAGCGGTAGCTGGCGAAGGCCTTGAGGCGAGCCTCGCCGGCGGCACGGCGGCGGCCGCGGGCGGACCATGCTTCAGCCTGCTGGTTCTGCAAGTTGCCATAGGCGGTGAAGGACTGCTCCCAACTGTCGGCATCGCCGTCGACGATGCTGGACGCGATGTAGTGGGCCTGGCCGATGTCTAACCCACCGGCCGGGCCCCAGCTCAACGCGGCCATGAAGAAAAGGTCCATGTCCGGATCGTCGAAGCGGTACTTGCGGGCCAGACGCTGGTCTGGCCGAGGGGCGTTGGCGACCTTTGCGGCAGGGGCTGTGCCGAGGTTGTCTGCGTTGCGTTCCATGGCGATCTCCGTTAAGACACGAGAATAATATGAGCTATATTCATGTTTCGGAACTCGCCTTTTCGAAAGCCCACAATGACGAAAAAACATACATCGAATCAACAACTTGAGCGACGAAGTCCGCGCCAGGCGCGGTCCCAGTTCAAGGTTGGACTCATGTTGGAAGCTGCCATGCAGTTGCTGGACCAGGGCGAAATCGCTGCGCTGACCACGAATGCGGTGGCCGCCAGGACCGGCGTGAGCATCGGCACGCTCTACCAGTACTTCAAGGACAAGCACGCCTTGCTGGATGCGCTGGTGGCGCGCGAGCTAGGCTCGATGGCCGAGCAGGTGATGGCCACGCTCCAGAGCGCCACGCCCGCTCAGCCCGGCGAGCGCATCCGTCAGGTGGTGCGGACTGTGATCGGCGCCTACGGTGGTCGCAGCCGCGTCCATCGCCTGCTGATTGAATATGCGCTGACACAGGGTACGGGCGGGAAGACCTCGCCGTTGCTGCAGGGGCTGACGCAGCTCTTCACCACGGAGGGCGTATCGGCGCCCGGCCTGGCACCGCGGCGCCTGACGCTAGCGCAAGCCTTCACGCTCACCCACTCTATCGCTGGTGTACTGCGGGCCTTGGCTGCGAGCGCGGACCCGCCTCCGGTTCAGGAAGTGGAAGACGCAGTGGTACTGATGGTACTAGCCTTTGTGGCGGCCTTGCCGGCGGAATAGGTCAAAGGCGACGGTACCTCGATCAATACAGCACGCTTCCCAACCTGACATCCGTTCGGGAGCATCTTGTATGGGACGAACGCAATCCTTTGAAGCGATTCGCGAAACGCCCAGATTTGCTGGTGGATGCTGCATGGAGAGAACAACTTCCCTTGGTGCGCAAGCACGATGTCAAATTGGCTCTCGACAGGCTTTTCCGGTCTTTACAAGAGGTACGCGCAATTAGTGACTGCCTATTCGGAGAATGAGGTAGATGAAATGTTTTTCGGCGTAGCTAGTCGCTGGTTCAATCCAACGTGAGTGGTGCTACGCTAACCCGACAGCCAGGCTGTGACCGAAGACGAATAGCTGTGACCGGACATTGCACAAGACCGTACGGGCCGCATTCCGTGACACCCGGTGCGACTCAACGAGGCATGGCCTGCTCCCGAACGTTGATTCACTCCGCTGTTGGCGGTACCCTCAAATGGTTGATGGTCGTCGAATGCTGGGCAACCCGGAGACAACCGTTTCGTCATGCTAGCGTGGGCTTTCTCCTGCATCCTCGTCTTGAGCGCGATCCTCGGCGGATGCGGCAAGGACGGATCGCGAAACGCTACTCCGGATGCGGCTGCATCCGCGAGTCCGGCGCCGGTTCAGCCTGGGCAATCCGCGAGCGACACAGCCGCCGCGTCGGGCGCGCAAGCCACCGTCACCAAGGCGCAATTGCCTGCGGAAGCGGTCGAAACATTGCGTCTGATCAAAGCGGGCGGTCCCTACCCGTTTGGCGAGGACGGGGTCCTGTTCCGTAACAGCGCGGCATTACTGCCGCCGCATCCGCGCGGCTATTACCACACATACACAGTTCGCACGCCAGGCTCGACGGACCGCGGGCAACGCCGCATCGTATGCGGTGGATCGCGTAAGCAGATCGGCGACTGCTATTACACCGTCGATTACTACGCCAGTTTCAAACGCATTGCGGAATGATTGCGCCAGGTCGTGAGCCGAATGAGCCGAACGACTACCTTGGTCACCCGTAATATCGACGCCCGGGAAACCCGTACCGTGTCACGCATCAGGGGCTGGCCGACCGTTAACCCGACTATCCCGATACCCGCAGCGCCCCTACATTCTCTAGGTCACATCGTCAGCCGGCCAGACTGGAATGGTCTGGCCTCCTCTTAGCTCACCGGGAGTTCGTATGCGCCGTCTCGCCACAATCGCGGTCGCCGTCACGGCCGCTGGATTTACGCTGTCCGCCAACGCGCAGGTCGTCGTCACCATCGGTCACTCGGCTCCGCTTACCGGGCCGCAGTCGCCAAACGGCAAAGACAACGAGAACGGCGCACGTCTCGCGATCGAAGAGCTGAACAAAACGGGTGTCACGGTTGCCGGTCAGAAAGTCACCTTCAAACTCGATTCGGAAGACGACCAGGCTGATCCGAAAATCGGCGTGCAGGTCGCGCAGAAACTGGTCGACAGTGGCGTCGTCGCGGTGGTCGGACCGTACAACTCCGGCGTCGCTATTCCTGCGTCACGCGTCTTCAATACGGGTGGTGTGCCGATGCTACCCGTCGCGTCCAACCCTGCCCTGACGAAACAGGGCTTCAAGAATATTTTCCGTATCGGTGCCAGCGATGAGCAACTCGGCGGCACGATGGGTCAGTTCGCGGCGAAGACGCTGAAAGCCAAAACCGCGGCGGTCATCGATGACCGCACAGCGTATGGTCAAGGCGTCGCCGAACAGTTCATCAAGGTGGCCAAGGCAAACGGCATCCAGGTTGTCGATCAGGAGTTCACCAACTCCACAGCGACCGATTTCCTCGGCATTCTCACCACCATCAAGGCCAAGAATCCAGACGTGATTTTCTTCGGTGGCTACGCGGCACAGGGTGCGCCGATGGCCAAACAGATGCGCCAGCGCGGCCTGCGGGCGAAGCTGCTTGGCGGCGACGGCATCTGCTCGGCGGACATGGGCAAGGTGGCGGGCGACGCGGCTTCAATCGTGTATTGCGCCCAGGGCGGCATTGCGCTCGACAAGACGGCGGCCGGCCGCGAGTTCTTGCAGAAATACAAGGCCGCCTACAACATCGATACGCAGGTCTACGCCGTCAGTTACTACGACGGCGTGAAGTTGCTGGCTGATGCAATGGTGAAGGCGGGCACGACCACCGACAAGGCGAAACTCATCGCTCAACTGGCCAAGGAAAACTACAAGGGCGTTGCCGGCACTTACTCGTTCGACGAATACGGCGACCTCAAGGGCGCACCGACTACCGTATATGTCATCAAGAGCGGTCTGCCGGTTCCGTACGGACAGTAAGTGCAATCGCCCCACTGACCTCACCAGGCACACATGAAAATTTCCCGCACCCTCTCGACTGTCGAAGTCCACACCGGCGGCGAAGCCTTTCGCATCGTCACCAGCGGTCTGCCGCGGCTGCCTGGCGACACGATCGTCAAGCGGCGCGCCTGGTTGAAAGAGAACGCCGACGACATTCGCCGCGCGCTGATGTTCGAACCGCGCGGCCATGCCGACATGTACGGCGGGTATCTGACGGAACCGGTTAGCCCGAATGCCGACTTCGGGATCATCTTCCTTCACAACGAAGGCTACAGCGACCACTGCGGCCACGGTGTCATTGCTCTTTCGACGGCGGCAGTCGAGTTGGGCTGGGTACAGCGTCAGGTACCCGAAACGCGCGTGGGAATCGACGCGCCGTGCGGGTTCATCGAAGCGTTCGTGCAGTGGGACGGCGAGCATGCGGGCAACGTACGCTTCGTCAACGTGCCGTCGTTCATCTGGAAACAAGACGTCACGGTGGATACGCCTTCATTCGGGAAGGTGACGGGCGATATTGCGTTCGGTGGCGCATTCTACTTCTACACCGATGGCGACCCGCACGGACTCGAAGTTCGCGAGTCGTCGGTGGAAGAACTCATCCGCTTTGGTGCCGAGGTAAAGGCGGCCGCCAACGCCGCGTTCCCTGTCGAGCATCCCCATATCCCGGAGATCAATCATATCTACGGGACCATCATTGCCAACGCGCCCCGGCATGCCGGTTCGACCCAAGCGAATTGCTGCGTTTTCGCGGACCGTGAAGTGGACCGCTCGCCAACCGGTTCCGGTACCGGTGGCCGTGTTGCCCAGCTCTATCTGCGTGGCCAGTTGGGAAAGGATGAGACGCTCGTCAATGAATCCATCATCGGTACTGTGTTCAAAGGCCGCGTGCTGGGCGAGACGACCGTGGGTGATTTCAGGGCTGTCATTCCCGAAGTCGAAGGCAAGGCTTTCGTGTGCGGCTTCGCGAACTGGATAGTGGACGAGCGAGATCCGCTCACGTACGGGTTCCTTGTTCGGTAGATCGATTGCAGCAGAGGTACCGGGTTGGACGCGGACCGTCATCCCCCAAGATACTGCGTCGCGGACAACACTGACGCTACCGCGCGGTCCATCCCCCATCTACTACAAGATCGCTGCCCGCCACGAAAGCGGCGTCGTCGGAAGCGAGAAACGCGGCGGCGGCCGCAATGTCTTCCGGTCGTCCAAGGCGCTTGAGTACCGTCTGACTTTCGAAGGTTCGACGCATGCCGTCGGGATCGTCGCTGCTGGCAAAAACGTCTTCGAGCAATTGCGTCGCGACCGGCCCCGGGCACAGACAATTCACCCGGATACCCTGCGGCCCATGATCGATAGCCATCGCCTTGCTGAGCATCACGACCCCACCCTTCGACGCACAGTAGGCCGCGACACCCGCTTCGCCGACGAGCCCCAGTTCGGACGCCACGTTGATAATCACACCGCTGCCCTGCTGCTGCATGACGGGAATCACGGCGCGCGAGCAGAGAAACACACCCTTGAGATTGACCGCCATCAAGCGGTCCCACTCGTCTTCCGTTGTGGTCACAACGGTCCTGGCGAATTCGATGCCCGCGTTATTCACGAGGATATCGACCCGGCCATGCAGTTCGAGCGTCCTACTGACCAGCGCACGGACCTGCGAGTCGTGGCTCACGTCCGTCTTCACGAAGCTGGCGGTACCTCGCGCGCCGTTCAAACCCGACAACTGGTCATGAGCATCATTCACATCCGCGAGCACGACATGGGCGCCTTCGTCGATGTAACGCCTCGCGATTGCATAGCCGATACCGCGTTGCGCGCCGGTGACGATGGCGACTCTGTTCTTCAGGTTCATCGATGAAAACTCACGCTGGTCAAAACGCAAGCGTACCCCATCAATCGAATCGCTCAAGACCCAGCATGTTTTTTCGGAGAATCGCGCCCTACCCCCGTTGCGACTCCCACCCAATCCCAAGACTCTTCTGCAGCGAAACGAAGTCCTTCAGCAACTCCGCCTGCCCCGCCACGACATTCTGCTGCGCGGTGAATTCTTCCCGCTGCGTATCGAGCAGATCGATCAACGTCGACACCCCAGCCGAATAGCGCTGCCGCATCAACACGGCCGAATGACTCGCGGACGCCTCCACCTTCTGCAACGTCACGACATGTTCACGCTGATGCCCATAACGCGACAGCGACGAATTCGCATCCTGCAACGCGCCGAGCACCGCCTTCGTATAACGCGCCTCGGCTTCGTCGCGCGACGCCTCGGCCGCATGCACACTGCCCAACGTACGTCCGAAATCGAGCGCATTCCATTGCAGATACGGCGCACCGATCCAGCTGAAATTGCTCTTGCGCACGAGGTGCCCAGGATCGCCCGCACTAAAACCGATATCGCCGAGCAACGTCACCTTCGGGAAAAAATCGGCGACGTGTTCGCCGATCTGCGCATTGCTCGACGCGAGCCGGCGTTCGGCCGCGCGAATATCGGGCCGCTGCTGCAACATCGTCGACGGATCGCCGATCGCTACCGTCGCGGGCAGCGCCGGCAACGGCCGCACATCCGCAAGCTGCGCATCCAACGCGCCAGGCGCGCGGCCGGTCAGCACGGCGAGGCGGTCAAGCGAATCGGTCACTTGCGCGTCGAGCGGCGTCAGCGTGCCGCGCGTGTTTTCCACCTGCGTGGTCAAACGCTCGACGTCGACATCCGCCGCCGTGCCGCGCGCCCGGCGCTGCTGCGTCAGCGCCAGGCTTTTCTGCTCGGTTTCCGCTTGACGTTGCGCCAGGGCAAGCCGCGTCTGCTGGTCGCGCAGATCGATGTAAGCCTGCGCCACTTCGGCCGCGAGCGACACACGCGTGTCCGCGAGATCCGCGTCGACCGCTTCGGCATCCGCGGAGGCCGCTTCGATCGCGCGCCGCGTGCCGCCGAACAGATCGATTTCCCACGTGGCGTCGAAGCCGGCCGTGTAAAGCTGCAACGGCCCTCTTCCCGACGAAGCCGCGCCGCTGCCGCTCGACGAGCTCAGCGCGCTCACGTCGGGTTCACGCATGCGCAGCGCCGCGGCATCGCCGGAGAGTTTCGGCAATTCGTTGGCCCGTTGCTGCTGCAATTGTGCGCGCGATTCCCGCAGTCGTGCCTTCGCGGCATCGACGTCGGGGTTGTGCGCGAACGCGGCGGCGATCAGGTCGTTCAGTTGCGGGTCGTTGAAGGCGAGCCACCACTGGTTCGACGCGGGCGCCGCCGTCGTGCCGACAGCCGGCGTGCGCACGAACGTAGCGCTGCTACGGGCGTCCTGCGCGACCGGCGGCGCACCGTGATAATCCGGGCCGACCGTGCAGCCCGGCAAGACGGACAGCACCGTAACAGCGGCGAGTGCGAAACACGTAAGACGGTTGGACATCATGGGGCGATTGAAGAGCATTAGTGTCCAGCGGACGAAGGCTGCGGCGCATTCCTGCGCGGCGTTTTCAACATCAGGGCGAGCGGAATGCAGGCAAGCAGCGCGATACCGAGCAGATAGAAGGTTTCCGAGTAGGTCATCACCGTGGCCTGCACCTGGATCTGCGCACCGAGCTGGCCGAGCGCACGCATCTGCGAGTACGCCATATCTCCCGTATGCGTGAACCAGTTCGCCGCGTTGGCTGCCAGCGTCTGCTGACCGATCAGCGAATTGGCGCTGACCGACTCGCGGATCGTGGCCACATGAAATGTCGTGCGCCGGTCGATCACGGTGCCGATGATCGCGAGGCCAATCGACCCGCCGAGATTGCGCGCCATGTTGTAGAGCCCGGCGGCATCGCCCGAATCCTCACGCGACACGGCCGCCATCGACGCCTGATTGAGCGGCATCATCGCGAGCATCTGGGCCGTGCCGCGAATCAGTTGCGACCACACGAAATCGTGGCCGACACTCTGCGCGGTCAGGTCGATGTCGATCATGCAACTGATCGCGTATAACGTGAGCCCGGTGATCACGAGCACCCGAAAATCGAATTTCCCCAATAACTTCGGCAGCACCGGCATGATCAGGAAGGCAGGCAATCCGGATAGCAGCATGATCGCGCCGGCCTGCTCGGCGTTGTAACCCGCCACGATGCCGAGAAACTGCGGCAGCAGGTACGACACGCCATACAGCGCCGCACCGACCGCGGAGACGATCACGATCACGCTGGCGTAGTTCGGATTGAGCATCAGGCTCAGACGCACGATCGGCTTCTTCGCGGTCATTTGCGAGGCGGCGATCAGGAGCATGCCGAAGAGAGACACGCAGGTGAGCGTCATGATCATCGACGATTCGAACCAGCGCTCGCGTTGACCGTTCTCCAGCACCACCGTGAGCGAACTGAGGCCGATCGCCAGGCCGACGATACCGAGCCAGTCCGCCTTGAAAAACGAGTCCCAATGCGGGCGGTCCGACGGCAGGCCGACAATCAGCAAAGTCATCAGCGCCATACAGACCGGCAGGTTGATAAAGAAGCACCAACTCCAGCTGATGTTCTCGGCAAGCCAGCCGCCGACCACCGGGCCAAACAGCGGCCCGAGCAACACGGTCAGGCCGAACACGGTCATGCCGACCGGCATCTGTGAAAGCGGCAGCCGCGTGCGGATGATAGTCTGCGCCGTGGGAATCATCGCCCCGCCCGCGAAGCCCTGCCCGATCCGGCCGATGATCATCATCGGCAAGGTGTGCGACCAGCCGCACATCATCGAAAAACCGATGAACAGCACCGAGTTGGTCAGCAGGAAGTTGCGCAGGCCGAACACGCGCGTGAGCCACGCGGCCAGCGGAATCATCACGATTTCCGACATCAGATAGCCGGTCGAAATCCATGTACCCTCGGTGCCGGTGGCGCCGATTTCACCTTGGATTTGCGGCAGCGCGGAGTTCGTAATCGAAATGTCGAGCGTGGCCATCAACGCACCGAGCGCGCCGGCGGCCACCGCGATCCAGTCGCTGACGCTGGCGCGTTCGTCGGCATGCGGCGTAGCGGCGGCGGGCGTGGCGGGCACTGCTGCGCCCGGCTCAGCCATGGTGATTCTCGGCGTCGATCCGTTCGTCGCGGTCGCGCGCCGAACGCGTATCGACATCCACGTTGACCGACAGCCCCGGCAACAGCACGCTGCGCGTCTCCGCGCCGGTGTCGATGCGAATCCGCACCGGCACCCGCTGCACGATCTTCGTGAAGTTGCCGGTGGCGTTTTCCGGGGGCAGCAGCGCGAATTGCGAGCCGGTGCCCGGCGAGAAACTATCGACCACGCCATGCAGCGTATGACCCGGCAACGCGTCCACGTGCATTTCCACCGGCTGACCGACCCGCATCTGGCCGACCTGCGTTTCCTTGAAATTGGCCAGCAGATACGTGCTTTGCACCGGCACGACCGTCAGCATCCGCGTGCCGGGTTGCACGTATTGGCCGACGCGCACCGTACGATCGCCGACCTTGCCGCCGAGCACGCTGCGCACCACGGTGTTGTCCAGGTCCAGTTGCGATTGCTGCGCGCTGGCCTGGGCCGCTTCGAGTTGCGCGCGGGCCTGCGCGAGTTGCGCCGTGGCCGAGCCGATCTGTGAGCGGGCCGCCTCGACCGCCGCGGAATTCGCCGCCAGCGTGGCGTTGGCCTGATCGCGGCTGCTGGTCAATTCAGCCAGCCGTTCGCTGGTTTCGGCGCCGGTCGCGACCAGCGGCGCGTAGCGCCGCACTTCGTCGCCGGCATGCTGGGCGCTCACGCGCGCCACCTGCTGCTGTGCCTGGGCCTGCGCGATATTCGATTGCTGCTGTTTGATGTCCGCCTGGGCCCGCTCGATATCGGCCTTGCGCGCGTCGATGGTGGCCAACGCCTGGTCGAGCGCGACCCGATACTGGCGCGCGTCGAGATGCACGAGGGGGTCGCCGGGCTTCACCACCTGATTGTCCGCGACATACACTTCCGTGACGTAGCCGGCGATTTTCGGCGCGACCGTGACGCTGTCGGCCTGCAGATAGGCGTCGTCGGTGCTTTCGATAAAGCGGCCCACGGTCCACCAGCGGGCCAGCCAAACCGCGCCGACAATCAGCGCGACGACGCCGAGCGCGATCAGCACGGTTCGCCGTGAAGGACGTCGAGCACCCGCCGCAAGCTGATCGTCAGCGGGAGTCGGGCGGGAGGGAGAACCTGCGGTGGTTGACATCTAAGGGGTCCAATTGTTTCCAGTTGGCACAATTATTCCAGCCGGTAAAATTGTGTCAAGTGATATATTTCTGCGAAACCTCGTAGGCGTGTCCTACAGCTGTCATGAAGAGCAACGGAATAGGCGGAGAACACAACGCATGAACACCGCAAAGAGGCTGCGGCGCTCGCCGGAAGGCGGCTATGCGCGCGGCGAAGAAACACGTCATCGGATCATCGAGGCGGCGGTCGAGCTGTTTGGCGAACACGGTTTCGAAGGCGCGTCGACGCGCGATATCGCGGCGCGCGCCGGCGTCAACGCGCCCGCGCTGCAGTACTACTTCGAGAATAAGGAAGGGGTGTATCGCGCCTGCGTCGAAGCGCTCGCCGACGATGCATGGCAAACCTTCGGCCCGGCCGTCGAGCACGCGCAACAGATGCTGCGCGAGAATGCCGATACCGACGTCCTGATCGACGCCTTTCTCGGCATTCAGGACGTGATGGCGGACCGCACGTTCGAGAAGGCGAACAAACCCGGGCGGCGGATGTTCTTCGCGCGCGAGCAGGCCGGCTACGAACCCGAAAGCGCGACGCGGATCCTCGCCTGCAAGATCCGCGAGCCGCTCAACGATGCGAGCGCGGCGCTTCTTTCGCGCATTACCGGGCGTGCCGCCGACGACCCGACGACGCTGATTCGCAGCTTCAGCCTGCACGGGCAACTGGTGATTTTTCACGTCGCGCATCGCTCGACGTTGGCCATGCTCGGCTGGACGAGCATCGATGCGGAGAAGGCCGAACAGCTTAAGTCGACCATCCGCGAGCAGACCCGTACGTTGCTCGAGCACTGGAGCCGGGAACGTGAAGAAGCAGCCTTGGTAAGTGCCAACGCTGCCAGGACTACAAAGAGCACCAAGGTGGCCAAACCCAACAAAGCCAGCACGCCCGCTACGCCCACCACGCCCGCCGCGAGCAAAGCAAAATCACGCAAGCCCGCCTGAAGCGCCCTGCTTCGTGAAGCTCGCACCGAGCTTCACGAGCATCTGATTCCATCCCACCGCGAGACCCTTGCCGGCGTGATCCACCGGCACCCGCTCGTGCGTCAGCACGATTTCGCATTGTTCGCCGCGCGCGAACAACTCCACGGTGACGAGCGTTTCCTGCTGGTCCATCCGCGACGACATCCACGTGAACACCAGTTTTGAAGGTCGCTCGAGCACGCGGTACTCGCCGGTGTGCACATATTCTGCCCGCGCGGACGACATGAAAATATGAAACCGTCCGCCGACCCGCGGCTCTAGCATCACCTCGCAATGCTTGACGGTGCCGGGCAGCATCCACTCGCGCATTCCGTCCGGATCGAGCCATGCGTCGAACACCTCGTCGCACGACGCCGGCAGTATGCGGCTCACGCGCACCGTCTGGCCGCTCATGTCTTGCCCCGCTTGCGCCTGTTCACGAGATGCTGCTCCAGCGCTTCCATCCGGCCGCTCCAGAATTCCGCGTAGTAGGCGAGCCAGCTCGACGCCTCTTCCAGACGGGCGGCATCGAGCTGGCAGGCGTGCTCCCGTCCTCGCACCTCCCGCTTGATCAACCCGGCTTTCTCGAGCGTTTTTATGTGTTTGGAGACCGCGTTCAGACTGACGTCATAGGGCTCGGCAAGCGCGCTCACCGTCAGGCTGCCGCTGCGTAGCCGTTCGAGAATGGAGCGCCGGGTCGGATCGGCGAGCGCGCCGAACACGGCGTCCAGCCGCTCGGCGGAAAGATCGGATCGAATCATCGTGGCAGGGTTCATGAGCTCGATAATAATCAACCCAATGGTTGACAGTCAACCATTGGGTTGATTAACATCGCTTCACCTTTTTCGGGGAAAGCGCCATGAGAACATTGTTGCATATCGACTCCAGCCCGATGGGCGAGGCTTCGATTTCACGCCGGCTCACGCATGAATTCGCTCGCAACTGGCTGCGTACGCAACCAGGCGGTGAGGTCCATTATCGCGATCTCGCCCGCACACCGATTCCCGTGCTAGACGCCGCATGGAGCGCCGCCAATTTCACGCCGAAGGCTTTACGAAGCGCGCAACAGAACGATCTGCTGGCCTTATCGTCGCTATTCACGAGCGAGTTGCTGGAGGCGGACGACTATGTGATCGGCGTGCCCATGCACAACTGGGGACCGTCGGCGAGTTTCAAGCTGTGGGTCGATCAGATCGTGCGCCAGGAGGAAACGTTAACGGCTACGCCCGCCGGCCCGCGCGGCACGTTATCCGGCAAACGCGCAACCTTCGTGATTGCGGCAGGCGCCAGTTATGGGCCCGACCAGACGA
Organism: Paraburkholderia bryophila; assembly: GCF_003269035.1. Classification (GTDB taxonomy): domain Bacteria; phylum Pseudomonadota; class Gammaproteobacteria; order Burkholderiales; family Burkholderiaceae; genus Paraburkholderia; species Paraburkholderia bryophila. Next base: position 134,656 of record NZ_QLTK01000020.1, on the reverse strand, counting down.
GCGCCTCGCGGAATTTCGTCGAGCCGTGGCTGCGGACATTGTTCGCTTACCTCGGCGTGGCGGACATGCGTTTTCTCGTTGCCGATGGCGCGGTAAATGTACTCAATGGGACGATCGGGCAAGCGGACTTTCTGGCACCGCATATCGCGTGCGTGCGGGCGCTGTTCGCGCCCGAAGCGTACGCGTGACTGCATGCGGGCGCGCTTCGAACGGCAGCACGGGCCGCCCGGCTGAACGTGCAAAGGGCGGCGTGCCGCGATTCGTCCACGCTTCGAACGAAGAGCGACACACCGCCCCAAACAACGCTAGCACGCGGCAAGCAATTGCCGCGTCAGAACGAATGCTTCATCCCGATCCGCACATCCGACTGCGTGTTCGACGTCGACGGCGTGAAGCTATATCCGATCACCGCGTTCACGCCATTCGACGCGCGTAGGTAATCACCCGAGATATACACATCCGTGCGCTTGGACAGCAGATAGTGCAGACCCAGCGAGCCTTGATTCCAGTGGTTGCCTTCAAAGCTCGTGTGCTGATAGCCGCCGTACAGCATCAATGCGGGAGTAATCGTGTATGACGCGCCTCCCTCATAAACCTGCATATGCGAGGTTTGCCCCAGGCCCTTGATGGTCGTGTAGGTAAAGTCGCCGGTCAGCATCACATTGCCGATCGTGTAAGCCGCGCCGATCGCGAACGCGCCCTGCTTGTCGACCGGGAACGACGATGCGCTATACAGGTCCGTCACCGCTCCCGTCGCAGGATCGACGGAAACGGTCGGCTGGCCGAGGAAAGTTTTCGTGCCGATCATCGCGTACGGGTCGAACGCGTAGATACCGAATGGATTGTTCAATTGCGTATAAGCCGCGCCGATATTGAACGCGGCGTGCTCATAACGCGCGCCCACGCTCCACGCACTCTTCTGATGGAAATCGCCCGCGGTATTGCCGAACGAATACATGCCGCCGAACGAGAAACCCGCGTAGTCGTTGGACATGTACTTGATCGAATTCGGCAGCCGGTCGCCGTTCATGCGGTCGAAGTCGCCCTGGTGGATCGCATAGCCGCTCGCCCACGCGGAGATGTTGTACAGAAAGACGAACTCCTCGGTCATATCGAGTTGATTGCCGAGCGTGACCGTGCCCCAGGTATTACTCTTCAGGCCCACATAAGCCTGACGGCCGAATTCCGCACCGCCGAATCCGTATTGCCCATTACCCAGGTGAAAACCCGATTCGAGCACGAATACCGTCTGCAATCCGCCGCCGAGATCTTCCACGCCTTTGAAGCCGATCCGGTTGCCGTACGACACGCCGTCGTCGAATTTGAATTGATGCGCACCGCCGGCATTGTTCACATACGTAATACCCGCATCCAGAATGCCGTATAACGTGACGCTGCTTTGTGCGTGGACCGCCGTGGAAGCGCATACGGCGCTGGCCGCGATCGCGAGTCCGGATAGGCTGACGGCATTGCTCTTCTTCATCTGATTCTCCCCTGCTCTTTGCCTGCTTATTTCGTTGGATAAAGCGATCCCCGCCGCGCGCTGTAGTCCAGCGCGCCGCGCGTCTCGCATGACGGGCAGTTCGAAACCGGTTGAGACTGACTGAAACGGCTGAGGCCGGCGCCGATGACTTCGTTGACCAGACGAAGCGGCATCGACGGGACAAGAATACGGGTCCAGATTTAGTTTGATTCGACCGGAAGCGACATGAATCTGTCGCTCCGCGACCTTCCGGCCACTACTTCACAATTACTTCATGCCGAGTGCGGTCTGCACGGCTTGCAAGCCATTGGCGCCGCTAGCGGTATTCACGCCGTCCAGCCAGCTCTTTAACAATTCAGGGTGACGCTTGAGCGCTTCGGTCGCTGCGACATCCACGCCGGTTTTCTTTTCCAGTACTTCCGTAATCACGCCGTTCTCGAGATCGACATTGAACGTGAGTTGTTTGAAAAGACGCCCCACGTTCGGACACTGTTCCGCATAGCCGCTCCGCGCGACCGTATTGACAGTTGCACCGCCGTAGTGTGGGCCAAAGTACTTGTCGCCGCCGTCGAGATAGGTCAGCTTGAACTTCGTATTCATCAGATGCGGCTCCCACGCGAGAAACACGATCCACTTCTTGTCGCGCACCGCTCGCTCTACTTGCGTGAGCATGCCGGTTTCGCTCGATTCCACGAGCTTCCAGTTCCCGAGTCCGAAGGCCTTGTCGTCGACCATCTTCTTGATGTTCTGATTGGCCGGCGAGCCCGGCTCGATGCCGTAGATCTTGCTGTCGAACTTGTCGGCATTCTTCGCGAGGTCCGCGAATGAGTGAATACCCGCGGCCGCTACGTAATCCGGCACCGCGAGCGTGAACTTCGCGTCGCTCAGATTAGGATGCACGACCTCGATCGACTTCTCCTCCTCGAACGGTTTGACGACCGGCGCCTGCGCCGGCATCCAGTTACCGAGGAACACGTCGATCTGGCCTTTCTTCAAGCCCTGATAGGTGATCGGCACCGACAGATTGGCCACGTTCTGCTTGTAGCCGAGCGCCTTCAGCAACACGCCGGTCATGGCATTGGTCGCGTCGATATCGGTCCAGCCCGGCCCCGCCATATTGACCTGGGTGCAGGACTGCGGCTCGGCCGCTACCGCGAAGGTCGTCGCCGCGCAGAGCAGCGCCACGCCAGATACCGCCTGTTTCAAGAGTCTTTTCATCATGTCGGCTTCCTGTAGGTGTGATCGATGAGGCCTTCTGCTATCAGCGGACGACAGCGGGAAACCGCGCCATCGCTTCGAGCGTATCGAGGTCGATGTGGTTGCGCATATACCGCTGGCTCGCATCCACATGCGGTTGCCAGTCCCACGACGCCACCGTGCCTTGGGTCGTGGCGTCGAAATGAAAACGCCGGCGCCGCTGGCTTTGCAGAACCTGGTCGTGCAACGCGTCGAGATCCCAGCGCCGGGCGATCTCTTCGCGTAACGCGGCAACCTGTGACGCGTATTCCGCATGGGCCGCGAGGTTCTCGCGCTCCAGCGGATCGGCGTCGATATCGTAGAGTTGATCCGGATCGACCGGCGTATGAATGAATTTGAAGCGCCCGCGCCGCAGCATCACAATGGGCGCAATCGCGCCCTCGGCAAGATACTCGCCAACGGCTTCATCGTGTCCGCCCTGTGTGCCGAGAAGATGCGGCAGGAGACTTTGGCCATCGAGCGAATCGGGCCAGGCGGTGGGCGCTTCGCCGCGAGCCAGTTCAACCAGCGTCGGCAACAGATCGAGATGCGATACCGAATCCTGCACGCGGTGCGCGTCGAATTGCTGCGGTGCATGCACGATCAGCGGCACACGGCAACCACCCTCGAAAAACGTCATCTTGTACCAGAGCCCCCGTTCGCCGAGCATTTCGCCGTGATCCGACGTGACGACTATCACCGTGTCTTGCGCGAGTCCGGACTGCTCGAGCGCCTCGAGTATGGCGCCGAACTGGTCGTCGACATAGGAGATCGCCCCGTAATACGCGCGGCGCGCGTTGCGGACCTGCTGATCGGTGGGGGGCGTGCGGTCGGTTTCGCATACGTGCCGCAAGCGCTTCGAATGCGCATCCGCTTCATCGAACGAACCGCGATGCGTGGGCAATGGGATATCTTCGTCGCGGTACAGGTCCCAGTACTTTTGCGGAATCGCATACGGGTCGTGCGGATGCGTCAACGAAGCCACCATGCAGAACGGCCGTGTATCTTTACCGGCATGCCGTTCGCGCGCGATATCGAAGAGCTTTTGACGGGTGGTGAACGTGACTTCGTCGTCGAAGTCGAGCTGATTGGTCCGCACACACGGCCCGGCGTCGAGCACCGAACTCATGTTGTGATACCAGCTCGGGCGCGTATCGAAGTCGGCCCAGTTTGGCGTCCAGCCGAAATCCGCCGGATAAATGTCGGTCGTGAGCCGTTCCTCGAAGCCGTGCAATTGATCGGCCCCGCAGAAATGCATCTTGCCGGACAGGATCGTGCGATACCCTTCGGCGCGCAGATAATGCGCGAACGTCAGCGTTTGCGACGGAAATTCCGCTGCATTGTCGTAAGCGCCAATCGCGGAAGGCAGCTTGCCCGACAGAAATGAAAACCGCGACGGCGCGCACAATGGGCTCGCGCAATAGGCCGAGTCGAATACCACGCCCTGTCTGGCGAGGCGGTCGAGATTGGGCGTTTTGGTCAGCGTATGGCCGTATGCGGCGAGCGCGAACGGCGTCATCTGATCGGCCATTAAAATGAGAATATTCTTTTTGGTGTCGGGCATGGGCGTGCGCCTCGAATAGAATCGCAAGTGTCGGTGCAAGAAACGGGCGGGCGTTGTGCGCAATATGTCATGCGCTGTTCTGGCCGCTACGATGAGCACCACTATTGCCGTCCAATTCGCCGCTGTGAAGACGGCAATCCGTTATGTGTCTATAAGGGGGCGTTATGTCGAGGCAGGATCGCTTACCGCCCATGCAGGCGTTGACAATGTTCGAGTCCGCCGCGCGTCTCGCCAGCTTCACGGCTGCGGCCCGAGAACTCGGTTCGACGCAACCGGCGGTCAGTCAGCGCGTCGTGCAGCTGGAAGAAGCGCTCGGTACACCGCTCTTCGAGCGCGGCCATCGCGGCGTCACGCTGACCGAAGACGGTGAACGGTTATTCGAAGCGGTGCATCACGCGCTCGACACGATCCGCGCGGCGACCGCCGAGATCCGCGCGCGGCGCACGCCGCACACGCTCACGCTCTCTACCGACTTCGGCTTCGCCACCTATTGGCTGATGCCGCGTCTGTCGCAATTCAAGGCGCTGATGCCGGACGTGGACGTAAAAATCATCACGTCGCAGAGCGTGTTCGATCCGTCGCACGATCAGGCCGACATTGCGATTGCTTTCGGCGACGCCCACGCGGACTGGACCGCGCGCGGCGTGGTGAAGCTCTTTCCCGAACACGTCGTGCCAGTCTGCAGCCCGGCCTTTCTGGCCGCGCATCCGTCATTGCGCACGCCATCCGATCTACCGGGCGTGCCACTACTACATCTCGAACCCACGCAACCGGCACGCTGGCTATCGTGGGCCGACTGGTTCTCCGTACACGGTCTCGACGCCCCGGCCGCGCATCGCGGCATCACGTTCAACAGCTTCACGCTGGTCGCGCATGCGGCGATCATGGGCCAGGGCGTCGCACTGGGCTGGGCGCCGCTCGTCGACGAACTGCTGGCGACCGGGCAACTCGTCGAACTGTTCGATACGCCCGTCGTCACGGAGCGCGGCTATCTGCTCGTCACCCAGCGCACGGCCACGCCGGTCATCAACGCGTTCCGCCAATGGCTGCTCGGCGAATGCGGACTCGATATGGAATGAGCGCCTGAACGGCTCATTCGACACAGTCGGCGAACCTGCGCCTGGCGCACCCGTTCCAGCGCAACGGCGGTTAGCTTCTATCCGCTCGTGCCGTCCATTTGCTCTACTGCGATGATGCATGCCGCGCCCTGCGGCATCGTTCTATTGTTTATGTGGAGAGCGCATGTCCGCCGATTCCCGTCCCGATCAACTGGTTCTCACCGTCGCGTGTCCGAGCGCGGCGGGCCAGGTCGCCGCTGTCGTCGGCTTTCTCGACCGGCACCATTGCTATATCGACGAGCTGACCGTGTTCGACGACGACCTCAGCGAGCGCTTCTTCGTGCGTTGCGTGTTCCATGGCGTCGACAACAACGAAGCGCTGCACGCCGCATCGCTCAAACGCGAGTTCGAACCGATTGCCGAACGCTTCCGGATGACGTGGGCCATGCATGATGTCGGCACGCGCCCGAAAGTACTCATCTTGGTCTCGAAGTTGGAGCACTGTCTCGCCGACCTGCTGTTCCGCTGGCGAATGGGTGAGCTGAAAATGGATATTGTCGGCATTGGTTCGAATCATCGCGATCTCGAACCGCTCGCGCTGCAGCATGGACTACCGTTTCATCATCTGCCGATCACGGCGGAGACCAAGCCGCAACAGGAGGCGCGGCTACTCGATCTGTTCGACACCTCGGGCGCGGAATTGCTGATTCTCGCGCGCTACATGCAGATTCTGTCCGGAGCAACGAGCCGCGCGCTGGCCGCACGCGCGATCAATATCCATCATTCGTTTCTGCCTGGCTTCAAGGGCGCGAAGCCGTATCATCAGGCGCATGCGCGCGGCGTCAAACTGATCGGCGCCACCGCGCATTTCGTGACCGACGATCTCGACGAAGGTCCGATCATCGAACAGGTCGTGGAGCGTGTCGATCATTCATACAGTCCGGAGCGATTGCTGGCCACCGGGCGCGACGTCGAGAGCATTACGCTGGCGCGCGCCGTGAAAGCGTTTATCGAGCGGCGGGTGTTTATCAACGGTGATAGAACGGTAGTACTGCAATAGCATCAATCGCTTATAAAAACAGAACGCCGCTAAAAAGCGGCGTTTTTTCGAACCGCCGCGCTCAAACAGCGGCGGTTCCTTCACATAAAACCGAGCGATCCCAGCTTACTTCACCCAGCTATCCACCCGATCGCCATGCGCGCTGATCCACGCATCCGCCGCGGCAGTCGGCTTCTCGCCGTTCTGCGTGGCGAGCATCACGCTGTCGATCTCGCCCGGCTTCCACTGGAACTTCTTCAGAAACGCGACCACAGTGGGCGCTTTCTTTTCCAACTCGGGATTGATAACGCTATCCACATGCTCCGAGTCGCCAAACACCTTCTTCGGATCGTCGAGGAATTTCAGCTTGTACTTCGCGAACATCCAATGCGGCTTCCAGCCCGTCACGATGATCGGCTTGCTCGCAGCTTCCGAGCGCGCCAGTTCCGCCGTCATCGCGCTGCCGGAACTCGGCATCAACTGATAATCGAGGCCATACGCCTTGATCGCTTCGCTGGTCTTCTGCATCACGCCCGCACCGGCATCGATACCGACAATGCGCGAACCGAACTCCGCTTTCTTCGCTTCCAGATCGCCCACGGTTTTCACGTCGGCGTTGTCCGGCACGATCAGACCGATTTTCGCGTCGTTGAAATTCGGGCCGAGGTCGACCACCTTATCCTTGAAGTTATTCCAGTACGCGCCGTGCGTGACCGGCAACCAGGCCGACAGGGTCGCGTCCAGATCGCCGCGCGCCACGCCCTGCCACATCACACCAGCCGCAACCGGCACGAGCGTGACCTGATAACCCAGGCGTTTCTCGATCACCTGCGCGGCCACGTTCGACGTCGCGACGCTATCGTCCCAGCCTTCCACGTAGCCGATCTTGATGGTCGGCTTCGTATCCGCCGACACCATGCTCACGCTGCTGGCCGCCAGCGCCGCGCTCATCGCGCTCAATACCAGTATCTTTTTGATCAGTCTCATCGCCGTTCTCCCGTTCCCAATCCACCCAATGAGCATTTAGAATCGCTAGCCAGAATTGCCGGGTAGCGTTGTTTTACGACGTTGAGTTGTCTACACGCGACTTCGACTTACCCATGCACTCGCGTGTCTTGTCTTACTTATCGACGACGAGATCGGTCAGCGGTTTGCTGCAACACAACAGCACCATGCCCTGATCGATTTCCCGCTGACGAATGCCGCCCGCGTGTTTCATCGACACTTCACCGGACACCAGCTTCACCTTGCAGGTGCCGCACATGCCTTGCGTACACGACGCCGGCAAACGCACACCGGCTTTCTTCGCCGCGTCGAGCACGTGTTGGCCGCTGCCGCATTCGATCTCGCGATTGCTTTTCGCGAAACTGACCTTGAAACGCGTTTGCGTTTCGACGGTGGTGGGCGCCGACTCCGGCGCAAAACCCAGCGCCTGCTCACGTGCCTCGGCAAAACGCTCCGCGCTACCGCCAGGAATAGCGCCTGCGGCTTGCAACGCATCCGCGACGTGCGCGGTGGTCAATTGCGCCGCGACTTCGCTGACGGTCTCGAACGAAAAACTTTCCTCGTGATAATGACCGCGATCGAAACCGCCCTCGTCGAGCAGATTGCGCACCGCCTGCATGTACGGCGCCGGACCGCACGTAAAAATCTCGCGCTCCATGAAATCCGGCGCAATCAGCTTAAGCAACGGCAAGCTTAGAAACCCCGTCACGCCAGACCAATTCGTGCGCGCGCCGAGCCGCTCGCAAACAAACGCCGTGCGGAAACGCGTCTGGTTCGACGCGATCAGATCCAGCTCACGCGCGAAGATGATGTCGTCCGGCGTACGCGCGCTGTGCACGAACACAATGTCGCTGTCTTCGCCGAGTTCATGGTGGGCGCGGCTCATCGACATGAGCGGCGTAATGCCCGATCCCGCCGACAGAAACAGAAACTTGCGCGCCGGATGCCGCGCGCAGGTGAACTCACCCGACGGCCCGAGCACGCGAACCTGCGAACCCGCCTGCAGATTGTCGTGCAGCCAGTTCGACACTTTGCCGCCCGGTACGCGCTTCACCGTGATCGAAATCGTATGTGGCCGCGTGGGCGGCGACGAGATCGTGTAGCAGCGATTCACCGACTCGCCGTCTATCTCCAGTTCCAGCGTAATGAACTGCCCCGGTTCGAACACGAAAGCTCGCCCGGACGGTGCACGAAAGAAAAAGCTCTTCACGTCGTGCGTTTCCTGACGCACCTGGCAGCACACCAGCGTGTCGTCGCTATCGCTGTCCCACCGCGCGGGCAGCGCGTCCCAGAAGCACGGCTGCGTGACACGGTTCTCCGCGCGGCTTGGGGCTGACTCGGGGCTGACCTGAAACGTCGCCTGATCGCGCATCATTGTTTTCTCCGCTCCTGATTGCGGTATCGCGCTCAGCGCATGAAAGACACGACTTTTTCGCCGTGCGAAGCCGGTGTGGCGCCGTCGGCGCCGTCCGTTTGGGGCGCATCGCCGTAATCCGCCATACGGGCGATGTACCACGCGCAGAACTTCTCCACGAGGCCCTCGGTGAACGGTGAATACGGACCCGGCTCATACGCGCTGCTGGTTGCGCCGCGTTGCGAGTATTCGACGAGCGCGCGATCCTGGTCGTTGGTGGCGCGCCAGACGGCGGTCAGATTATTCACGTCGTAGTCGATCCCTTCGCGCGCGTCCTTGTGCACCAGCCACTTGGTGCGCACCAGGGTTTTGCCGGCCGACAGCGGAATCACCGAAAAGCTGACGATATGGTCGCTCATGAAGTGATGCCACGAATTCGGCTGGGTCCAGAACGACAGACCGCCGAGGTCGGCCTGCTCGAAACCGCCCAGCAGTTTCTTCGACGCCACTTTCGCGTCCAGCGTCTGCGATTCGCCGTCGCGATCGAGCGGCAAACGTTGCGTGCGGAAACCCGTCACCAGATCGGCGAGCCGTTCGATTTCCGCCGACGGCAATTTCATCGCTTCCCACTGCGCGGTGCGGCGCGCCACGGTTTCCTCGAAGGCGGCCATGCCCTCTTCGTTCGCTGGTGTGCGCTGATAGCCGAAGCCGTATTCGTAAAGCGAAATGGTCAGCTCGGGGTGATTCGCGACGCAGTGATAGCACTCCCGATTGTTCTCCATCGTGAGCTTCCAGTTGCCCTCTTCGATAATGTCGATCGACGCGGCGATCTTGCAGCCGGCCAGATCGTGCGGCAGCATGTACGGCTCCATCGCGGCACGCATCACCGGGAAATCGGCGGGCGGCGTCTCGGCGAGGCAAATAAAAATGAGCCCCGCGAGATTCTCGACATGCACGGCTTTCAGGCTGTGCTTGCAGCGATCGAACTGGTCGCCCATGTGCTCGGCGAACATCAGATCGCCGTTCAGGTTATACGTCCAGCTGTGATACGGGCAGACGATATTGCCAAGCGAGCCTTTGTCGGTGTTGCACAGCCGCGCGCCGCGATGGCGGCAGACGTTATGAAACGCCCGCACCTGCATGTCGTCGTCGCGCACAATCAGGATCGAATCCTGGCCGATCTCCACCGTGATGTAATCGCCTGGCTCCGGCACATCCGGTTCCACTGCCACCTGAATCCAGTGCTGCCGGAAAATCGCCTCCATATCGAGCGCGAAAATTGCCTCGCTCGTATAGAACGGTGCTTCCAGCGTGTGATTCTTTTTACGGCGTTCGATCATTGCGCGAACGTCTGCCGAGACTTTCATTGTGTGCTCCGTTGCATGTCACGTCTGGCGCTGCACCAGGCCCTCCTGGTCGCATGCTGGCCCGAACCGGAAATCAGTAATCCACGAGTTGATGCTCGCGCAAATACGCCAGAATCACTTGTGCTTTTTCGACGGAACTCCCTTCAATTACGACGCTGCCGCCGCGGCTTTCGGTGGTCGTTGCCGAGAGCATGCGGGCGTGGCCGGAACGCTTTTCGGCGGCGGCGAGGCGCACCGGTTTCGCGGTCACGGGACGGGTCGTCCAGGCGAGCTCGTCGGCGTGAGTTGTATCCGTATTCACCGCATTAACCGTGGTGACCGGGCGGATAGTGCCTTCGCGCAAACGGGCATACGCATAGGTCGGCGTCGCGTTGGCCAGCGGATGCACCGCGATCAGCGCGGGCAGTTGCACTTCGACGCGCCGGCGTAAGCCCTTCGGCATGAACTGGCGGACTTCGGCACAACCGTCGCGCAGCGTGAGGTCGACTGCCGCGCCGACCAGCGGCATCTCGAGCGCGGCGGCAACGCGATACGGCAGCATGCCGCTGTCGAACGCGCCTTCGGCGCGCGTGCCGGTCAGCACCAGGTCGTAACCTCGCAGACGCGCGGCGAGCTGTGCGGCGACGTCGAGCTGCACGCCGTCGGCAGCGGCTGTTTCAAGCACCTCGATCGAGCGCGCGCCGAGCGCCAGATACTCCTGTAACGCAGGATTCGACGGGTCGCCCGCGTGCAACACATCGAGTGTCGCCTTGTGCTTGCTGACCAGCGATAACGCCAGCGTCAGCGCGGCGGCGTCGTTGCGGCTATAGCGCGCCACGCCGCTGACCGGATGACGGCCCACGGAAACCAGCACGGCGATCTTCATGCGAGCGCTCCTTCGGCAACAGCGGATGAGTTCAACAGCGCGGCGCCCGTACCGCGCGCGTGACGCGCCGCGGCGGCCGCCTCGTTGAGCGCCGCGATGGTTTCCCGCGCGTCCGCGATCACGGTCAGATTCGCGCGCTTGGCGATCGGCGCGCTGGCGTCGAGGTTCACCGCGATCACATGACGGCAATCCTTGATGCCCTGCAAGTGCTGCACCGCGCCGGAAATGCCGAACGCGATATACACGCTTGCTTCAACCGTCTTGCCGGTCGCACCGATCTGCTTGTCGCGCGTGAATTTACCGTCGTCGACGGCGACGCGGCTTGCACCGATCGCCGCGCCCAGCGTGGCCGCGAGACGCTCGAACGCGGGCACGTCGCTCACGCCATTACCGGCCGAGACGATGAAATCCGCTTCCTCCAGCGCCAGTTGCGCGGCATCGATTTCCTCGATGCCGAGATCGCGCACGGTGATTTTTCTAGCATCAGCGTTGGCGCCACCTCCGGCTCCAGCCGACGCGCCGTCGAAACGCCAGACGACCCGTTCTCCTGCGCCGACAAACGGCAGCTTCGGTTCGACCGCATTCGGCGCGAGCAGCACCACATCCGGCAGCGAACGCGCGGCGAACGCCGTATTCGCGTGGACATAAGACGCGACGTGCGTGGCGTCGATCTCGACCACGTGCGTCGCGACGCTCGCATTCGCAGCGGCTGCATAACGGCGGCCGAGGTCGCCGTCGCCCGTGGCGTTATCGGGCAGGAAAACATGCACCGGTGCATACGCGGCCACGCACGCGGCCAGCGCGTTCAGTTCGTCGAGCGGTGCGAAGCGGCGGCGGTCGAACATCGGCAATTCGATCAGCTTGTCGGCGCCGAGCGCGGCGGCATCGCCGGTGAATTCACCGAACACGAGCAGCACGACTTCGGTCAGCGTATCCGCGATCAACGCGGCGCCGGCCAGGGTCTGGCGTGCGTGATCGTCCAGCGCGCCACGGTCCGCATGCGCGGCCACCAGCACCACGCGCTGCGGCGCGGCGGTGGTACGGCGCGCCTTGACCTGTTCGCGATGTGCCGCGGCGGACGCTGCCACGGGTTCCAATGACCCTGCCGCGCCCGCCGTCATGCCGAGCGTGATGCGTTTAAGTCCCTCCGCCGTGATCGTGAACGGCCGGCGCGGATCGATTCGTTTGAGCGTATTCATCGCGTTACTCCAGCGCTGCTGCAACCAGTTCGGCGACGTCCAGCACTTCCGGACGCGGGCCGACCACGCCTTCGAGCATGGCGGTGCAATTCGGGCAGCCCACCGCGACGATTTCTGCGCCGATCGTACGGGCGTCGTCGATACGAATGTCCGGAATACGCCGCTTGCCGGGAATGTCGGTGAGCGGCGCACCGCCGCCACCGCCGCAGCATCGCCCACGCACGCCGTTGCGCTCCATTTCCACCACCTTGATGCCGATGCTCTTCAGCAGGCGGCGCGGCGCCTCCGTTTCGCCGTTATAGCGGCCCAGATAGCACGGGTCGTGATAGGTGATCTTGCGTTCCGCCAACGCAGCGACCGCGCGCGGCGACAGCTTGCCGCTCGCGACCAGTTCGTCGAGCAGCGCGGTGTGATGCTGCACCTCGTAGAAACCGCCCAGCGCGCGATACTCGTTGCGCAGGCTATGCAGCACATGCGGGTCGGCCGTGACGATCTTGCCGAACGAGTACTGCGAAAGCGTGCCGATCAGTTGACGGGCGAGCTGCTGGAAGGTGGCTTCGTCGCCGAGACGACGGGCCGTGTCGCCGGTATCGGTTTCGACGCCGCCCAGCACCGCATAGTCCACGCCCGCGCGGTTCAGCACCTTGACCAGTGCGCGCAGCGTGCGCTGATAGCGCATGTCGAAGGCACCTTCGCCGGCGATTAGCAAGACCTCCACCCTGCGCCCCGGTTGCGCGACCTGCACTTGCAGATCGACCGCCCAGTCGTAACGCGCGCCGACGTCGTAACCGTTCGAGCTGCCGGTTTCGCGCAGATTCGCGAGCGTGATCGGGCCTTTGCCCGGCACGCTGCCTTCCACCAGCGTCTGATTGCGGCGCATGTCCACGATCGCATCGACGTGCTCGATCAACATCGGGCACTCCTGCACGCAGGCGCGACACGTGGTGCAAGACCACAAGGTGTCCGCTTCGATCAGCGTCGAAATCAGCGGCTTTCCGGGTGCGCCGCCGTGTTTTCCGAGCGGGATACCGGGCGTCGGGCTGCCCGCGTAATCGGCGTCCGTGCCGCCCACCATGCCGGTGACCAGATCCTGAATCAGTTTCTTCGGGTTGAGCGGCTGACCGGCGGCGAACGCGGGACAGGCCGCCTCGCACTTGCCGCACTGCACGCAGGCGTCGAAACTGAGCAACTGGTTCCAGCGGAACTCGACCGGTTTGCCGACGCCGTATTCCTTCGCGTCGAGCAGCGGCATCTTCAATGCCGTCGGCGGCACGAGGTCGTTGTCGTTGCGCTCGGCAAAGCGTTCCTGACGCGGATGAAACGCCAAGTGCAGCAAGCCCGCCATCGCATGCTTCATCGGACCGCCGCGCGCCGCGCCGAACGTCATCGTGAACGCGCCCGCGGCGATCAGCAGCGCGACGATGATCGCAAGCGCACCCGACATGGCACCCGCCGGCAACGCGATGAACAGCACGAGCCCCAGCGCGAACGAGCCGAGCAACAACGGCAGATGATCCCAGGGCCCGCGCGAAAGCCGCGCCGGCACCGCTTTCGCACCATGCCGGCGGCGCCACACGAACACCGCACCGACCAGCATCACGAGCGCGGCCAGAAAAATCAGCTTGTCCAGCCACGGCGAGTAGATTGCCAGGCCGTAATTGACGAACACCAGCGCCATCGCGAGAATCGCACCGCCCGCCGTGGCCACGTGCGTTTTGGCAATGTACGGATCGCGCGCCACCACATGATGCAGATCGACGAAGTAGCGCTTCGGAATCGTCAGCAGATGGGTCCAGCCGTACGCGCCCGCCGCGGTGGCGCGACCTTCGCGCCAGTAAGCGGCGCGTTTGACGAGCGCGAACGCCAGACCCGCCACCGACAACCACAGCAGGACGGTGATGACAAACACGGGGCTCATCGTCAGAAATCCTTGCAAAGGCGCAGCGCGTCGTAAATCGCGCCGTGAATGTTGTGCATGGAAATGCAGTCGCCGACACGGAACAGCAGAAAGCGGCCGTTACCGAGTTCTTCGCTGAGCGACGGCTGCGGTTCGGACGCGAACAGCGTGTGCACGTCCACCTGGCCGAGATTCACCGATTCCGGCTTGAGCTTCCAGTACAACTCGTCGTTCGGCGTGCTGCCGTTTTCGATTACGACCTGATCGACCGCGCGCTCTTCCTGCTCTTCGGTGTACTCGTTGCGGATCACGGCGATCTTCCTGCCGTCTTCCTCGTAGACTTTGTCGAGCCAGTAATTCGGCGTGTGGATCACGCCTTGCGCGTAGAGCCGTCGATAGAAAATCGGGAACGTGGTGCCGCCCACGTCGTCGGCGACCTTCACGTCCGGCGTCACGATCTCGACGTTCGAACCGCGGCTCGACATGAAATCGGCGACGCCCGCGCCGGCGTGCGTGCTGACACCGTCGTACACCAGCACGTTCTTGCCGGGTTCGACCTTGCCTGACAGCACGTCCCACGAACTCACGGCGAGCCCTTCGTCGACGCCCCACGCCGCGACTTGCGACGTGAACGCAGCGCCGCCCGTGGCCAGCACCACGATGTCCGGCTTCTCCGCCATGATGGTTTTTTCGTCGGCGGCGACGCCGAGACGGCGGTCCACGCCGAGTCGCTTCGTTTCCATATCGAACCAGCGCACGATGCCTGCCATCTGTTCGCGCTGCGGCGCTTTCGCGGCCAGCATGATCTGGCCGCCCACATAATCGTTCTTCTCGAACAGCACGACGTCGTGCCCGCGCGATTTCGCCACGCGCGCCGCTTCCAGTCCCGCCGGCCCCGCGCCGACCACCACCACCTTGCGCTTCGGCCCGCGTGTCTTCGCGATCACGTGCGGCATGGTTTCTTCGCGCGACGTGGCGGCGTTCTGCACGCACAGCACGTCGAGGCCGTTGTACTGACGATCGATGCAATAATTCGCGCCGACGCATTGCTTGATTTCGTCCTCGCGACCGTCGCGGATCTTGATGACCATGTGCGGATCGGCGATCTGCGCACGCGTCATGCCGACCAGATCGACCATGCCGCTGGCGAGCAGCCGTTCGGCCTGGCCCGCGTCGCGAATGCTCTGCGCGTGCATGACCGGCAGCTTTACCACCGACTTGATACCGGCGGCAAGGTGCACGAACGGTTCCGGCGGCAGCGCCATCGGCGGCATGCAGTTGGCGAGCGTGTTGTGCGTATCCGCGCCGGAGCCGATCACGCCGAGGTAATCGATCAGACCGGTTTCGCTCATGGCCTGAGCGATCTCTTTCAGTTGTTCGTGATCGAGTCCGTCTTCATGGAACTCGTCGCCGCACATGCGCAGGCCGACGCAGAAATCCGCGCCCACGGCTTCGCGCACCGCGTTCAACACTTCGGTGCCGAAACGCAGACGGTTTTCGAGCGAGCCGCCCCATTCGTCGGTACGAAAGTTGGTGCGTGGGCTCCAGAACTGGTCGATCAGATGCTGGTGCGCCGCCGAAATTTCGACACCATCCATGCCGGCATCTTTCACGCGCTTCGCCGCCGCGGCAAAGTCGCGGATGATGCGGCGAATTTCTTCCACCTCAATGATCTTCGCGTTGCCGCGGTGCACCGGTTCGCGCACGCCCGAGGGCGACATCAGATGCGGCCAGTGCTCGCCGTGAAACGCCGAACGGCGACCCATATGAGTAGCCTGAATCATGATTTTCGCGCCGTGCCGATGCATCGCTTCGGCGAGCCGCGCGAGCGGATCGATGATCCTGTCGGTCGACAGATTCACCGATTTCCACCAGCCTTGCGGGCTGTCGATCGATACCGGACTCGAGCCGCCGCACACGGCGAGGCCGACGCCGCCCTTCGCCTTCTCTTCGTAATAACGGATATAACGGTCGCCGGGCAAGCCGCCGGGCTCCGCATACACCTCCGCGTGCGCCGTGCTGACGATGCGGTTGCGCAAGGTCAGCTGGTTCAGCGTGAGAGGCTTGAAAAGGTTGGGGTAACGCATCGCAATCGACCTCGGAATGAATAGCTTGTTGCGCTCTGCCGCGCGTTTGCCGGCGTCGTGATAAACGCGTCAGTCAGGCACTACGCCGCGAGCGGCGACACTTCGAATACGCAATGGTCGTGGTGTTCGGCCGCGCACTGCGCTTCGCGCGAATGGGACGGCGGACCCTTGCGCGCGCTATCTGGCGCGGTATCGTTGACCCAGTCCATCGCGCCTGCAAACCAGCCCGCAAACATGTAGCAAAGCTTGCCGACCTTACCCGGCTGCGCGAGCACGAACGACGAGTGATGCAATTCGATGCGCGCGTGCGAGCTGGACGGATCGGCCTCAGTGATCTTGAAGAGACCCCAGCCGCGTTGCGACAGACGGTTCAGGTAGTGTTCGAACACCGCCATGCCGGCAATGCCGTGCTGTTTGGCTTCCTTGTCGCACCAGAAATACGCGGACTTGTAGCCGGCCTTGTAGAGAATCTCGGCATACGCATCGAGCCCGAGTGCTTCTTCCACGGCGGTGTGATTGTTCGTGAAGAAATGGCGCGGCACGTACAGCATCGGCAGCGCGTCGGTGGTCCAGACGCCGGTGTCCGGATCGACGTTGATCGGCAGTTGCGGTTGCATGTGAGGGTTCCGTTTTTTTACGTGGGGTCAGTGTAGGAATCGCAGGCCAGCGCGAAAATCAAACCGTCCAGACTTCGCCGAACACGCGCACCCAGTTCTCGCCCATGATCTTTTTGATGCGCGTTTCGCTCCAGCCGGCGCGTTCCATCGCAGCCGTCAGGTTCGGAAACTCGCCGATCGTGCGAATGCCTTCCGGATTCACGACCTTGCCGAAGTTCGTCAGTTGGCGATAACGGCCCTTGTCGTGCGTGATCCAGTCGAAGAACTCGGTGCTATAGCCTTGCGTGAAGTCGGTGCCGATCCCCACCTGGTCTTCGCCGATCAGATTCACCACGTATTCGATCGCTTCGATATAGTCGTCGACGGTCGCATCCGGGCCGCGCTTGAGGAACGGCGCGAACATCGTCACGCCGACAAAACCGCCCGCGTCGGCAATCTCTTTCAATTGCTCGTCGCTCTTGTTGCGCGGGTGTTCTTTCAGCCCCGACGGACAGCAATGCGAGTAGCACACCGGCTTGTTCGACGCGGCGATCGCTTCCGACGACGTCTTGCCGCCCACATGCGAGAGATCGACCATGATGCCGACGCGGTTCATCTCCTGGATTACTTCGCGGCCATAACCGGACAGACCGCCGTCGCGTTCATAGCAGCCGGTGCCCACCAGATTCTGCGTGTTGTAGCAAAGCTGCACCACGTTCACGCCGAGGTCCTTGAAGGCCTCGATATAGCCGAGGTTGTCCTCGAACGCATGGGCGTTCTGGAAACCGAAAATGATGCCGGTCTTGTTCTCTTTCTTCGCACGGTGAATGTCGGCGGTGGTGCGCACCAGCGTCAGAATCTCGCCGTACTCGCGGATCTGCTGCTTCATTTCGGCAATGTTATCGACCGTCTTCTGGAAGCTTTCCCAGACCGACACGGTGCAGTTGACCGCGGTCACGCCGCCCTTGCGCATGTCCTCGAACACCGAGCGCTCGAACTTCGAAATGTTCAGACCGTCGATGATGATGCTGTTGTCGTGCAGAGTACTCATGGTTCGCTCCAGGCGTGCTCAGTAGATGGGAAAGCGTTCGCACAGCGCGAAAATCTCGCGGCGCACGCGTTGTTCGGTGGCGGCATGGCCTTCGGGGTGATCGCGCAGCGCGTCGAACACCTCGACGATCAGGCGCCCCACGTCGCGGAACTCGCTCACGCCGAAGCCGCGCGTGGTGCCCGCGGGCGTGCCGAGGCGAACGCCGGAGGTGATCGTGGGCTTCTCCGCGTCGAACGGAATACCGTTCTTGTTGCAGGTGATGCCCGCGCGTTCCAGCGCCTGCTCCACCTGATTGCCCTTCAGGCCCTTCGGCCGCAGATCCACCAGCAGCAGATGGTTGTCCGTGCCGCCGGTCACGAGGTCGACGCCGCCTTCCTTCAGCACGTCGCCGAGCGCCTTCGCATTGGCGAGCACGTTGTCGATATAGGTCTTGAAACCCGGTTGCAGCGCCTCGCCGAACGCGACTGCCTTGCCGGCGATCACATGCATCAGCGGACCGCCCTGCAAGCCGGGGAACACCGCCGAATTGATTTTCTTGGCGATGTCTTCGTCATTCGTCAGAACAAAACCGCCGCGTGGACCGCGTAAGGTCTTGTGCGTGGTGGACGTGACCACATGTGCGTGGTCGACCGGATTCTGGTGACGGCCCGCCGCGATCACGCCGGCAATGTGCGCCATATCCACCATCAGCTTCGCGCCGACGCCGTCGGCGATCTTGCGCAGGCGGGCGAAGTCCAGCTCACGCGGATAGGCCGAGAAACCGCCGATCAACAGCGCCGGTTTGTGCTGCTGCGCGAGTTCCTCGATCTGCTCGTAGTCGATCAGCATCGTGTCGCGCTTCACGCCGTACTGCACCGCGTTGAACCATTTGCCCGACATGGCCGGTTTGGCGCCGTGCGTCAGATGGCCGCCCGCGTCGAGCGACATGCCGAGCACCGTGTCGCCGGGCTTGACCAGCGCCAGCATCACCGCGCCGTTGGCCTGCGCGCCGGAATGCGGCTGCACGTTGGCGAATTTCGCGTTGAACAGCTGCTTGATACGATCGAGCGCCAGCGTTTCGATCACGTCCGCGTATTCGCAACCGCCGTAGTAACGCTTGCCCGGATACCCTTCCGCGTACTTGTTGGTCAGCACCGAGCCCTGCGCTTCGAGCACCGCGCGCGACACGATGTTTTCCGACGCGATCAGTTCGACCTGCGACTGCTGGCGCTCGAGTTCTTTCAGAATGGCGCCGCGCACTGCCGCGTCGCGGGCGGCCAGCGGTTCTTCGAAGAAGGGATTCGGGTTCGACATGGAATGTCCGTTAAGTCGTTGACGGAAGGGCCGTGAGCGCCGTCCGGTGCGGCATGTGCACCGCGCTGTCGCCGCTCTGCATTGGGTCTATTCTTGACGTTCGCCCCGCGCGTCAATTTACGAATTCAGACGCGTTCTTTGCCTTTTCCGCCATACACGTCCTTTTTCGACAAGTCGGCGCGGCTCGCCGGGCGCGTCGCTCGCGGCAAGCGCCCTGCCGCACGACGCCCGCGACCCGCCCATGCTGCACTGCACCTGAACGTCGTGCGCGCTTCGGGTGCGCCAACCGTGTCGTCGGGCTCCGTTCTGGTGCCGATCGTCGAGCGTTCCAGACCATTCGACAGCCAACCGAGGGTTTAGCCTGATGGCACGGTAGTTGCGCTAGTCCTCAAAATTGCAGCAGTCGCCGCTCCCCACGGCGACGCGACATTACAGATTCGAAGGAATCATTCCTCCCATGTCCACCGATCGCACGGCGTCGTTGTCGCACTTCGCATTCATGCCGCTCCCCAACTTCACGATGATCGCGTTCACCAACGCCATCGAAGTGCTGCGCATGGCGAACTATCTGACGGGGCAAACGCTATACCGCTGGTCGATCGTGAGTCCCGACGGCGGTCCGGTCGCGGCGAGCAACGGTCTCTCGGTCGACACCGGGCCGGTCGACTGCGTCGGGCAACCGGATATCGTGTTCGTGGTCGGCGGCATCGACGTGCAACGCGCCACGACCCCGGACCACCTCTCCGCATTGCGCCGTTTCGCCCGCATGGGCAGCGTGCTCGGCAGCCTGTGCACGGGCACCTACGCGCTGGCGCGCGCCGGTCTGCTGGCTGGTTACGCGTGCGCGATTCATTGGGAGAACATGTCGGCGCTCAAGGAGGAGTTTCCCGATACGCGCTTTCTGAAAGAGCTATTCGTGATCGACCGCGATCGGGTGACGTGTACCGGCGGCGTCGCGCCGCTCGACATGATGCTGAACCTGATCGCACCACGCGTCGGCACGGCACGCGTCACGCAAATCGCCGAGCAGTTCATCGTCGAACATGTGCGCGACACCAGTGCGCAACAGAAAATGCCGCTGGTGGCGCGGCTTGGTTCGGCCAACAAGTCGCTGTTCGAAGTGATCTCGCTAATGGAGAACAACATCGAAGAGCCGTTGTCGCGCGAAGAACTCGCGCGGCTCGCCGGCATGTCGCAACGGCAATTGCAGCGGCTATTCCGCGAACATCTGGGGATGACGCCGACCCATTACTATCTGACGCTGCGCTTGCGGCGCGCCCGCGAATTGCTGCTGCAGACCGATATGTCGATCATGCACATCACGATGGCGTGCGGGTTCCAGTCGGCGTGCCACTTCTCGAAGAGCTATCGCGACGCGTTCGGCACGGCGCCGACACGCGAGCGGCGCAAGCAGGCGCCTTCGCTGGCGGCGCTGCCGGTGATGGCGGCTTGAGGTTGGATTAGCCGGCTTCGCCGACAAAAGCGAAGAACACAAAAAAACGCGTTGAGCGGGATACCGTTCAACGCGTTTGTTTTTTTGTGGTTCAGCCCTCTCAGGTTCGCGCTACCCGGCCCCGGGTTCGCATCAAGCCGCCTTCAACAACCCATGCGGATCGATCACGAACTTGCGTGGCGCGCCGCCGTCGAACTGCCGATACCCTTCCGGCGCATCGTCCAGCGACACCACCGTCACGTTGACGATATCCGCAATCGGCAAACGGTCCCACAAGATCGCCTGCATCAGATTGTGGTTGTACTTCATCACCGGCGTCTGGCCGGTATGGAACGAGTGCGACTTCGCCCAACCCAGTCCGAAGCGGATGCTCAGTGCGCCTTTGCGAGCGGCGGCGTCGACCGCGCCCGGATCGTCGGTCACGTAAAGACCGGGAATGCCGATCGCACCCGCCGCCCGCGTGATCTCCATCAGCGAATTGAGCACGGTAGCCGGCGCTTCCTCGTGCGAACCGCTACTGCCGTGACCGTGCGCCTCGAAGCCCACGCAGTCCACCGCGCAATCCACTTCCGGCTTGCCGAGAATCTGCTCGATCTGCTCCGCCAGCGTGGCGTCCTTCGACAGATCGACGGTCTGGAAACCCATCTTGCGAGCATGCGCGAGCCGCGCCTCGTTCATATCGCCGACAATCGTGCAGGCCGCGCCCAACAGTCGCGCGGAAGCCGCTGCCGCCATGCCCACCGGCCCCGCTCCCGCGATATAAACGGTCGCGCCCGGCTTCACGCCCGCCATCACCGCACCGTGATAGCCGGTCGGCAGAATGTCGGACAGACACGTGAGGTCACGGATTTTCGACATCGCCTGGGCGTAGTCGGGGAATTTCAGCAGGTTGAAATCCGCGTACGGCACCAGCACGTATTCGGCCTGGCCGCCGATCCACCCGCCCATGTCCACGTAGCCATACGCGCCGCCCGCGCGCGACGGATTCACGTTCAGGCACACGCCGGTATGCTGCGCCTTGCAGGTCGGACAGCGTCCGCAAGCCACGTTGAACGGCACCGACACCAGATCGCCGATCTTCAGCGTCTCGACGTCGCGGCCCACTTCGACCACCTCGCCGGTGATTTCATGACCGAGCACGAGACCCACTTCGGCGGTCGTGCGGCCGCGCACCATGTGCTGATCCGAGCCGCAAATATTCGTACTCACCACCTTCAGGATCACGCCGTGGCCGATCGACCGGCCGCGTGGATCGACCATCTTCGGAAAGTCGATCGACTGCACTTCCACCTTGCCCTGCCCGAGATACACGACGCCGCGATTGCTGCTCATTGTCTGTCTCCATGTCTTGTGAACGGCGTGACCGACTCTCGCGCGGCACGCCGTTCAACGAGCGTAGCGCCCGCGGAGCAAAGCACTGGGTTCCAACGCGACACGAGTTTGGCCGGAACCGACACGGCCGCCGCAAGCCGCCCCCGCGTTCAGTCACACCGGTTTTTATTGATTGACCGTTCAATATAAAAAAACTAACATGGCCCATCCAACGGGTCGGCGAACGACACGCCCGCGCCGCTTGCCCGCCTTTTGCACCATGACCGTCAGCGCCATGCCCAAACTCGGAATGCGCGAAATCCGTCGCGCGCAGTTGATCGACGCCACCCTGCTCACGATCGACCAGACCGGTCTCGCGGGCGCCACGCTCGCTTCCGTGGCGCAGCGCGCGAGCATTTCCACCGGCATCGTCAGTCACTATTTCGGCGACAAGGACGGGCTGCTCGAAGCCACCATGCGGCACGTATTGCGCGATCTGTGGCAAGCCACGTCGCGCCGCCGCCGGGCTGCGAGGGCCGACCCGCGCTCGAAACTGCGCGCGGTGGTTGCCGCCAATTTCGACGCGGAGCAAACCAGCGGGCCGGTGATGAAAACCTGGCTCGCGTTCTGGTCCGAAAGCATGCACAAGCCGGCATTGCGGCGCTTGCAGTATGTCAACACGCGGCGGCTGAACTCGAACCTGTGCGCGGATTTTTCGAAAGCGCTGCCGCGTCCGGCGGCACGCCGCGCGGCCAGCGGCCTCGCGGCGCTGATCGACGGCTTGTGGCTGCGCGGCGCGTTGTCGGGCGAACCGTTCGACACCCGAGCGGCGCTGCGCGTGGCCAATGAATATATCGATCTGGTGCTGGCGGCAAGCGCCTAGACCAGTCCACTCTTCAGCAAGGAGCAAGTCATGGCGGTATTCGCAACCCAACGTCTCTATATCGGCGGCGACTACGTCGACGCGACCGGCGGAGAAACCTTCGACACGCTCGATCCCGCGACCGGCGAAACGCTCGCCACGGTGCAACAGGCGTCGGCTGCGGACGTCGACCGTGCGGTGCGATCCGCGCGCGAGGGCCAAATCGAATGGGCCGCGCTTACGGCCATGCAACGCTCGCGGATTCTGCGCCGCGCGGTCGAGCTATTGCGCGAGCGCAACGACGAACTCGCCGCGCTCGAAACACGCGACACCGGCAAGCCGATCGCGGAAACGCAAGCCGTGGACATCGTCACCGGCGCTGACGTGATCGAGTACTACGCAGGGCTCGCCACCGCGATCGAGGGGCAGCAGATCCCGCTGCGGCCGTCGTCGTTCGTTTATACACGGCGCGAGCCGTTGGGCGTCTGCGCGGGCATCGGCGCGTGGAATTACCCGATCCAGATTGCGTGCTGGAAGTCGGCGCCCGCCCTCGCGGCCGGCAATGCGATGATTTTCAAGCCGAGCGAAATCACCCCGCTGTCGGCGTTGAAACTCGCCGAGATCTACACCGAAGCTGGCCTACCGGCCGGCGTCTTCAACGTCGTGCAGGGCGACGGCCGGGTGGGCGCCATGCTCGCCGCGCATCCGGACATCGAGAAGATTTCGTTTACCGGCGGCGTGGAGACCGGCAAGAAAGTGATGTCCCTCGCCGGCGCTTCGTCGCTGAAAGAGGTGACGATGGAACTCGGCGGCAAGTCGCCCTTGCTCGTGTTCGACGACGCCAACCTCGAACGCGCCGCCGACATCGCGATGAGCGCCAACTTCTTCAGCGCCGGCCAGGTCTGCACCAACGGCACGCGCGTGTTCGTGCAACGCAGCGTGATGGAGCGCTTCGAAACGCTCGTGCTGGCGCGGGTCAAACGCATTCGGGTGGGCGCGCCTGACGATCCGCACACCAACTTCGGCCCGCTGGTCAGCGCCGCGCAATTGCAGAAGGTGCTGGGCTATATAGAAAGCGGCGTGCAGGAAGGCGCGCGGCTGATCGCGGGCGGCCGGCGACTCACCAAGGGTCATTTCGGGCATGGCCAGTACGTCGAGCCCACCGTGTTCGCCGACTGCCGCGACGAGATGCGTATCGTGCGTGAGGAGATCTTCGGGCCCGTCATGAGTCTGCTCGTTTTCAACGACGAAGACGAGGCCGTCGAGCGCGCGAACCACACCGCGTACGGACTCGCCGCGGGCGTCGTGACCGAGAACCTGGCGCGCGCGCATCGCGTGATTCATCGGCTCGAAGCGGGCATCTGCTGGATCAATACGTGGGGCGAGTCGCCCGCCGAAATGCCGGTGGGCGGCTATAAGCAGTCGGGCGTCGGCCGCGAAAACGGCATGACCACGCTCGAACACTACACGCGCCTCAAGTCCGTGCAGGTCGAACTCGGCCCCTATCAACCGGTGTTCTGACGAGGAGAAACGCGATGGCTTCGAACGAATACGACTACATCGTCGTCGGTGCGGGTTCGGCGGGCAACGTGCTCGCGTCGCGCCTCACTGAAGACGCGGACGTGAGCGTGCTGCTGCTCGAAGCGGGCGGTCCCGACTACCGCTTCGATTTCCGCACGCAAATGCCGGCTGCGCTCGCTTATCCGCTGCAAGGCCGCCGCTACAACTGGGCGTACGAAACGGACCCCGAGCCGCATATGAACAACCGCCGCATGGAATGCGGCCGCGGCAAGGGGCTCGGCGGCTCGTCGCTGATCAACGGCATGTGCTACATCCGCGGCAATGCGCTCGATTACGACGGCTGGGCCACCCGCCCGGGTCTGGAAAACTGGACCTATCTGGATTGCCTGCCGTATTTCCGCAAGGCCGAAACGCGCGACGCCGGCGCGAATGCGTACCACGGCGGCGACGGGCCGGTGCATGTCACCACCAGCAAGCCCGGCAACAATCCGCTATTCGCCGCGATGGTCGAAGCCGGCGTCCAGGCCGGCTTTGCCCGCACCAACGATCTGAACGGCTACCAGCAGGAAGGCTTCGGCCCGATGGACCGCACGGTCACCGCCAACGGCCGGCGTTCGAGCACGGCACGCGGCTATCTGGATCGCGCAAAGACGCGGCCGAATCTGACCATCGTCACGCATGCGGTGACCGATCGCGTGCTGTTCTCCGGCAAGCGGGCGGTCGGCGTGACCTATCTGCATCACGGCAAGGCGGTGAACGCGCAGGCGCGCCGCGAAGTGCTGGTGTGCAGCGGCGCGATTGCCTCCCCGCAACTGTTGCAGCGCTCCGGCGTGGGCCGATCCACATGGCTGCGCGAACTCGACGTGCCGCTCGTGCACGATCTGCCCGGCGTCGGCGAAAACCTGCAGGACCATCTGGAGATGTACATCCAGTACGAGTGCAAGGAGCCCGTATCGCTTTACCCCGCGTTGCAATGGTGGAACCAGCCCGGCATCGGCCTCGAATGGATGCTGAACGGCACGGGTATCGGCGCGAGCAACCAGTTCGAAGCAGGCGGCTTTATCCGCACGCGCGACGACGATTTGTGGCCGAACATCCAGTATCACTTCCTGCCGGTCGCGATCAATTACAACGGCTCGAATGCGATCAGGATGCACGGCTTTCAGGCCCATGTCGGCTCAATGCGTTCGCCGAGCCGCGGCCGCGTGAAGCTCGCTTCGCGCGATCCGAACGCGCATCCGAGCATCCTGTTCAACTACATGGCCGATCCGCTCGACTGGCGCGAGTTCCGCGACGGCATCCGGATCACGCGCGAAATCATGCGGCAACCGGCGCTCGAGCGTTATCGCGGCCGCGAGCTGAACCCCGGCGCCGAACTGAGCACCGACGAACAGCTCGACGCCTTCGTGCGCATGCGCGCGGAGACGGCGTTTCATCCGTCATGCTCGTGCAAGATGGGCTATGACGACATGGCGGTGGTGGACAACGAGGGTCGCGTCCACGGCATGGAGGCGCTGCGTGTGGTCGACGCGTCGATCATGCCGCTCATCACGACGGGCAATCTGAACGCCCCGACCATCATGCTCGCGGAGAAAATCGCCGACCGGATTCGCGGGCGGCAGGCGTTGGCGCGCGTCGAGACGCCCTACTTCGTCGCGAACGGCGCGCCCTCGAGAAAACGCGAGGCCACGGCGGCGGTGTGAGCGCCGCCGCCCTCGCCGCAATCGCCGCGCTCGCGTCGCTCAAAGGCCTAACTGGGCGATGAACTGATTGGTAAAGCCCAACGTGCCCGCCTGGCCATAACTATTGCAGGTGGGCGACGCGTAGCCGGGCGCGCAGTCGTTGTCGCGATCGAACGACCAGAAATGCACGCCGGCCAGGCCGTTCTGTGTGGCGAATGCGGATACGGTGGCGACGTCGGCCGTGGTAAAGACCTCGTCTTGCGTATCGTTGCCGCCGATCATCGGCGTCAGTTCTATCTGGCTATACGGCACGCCGTAATAGCCGTGCAGATTGATCGCCGCCTGAACCGCCGATTGCCCCATGTCGCACGAACCGCTACTGCCCACCACGCAATTGCCCGCAATGGCGCTGCCGTAGTCCATCGTCATCAGGTTGATCGTGTAATTCGTCAGACCGGCGGCCTGAATGGCGTTCATGACCATGACGCCCGTATCGCCCAGACTTTGCGGCGAATTACCGCCCAATGTCGCGATCGTGAAGCTGAAACGCAGGTTGGGATAGGTTCTTTGCGCAACGATCACACGCTGGATCAGGTTGTTGATATCGCCCTGACTTTGGCCCGCTTCAATGTCGAAATCGACACCCAGCATATTGGCTGAATAATAGGTCTGGATAAACTTGCTGAAGCCGGCATCCGAGCCACAGGTGAACGAGCCTGCCGCGCCGCCGGTGGAAACGATATAGCTTTTGCCCGCATTAACCGCCGCCTGAACGTTCGACCCCGCCACCTGCGAAGGCGTCAGGCCGGCCCAGTTTTCGCTGCCGCATTCGCCGGTGGCGAATGCCCAGGTCAGCGTATTGAGTTTGCCCGGCATCACGTTCAGGATGGGTTGCAAGGACCCCGTCACGTTGGTGGAAATCACATTCGTGTTCCAGTTCATGTTGATCGTGAGATCTTTGTACGGGCTGAAAATGAATCCCTTTGCCGCAGCCGCGACATTGGACATTTTCTTTTGACTGATACCTGCCGGATCCGAAGTACCTCCGCCGCATGCCGCGATCACGGCACACACGAGACCGGCCGCTATGCCTCTTATAAAGTTGGCTTTCAAGGTTTTCTCCTGAGTGAGAATCGATTTTTAGCCATTTTCAATAACGGGTCGTTCTACCCGTCCGGCATGCTGAATAGCCAGAAATGGCACACAGGCAGCTTAGTAATTCCCTCGGGGAAAACACCTGTTCAGATAGAGAGGTAAAGGCGTGTTATCTGGAACCGGATCGAGCCGATCCGAAATCGACGTGGCCGCTTCGCCCACAAGATTTTCTTTACCCTCGCGCAACATATCGTCGATTGTCAGCCAACCGTAAAAGTCGGATAGTGCGGCCTGGCCGATATTCAAGGAAACGACGCAAATGAAGCTCCGCCCTCTCACTCCCATCACGACGATCGCACCGCTCTTATTCACCGCCCTGTGCGCGATCGCCACGACAACGTACGCCGCCGCCGACACCTCGCGCGCCACGATCCAGCACACCGTCGACGCCGCGATTCAACCGCTCATGACCAAAGACGGCGTACGCGGCATGGCGGTCGGCGTGATCGTCGCGGGTCAGCCTTACGTGTTCAATTACGGCGTGGCGTCGACGGAAACCGGCAAGCCGGTCACGCAAGACACGCTGTTCGAGATCGGCTCCGTCAGCAAGACCTTCACGGCGACGCTGGCGTCTTATGCGCAGGTCAGCGGCAAGCTGTCGCTGTCCGACAGGACGAGCCAATATCTGCCGTCGCTGCAAGGCAGTCCGTTCGGCAACGTGAGCCTCGTCAATCTGGGCACGCATACGCCCGGCGTGCTGCCGTTGCAAGTGCCCGACGAGATCCAGAACGACGCGCAGTTTCTGCGCTACCTCAAGGCATGGAAACCGGGCTGTACGCCGGGCACTTGCCGAACGTATTCGAATCCCGGCATCGGCACGCTCGGACTGATCGCGGCCAAAAGCATGGGCGACGCGTTCACGCCGTTGATGCAGCAGCGCCTGTTCCCCGCGCTCGGCCTGAAGCACAGCTATATCGATGTACCGCAGGCCCGCATGCCGGACTACGCGCAAGGCTACAAAAAGGACGGCGCGCCGATCCGCGTCGCGCCCGGCGTGTTATCCGCCGAGGCGTACGGCGTCAAGACGACGGCCACCGACCTGACGCGCTTCCTGCAAGCAAACATGAACCTCGTGCGGATCGACCCAGCGTGGCAACGCGCGATCACGGCGACGCATACCGGTTACTTCACGGCGGGCGTGATGACTCAGGACCTGATCTGGGAACAGTACGCGTATCCGGTGACGCTGAAGACCCTGCTCGAAGGCAACTCCGCAACGATGACGATGAAAGCGACACCCGTCACCGCCATCGAGCCGCCGCTCGCGCCGCAGCAGGATGTGTGGATCAACAAGACCGGTTCGACGAACGGCTTCGGCACGTACGTCGCGTTTATTCCTGGCAAGCAGCTCGGGATCGTGATGCTGGCGAACAAGAACGTACCGATCGAGGATCGTGTCACCGTCGCGCATCGGATTCTGACGGCGCTCGGCGCTGCCGGCGCGCGTTGATGAAAAGGAGAATCGCCATGAGCCGCGTGTTTTGTTTGGCGTCGATCGTGACGGCGGCAATGACGCTGAGCGCGCCGTTGCAATTGGCCAATGCCGCCAATGCCGCCAACACGGCCGAAGCAAAGGCCGTCAACCCAGCCAATACCCCCGCCGCGCCGCCGCCCGCCAAAGACACCGTCGTGCTGCAACGCGTCCCCCTGGCAGGCACTCTACGAGAGATGGGCATGGGTGTCGCCGAATTCCCGCCGAACGCGGCTAAACCGCGGCACAAGGCAACCGGCCCGGAGCTCGCCTATGTGCTGGAAGGGGAAGTGACCGTTCAGGTGGACGGCCGGTCCGACCGGGTCGTGCATGCCGGCGAGAGTTACCGGATGCCGGCCAACGTCATCCACGTCACGAAGGCCGGCCCGGCAGGTGCAAAAGTGCTGGCCACGTGGGCGTGGATACCGGGCAAGCCGTTCAACGTGGCCGCGCCGAACTGAGCGGTCGCCGCGCGGCGGGGGCTCGCCTAAAAGCCGCCTTCCCGCTGCATGACCGCGACGAGCGAACGCAGCCACTTGCCCGCATAACTCTCCCGCCCGCCATCCAGCGACGCGCTGCCGGTCAACTCCCGCGGCAGCGTCCTGCCGCTGTCGCAGTCGTCGATCCGCACTTGCCAGGTCGCCTGCAGCGGCACCAGCTGGTGCGTCTTCGCGTCCTGCTCGGCGGGAATCGGACCGCCATACTGACTCGCGACGGAAGGCTCGTCGAGCACGCCGATGTTCACCTTGTCGACGGCCTGCACGCGGCAATGCACCGGCCGCATTTCCGCGAGCGTCGCGACGAACACCGCCGGCTCGCCGGCCCGCACGCGGCCCACGTCGTTTTCGCCGACGAAGGCATCGCCCTTGATGCCGCCCGGCCCGATCACGTCGTAGAGCCGTTCGCCGCGCGGCAGCCAGGTGCCGGCCGCGACCGCGTCGCCGGGTACGTCGAGCGTGCCGGCAAACGGCGCGCGGATCGTCAACTGCCCGATCTCCGCCTGCAATCCCGCGATCGTCTGGCGCGCCGCATCCCAGCGCCGCGTCAATGCAACGCCCTGCTCGCGCAGGCGGTCGTCGAAGGCCTGCTGTTCGACCTGCCAGCGCAGCAAGGCCTCTTCGGCCTGCGCGGCTTTGAGCCGGTACGCGAGGTCGGGCGACACGATGGTCGCGAGTACCTCGCCGGCTTGCACCGTCTGACCGTCCCGGGCGGGCGGCGGCGTCGCCGCCACGTAACCCGCCGCCACCGTGTACAGGCCCTGCGCGTGTTGCGGCCCGAACACCGCCGGCGCACTCACGCCCGCGTGCCACGGCACCACCAGAAAGCCGATCAGCAACGCGCCGAGCAACGCACTGCGCCGGGTCTGCCGGCACCAGCGCAATTGCGCGCGACGCTGCCAGCACGCGAGCGTTTCGCGCCACATCGGCCGCACGATGAACCAGCCGAACTCGATGCAAAACAGCATCAGCCCCAACACCTTGAAAAACGCGTGATACACGACCAGCGCGATCGAGAAAAACACCGCGAGCCGGTAAAACCACGTTGCAAACGCAAAGCCGACGAGAAACCGCCGCCGCGACGGCGAGCACGGCTCCGGCTGCGGCTCGCCGAGACCGAACAGCCATTCGCGCAGCCACCAGCGGCCGAGCGCGAACGCGCGGTCGTGCAGGTTCGGCGTATCGAGCCAGTCGGACAGCAAAAAATAGCCGTCGAAGCGCATGAACGGACTCGCGTTGATCGCCAGCGTGCCGATCCACGTGGTGGTGGCGAGCAGAAACGCGCCGGCACGCAGCGGGCCGTCGGGCAGCAGACTCCAGGCGAGCGTCGCCACGGCGGCGAGCGCGAGTTCGCTCAGCATGCCGGCCGCGCCGATCCGCAGACGGCTCGCGCGGCTCGGCACTTTCCAGGCTTCGGTGGTATCCGTGTACAACACCGGCAGCATCACGAGAAAGGCCACGCCCATGGTCGGCACGCGGCAGCCGTAACGCTGCGCGGTAAACGCATGCGCGAATTCGTGCAGCACCTTCGCGATGCCGATCGCGATGCCGATCGCGACGAGGCCTTGCAGATCCGCATACGAGTGGAACGTATGCAGGAATTCGTCCCAGCGGCGTGACACGAGGAACAGACCGAGCACCGCGCAAGCGGCGATCATCATCCAGAACACCGGACGAAACGCGAACGACGCGTAGCGCGCGGTGCGCCGCAGAAACGCCATGGGATGCCACAGCGGAATCCGGATCATCAGGTAGTGCTTGAGCAGCCACATCGCCTGGCCGAGCCGCCCCGCTTCGGCGCGGGCGGCCAGCCGGTCGGCGTCGCTCGCGGTGCGCGCGACCAGCAGGTTCTGCTGCTGCAGCATGCGCACGAGCGCTTCCATGTCGTCGATCGTGACGGTCAGCGTCGTGTCGCGATTCACACTGGCGACGATCGCGTTGGCGTCGTCGAGCGGCCAGCGCGACAGCAGCTCGAAGGCCGGCCAGCCAAGCTGGAAAAAACGGTTCGCGGCGGGGTCGTGCAGCATCCAGGTCGGCGCGCCCTCCGGCGTGGGCGCGCCGGCGCTAAGCGTCAGCTCTTGGCGAAGTTGCGGCAGGCGGCTCATCGTGCGGCCCCACGCTTGGCGGTCCCACTCATACTCAAACGGGCGGAGCACATCGCGTTACCAACCCAGCCACTGACGCGCGAGCGTCAACGGGCGCCGCAGCACGTAGTAGAACAACGGCACCCAGTTGCCATGAATCCGCGCGGTGCCCATCGCGCCGAGCGGCGGACGCGCCGTGGCGTCGCTAAAGGTGGCGCGGATGCGGTACGCGAGCACGCCGTCGGGCGTCGGCTCGGCACGATACGCGACCGAGTCGATCCGCGCTTCGTAAGTGGCGAGCGGCGAGCTCTTCGGATACAGCGTGATCGTCGCGCCGGCTTTCACGTCGACGTTGTCGGCGACCGGCAGATAAGCACTCAGTTCGACATGCGCCGGATCGGCCAGCAACAGGATCTTTTCGCCGACGGCGACCGCCTTGCCGGTCCATTCGTTCGGATCGGCGAACACTGCCACGCCCGGACGCGCGGCGCTGACCCGCACGCGCGCGAGTTGCTGCGCGGTGAAGTCGAGTTGCACGGCGCTCTGGTCGAGCTTGCCCTTGCGCTCGGCCATGTCGAGACGGTTGCGGTCGTCGGTGACGGCGAGTTGCGCGGTCTGCCGGTACTCTTCCTGCGCGGTATCGAAGTCCTTGCGCGCCAGCGCATAGCGCGATTGCAACGTCGTGGCGTCGAGCCCGAGCAGCGGCGTGCCGGCCGCGACCGGCTGGTTCGGTTGCACGTACAAACGGTCGATCACGCCGTCGAGCGGCGCGCGCACCACGAACGGATCTTTCGGTGTGACTTCGGCCGGTGCGAGCACCGTCAGCCGCACGGGAATCAGGCACGCAACCACCAATGCAATCAGTACGCGACGCTGCTGCCTCCCAGGCTTCAGAATCACGCGCGCCCGTTCGAACCACGAAGGCCGTGGGCCGAACGCCGCGAAGGCATGCGCCCAGACCTGCGCGAGTTCGCCGAGCAAGGCGCAATCCACCGCGGTCCACGCGGCGTCGCGTGCGAATACCACGCCGCCGAGCGCACGCCCGCTGCGATCGGCCAGCGGCAGCCACAGACCATGCTCGGGCCACCACGCCTGCCAGTCCTGCACGACATGCGCGGCCGCAGGGTCCACGGCGAGATCGGCCGCGGTGAAGGCGCGCGCGCGCTCGATGGGCGGCGCCACGGTTGCATCGCCCGCGTGCGGCGCAGCGCTTTCAGGCGCACGCGCCAGCACCCGGCACAGCGCGCCAAGCCACTGCACGTAAGGCGCATTCGGATCGCTTTCCGGCAAGCCGGACACCGCCGCCACCGTGCCGGGCGCAGTGCCGCGCCACCAGGCGGCCTGCCGGTACGGCAGCAACGACAGCGTTTCGTTGACCACGGTGAAGCCGAGCGTCGCTTCGGTCTGCGCGTCGCGCGCGCGAGCCGCGAGTTGCCACAGCATCGCCAGCTGCTGCGGGTCGATGCGCACGTTGTTCGCGTGATTCCCGGGCGACGGCCCACCGGGCGCCGGATGCATGGCGGTCATCGGCTGGCGAAGGTGGCCCAGCCGCTCATGCCCGGCAGCAATTCGGGCACGCTGCCGGTCAGGGCCGCCGTCACGTCGACGGTCTGCGTTACGGGATCGACGCGCGCGCCGATGCGGGCGACCTGCGCCGGATAGGTCTTGCCGACCTCGTCGACCTGCACGCTGAGCGCATGGCCGGGCTTCAGCCAGACCAGCCACTTCGACGGCACGATCATTTTGAGTTCGAGGCGGCTGGTGTCGACGATCGTCAGCAGCGGTTTGCCCGGTTCCGCGAACTGCTGCGGCGCGGCCGAACGCTTCGAGACGCGGCCGTCGAACGGCGCGGTGATCACGCATTTGCGCACGGTCGCCTGCATGTACGCGACCTCGGCGTTGCTCGCCTTCAGCTTGGCGGCCGCCTGCTGCACTTCGAGTTCGCCGACCGAATGCAGTTGTGCGAGCCGCTGATCCACGTTCAGCAGATCGCTGGCGGCGCCGGCTTCGGCCTGGGCCTTGCGCAATTGCGCCGTGTACAGCGAGCAGTCGAGCGACACCAGCGTCTGACCGGTGCGGAACGCGTCGCCGTCACGCAACGGCAGCGTCGCGATCTTGGCGGCGATTTCGCTCGACAGATCCACCTGATCGCGCGACACCAACTGGATGCGGATCTTGCCCGCGTCGCCGGACGCATCGCTTTGCGCCGACGCCGCTTGCGGCGCAAGCGCCGGGGCCTGCACGGAAACCGGTTTGACGGCGGCCTTCGCGACGGGTTTTACGTCCGGCTGGGCGCCAGGCTGCGCGCTCCAGACCGGTTGTGCGGACAACATTACTGCGACTGCGCACCACGCCGCACACTGCGAAAACTTCATTGCGTCTTGACTCCACCTGTTGCGGGACCGGCTGCCTGGACCGTGGCCTGCGCGCTGGTTTGCACAGCGACCGGCGCGCCAGGTTGCGCGGCGGCCGGCGTGCTGGCGGCCGGCGCCTTGACGGGCGCGCTGGCCGGATCGACGGCCACCCCGCCCGCCGCCCCCACCGGCGCGGCGCCGGTCGTGATGCCGTGGCCGAGCGCGACCCAGCGCTGCTGCTCCTGATTGATCGACTGCTGCAACGAAGCCAGATCGTGACCCTTGACCGTGTCCGGCACCGGATCGAGCCCGAGCGTGGCGAGCAGTTGCCCGTACGCATTTTCGAGTTCGCCGTAGCTCTGATAGAGACGCAGCTCGGACATCATCGCGCCGGTCGCCGCGCGGATTTCCTCGAGCTTGCCCTGCGCGTTCGCCTGCGTCGCGTTATGCGTGTGTTCGAGAATCTGCTGGTCGACGTCGTTCATCTGCTTGAGCAGGTCGAACTGACGGCGTTTCGCGCTCAGCTCGCTGGTGGCCACGTGCACCTGCGTGAGCACCGCCATGCTCAGCGCGAGACGCTGCGTCTTCGCCACTTCGAGCTGCGCGTCGGCCATGCCCTTGATGTTCTTCACGTTGATCAGGTTCAGCAAATTCCAGCTCACGCTGATGCCCGCCGCGCGCCACGCGTTATAGACGAGGAAGCTGTTGCTGTCGTAATGCGTGCCGAGGCTGAATTCGATGCCGGGCAGCATCTTCGCCATCGCCTTATGGGTTTCGTTGACGCTGATCCGTTCGTTGTAGCTCGCCTCGACCAGTTCCGGGCGGCGCTCCAGCGCGGTCTCTTCCATGCGGTCCATCGGCATGTCGAAGGTCGGCACCGCGAAGCCTTCCGGCGGCGCGAGCGTGTAGTCCTTGCCCGGTTCGAGATTCATCAGCGCGGCCAGACGCGGCTTCGCCTCCTCGAGCTGGTCGCGGATCTCTTCCAGCTGACGCATCAGATCGAGCAGCGCGTGCTGATAGTTCAGCGTATCGAGCGGCGCACGCAGGTTTTCACGCTGCGCCTGACGCGAATCGTTCAGCGCGGAACGCGCCTGATCGAGCAACGGTCCGATGCGATCGCGCAGACGTTGCGCGCCGGTGGCTTGCCAGTACGCTTCGCGCACCTGCTGCATCATCAGCTGCACGACCTTGCGGCGGCGCTGTTCGAGCACCAGCACGTGGTCGGCCTGCTCTTTCGCCTCGTAGTAGCTGACGCCGAAGTCCAGCAGATTCCACGAGAACGACAGGTCCGCAGTGCGGTCGTTCTTATCGGTCGAATAAGACGGCGCGAGCGATTGCTCGTTGGTGAACACGTTCGTCGAGGACGACGCGAGCTCGTGATTGCGCGTCGTATAACCGGCCTGCGCGGTGAGCTTGGGCAGCAGATCGAAATTCGACAGATCGAGCTGCTTCTGCGCGAGCGCCTCTTCCATCATCTTCAGCCGATGATCCAGGTTGTAGCGGATCGCGCGCGCCATGGCTTCGTCGAGCGTGATCGGGCCGCTCACGGCCTGTTGCTGCGCGAACATCGACGTGCGGTCGGCTTGCGCGGTCTGGGTGCGTTCGGCATCGGTAAACGGCGAGGGTTTGACCGCGCAGCCCGACAGCCAGATCACGGCGAGCGACAGCACCAGCAAGGCGGGACGCGGTGCGCGCACCGCTACGGACGAGGAGTTCAATTCGGCGGCTCTCTTTCTAAAGATGATGGGATTCGGAAAACGGCGGACGCTCATGCGTTACCTCGCGCGGCGGTCTCGGGTGCGGCGGCGGTGGCCGGACGGGCCACGTGCAGCGTCGCATGCGCGCGCACGAACTGTTCGGCGAGCGAGGGTTTGGCAAGCGGCGGGCTACTGAACGGCAGCGCCGCATGCGGGGGGGTGGCCGGCGTGGCATTCGGCGTGGCAGCGGGCGCACGGGCCGCACCGTGCGGTGCGTCGTGTCCCCCCTGGCCGGAATGCGTGGAGCGGCTCGCACCGCCGAATTCGATCGCCACGTCGCGGCGCGTCTGATGACCTTGCGCGTCGTGCGCGATGATCGCGATCTGCACACTGCGCTGATTCGCGGGCACCTTGCCGCTCAGCGTGCCGCGCACCGGGTCGTAGTGCAGCCAGGCCGGCAACGGACGGCCGTCGGCGAGGCGCAGTTCCACATGCGCGTCGGCGCCGACCGGCAAGCCCTCGCTCGAACCGAGCATGACCGGCAGCGAGACGACGAACGCTTGATCCGGCGCGACGTTCAGATGCATGGCGAGCGAGGGCAGATCGAGCGAGAGCGGCGCGCTGGTCGGCACGGGCGCCGTTTCGATCGGACCGACCGAGGTGTCGCTCAGCGAACCGTGACGGTTCGATCCGCCGACGCTGCCGCTGTTCGCGTAGCTGCTCGTGCCGATTTCGTCGGCGGTGAAGGTGGCCGTGTGGGTGGCCGGGATCGAGCCGACCTCAGGCGGTTCGGCGAACGCATCGAGCACGATCAGCGGGTTCGAGATGCTGTCGGTCAGGTTGCGCGGGAACGTGATGACCGTGTCGGGCGCCGGTGCGTCAAATGCGCTTGGGGTCGAAGGGGGCGCGCTCGACGGACCTGCCGCGCTCACGCCGTTGCCCTTGGGCGGCAGCGTGGTCGGCGTGGCCGGCGCCGGTTGGCCCGACTGCGTCGTGGGCGGTGGCGACGACACCACCTGCGGCGCGGCGGCGATCTTCACCGTGCGCGTGGAAGCCTCGCTGGTCTTGTGGCCGTCGTTGACCGAGAAGCTGATCGTGCGGCTGCTCGCGCTGGTTTCGCTTGCGCGGTCCGCATACGTGACGCTGGCGAGCGCGGCTTGCCATTGCGCGAGCGTCGTGCCCGGGCCGGCCGCGTTCAGCGTCAGCACGCCGGTCGCCGCATCGTAGGTCGCGGTGATGCTGCCGGTCGCCCCGCTCGGGTGGAACGCGAGCACGTCGCGATCCGACTGGAAGCCGCCGGTGATCGAGATGGCCGCCGAGGCGAGCGTGGCGCCGCTGTCGGCGTCCGTCACGTTGATCTGCGGCGCGATCGTGACCGGGTTCGCGTTCGGTCCGCTCGCGAAGGTCGGCGAGCCATCGTTGCCGATCGAAACCACCGGCGTCTGATCCGTTGCGGTAATCGTGATCGCCTTCGTGCCGGCGGCGCTGTCCTTCGCGCTGTCGTTGACGGTGAAGCTGATCGTGCGCGTAGCGGCATCGGGCACGGCGGCCGTGTCGGTATAGGTCACGGAGCGTAGCGCGGCCTGCCATTGGGCGAGCGTCGCGGTCGCGCCGGACGAGCTTAGTGTCAACACACCGGTCGTCGCGTCGTAGCTGGTGACGGTGATGTTGCCCATCGTCGCACCGTCATTCCTGAATGACAGCACGTCCTGGCCGGCATGGAAGCCGCCGGTGACGGACACCGTCGCCGAGGCGAGCGTGCCGTTGTCGAGATCCGATACCGTCAGGCCCCCGTCCACCACGACCGGCGTCGAGACCGCGTTGTCGCCCGAGACGAACGACGTGCTGCCGCTCGATGTGGTCAGGACCGGTGTCTGGTCGACGTCCGCCACGGTGACCTGTTTCGAGCCCACGGCGCTGTCTTTCGTGCCGTCGTTGACGGTAAAGCTGATCGTGCGCGTGGTGGTGTCCGGCGTTACCGCCGTGTCGGTGTAGGTCACCGATTGCAGCGCGGCCTGCCACTGCGCGAGCGTGGCGGTGGCGCCCGAGGACGTCAGCGTCAACACACCAGTCGTCGCGTTATACGAACCGCTGATGTTGCCGAAGCTCGCCGCGTTACCGTTCACGAACGACAGCACGTCTTCGCCAACGTGGAAGCCGCCTGTCACCGACACCGTCGCCGACGCCAGCGTCGGATTGTCGAGGTCCGACACGGTCACGCCACCGTCCACCGTAACCGGCGTCGAGATCCTGTTATCGCCCGCCGTGAACGCCGTGCTGCCGCTCGATGTGCTCAGGACCGGCGTCTGGTCGACATCCGCCACGGTGACGGTTTTGCTGGCCACCGTGCTGGACTGGATACCGTCGTCGATCTGGAAGCTGACTGTGCGTGACGTCGTGTCGGGCGTGACCGCCGTATCGGTGTAAGACACCGCGCGCAGCGCCGCCTGCCATTGCGCGAGCGTCGCCGTCTGACCGGTCGAAGTCAGCGTCAGCACGCCGGTCGAGGCGTCGTACGAGGCGACGATGTTGCCCATCGTCACACCGTCGTTCGTGAACGACAGCACGTCTTCGCCCACGTGAAACCCCGCGCCGATCGACACGGTCGCCGAGGCCAGCGTACCGGCTTCGGGGTCCGTGACGGCAAGGCCGCCGTCCACCACGACCGGCGTCGACACCACGTTGTCGCCCGCCGTGAATGCCGTGCTGCCCCCGGTCAGCGTCACATTCGGCGACGAACTGAGGACGTCGACGGTATTGGACACCGCCGCGCTGTTCTTCACGCCGTCGTTGACCGTGAACGACACCGTGCGATTGCCGAGCGGCGACGTCGGGCTATTCGCGAACGTCACCGCGGCGAACGCGTTCTGCCATTGCGCGTCGGTCGCCGTCGCGCCCGAGGACGTCAGCGTCAACACGCCCGTCGCGGCGTTATACGACCCCGTGATGTTGCCGAACTGCGGCGAACTGGTGTTCACGTACGAAAGCATGTCGCCAGACCGGAATCCCGACGTGATCGAAACCACGCCCGACGCGAGCGTGGTGTTGTCGAGATCGCTGATGGCCACGCCGCTGAACACGGCTTGCGCGCCGGTGCCCGCCACGTAGTCGATCGTGGTGCCGCTCGCCGAGGCCAGCGGCGTCTGGTCCGTATCGGTCACGGTGACGGTTTTCGTGCTGGTCGCGCTGGTTTTGGTGCCGTCGCTGATGAAGAACGACAGCGTCCGGTTCGCGTTGTTCGGCGTGATCGCCGTGTCGGTGTAGGTGACCGAGCGCAGCGCCGCCTGCCATTGTGCGAGTGTCGCCGAGGCGCCGGTCGAACTCAGCGTCAGCACGCCGGTTGCGGCGTCGTACGTGGCCGTGATGTTGCCCATCGTCGCGCCGTCGTTGGTGAACGACAGCACGTCCTCGCCCGCGTGGAAGTTGCCGGTGATCGCAACGGTTCCGCTCGCCAGCGTGCTGTTGTCGAGATCGGACAGCGTGACGCCGGCATCCACCGTCACCGGCGTCGAGGCAGTATTGTCGCCCGCGACGAACGCCGACGATCCACCGCTGGTGGTCAGAATCGGCGTCTGATCGATATCGGCGACGGTGACGTTGCGCGAGGCCAGCGTGCTGGTCTTCGTGCCGTCGTTGATCGCGAAGCCGATCGTGCGGGTGGCCGTGTCCGGCGTCACCGCCGTGTCGGTGTAGGTGACCGAGCGCAGCGCCGCCTGCCATTGCGCGAGCGTCGCCGAGGCGCCGGTCGAAGTCAGCGTCAACACGCCGGTCGCGGCGTTGTAGCTGGCGCCGATGTTGCCCATCGTCACACCGTTGTTGATGAATGACAGGACGTCTTCGCCCGCGTGAAAACCCGTGCCGATCGACACGGTGGCCGACGCCAGCGTGGTGTTGTCGCGGTCCGATACGGTGATGCCGCTGTCCACCGCCACCGGCGCGGCAGGCGCATTGTCGCCTGCCGTGAACGACGCGCTGCCGCCGCTGGTCGTCACGACCGGCGTCTGGTCGACGTCGGCGACGGTCACGACCTTGGTGACCGTCGCGCTGTCCTGGGTGCCGTCGTTCACCGAGAAGCTGACGGTGCGGCTCGCGGTGTTCGGCGTGATCGCGCTGTTCGTGTAGGTCACGGCGTCCAGCGCGTTCTGCCACTGCGCGACGGTCGCGGTCCCGCCGGCCGAACTCATGGTCAGCACGCCGGTAAGCGCGTTGTACGACGCGCTGATGTTGCCGAACAGGGCCGGGTTGATGTTGTTGAACCCCAGCACGTCCTCGCCGCTGTGCAGATTGCCGGTGATCGACACGGTGGCGGAAGCGAGCGTCGTGTTGTCGAGGTCCGATACCGTGATGCCGCCGTCGATCGCGACCGGCGTCGACGTCGTGTTGTCGCCCGCGGTGAAGGCGGTCGAGCCGCCCGTCGTGGTCAGGATCGGCGTCTGGTCGGTATCCGTGACGGTCACGCTGCGCGTCGCGATCGCGCTGCTCTGCGCGCCGTCGTTGACGGTGAAGCTGATCGTGCGGGTCGCCGTGTTCGGCGTGACCGCCGTGTCGGTGTACGTGATCGCCTGCAAGGCCGACTGCCACTGCGCGAGCGTCGCCGTGCCGCTTGCCGAGGTCAGCGTCATCACGCCGGTCGAGGCGTTGTACGAGGCCGTGATGTCGCCCATCGTGCCGTTGTTGACGAAACTCAGCACGTCCTGGTCGCTATGGTAATTGCCGGTGATCGAGACGGTCGCGCTCTGCAACGTCGAGCTGCCGGCGTCGGACACGGTCAAACCCGCATCGATCGTGACCGGCGTGGACGGGCCGTTGTCGGCCGCGACGAAAGCGGCCGAGCCGCTGTCGGTCGTAACGACCGGCACGGCGGTGACGGTCACCATGTTGGTGACGGCGAGGCTGTTCTTCGTGCCGTCGCTAACGGACAGCGAGATGGTGCGCGCACCCGGCGAGCCGCTGACCGCGTCGGAGAACCGCACGGCGTTGAGCGCGTTGTCCCATTGCGCGAGCGTTGCCGTGCTGCCCGCCGAACTCAGCATCATCACGCCGGTGGTCGTGTTGTACGAGGCGGTAATGTTGCCCATCGTCGAGCCGTCGTTGACGAACGACAGCGCGTCCTGCCCCGTCACGAAGCCGCTGCCGATCGAGACGGTTGCCTGCGACATGGTCGTGTTATCGCGATCGGCGATGCTCACGCCGCTGAATACCGGCGTGGCGGCCGTGCCCGCAACATACGAAACGCCGCTGCTGGACGTGCTGAGCGTCGGCGTCTGATCCGTATCGGTGACCGTCACCGTGCGCGAGACCGCGGCGCTGGTGTTCGAGCCGTCGTTGGCGACATAGCTGATCGTACGGGTCGCGGGGCTTGGCGTGACCGCCGTGTCGGAGTAGGTGATCGAGCGCAAGGCCGACTGCCATTGCAGGAGCGACGCCGTGCCGCCCGCCGAGGTCAGCGTCAGGATGCCGGTGCCCGTGTTGTACGAGCCGCTGATGTTGCCCATCGTCGCCGGGTTGTTGACGTACCCCAGCATGTCTTCGCCGCTATGGAAGTTGCCGGTGATCGACACGGTCACGCTTTGCAGCGTCGGGCTGCTGCCGTCGCTGACGGTCAACCCGGAGTCGACCGCGACCGGCGTGGACGCCGTGTTGTCGCCCGCCACGAAAGCGGCCGAGCCGCTGTCGAGCGTGATGGTCGGGCCGGAGGTGACGGTCACCGTGTTGCTCAGCGCCGCGCTGTTCTTCGAGCCGTCGTTCACCGTGAACGAGACGGTGCGCGCACCCGTCGGCGCGTTCGACGCGTCGGAGAAACGGATCGCGTCGATCGCGTTGTCCCACTGCGCGAGCGTCGCGGTGCCGCCGGACGAGGTCAACGACATCGTACCGGTGCCCGCGTTGTAGATGCCGGTGATGTTGCCCATCGTCGAGCCGTCGTTGGTGAACGACAGCACGTCGCCGCTCTGGAAATTGCCGCTGATCGACACGGTCGCGGACGCCATCGTCGTGTTGTCGCGATCGCCGATCGTGACGCCGCTGAACACCGACGTGGAAGCGGAGCCGGCCAGATAGGTCGCGCCGGAACTGGTGCTGGTGAGCGTCGGCGTCTGGTCGGTATCGGCGACGGTGACGGTGCGGGACGCGCTGACGCCGGCGCTCACGCCGTCGTTGACGTTGAAGGTGACCGTGCGGGTGGCCGTGTTCGGCGTGATCGCGGTATCGGTGTAGGTCACTGCCTGCAATGCGCTCTGCCATTGCGCGATGGTCGCCGTGCCGCCCGACGAACTCATCGACAGGACGCCGGTGCCGGCGTTGTAGGTTGCCGTGATGTTGCCGTAGAGCGACGTGTTGGTGTTATTGAACGACAGTACGTCTTCACCCACATGCAGGTTGCCGGTGATCGACACCGTGGCGGTCTGCGCGGTGGCGGATTGCGGGTCGGACAACGTGATGCCGTTATCCACCGCGACCGGCGTCGACGCGACGTTGTCGCCCGCCGTGAACGCGGCGCTGCCGACGCTGGTCGTGGCGGACGTACCCAGCACGGTGTAGGTGAAGTTGTTCAGCGTCGGCGTGAGAAAGCCGTCGTCGCCGACGTCCTTGATGGTGACCGACGTGAGGTTCTGGAAGTCCGGATTGCTGGCGAGATTCTTGGTGGCCGAGTACAGCCCGCCCGACACCAGCAGCACTTCCTTCGACGTATCGCCGTTTGGAATGATGTAGATCGAGCCGTCGGTGAATGCGTCGATGTCGAAGCTTTGTAGCGCGAAATGCTGGCCGCTCGCGAGCGTGATGGTCAACGACGACATTTGCGTGCCGTTGAAGTTGACCATCAGCACGCCGTCGGTCGAGCTGGTGGACAGCGGAGGCGGGCCG
Organism: Paraburkholderia bryophila; assembly: GCF_003269035.1. GTDB lineage: Bacteria > Pseudomonadota > Gammaproteobacteria > Burkholderiales > Burkholderiaceae > Paraburkholderia > Paraburkholderia bryophila. The sequence goes on along the minus strand of NZ_QLTK01000020.1, from coordinate 92,611 downwards.
AACGGATCGGTCGTCTGCGTGTAGACGTCGGTCTCGACCGCTTGATCGGTCGTGTAGGTGACGCCGTCGATCGTGAAGCTCGTGCCGGTGGTGCTGAAGGCCGGCGACACGTGATTGTCGTAGTTTTCCGTTGTCACGCCGAGCAGCGCGTTGTACTGCGCCTGCGCCGCCGCCGATTCGATCACCGGCGTGTGCACGTCGCCGACCGTGTATTCGAGCGTCCAGTTGCCGCCGAGCGCGGCCAGGCCGGTCGGGTCCGTCGAGGCGGCCACGTTCAGATGCGTGAGCGCCGCGACGTTCTGCACCAGCGCCTTGCCGTCCGCATTCTGCGCGACGTCGCAACCGTAGATCAGGAAATCGCCGCCCGGCCTCATTTCCGCGCCGATCTGCGCCAACTCGGCGCTGTAGGCCGACAGGTCGCCGGCGTTCAGCCAGGTCGAACCCGCCTGGATCTCGCCGTCCGCGCCGTGCGAAATCAGGTGGATCGATTCGACGCCCTTGTGGGTTTGCAGATACGCCGCGATCTGCGCGAAGCCGTCGGTGTTCGCATTCAGCACCACGTATTGCGTGCCGGCCGGCAACCCGGCGATCAACGCCTGGTAGTTCGCCACGCTCGGGTCGATGAACACCACCTGATGCGATGCTCCGCCGCCGCTTGCCGCGCCGGACTCCGTCGCTTTCGGCGCCGTGCTGTCTTTGTTCGCGTCGGACTTCGCCGCGTGATCCGGTTTGACGTCGTGTTCGGCGACCGGCTTCGGCGTGGCCGACAGCGAACTGGTCGCGCTCGCGTGCGAATCGGCTTCGGCGCCATGCGGATGCGATGCGACTGCCGCGACCGATGCGTCGTACACGACGCGCGGTTCGAGTGCCATGATCAGCGGCGCCGGCGCAACCGGCGCACGCGCACCGGTCGTGTCGCCGGTGTCGCTCAGACGCTTCAGAAGTTGCTTGACGATTTTCATGACACACGCTCCGCGAGGCGCCGCTTGCGACGCCCGATAACTATCCAGCACTCTCGATGACCGCCGCACTGCGGCGGCCAAACCCTGCGTGTTACGGACGCGTCGGGTAAATACCCTGCAGCGCGATGATAAACGTCGTGCCGAGGAACGGATTGCGCAGGCCGACCGGCTGACTGCCGCCGGCGAGCTGGTTCACGATGGTCGGCGGCGTCGTCGTCACCGGTGCGCTGAACGGCAGGAGCGTCGTGTTCGCCGCCGCCGTGCTGTAGATCGTGGCCGCATGGCCGCCCGACGAGCCGGGGGCGAGCACCGTGGTGGGCCCGGGTGTGGCCGTGGTATTGGTCGTCGTGGTGGTGGCCGGCACGCTGATCTGAACGTTGCCGGTGCCGCCGCCGCTGGCGGTGGCGACGTGCGTGTGGATCGGCATCTGCGTTTGCAGGAGCGTGGTGCTTTCGTTACCGCTGACTTCACCCCATTCGATCGACGACAGACCCGGGCCCTGGCCCGTGCCGACCGGCGAGCGGCTGCGGAAATCCGGCAAACCGAAGGTGGTCGTGCCGGTGCCGCCGAAGGTCGTGCCGAGCAGCGCGAACAGCGCATTATTCTGGGCGATCGACATGATCTGCCCCTGGCACAGCGCCCAGCCGACCGGTGCAAAGTTGAAGCCGACCATACGAATTTCGCCGAGATACGGATCGCTCATGAACTTCTCCTGAAGAGAGGACGGGTAAAACGCCGGATCGCGAGCACGACGGCCGGCGTCATTGCGAGGACTCGACCGGCTGTTGGGCCGCCGGTTTCAAGGTGTGGATCACGATGCACAGCGTCGCGGCGCCGTTTTTCTGCGGGCGTACCGGCGTGGCGAGCAACACCCACGCGCGGCCGTCCGGTGCGTCGACGCGGTAGTTATCCTGGGGAAGCTGTACGCCCAGCGGCAGTTCGAAGAACGCGTGGTAGCAGACGTAGTCGTCGTCCATCGGAACGCCGACGGGCGCGTCGATCAACCGCGCCTGAACCGCCGTGCCCTCTGGCGACGTCAGCGTGAAGAGACCGCCGAGCGACTCAGTCAGCTCGGCATGTGTAGGAATTGCAGACAACCCGCCCCCCGCCAGTGAATTGGTCGCGCGCCGTTCGTCCGATAATGCCCGGCCGCTTTTTAGGGCGATGCACAGCGCATTCAACGGACGGTTTTGAAACACCGTTGCTTGTTTCGATGTGGCTCGATGCAAGGGTTAACGGCACGCGTCAAACCTGGCTTTAAAATATTGTTGTTATACGAAGCGCTTTATATGCGCACCGCATTTTTGACACATTTATTCGAAACTGGACTGCAAGCCCGGCAAAGACTCGCCGGGAAAATCGAACGGTATGATTTCACGTCGCATCGATTCGTAAATGCCATTTTCTCCGCTTTTCGCGAAACCCAACCGCCGATAAAGCGATTGCACCGGATTGTTCGTTTCGACATACAACGAAATCGGCACACCGGCCTGCGCCGCCCTGTCGACCACCGCATGCATCAGGCGCGTGCCGATACCCGCGCCGCGAAACGCCGGCAGCAAGGCAATGTCGATCACGTTGACGCCGCGCTCGCGGTGCCAGTTGTGATACAGACGGCCCGCGGGCGTAGCGCCGGCCATCACGACGTCGAAGCGGCCGGCCGGATAATGGCGCCGGTAATAGACGTCCTGCATATCGAACTGCTGCGCGAGCAGCGCCTCGATCTGTTCCGCCGTCCAACCGGCGGCGGCAAATTCGGCAAAGCGCGTGCTGACGAAAACCCTTTTCAGAAACTCCCGATCGGCGGGCGTCGACGCGCGCAGGGAAACCGCGGATTGCGCGATCGGTGCGATCAAATCCGGCATTGCTGTCATGCGCTCGATGCTCTTGCAGGGAATTGTGAGATGCGTATGGGATCGGATCGTAACGGGTTGTTAATAAGCGTGCAATCGATTATTCAGGAGATTGCGGGAAGGGATTTCCCGGATTGCAGACGGTTTCGCGAGGGGCTGATTGAGGTTTGATTCGGAGCGTTGCTTAATCAGTGAGTTGCAGGAAACTTTGCCGCCTGGCCTGTTTGAGTTAAACGTTTGCGCTTTGTAACATTCAGAAATATGAACGGGCGTATTATTAATTCCGCGCCATCGCCGCCGCGACAAACGGCACGCATTTCAAAAAAGCAGAAAGGCTCACGGGCGGCCTGGCCTCTTTGCCTAATGCGCGCCGCGCCGCCTCACTCCCGCACCACACCCAACACACCGCGCGTGTCGCTCGTGTCAGCGGCTTCCACCAACGCCTCCAGCACCACGCCGCGCGTCTCGACCCCGAGCACCCACACCGCCGCGCCCGCCACCACGAAACACGCCGCGCCCAGCGAGAACACCCCGCCTTGCCCGAAAACCGGCAGCACAACGCCGACCACATAGGGGCCGATCAACGACCCGACCCGCCCAATCGCCGATGCAAATCCCGACCCCGTCGCTCTCGCGCCGGTCCCGTAAAGCTCCGGCGTGTAGGTATAGAGCACCGCCCACATCGCAAACAGAAAGAACTGCATTGCGAGACCGGCGCCAATCAGCAATGCCGGCGTCTGCGCATGCAGCGCGGCCTGCCCGTATAGATAAGCCATCACCGCACTGCCCAACAGCGAGGAGATGCAGGTCGGCTTACGCCCCCACCGCTCCACGAGCCACGCGGCGCAAATAAACCCCGGAATCCCGCCAAGCGAAATCAGCACCGTATAAAGCACCGATTTAGTCACGGCGAAACCCGCCTGCTGCATCAACGCGCCCAGCCAGGAGGTCAAGCCATAGAACCCGAGCAGCGCAAAAAACCACAAAGTCCAGACCATCACCGTGCGACGCCGGTAAATGCCGCTCCAGATCTCCCGGAACGCCCCCATGCCCCGCTCCGCCGCCGGCTCGGCGAGCATCGCCGGTGCGGGCAAGTCACGCAACCCCGCCGCCTTCATCACCTTCGCCTCGACGTCGGCGAGCACGCGATCCGCTTCCTCGACGCGTCCGCGATGCTCGAGCCAGCGCGGCGACTCCGGCACCACGCGTCGCACGATCAGCACGAATACCGCCGGAATCGCGAGCAACGCAAACTCCGTGCGCCAGCCCAGCGTCGGCAAGACGAAATACGACACCACGCCCGCCGTGATGAAACCGAGCGGCCAGAATCCATCCATCAGCGCGATCAGCCGTCCGCGCGATCGCGCCGGCACGAATTCCGACAGCAAGGTCTGCGCGATCGGAAACTCCATCCCCATGCCGAAGCCGAGCAGCACGCGATAAAAAATCAGCGCGTCGACACTCTGCGCCGTCGAACAGAGATACGACGCCACGCCCCACAGCACCATGCTCCACTGAAATATCGGACGGCGGCCGAAACGATCGGCCAGCAAGCCCGCCACCGCCGCGCCGATTACCATGCCGAAGAAACTCGCGCTCGCCACCAGACCCGCCGTCGCGGTCGACAGATGAAACTCCGATTTGATCGAGCCGAGTACGAAGGTCATCGTGCCGAGATCGACCGAATCGAAGAAGAACGCGACGGCAATGATGATGAAGATGGTCCGGTGATAACCGGAAAACGGCAGTCGTTCGAGCCGGGCGGCCGCGCTCGCGCGCGACTGGATAGCGATGGACATGGCATCCCCTCGTTGATGCGGCGGCAGCCGCGTGAGTACTCCGATCAGTGTCTTTTCAGTAGACGCCGACATAAATCGGCCACATAGAAAGAAACCGTCATCGGAGTGGAACGGGGGCGCCGTTCGTGGAACTGCCGGGAGCGTCGTTCGGATTCAGATCGTGGTCGGCCGCATCAAGGCAGCATCACGGCGGCATCGAGGCAGCATCACAAGCGCAGCCGTGCACGCGCCGCGCCTGCGATGCGCGAGAGCGCCTCCGCGCTCAGCCGCGCGGCGATCCGTTCGACGTATTGATGATGACGCGCCTCCAGCGGCGCGCCGAGTTGCTGTGCCAGCAGATAGCGGATCAGCGCGATGCGGCGGTGCCGCAGCACGATGCTCTGATCGAGCAGCGCGAGCGCGGCATGCGCATCGCCTTCATGACACGCGCGCTCGGTGAGGCGCGCGGTGACGAGGCGCGTCGACGTCATGGCGAACCGTCCGCTGGCTTCATGGCCGCACGCTCACCTGAGTTCATCCCTGCGCGTTCGTTCATGTTCATGCCGGTCCATTCACGTTCGCGCCCGCGCGCCGCGCGCGTTACGACATCAGCGGCTCGGCCGCGTCGAGCATCATCTTCACGAAGTAGTCCGCAAAGCTGCGGCGTACCACCAGGTCGAAACTATTCGCGCCGGTAGGCACGAGCGTCATCGACGCCTTGAAGTAATGGCTCTGCGCGCACTGCCCTTCGCCGAACAGCTTGGGATGCAGGTCGAGCGGACAGCCGCGCGCCAGCACCTCACGCGTGCGCGTGCCGCTAATTTCAAGCACCGTATAGCCGCTGCCGATATCCACGACCGCGGCAAACACGCCCGCGAACGCGGCACCGAGTTTCGCCTGCAAGGGCGCGCTGCGAGTCGCATCGTGCGCGGTGGCCGAGCGCACCAGCCATTCGTCTGGGCCGAGCCACAGCAGGTCGTAGCCATGGCCGCGCGCGATCGTGTTGGCCTTTTCCGGCGGCCGGCAGCCCAGCACGGTTTCCATTGCGTGCATGAAGGCCGCGTCGCGCGTATCGCCGCGTACGTTCACCAGCTCCAGAAACGGCCGCTCGCTCAGTCTGAACGCGGCGCCGGCCGTCGCCAGATGTTTTTTCAGCAAGGCGTCCGTGCCGACCAGTGGCGATTCCTGCCACACGCTGCTCTGTTTGCCGACCGCACGATCCACGACCGAGCCCGTTCCCCGCGTTTCATTCCACATGTTGACGTGCTCCTTCGCTGTCGTAGAACACCGAACTGGTGATCTTCGCTGCCATCTGTTTGCCGCTCGCGAGCGGAATCGTGAGCGTTTCGCCGATCTTGTCGAGGCCGCCCTTGACGACCGCCATTGCAATCGAGCGTTTCAGGATCGGGCTGTAATAGCTCGACGTAACGTGACCGAGCATCGGCGCGGTGTCGCCCTGGAACGGCCCGGCAACGATCTGCGAGCCCTCCGGAATCACGAACGACGAATCCTCCGCCAGCAGCCCGACCAGTTGCTTGCGGCCGGCCTTCGCGGTGTCGGAACGCGTCAGCGAGCGCTTGCCGAGAAAGTCTTTCGACTTCGCGACCAGCCCGCCCATACCGACGTCGTACGGCGTCATCGAGCCGTCCGTATCCTGACCGACGATGATGTAGCCCTTCTCCGCGCGCAAGACGTGCATGGTTTCCGTACCGTACGGTGTGATGTCGTACTCGGCGCCCGCCGCCATCAGCGCTTCCCAGACCGCACGGCCGACGTTCGCCGGCACGTTCACCTCATAGGCGAGTTCGCCCGAGAAACTGATGCGCATGACCCGCGACGCCGCGCCCGCTACCGTGCCTTCGCGATAGCTCATGAACGGGAACGCCGCGTTCGCGAAGTCGATGTCCTCGCACACTTTCTGCAGCACCTTGCGGCTGTTCGGCCCCACCACGGCGAAGGTGGCCCAGTGATCCGTGACCGACGCGAGCCGCACGCGCAGGTCCGGCCATTCCGTCTGCAGCCAGCGTTCGAGCCACGTCAGCACACGCGCGGCGCCGCCGGTCGTGGTCGTCATCATGTAGTGCTGGTCGGCGAGGCGCACCGTCACGCCGTCGTCGAAAATCATGCCGTTTTCGTCGAGCATCAGGCCGTAACGGCACTTGCCGACTTCCAGCTTGCTCCACGGATTGGTGTAGACCCAGTTCAGCAGTTTCGCCGAATCGGGACCTTGGATGTCGATCTTGCCGAGCGTCGACGCGTCCAGAATCCCGACGCTCGTACGCACCGCGAGCGATTCGCGCGCCACCGCGGCGTGCAGGTCCTCCCCCCCCTTCGGGAAATACCACGGCCGCTTCCAGTTGCCGACATCTTCGAAAGCCGCGCCGTTTTCCACGTGCCATTCGTGCACCGCGGTTTTGCGCACCGGGTCGAGAAACTCGCCCAGCTCGCGGCCGGCGAAGGTGCCGAACGTGACCGGCGTGTAGTTCGGACGGAAGGTGGTCGTGCCGGTCTCGGGAATCGTCTTGCCGAGTGCCTGCGCGAGAATCGCCATACCGTTGATATTGCCGAGCTTGCCCTGGTCGGTACCGAAACCCATCGCCGTATAACGCTTCACATGTTCGACCGATTCGAAGCCTTCGCGGGCGGCGAGGAAAATATCCGCGGCCGACACGTCGTTCTGGAAATCGATGAACTGCTTCGGTCCGCGCGTGGCCAGCTCACGACCGCCGACCAGCCACAGCGGCTCCATTTTCGCCTCGGTGATTTCGGCCACCTGCACCGGATTGGGCCGCGTCACGATGAAGCCGGCCGCGCGTGCCGCCTCGATGCCGGCGTCCATCGCAAAGCGGATGCTCTGGCCTAGCGTGAAGTCGCCCGCGCAGGCGCCGACGCTGGTCTCCGGCTGCATGGCCTTGCCCGGCACGAAACAGGCCTTGTCGTCATGCCAGTGCGCCTTGCCGCCCGATTGCGCGAACAGGTGCAGCACGGGGCTCCAGCCGCCCGACATGGCCAGCAGATCGCACGGCAAATCGCCCTGCCTGGCGCCCAGCTGGCCCTTCGCGTACGACGCCAGTTCCACCGACGCTACCCGCAGTTTGCCGTGCGCCGCCGTGATCGCGACGCCGTTCAATACTTTCACGCCGTAGCGCCGTGCCAGCGCCGGCAACGTGCCCTTCGATTCGCTCGCGCGCGGATCGATCACCGTGACCTGGGCACCGGCCGCTTTCAGGTCGAGCGCGCATTGGTAGCCGTCGTCGTTATTCGTGAACACGACCGCGTTACGGCCCGGCAGCACCGCGTAACGATGCAGATAGGTCGACACCGCCGACGCCAGCATCACGCCCGGCAGATCGTTATTGCCGAACACGATCGGCCGTTCGTGCGCGCCGGTCGCGAGAATCACGCGCTTCGCGCGGATTTTCCACATCAGTTCGCGCGTGCCTTTGCGTTGCGTCACCGGCAAATGGTCGGTGAGCCGCTGCGTCACCGTGACGAGGTTGTGGTCCTGATAGCCGAATGCGGTGCTGCGGCACAGGATCTTCACCTCGGGCATCTGACGCAACTCGTCTTCGATCTTGTGCACCCACTGCAGCGCGGGCTTGCCGTCGATCTCCGCGCGGCACGACAGCAGCGAGCCGCCGAGCTCCGGCTGATCGTCGATCAGCGTCACGCGCGCGCCGGACAACGCCGCCGCATGCGCCGCCGCGAGTCCGGTCGGGCCGCCGCCCACCACCAGCACGTCGCAATGCGCAAAGCACTTGTCGTAGCGGTCCGCGTCGTTGTGTTCGGGCGCCTTGCCGAGACCGGCCGCGTCGCGAATCACTTCTTCGTACTTCGGCCAGAACTTGCGGGGCCACATGAAGGTTTTGTAGTAGAAGCCCGCCGGAATGAAGCGCGCGAACTTCTGATTCACCGCCATGCGATCTTTCTCGATGCTCGGCTTCGCGTTGACGCTGCTGGCGACGAGTCCCTGATACAACTCGACTTCGGTCGCGCGTGCGTTCGGCACCGTGTAGGCGCCGGTTTCCAGTTGCACGACCGCGTTCGGCTCTTCCACTCCCGCCGTCACGATGCCGCGCGGCCGATGGTATTTCCAGCTACGCGCCACGAAGTGCACGCCGTTCGCGAGCAACGCCGAGGCCAGCGTGTCGCCCTGATAGCCCTGATACTGGCGGCCGTTGAACGTGAAGGTCAGCGGCATGGCGCGATTGATGCGCCCGCCATTGGGGAGTCGGTCTGTCTGGCTCATTGCGTCTTACCCTCTTGTGCCTGGCCTTCGTTGCCGTCCATTGCAAGCAGCGGCCGCTCGAACGTGTCGTAGCCCTGGATCTCGTAGCTCACCGTGTCGCGTTGCGCCATGAACCAGCGGCGGCATCCTTGCGCGTGCATCCATTGCTCGCGATGCACACCGCGCGGATTCTTGCGCATGAACAGGTAGTCGCCCCATTCTTTATCGGTGAGTTTGTCGGTGTCGAGCGGACGGGCGATATCCGCCTCGCCGCCGCAGGAAAATTCGGTTTCGGCGCGCGGCCCGCACCATGGGCAGTCGATCAGTAGCATCTGATTCTCTCCAATGTCGGTTAATGGGCGACGGCGGCGGCGCCGTGCTCGTCGATCAGATGGCCGGTGTAAAAACGTTCCAGCGAGAACGGCGCGTTCAACGGATGCGGCTCGTCGCGCGCGATGGTGTGCGCATACGCCCAGCCCGAACCCGGCGTCGCCTTGAAGCCGCCGGTGCCCCAGCCGCAATTGAAATACAGGCCTTTCACGTCGGTCTTGCTGATGATCGGGCATGCGTCCGGCGACACGTCCACGATGCCGCCCCACTGACGATTCATGCGCACCCGCGAGAACACCGGGAACATTTCGACGATCGCTTCGAGCGTGCCTTCGATGATCTGGAAACTGCCGCGTTGGCCGAACCCCGTGTATTGATCGACGCCCGCGCCGATCACGAGATCGCCCTTGTCGGACTGGCTGATATACGCGTGCACCGCATTCGACATCACCACCGTGTTGACCACCGGCTTGATCGGCTCGGACACCAACGCCTGCAGCGGATGGCTTTCCAGCGGCAGGCGGATGCCGGCCATATCCGCGAGTGTCGACGTGTTGCCCGCCGCCACCACCGCGACTTTCTTCGCCTTGATGAACCCCTTGGTGGTGTCCACGCCCGTGACCTGGCTGCCGTCGCGACGAATGCCTGTCACCTGACAGTTCTGCACGATATCCACACCCGCCTGATCCGCGCCGCGCGCGAAGCCCCACGCGACCGCGTCGTGACGCGCCACTCCGCCGCGACGCTGGATCGACGCACCGAGCACCGGATAGCGGCTGTTCAGATTGATGGTCGGCTCGATCTCCTTGATCTGCGCCGGCGTGAGGAATTCGGCATCCACGCCGTTCAGGCGGTTGGCATTGACACGGCGCTCCGTGTCGCGCACGTCCTGCAACGTATGCGCGAGATTCATCACGCCGCGCTGACTGAACATCACGTTGTAGTTCAGGTCCTGCGAGAGCCCTTCCCACAGTTTCATCGCTTTTTCGTAGAGCGCGGCGGATTCGTCCCACAGGTAGTTGGAACGCACGATCGTCGTATTGCGCGCCGTGTTGCCGCCGCCGATCCAGCCTTTCTCCAGCACGGCGATATTGCGCACACCGTGTTCCTTCGCCAGGTAATAGGCGGTCGCGAGACCATGGCCGCCGCCGCCGACGATCACCACGTCGTATTCGCGTTTGGGCTCGGGGCTCTTCCACTGACGCTCCCAGTTCTCGTGATACGACATCCCGTTGCGCAACAGGCTGAATATCGAATAGCGGCTCATCGTTGATCCTTGTGGGTGCTGTCTTTCAATGCATTCTTCAACATTCGATGACGTTCACGGCCAGGCCGCCGCGCGACGTCTCCTTGTATTTGGTCTTCATATCCGCGCCGGTTTCGCGCATGGTCTTGATCACGTTGTCGAGCGACACGTAGTGCTGGCCGTCGCCTTTCATCGCCATCCGCGCCGCGTTGAGCGCCTTGATCGCCCCCATCGCGTTACGCTCGATGCACGGAATCTGCACGAGGCCGCCGACCGGATCGCAGGTCATGCCCAGGTTGTGTTCCATGCCGATTTCGGCGGCGTTTTCGACTTGCGTGGGCGTGCCGCCCATCACGGCGGCGAGCGCGGCGGCGGCCATCGAACAGGCCACGCCCACCTCGCCCTGGCAGCCCACTTCGGCGCCGGAAATCGAAGCGGTTTCCTTGTAGATGATGCCGATCGCGGCGGCCGTCAGCAGGAAATCGACGATGCCGGCATCAGTCGACGCGTGCATGAACTTCACGTAGTAGTGCAGCACTGCGGGGATCACGCCGGCCGCGCCGTTGGTCGGCGCCGTGACGACCCGGCCGCCGGCCGCGTTTTCCTCGTTGACGGCCATGGCGTACAGATTGACCCAGTCGAGCATGGAAAGTGGATCGCGCAACGATTCTTCCGAACGTGAGCGCAATTGCGCACACAGGTCGGCGGCGCGGCGTTTCACGTGCATCGGACCGGGCAACTCGCCGCGCACCTTGCAGCCGCGTTCGACACAGGCGGACATGGTGCGCCAGATCGCCAGCAGGCCTTCGCGTACTTCCTGTTCGGGGCGCGACGCGCATTCGTTGCGCAGCGTGACCTGGGCGATCGACAGCCCGGTTTCGCGGCACACGCGCATCAGGTCGTCGCCGGTCCGAAATGGATGCGGGACTTCGGCCCCGGCACGCAGGCCATTGACGCGATCGCCTTCGCGATTCACCACGAAGCCGCCGCCGATCGAGTAATACTCTTTCTCCACCAGCAGTTGGCCGTTTTCGTCGAAGGCCTGGAAGCGCATACCGTTCGGATGCACGATGCCGGACCCCGGCGCGCCTGGCATGAGCTTGCGGAAGAAGCCAAGGTGGTCGCGTTCGTCGAATCTGACGGTGTGTTTGCCGAGCAGCGCGAGGTGTTTCGTTTCGCGGATCGTCTGCAGGCGCGGTTCGATCAGGTCCGGGTCGATCAGATCGGGGAGATTGCCTTCCAGTCCGAGCAGGATGGCTTTGTCCGTGCCGTGGCCTTTGCCGGTTGCGCCCAGCGAGCCGAATAGTTCGATCCTGACGCTACGCACGAAGGTCAGCAGGTTCGCATCTTCGACGTGCGAGGCGAAGCGACAGGCGGCGATCATCGGGCCCACGGTATGGGAACTCGATGGGCCGATGCCAACCTTGAACAGATCGAAGACGCTGACGTTCATTTGCGGGCCTTGTTGTGCGCTTTATGCGGTCGGGTTTGGGGTGGGTGTATTGCAACTCACACTGGTTTTGGTCGATAGAATAAAAACGCCATTGGCGTGGGATGGGGTCGTCAGGGGGCGTTATCCCCCCTTGCGCTACGCGCTCGTCACACTGGTCGGCACTGGTCGGCACCGTTGCGGCCTGTCGCGCGACCTCCCATCGACACTACTTTCTCCTTCTGTCTTTCTGCATGCCTGGCGTGCTCGCCGACGCACATCGCTCTCTCGCTGAACGCGGCCGCAGTCGAAGTGCAATTTGGGAGTCGTCCGATTCTTCCTCGATTGCACTGTGCCTTACGGTTTATCGCGCGATCCGAACCTTTTAATCATGCGATCGACATAGGAGGCACAGCAAGACAATGACTAGTCGACGACTGTTCCTTCAGGCCGCAACATTTTCATCCTTGGGCGCGATCTCATCGGCGGCGCGAGCCGCGCCGGCGGTCAGTGCGGTCGTGGACAGTATCGCGCCGTGGGACAACGAATCGAGAGCTCAATAAAAATGGCAAAGTCCGAATTTGCGGTTCAAGTGCTGGAAGCCGGGTCAAATAATATGAACACGTATCAGACGCTGATCGACGCAGTTCATAGCGGTTCAGATCCGCTTTCGATTGTGCAAAACACTGTGGGTGTCGTGGCGGTCGTCACGAATATCGCTCCGATGCTCCAGCCGGTCAGAATCATTTCCAACGGTCTGGTGGCTACAACGGCCATGGCAAAGATCGCGGCTGACTGGTCCGATCCAAAGAAACGGGTTCAGCCCGGCGACGTGCTGACCCTGGTCTCCGCATCCGGGCTGATAACGCTTCAACTTCTCGTCTGGGCGGAAATCGGTGAAGGCGTTGCACTAACGGTGGCGGCAGTAGCGCTCGCTGCAGATGTGCAGGCAGCAATTAAACCTTACCTTCCCGCGCTGCGATTCTGGCTGGCAAACGTCATCGAAAGAGTGTTACCCATCTCCGATCCAATCTCGACCGCCAGTTCATCACTCTATTGGGCGAGTATGCCGACATATACCGGCTACTCTCTGGCTACCTACGACGAAATTCTCACGCAAAAAGGTTTGTTCGTCTGCTTGAGCGACAAAGGTAGGACCGGGTCCCTGGCCATCGACTCGACACCCGTGCCCGGCAGCCTGACTCCGGTTAGCGAAGATGCATATAGAGAAAGCTATTGTCGTTACCTGAGCGTCAAGCAGGGATGGAGCGATATGGTGAGCGGAATGGACTATTGCAAAAACGTCACCGCCCGATAGAACAATGCCGCCTTCGCCTACCCGAATCAAAATTGCGTTATCAGCCTGGTTGATCGCCGCCGCCCTCGAAGCAGGGATCGTCGTTGGGCTGATTCATTGCCGGCTATTGTCGCGGATCAGCGCGGCAACGCTGCTGCTCGCGGTTTGGATGCATGCGCTGATCTTTGTACAGGGCTCGCGACGACGCAAGTGGGCGTACGGCGCATTGGCCGTGCTTACGCCACTAAGCCTGCTTTGGTGGCCCCTCGGCAAGCCATTACTGATAGGTCTGGGCGACTCGTCCTTTCCGGTCGTCTTTACACTCATCTCGCTACGTTTCGGCGCGCTAGCGCTAATACGCGCGCAGGCGTCGCAAGCGTGGATCGAGTCGCACACGAGCGGCGCTGCATTCTGGCTTTCCCGCAAGCCGTCAATCGTGCTGGGCATGCGCGAAAAATTAATTCAAGTGCTCGCCGCGATTCTCCTTGGGCCGGCGTTAATCGGCTACGTGACGGGATGGAGCAGGCCGGTGGCTCTGGCGCTTGTTGCCGCGTCGACACTACTCGTCGCCCTATCGCTATTTTTGGCGAGAAAGCGGGCACCGTAGCCCGGACAGACAAAAAACCAGATGCTATGCTTGCCCCAACAAAGCAACCCCCAAACCGCAGGCATGCACCCACTTTCTTCCGCCGACGCCACGCCCAAACAACGCATCCGCTTCGGCATCATCCTGCTCCCCAACTTCACGCTGACGGCATTCTCCGGCTTCGTCGATCTTCTGCGCCTGTCCGCCGACGAAGGCGACTTCAGCAAACCGGTTCGCTGCTCGTGGAGCGTGATAGGCGAAACCCTCGCGCCCGTGCGAGCAAGCTGCGGCATCCAGATCACCCCGTGGGAGACTTTCGACAACGCCGAGCCCTTCGACTACGTCGTCGTGGTAGGCGGTTTGCTGCATTCAGGCCCAGCGGCAAACGACGCAACTCTCGCGTTCATCCGCCGCGCCGCCGCGACCGATGCCACCCTGGTCGGCATGTGCACCGGCGTGTTCTCGCTAATGCGAGCCGGCGTACTCGAGGGTCACCGCATCTGCGTAAGCTGGTTTCACTACTGGGATTTCATCGAACGCTTTCCGTCGGTCAATGAAGAAGCGCTGGTTGCCGATCGGCTGTTCGTCATCGACCGCAGACGTATTACGTGTTCCGGTGGACGCGCCTCGATCGACGTCGCCGCCGCGATCCTGTTGCGTCACTTCGAAACCGCCACGGTTCAGAAAGCGCTGCGCATCCTGCTGGTCGACGACATGCAGAAAGGCAACGCGCCACAACCGCATCCGCCCGGCCTCGCACCCGCCGCACATCCGAAAGTGAAACGCGCGATTCTGCTGATGGAACAGCACGTGGGCCGCTCGCTGTCGCTCGATGAACTGGCCGGCAAGCTCGATCTCTCGCCGCGTCAACTCGAACGTCTCTTCAAGGCGCAAACCGGCAAAGCGCCGCAGGCCTACGCGAAGCAGGTCCGTTTGCGCACCGCTGCCTGGCTGCTGACAAGCTCGGACAAAACCGTCGCCGATATCGCATCGAGTTGCGGCTTCTCCGACGCATCGCATCTGGGCCGCGAATTCCGCAAGCAATTCGGCTTGCCGCCAATGATGTATCGCGAGCAACGCGGCACGGCGGAAGCCGTCGACGACGGCGCCGGTTACGACGAAACGTTCCCGGGCCGCGCCCAGGCCATTTGAAGCACGAACGGCTTTCGCGCCGCCCATGCAGCGCGAAAGCCGTTCAATTCAAAGTCACTGTCCCGCTACATACGCCTTCACCGCCGGCAAGCCGTCCTTGCCATCGAACGTCTTCACCCCCGCGAGCCACCTGTCCAGCACCGCCGGGTTCGCCTTCAGCCAGTCCTTCGCGGCTTTGTTCGGGTCGGTCTTGTTCATGATCGGCAGCATCACGTGGTTCTCGATGTCGGTCGTGAAGTGCAGATTCGACACCAGCTTCGCCACGTTCGGACAACGCGCCGAATAGTCGTTCGGCACCACCGTCAACACGCGCGCTTCGCCATAGTTCGGGCCGAACACCTCGTCGCCGCCGGACAGATAATCGATCTTCATCTGCACGTTCATCGGATGCGGTTCCCAGCCGAGGAACACGATCGGCTTCTTCTCCCGAATCGCGCGGTTGACCTCGACCAGCATGCCCGCCTCGCTCGATTCGACCAGCTTGAATTTGCCGAGCCCGTACTGGTTGCTGTCGATCATCTTCTTGATCAACGCATTGCCGTCGTTGCCCGGCTCGATTCCGTAGATCTTGCCGTCGAGCTTGTCGTAATTCTTCGCGATGTCGCTGAAGTTTTTGATACCGGCCTGGTATGCGTAATCCGGCACCGCCAGCGTGTATTTCGCGCCGGTCAGGTTCGGCGCGGGCAGGACGGTGAGCTGGCCGGCCTTCCTGAACGGATCGATCATCGGGTCCATGGTCGGCGACCAGTAACCGAGGAACACGTCGATCTGTTTGCTCTTCACGCCGGCGAACGTGATCGGCACCGAGGCGATCGTCTTGGTCGGCTTGTAGCCGAGCCCTTCCAGCACCGTCGACGCCAACCCCGTGGTGGCCGCGATATCGGTCCAGCCTACATCGGCGAATCGCACGTCACGACAGGTCGCGGGATCCGCAGCGAACACAGACGACACAGACAGCGCGCACAACGACGCAGCCCACAAACGTTTCATGGCATTCCCTCAGAGTAGTTGATGCTCGACTGGTTTTATTAAACGGATTCTGTCAGTGAGACTTTGTCTAAGTCGGCGCCTTACGCCGCCTATTTACGCCGACGCTTCACGCCGAAAGTCGCCGCTCGACACTCGGCGCATGCCCGAACTGCGCGCGATACGCCTTGCTGAAATGGCACGGCGAATGAAACCCGCACACCGCAGTGACACGTCCGATCGACGCATCCGTATTGCGCAGCAGTTCGCGCGCGCGACGCAGGCGCAGCGTCAGGTAGTAATGCGTGGGCGACACGCTCAGGAACATCTTGAACATCCGCTGCAAATGCCGTTGCGACAGATGCACGAGCCGCGCGAGTTCGTCGAGCGAGAGCGGCTCTTCGATGTTCGCTTCCATCAGCCGCACCACTTCGATCAATTCCGCCCGCGAAAAGCCGACCCGCGCGTCGACGGGAATGTGCTGATAGTCGGTGGAGCCGCGAATCCGCTCGACGATGAACTGCTCGGACACTTGCGCCGCCACCGCGTGGCCCAGCCGCATGCCGACGAGGTTCAGCATCAGATCGAGCGGCGCGGTGCCGCCGGTGCAGGTCATCCGGTCGCGGTCGATCACGAACAGTTCGTCGGCGAAACGCACGTGCGGGTAGCTCTTGTTCAGTGGCGACATGTCTTCCCAATGCACGGTCGCGCGATAGCCGTCGAGCAGTCCCGCCGCCAGCAGCGCATACGGTCCCGTGCAGATGCCGCCGAGCGGAATGCCCTTGGCGGCCACGTCGCGCAGCAACGCGATCACCGTGTCGTCGACGTAATCGCGCACGTGCCAGCCGGCGCACACGAACAGCACATCCGGCAGGCCGGCTTCGGCCAGCGTCGTGGTGGGCTTCACGGTAATGCCGTTGCTGGCGCGCGCCGGCTCGCCGTCCGGCGTGATCACCGACCAGCGGTAGTGCTCCGCGCGGCCCACGTAATTGGCCATGCGCAGCACCTCTACCGCGCTGGTGAACGCGATCATCGAAAAGTTCGGCAGCGTCAGAAAGCCGACGTGCGCGAGCCCGGACAACGGCGAATCGGCGGGGGCCTCAACCGGTGTGATCGCGTCGCGCTTCATAGGCGGCTCAGCCGTGTTGCGCCGCCGGCTCGCGGCGCACTTTCATCAGACCGCGCAAGCCCGCCAGCAGCGGCGCGCGCGCCATGCCCGGCGCCCGGCCGAAGCTTTCGGTGATACGGTCCAGAATGATCGCGAGCATCACCACGGAGAGCCCGCTTTCGAAACCGAGCCCGATGTCGAGCCGTTGAATACTCGCCAGCACGTCGTTGCCGAGACCGCCCGCGCCCACCATCGACGCGATGATCACCATCGAAAGCGCCATCATGATGGTCTGGTTCACGCCCGTCATGATGGACGGCAGCGCGTTCGGAAACTGCACCTTGTAGAGCAGTTGCCACGGCGTGCAGCCGAACGCCTGCCCTGCCTCGACGATTTCGCGGTTCACGTGCTTGATGCCGAGCGATGTGAGACGCACCGCCGGCGGCATCGCGAAGATCACGGTGGAGATGATGCCCGGCACGCGACCCAGGCCGAACAGCATCGCGGCCGGAATCAGGTAGACGAAGGCCGGCATGGTCTGCATCAGATCGAGCACCGGGCGCACAATCGTCTCGACCGTGCGGCTCTTCGCCGTCCAGATGCCGAGTGGTATGCCGAGCAGCAGGCTGATCAAGGTGGACGACAACGTCAGCCCGAGCGTGATCACCATCTGATCCCAGAAGCCGGTGCTGTAGATCAGCAGCAGCGCGAGCAGCGTGAAGGTCGCGAAACGCCAGCCCACGCGCCACAATCCGATGCCCACGAAAAACGCCATCAGCGCCCACATCGGCACGGCCTGCAGGCCGTGTTCGACCAGCGCGGCAAAGCTCTCGATCACCTTGCCGATGGAATCGAACGTTTTGGCGTCGTGGTCGAGCAGGTAGTGAACGCCGTGATCGACCCAGGCGCCAAGTGGAATGACTTCAGACATGGGAACCTCGATGACGCGTGAGAACATTCAGCACGTTCGTCTTGTTGACCGAACCGCAGTAGGAGCCGTCCGCTTCGACGACCGGTAGCGGCGCGCGGCTCGCCACCACGCGTTCGACCACGTCGTCGAGCGGTGTGGTCCGGCGGATGCATTCGATGTGATTGAGTTGCGGCGACGCGCTGCCCATCGCATCGCGGCATACGAAGCCGCGGAACCTGCGCTCGCCGTCGAGCACGAACGCGTAGTCGGCGCTGCCGTTCAGCGTGGCCGCCACGCTCGACGCGTCGAGCGGCTGCGAGTGCTGCATCAGCGGCACCGCGTCGGTCTGCATCAGGTCGCCGGCCGTCAGATAGCGGCTGGTGTCGATGCCTTCGAAGAATGCCCGCACGTAGTCGTCGGCGGGGTTGGTGATGATCTGCTGCGGCGTGCCGACCTGCACGACCTTGCCGCCTTCCATGATGGCGATGCGCGTACCGATACGCATCGCCTCCTCCAGATCGTGCGACACGAACAGGATCGTGCGCTGCTGCTCGCGCTGCAGATCGAGCAGCACGTTCTGCATTTCCTTGCGTTTGAGCGGATCGAGCGCGGAGAACGCTTCGTCCATGATCATCAGCGACGGGTTGACCGCCAGTGCGCGCGCAAGACCCACGCGCTGCTGCATGCCGCCGGACAGTTGCGCGGGCAACTTCTCCGCGAACGGCGCGAGGCCGACCTGTTCCAGCACGGTCATGGCGCGCCGTTCGCGCTCCTTGCGGCTCACGCCCGCCACTTCGAGCCCGAACGCCGCATTGGACAGCACGGTGCGCTGCGGCATCAGCGCGAAGGACTGGAACACCATGCTCATGTCCTTGCGACGCAACGCCGTCAATTCGGCGCGCGGCACGGCGGCCACGTCGCGCCCGTCGATCAGCACCTTGCCGGCGCTCGGTTCGACGAGCCGGTTGATCAGGCGGATCAGCGTCGACTTGCCGGAGCCGGACAGGCCCATCAGCACGAAAATCTCGCCTTCCTTGACCTCGAACGAGACGTTATGCACACCGACGATCTGACCGGTCTGCGCGAACACGTCCTCTTTCGTCGCGCCGCCGGCCAGCATGTTGAGTGCCTGTTTCGGGTTGGTGCCGAACACCTTGCACAGCCCTTCGACCACGACCTTGGGGGAATTCATTGAATGCTCTCCTCTCCTATTGCTGCAGTGGCGGACGTCCGTCCGCGCCGTGCATACATAGTTGCCAGAAAAAAGTACGCGTTGCCGACTATTTGCGACAGGCACATGTGGAAATGCGACACCTGTGTCGCATGGGAGTCGGCGGCGGATGGCCGGAGCCCTTCTGGGTAAGGGTTTGAGGGGAGACTGGCAGGTTGACGCGGCGTGTCGCGGCAGAGCAAGTCGCGGCGACTCGCGCGAAAAAAACGCGTTTGGAGTCTGCGCCGTGTGGGTTGCGGCAATGCAGCACGCACATCGAAGCGCGGTCGTCCGGTTAAGGCGGACTTAAGGAGAGGCTGCTTATTCTCCGGATACCGACGACTCGCGCGCGGCCGGCAAGCCGTGAATCGCGAGTCGTCGGGCCGCGCGTGGCTCGCGCAGCCGGATACGATCACTCGTGGCGCACGCGGAGCGCGTCCGCCAAAAGTTAGGCTCGCCGCGAGATCACTGCGGCGCGTGCGCCGCCCGATACCCGCGCCGGCCCACCATCAACGCAAGCAGCGCCGACACCGCGAGACTCGCCGCCACCCCATACAAGCCCGCCGCATAACCCCCCGTCACGCTTTTCAACCAGCCGATCGCGAACGGCCCGACAAACCCGCCCAGATTCCCGATCGAGTTGATCATCGCAATGCCGGCGGCCGCGCCCGCACCGGACAGAAACGTGCTCGGCATCGCCCACAGCGGCGCCTTCGCCGCGCTGATCCCGACGTTCACGAGGACCAGCGCCAGCACGACCGCCACCGCCGTATCCGCGACGCCGGCCCACGCCAGCCCGATAGCCGCCGCCACGCACGGAATCACCACGTGCCACGTGCGCTCGCCACGCCGGTCGGAATGCCGCGCCCACCAGACCATGCCGAGCACCGCCAGCACACTCGGGATCGCGTTCAACGCCCCCGTACCCAACGCGCTGAACCCGAACTGGCGGATGATCAACGGCGCCCACAACCCGAGCGTGTACAACCCGGCCGACGTGCCGAAATAAATCATCGCCATGATCCACACGCGGCCATCGCGCAATGCCGCGAGCGCACCCGCCGCGTGCCCGGCCTGCGATTCGCGACCCATGCGCTCATCGCGCAGCGTGGCGATGAGCCAGGCTTTTTCGTCGTCGGCGAGCCAGTTGGCTTTGTCGGGCGAATCGGTGAGCGCTTTCAGCACCACGAAGCCGAGCACGACCGCGGGAATCGCCTCGATGATGAACAGCCACTGCCAGTCCCTCAGGCCCAGCAACGCGGGCATCTGCATGATCGCGCCGGAAATCGGCGAACCGATCGCCGTGGACAACGGCGCGGCAGCCATGAACGCGGCCGCGGCCACCGCGCGCTGGCGAGCCGGAAACCACTGGCTCAGATAGAGGATGATGCCGGGAAAGAAGCCGGCTTCGGCGACGCCGAGCAGAAAGCGCAGCGTATAGAACGAGGTCGGGCCGCTCACGAACGCCGATGCCGCCGACACCAGCCCCCACGTCACCATCACACGGGCAATCCACAGCCGCGCGCCGACCTTGTTCAGAATCAGGTTCGACGGCACTTCGCACAGAAAGTAGCCGAGAAAGAAGATGCCGCCGCCGAGGCCGAACATGGTCGGCGTGAGGCCGAGGTCGTGGTTCATCGTGATCGCCGCAAAGCCGACGTTCACGCGGTCGAGAAAGCTCACGAAGTACAGCAGCATCACGAACGGCAAGATGCGCCAGGTGAGCTTGCGAACCACACGGGCTTGCAATTCGGTGTTCATGTCTTGTCTCCGCTCTATCTCTGCAGGGTGCAGCGAGATCGCCCGTGACGGGTTGCGCCCGGGCGTTATGTTCTCGTCTTGCGCGCTCGGGGCGCACGGTGTTTCAGGTGCTTCGGGTGCTGCGCATGTTGCCGGTGTCTCAGGCGGCTTTGACGTCCGCGGCCGTCGCGCCACCGGCCCCTTCGGCAGCCAGCAATGCACACACCGCATCCGTCACCTGCGCCGTGGTCGCGCTGCCGCCCAGGTCGCCGGTATGCAGCGACGGGTCCGCCGTGATGCGCTCGATCGCGGCCATCAATTGCCGTGCGGCGGCGTCTTCGCCGAGGTGCTCGAGCATCATCACCGCCGACCAGAACGTGCCGACCGGATTGGCGAGCCCTTTGCCCATGATGTCGAAGGCGGACCCATGGATCGGCTCGAACATCGACGGATAACGCCGCTCGGGGTCGAGATTGGCGGTCGGCGCAATGCCGAGGCTGCCGGCCAGCGCGGCGGCGAGATCGCTCAGAATGTCCGCGTGCAGATTGGTCGCGACGATCGTGTCGAGCGTGGCGGGACGGTTGACCATGCGCGCGGTGGCCGCGTCGACCAGTTCCTTGTCCCAGCGCACGTCGGGAAACTCCTGCGAGATCTGCAACGCGATCTCGTCCCACATGACCATGGCGTGGCGCTGCGCATTGCTCTTGGTGATCACCGTCAGCAGCTTGCGCGGACGCGACTGCGCGAGCCGGAACGCGAAGCGCAGAATCCGCTCGACACCGGCGCGCGTCATCATCGAGACATCGGTCGCGACTTCGATCGGATGCCCCTGATGCGCGCGGCCGCCGACGCCCGCGTATTCCCCTTCCGAATTCTCGCGGACGATCACCCAGTCGAGATCGGCCGGCGCGCAGCGTTTCAACGGCGCGTCGATGCCGGGCAGAATGCGCGTCGGACGCACGTTCGCGTATTGATCGAAGCCCTGGCAGATTTTCAGGCGCAGACCCCACAGCGTGATGTGATCGGGAATGTGCGGATCGCCCGCCGAACCGAACAGGATCGCGTCCTTGTCGCGCAATGCGTCGAGTCCGTCGGCCGGCATCATCACGCCATGCTCGCGGTAGTAGTCGCCGCCCCAGTCGAAATTCTCGAACGCGAAGCCGAACGTGTCGCTGCGCGCGGCGATCGCCTCGAGCACGCGTTGCCCAGCGGGTACGACTTCCTTGCCGATGCCGTCGCCGGGAATGGTTGCGATGCGATAGGTTTTCATGGGCGTCTCCGTATGTTGTGAGGGGTTGAGTCGCATCGTAGATCGCCGACGGTCCCTGCAAACGCTGCTAGACTCAAAGCATCCTTAACTTCAGGTTAATAATGGGCCGCTGCGCATGACCGCCTCGATACAACCGGACGACCTCGCCTTCTTTTCCACGCTGGCCGCCAGCGGCAGCCTGACCGCGGCGGCGCGCGAACTCGGCCTGAGTACGGCGGCCGTCAGCAAGCATCTGGCGCAGATGGAAACGCGCGCGGGCGTCGCGCTGGTGAACCGCACCACGCGGCGCATGAGCCTCACGCCCGAAGGCGAGCTGTACCTGACCCGCGCGCGCCGCATCCTCAGCGAAATGGACGATCTCGCGCAGTTGCTCGGCGGCTCGCAGACGGCGCCGAAAGGGTTGCTGCGCGTCAATGCGACGCTCGGTTTCGGCCGCAGCCATGTGGCGCCGCTGATCTCCCGTTTCGTGCGGCGCTTTCCGCAAGTGGACGTGCAACTGCAACTCTCGGTCGACCCGCCGCCCATCAGCGAAGACGCGTTCGACGTGTGCGTGCGTTTCGGCGAACCGCCCGACGCGCGCGTGATCGCCCGCAAGGTGGCGCGCAATCGCCGCCTGCTGTGCGCATCGCCCGCGTATCTGGCGGAGCGGCGCGCGCCGCGCAGCCCGGCCGAATTGGCGCAGCACAACTGCATCGGTATCCGTCAGGGCGACGACGGCTACGGTCTGTGGCGGCTCACCAGCGGACGCGGCGCCACGGAGAAAACCGAAACGGTGCGCGTGCGCGGCAACCTCACCACCAACGACGGCGAAATCGCCGTGAAGTGGGCACTCGACGGCCAGGGCATTCTGATGCGCGCGGAGTGGGATATCGCCGACTATCTCGCCGACGGCCGGCTCGTTCACGTGCTGCCCGACTACCGCACGCCCGGCGCGGATATCTACGCGGTGTACCCGCAGCAGTTGCAGATGACGGCGCGCGTCAAGGCGTTCGTCGACATGCTGGTCGAGACGCTCGGGGCGCGCAAGTCGCCGTGAACAGCTTTTACATACGTCCGGTGATAGCTCTGCAAGGCAGAACCATCCGATTGACTGCATATGCACTGATTCAAGCCACGCTGGCTCGCGCGTATGGGTTCGGCTATGTCGACGAGTCAGGTCATTGCGGTGCGACTCAATTGCCGTTACCGTTCCCATTGCCGCTGCCGCCACGCGCCGCCGTGCGCGCCGCGTCTTCCTCCTGCAACTTGCGCCACAGAATCTTGCCGCTGCCGGATTTCGGCAACGACGTCACGAACTCGACGATACGCGGCGCCTTGTAGGGCGCCATCTGCTCATGCGCCCAGTCGATAATCTCCTGCCCGGTGATCGTGCCGGCATGCGCTTCGTCGGGAACTACCAGCGCCTTCACCGTCTCACCGCGCTTCTCGTCTTTCACGCCGATCACGCAGACCTCGTGAATCGCCGGATGCCGGTACATCAACGCCTCCACTTCGGCCGGCCACACCTTGTAGCCGGACGCGTTGATCATCCGCTTCAGACGGTCGGTCATGAAGAAGTAACCGTCTTCGTCGATATGACCCAGGTCGCCGGTGCGTAGAAAGCGCTTACCGTCGAGTTCGACGAACGCTTCTTCCGTCGCCTTCGGATTGCGCCAATAGCCTTGCATCACTTGCGGCGCGTTCACCACGATCTCGCCGGTCTCGCCTTGCGGCAATTCCTGCAACGAGGCCGGATCGATCACGCGTGAATCCACGTCGAACACGGGAATGCCGAGGCACTGCGCTTTCGGACGATGCGGCGGATTGATGTGCGTGCCCGCAATCGTTTCGGTCATGCCGTAGCCTTCGACGTAATCGAGCCCGGTCAGCGCCTTGAGCTTCCTGGCGATCGCGTCGGGCATGGCCGCGCCGCCGCCGCGCGCGCCGCTCAGGCTCGACAGGTCGTAGTCGCCGAGTTTCGGGTTCGACAGAAAGTCCACCATCATCGTGGAGATCGACTGCCACGCGGTCACGCGATAGCGTTGCATGCATTGCGCGGCGGTTTCGCGATCCCAGCGCGGCATCAGCACGATGGTCGCGCCGGAATAAACGGCGGCGTTCATGCCGCCCTGCATGCCGGTGACGTGAAACAGCGGCAACACGGAGAGATAAACCCCATCCGAAGGCGCCGCAAACCACACGCAGCCGCCCAGCAAGGTACTCATCACGCTGCGATGCGTGTGCATGCAGCCTTTCGGTTTACCGGTCGTGCCGGACGTGTACGGCATCACGCACAGGTCGTCGGCGCGGCTCGTGAGCGGTCCGGGCGCAAGGCGCCGATCGAGTACGTCCTGCCACGGCGTGACAGCGGGAATAGCGAATGTCTTGCGCGGCGCCGCGACGAATTCCGGCACGGCAATCGGCGAAGGCCGCTTCAGATAATCGCTATAAGTAGCGACGATGGCGTGCTCGATCCCCTGCCCCGGCCCGTTGCCGATCAGTGGCTCGACATTCGGGAACAGACACTGCGGCACGATGATCGTGGTCGCCCCGCTATCTTCGACATAATGCGCCAGCTCGGCGCTCAGGTTCATCGGGTTGACCGGCACCACGACGGCATTCGCCCGCAGAATACCGTAATACGCGACGATCCATTGCGGACTGTTCTGCATATACAGCAACACCCGGTCGCCGGCCTCGACGTGGCACTCATGCTGCAGAAAACCCGCGACCCGTTCGGCCTCGTCCTTGAATTCGGCGAACGTGATGGGTGTGTCGTAGAAAACGATGAACGGCTTGTCGGGAAAGCGCGCCGCCGAGACCTCGGCGTTATAGAACAGATTGGTTTCCGGCAGCGTCAGATGCAACGGCACTTGCGGCGGCCAATGCGGATGATGAAGTTGATTCATGACGTCTCCTGTCGACCGGATTCAACGCGTCAGGCGCTGACGCCGGTCCCATGCAAGATTGACCACGTTGCGCATCGAACCCGCCGCTTACACGATGATCGACCCACCATCCACCGCGAAATACTGGCCGGTGATATGACGCGACGCTTCGCTCGCGAGAAACACAATCGGCCCCTTGAGATCGTCGTCGCCGCCCAGGCGCTGCAACGGCGTGCGCGAGACGATGGTGTCCTCGAGTTGATCGAGCAATCCCGCCGACATCTTCGACGGGAAAAACCCCGGGCAGATTGCGTTGACGTTGATGTTGTACTTGCCCCATTCGGCCGCGAGCGCCCGCGTGAAATTGATGGCCGCGGCCTTCGACGTGTTGTACGCAATCGTATTCATGCCGGGCGGCGAACCCTTCAGGCCGGCCACCGAAGCAATGTTGACGACCTTGCCCGCGCGCCGCGGAATCATGCTGCGCTTACCCACTTCACGCGCGAGAAAAAACGGCGCGTTGACGTTCAGGTTCATCACCTTGTGCCACGCTTCGTCGGGATAATCTTCGGCGGGTGCGCCCCACGTCGCGCCCGCGTTGTTCACCAGAATATCGATGCGGCCATGCACGCCCAGTACTTCATCGACCAGCCCCGGAATACCCTCGAAACGCTGCAGATCGTTGACGACCGTTTGCACCTCGATACCGCGGCTCTGCAGATGGGTTTGCGCTTGCACCAACTCATCCGCCTTGCGCGCGGTGATGGCCACACGGCAGCCCATTTCGCCGAGCGCTTCGGCCATTTGCAAGCCGAGTCCGCGTGAGCCGCCGGTGATCAACGCAACCTTGCCGTCCAGTTGAAACAGGTCTTTCACAGACATCCTATGCTCCTCCATTTGTTCTGCAATGCAGATTGGTATTCCAGTTTTTCGACCATCATACGTGCCGAAATTCGGCCTGTAAATAAAAGCACGCCCATTCACTTTTACTATAGACTGGCATGCGATCGTTGATCGGCGGATGATCGGGACTTACCCGAATACCGCGCTTTTCCATCGCGCTGTGCAACGACATGGCGACGTGTTTTTCGCCCACCATGTCTAGCTGTTCTGCATAGCGGCTTATCTCCGAACAGGTCTTCTCTCATGCAAGATGCGCTGATCATCAACTCGCGAGATCTGGAGTTCCAGTTGTTCGAGGTGCTCGAGGCCGAGACGCTCACACGCCGCGCGCGGCACGCGGACCACAGTCGCGAAACCTTCAACGCCGCGCTCGATACCGCGCACGCGGTCGCCGCCGAAAAGTTCGCCACGCACAACCGGTTGTCCGACGAACACGAACCGCAATTCGACGGTGAGCGGGTCACCCTGCCGGCCGAAGTGAAAGAGGCGCTGGACGCATTGCGCGCCACCGGTTTTCTCGCTGCGGGCAAAGACTACGAATGGGGCGGCATGCAATTGCCGTCGGTGATTTCATTTGCCTGTCTGTCGCTCTTCAAGAGCGCCAACATTGCCACCTCGTCTTACGCAATGCTGACCACGGCGAATGCGAACGTCATCGAGCGTTTCGGCAGCGCGGCGCAAAAGCGCAAGTACTTGCAGGCGTTATTCGAAGGCCGCGCATTCGGCACCATGGCGCTCACCGAACCGCAAGCCGGTTCGAGCCTGTCCGATCTCGTCACCAGTGCCACGCTCAACGCGGACGGCACTTATTCGATTCGCGGCAACAAGATCTTCATTTCAGGCGGCGACCACGAGTTGAGCGAGAACATCGTGCACCTCGTGCTCGCGCGGATTCCCGGCGGGCCGCCGGGCGTCAAGGGCATTTCGCTCTTCACGGTGCCGAAGTACCACGTCAATGAAGACGGCAGCCGCGGCGCGCGCAACGACGTCGCGCTGGCAGGGTTGATTCACAAGATGGGATGGCGCGGCACGACCTCGACCATGCTGTCGTTCGGTGAGCATGGCGAGTGCATCGGCGAACTGGTGGGCGAACCGCATCAGGGTCTCGCCTGCATGTTCCACATGATGAACGAGGCGCGTATCGGCGTCGGTCTTGGCGCGGTGATGCTCGGCTACCGCGGCTATCTGGCGTCGCTCGACTACGCGCGCGAACGGCCGCAAGGACGCCGCCCGGACAACAAGAACCCGCTCGATCCGCAACTGCCGCTGATCGAACATGCGGACGTGCGCCGCATGCTGCTGGCGCAAAAAGCCTATGTGGAGGGCGGCTATGCGTTGTGCCTGTACGCGGCGCGTCTGGTCGACGAACAGAACACCGGCGAGAGCGACGCCGCGCGCGCCGAAGCGGGCCTGCTGCTCGATCTGCTGACGCCGGTGGTGAAATCCTGGCCGTCTCAATGGTGTCTCGAAGCGAACAGCCTCGCGATCCAGATTCACGGCGGCTACGGATATACGCGTGAATATCCGGTCGAGCAGTTCTATCGCGACAACCGTCTGAACCTGATTCACGAAGGCACCCACGGCATTCAGGCCATCGATCTGCTGGGCCGCAAAGTGGTGATGAAACAGGGCGCCGCGCTCAGGCAACTGGAACGCGAGATTCAACGCACCGTGGAGGCCGCGCAGGCTCATGCGCCGCTGCAAGCGCATGCGGACGCGTTGAGCCACGCCTGGCGCGAATTGACGGAAACGGTGGCGGCGTTATTGCCCACGCTCGCCCACGAAAGCGAACGCGCGCTCGCCAATGCGAATGCTTTTCTCGAAGCATTCGGTCATATCGTGATGGCGTGGATGTGGTTGCGGCAGGCAGTGGTTGCGAGCGCCGCGCTACCGAAGGTGAGCAACACGGCCGACATGGACTTCTATCGCGGCAAGCTGCATGCGTGCCAATGGTTCTTCCGGTGGGAATTGCCGCGTGTCTCGCTGATGCTCACCACGCTGCGCGCTCTGGACGACACCACGCTTGGCATGGCGCCGCGGTGGTTTTGATGGAGTGGGTTCGTTCGCAGCCCTGCCGCTCAATGCGACAGCGAGGTTTCCAGTTGCGTCACCACGTCGATCAGGCGCGGCCGCACTTCTTCGAGCAGAAACGCTTGCGAGAGTTTGAACGACGGGCCGCCCACGTTGATCGCCATGATGGGCAGCTCGCCGCCGGGCTGGAATGCGCGCGCAATGCCGTTCACGTCTTTCTGCCAGTCGCCGAACGAAGTCGTCACGCCGAGCGCGCTGTAATCGTCGAGCGCCTTCTCGATGCCGCGGCGGGTTTTGGGCCAGGCAACATGATCGAGTTCGCGCACCTGTTCCATGAAGCTGAGACGATCATGCTCGGGAATCGCCGCAAGCCATGCACGCCCAATCGCGGAGGTCGCCACCGGAATGCGCGAGCCGACTTCGAGTGTCAACGTGAGTGCAACCGAGCCGCGGCAGTTCTCCACGTAGATCATCGAGAGCCGGTCGCGCGTGCCCAACGACACTGTCGCGCCGGAGATGTCGGCCAGTTCCTGCATGACCGGCCTCGCGATCTTGCGCACGTCGAGGCGCGCCAGCATCGCGCTGCCCAATGCCAGCGAGGCCGTACCGAGCCGGTATTTGCCGCTCTCTTTCAGATGAATCAGATACCCGAGCAACGTGAGCGTATGGGTCAGGCGCGAGACCGTGGATTTCGGCAGCCGGCAACGCAGCGCCAGCTCCTGATTGCTCAGCGACTTGTCGCCCGAACGAAAACACGCGAGGACTTCGAGTCCGCGCGCGAGTGCCGTGACGAAGTGCCGGTCGTCTTTATGCGCTTCGTGCGCGGTGCGGCTCGCGAGCAGCGCAGGAGCGCCGGAGGAAGCCTTCGATGCGTGCGCCGGATCGGCGGCATTGGGACTGTCGGCGGGACGATCGGCCGGGCTGTGATGGGTTTTGCTCAAAACGAAACGCGCTCCCGCGAAACGGCTTATTTGAAGGACACACCGCGCCCGAGGATCGGCGGCGATCCGGGTCGCGGAATTATAGTCCGAAACATTGCGCGCTCCGGACGGCCACCCTGGCGCGTCGAAAGCATCGACGCGCACGCATCGAGACACGCTAAATCGAAGCCAGTTTTTCCAGCATGAGCGCGTCGGCTGGAGTATTGTTTAAGCGCGCCGGGAGCGCCGCAGCCTCACTCTTCTACAAGACAGGGTGCTCCTCGTGGGCGGAAAAGTGCTCGCAAGCGCGTGGTTTTTTGCATGCAACGAAGCGACATCAACTTTTCGAGGATGGAGAAAACGTGAAAACAGTCAATCTTTTGAAGGCGCTCGGCATTGCATTGTGTGTGGCGACGGCGTCCAGCGCCTACGCCCAGGCGAGCGATGCGATGGCGTCCGGCGACATGGCCATGGCAGCACCGAGTGCGAAATCCGTGAAGAAGACGGACCGCGCGCTGGGCCTGCAAGTGCGCAAGGCATTGGCGAAAGCCCAAGGCTTCGACGTGTCGAACGTGTTTGTCCGGGCTCGTGGCGGTGCGGTAACGTTGACTGGCTCGGTGCCTGACGGCGCGCAAATTCCGCAAGCGGAAGAAGTCGCGAAGGGTGTGGCCGGCGTGAAGTCGGTGAACAACAAGATCACCATCGGCACGCAAGGCGGTGGCGGCGGTTAAACGCCCGGGCGCGCTTCGAAGTACTCAGCGACGTACTTAACGTCGAACCAGGCCGACGAGGTAGCGGCACGCCTCGTCGCCCGCATTGAAGAACTCGCAGTCGGCCGGCGCGCCGAGTTGCAGACAATCCCCCGCTTCGAGCTGGTAAAGCTGCCGGCCTTCCCGAAACGTCAACACGCCTTGCGTGACCCAGATCTGCTGATGCTGAAACACGAACGCATCGGACGGATACGGGACTTTCACGCCCACGGGCAATTCGATCTCCAGTAATTCGAGCACGCCGCCGGTGGGTGGCGAAATGCGCCGCCGGATATAGCCCGTCTCCGGGTCTTGCCAGACCGCCTGCTGCGCGCGCCGCGCGAGTCGCTCGCCGGTCTGCTCGGCGAGCACCAGCAAGGTCGACAAGGTCAACCCGAAAGCGCCCGACAGACGCCCGAGCACCGTCGCGGTGGGACTCGCCTCGCCGCGCTCGATCTTGCTGATCATCGCCTTCGAGACACCGGAGCGTTCCGCCAGTTCGCTCAACGACCAGTGACGCGCCTCGCGCTCGGTCTTCACGCGCGACGAGATCGCCTGGGTCAGATCGACAGCAACGGATTCGGACATGGCAGCGCAGAGTTCGTCAAAGTGAGCATCGGCAAATTATATCGACGTGGTTTGCAGCATCGGCGCGTGGGCTTGAAGCGCCGCATCGGCCACACGTTGGGATCGCGCAGTGGCCACAATTAAAGCCCGGAATCATTGTCTTGCATAGTGATTTTTCGTCCACTATATTAAACGAAACGCCGCTACCGCCAACACCCCGATTCCCCTGAACGGAAAACGCCATGCCGAAGGAAATCGTACTCAACGCATTCGACATGAACTGCGTCGGTCACATCCAGCAAGGCCTGTGGACGCATCCGCGCGATCAGTCCAGCCGCTA
This sequence comes from Paraburkholderia bryophila, assembly GCF_003269035.1. Classification (GTDB taxonomy): domain Bacteria; phylum Pseudomonadota; class Gammaproteobacteria; order Burkholderiales; family Burkholderiaceae; genus Paraburkholderia; species Paraburkholderia bryophila. The sequence goes on along the minus strand of NZ_QLTK01000020.1, from coordinate 62,169 downwards.
CCGCGACCTGCAGTACTGGACCGACTATGCCCGCACGCTGGAAGCCGGTCTGTTCGACGGCATCTTCTTCGCGGACGTGGCGGGCGTCTACGACGTCTACGGCGGCAATCCCGACGCCGCGATTCGCGGCGCGGTGCAGGTGCCGGTCAACGATCCGACGCTGCTGATTCCGGCCATGGCGGCGGTCACGCAGCATCTGTCGTTCGGCGTCACCTCGAATCTCTCGGTCGAACAGCCGTATCTGTTCGCGCGCCGCATGTCGACGCTCGATCATCTGACACGCGGCCGGGTCGGCTGGAACATCGTCACCGGCTATCTGGACAGCGCGTCGCGCGCGATCGGCCTCACCGGCCAGATGGCGCACGACGACCGCTATGACCTCGCTGACGAATATATGGAACTGGTCTACAAACTGTGGGAATGCAGTTGGGAAGACGACGCGGTGCTGCGCGACCGGGAGCAACGCATTTATGCGGACGCCTCGAAAGTGCATGTGATCCATCATCACGGCAAGCAGTATCGGGTGGACGCGATGCATCTGAGCGAACCGTCGCCGCAGCGCACGCCAGTGCTGTATCAGGCGGGCTCCTCCACGCGCGGCAAGCAGTTTGCCGCGGCGCACGCGGAATGCGTGTTCGTCAACGGTCAGGCGAAGCCCGCGGTCAAGGCGATCGTCGACGACATTCGCGCGCATGCCGTGGCCGCCGGTCGTCGCGCGGACCATATCAAAGTGCTGCTCGGCCAGACCATCATCACGGGCCGCACGGACCGCGACGCGCAGGACAAGTACGCGGAGTATCAGCGTTACGTCAGTTCCGAAGCGGCACTCGTGCATGCGGCGGCGTCGCTCGGCATCGACTTCGCGCGCTACGACCTCGACGAACCGATCGAAACCGGCAAGAGCCAGGCGATCGTCTCGAACGTCGAGGCGATGACGCGCGCCGCCGGGCCGCAATGGACCAAACGCAAACTGCTCGAACAGATGGTATTAGGCAGCCGCCAGGCGCCGCTGGTCGGCTCGGCCGAACGGATCGCGGATGAACTGACCGCGTGGACCGAGCAAACCGGCGTGGATGGCTTCAACCTGTCGCGCACGGTCGCGCCGGAATGCTTCGAGGATTTCATCGAACTGGTCGTGCCGGTATTGCAGGAGCGAGGGGCGTATAAGCGCGCGTATCGCGACGGCACGTTGCGTGAGAAGCTGTTCGGTCACGCGCGTTTGGCCGCCACGCACACCGGCGCACGCTTTCGCTCGCCGGCCTGCGCGGCCGGGCAACCGCCCGCCGATGGAGACGCTCATGCTTGACAAGCTCAGCTTCCGCGATGCGATGGCCGGCCTCGGCGCCGCCGTCAATATCGTCACCAGCGACGGCGCCGCCGGTCGCGCCGGCTGTACCGCGTCGGCGGTGTGCGGCGTGACGGACGAGCCGCCCACGCTACTGGTCTGCATCAATCGCAGCAGCCGCAATAACGCGGCGTTTCGCGCCAACGGCAAGCTGTGCGTCAACGTGCTGAGCGCCGAACAGCAGGCGCTTGCGGCGCATTTCGCCAGCAGCGCGCTGCCGGTCGAGGCACGCTTCGCCGCCGCAAAATGGCACCCGCTGACGACCGGCGCGCCGGCGCTGGATGGCGCGCTCGCGTCGCTGGACTGCGAGGTCGAATCGGTGACGGAGATCGGTACGCACACCGTATTCTTTTGCGCGGTGAAGGGCGTGCGGACGCAAGGGGCGGGCGATGCGCTGATCTACTACGGCCGCCGCTACCATCGGGTCGGCGCGCGCTCCGTTCATGCGGCGCATACCGCTGAATGCTGAAATGCTGAATCGGCGGCATGAACCAAGCAGCGCGAAACCGCCCCGACACCCTGATCAAGATCACGCCACCCGGCCCGTCATTCGCATGAAAAACGCCCAGGCAAACCCAGCCCCGCCGCTCGCCGCGATGGCGGGAAAAACGCGTTCGCTGGTCATCCTGCTGCTCTGCCAGGTCGGCGCGATGAGCGTGTGGTTTTCGTCGTCGGCGGTCGTGGCGATCGTCAAACAGGCGCAGGGACTCTCCGCCTTGCAAGCCACCTTGCTGACCAGCGCGGTGCAGGCGGGTTTCGTTGTGGGCACGGTGACGAGCGCGCTGCTGTCGCTCGCCGACCGCTTCGATCCGCGTCGCCTCTTCATGGCCAGCGCGCTGACGGCGGGCGCGGTCACGGCGTCGCTCGCGTTCATGGCGCCGGCCGGTCCGCCCGCCATCCTGCTGCGCTTCATCACCGGCATCTGCATGGCGGGTGTCTATCCGGTCGGCATGCGGCTCGCGGCCACCTGGGCCAAGGGCGATCTCGGCCTGCTGATCGGTCTGCTGGTCGGCGCCCTCACCTTCGGCTCGGCTAGCCCGCATCTGCTGGCGGCGCTCGGCGGCTCGAACTGGCGCGCGATCTACGGCATCTCGGCGGGCTGCGCGTTGCTGGCCGGCGTCGCGATCCTGCTATGCGGCGTCGGGCCCGGCATGGCGCGCGCGGTGCGCATCGACTGGACAGCGCTCGCCGCCGCATGGCGCAACCCGGCGCTGCGCCTCGCGAATCTGGGCTATCTCGGCCACATGTGGGAGCTCTACGCGATGTGGGCGTGGCTCGCGGTCTTTCTACAGATGAGCTTCGCGGCGGCCGGCCTGGCGCAGCCGCGCGTCGCCGCCGAATGGCTGACCTTCGGCGCGGTCGCCGCCGGCGCGCTCGGCGCATGGCTCGGCGGCGTGCTGGCGGACCGCCTCGGCCGCACCACGCTGACGGTCGGCGCCATGGCCATCAGCGGCGCCTGCGCCGCGCTGATGGGCTGGCTGCCCGGCGCGCCGGTCTGGTTGATCGCGACGGTCGCGCTGTGCTGGGGCGTGTCGGTGATCGCCGATTCGGCGCAGTTCTCGGCGAGCATCGCGGAGCTGGCGGAACCGGCGTCGATCGGCACGCTGCTGACCGCGCAGACCTGCGCGGGATTTCTGCTGACGCTGGTCAGCATCCACCTGGTGCCGGACGTGGTCGCGCTGGCCGGCTGGCGCGGCGCCTTCGGCATGCTCGCAATCGGCCCGGCGCTCGGCTGCGTCGCGATGCTGCGTCTGCGTGGGTTGCCGGACGCACGCCGGCTAGCGGGCGGACGGCGTTGAGGGAAAGTCGATCGGCGGATCGAATCGCCGACGACCGAAGAAAACTTAGCGATCCTAGCTTCTGCGCGGACACGCCATTCGCTTCGATTTCGCATAAAACCACTGCAGTTCCGCGTCAATCTTCATACCAGCGCCGAGGTCACAGCGGATATTTCTTCATGACCAACTCGCGATCAGCCGATAAAATGCGCGCTTGCATGAAAAACGACGCTCCGGCCTGAGCGCGCCGATCCTTTCGCAGTCCTTTCACCCCACTCTATTCGTCGCATGAAAAGCAGCATCATGAGCCTGGCGGTCAACCGCCGCCACCGTCTTGCTGCGTTCGCGGTTTCCGGATTGATTCTGGGCACGGTGCTGGCGGTGCTGCCGGTCGCGCGCCTGTCCGCCACGACGGTCGCGCCGTTCCTGCCGCTCTTCACGATGGCCGTCATCGCGACCGAAGGCCTCACCACCTATCTGCTGTGGACGCAATTCATGATCACGCGGGCCGCCTTTCTGGCGGCACTCGCAGGCGCTTACCTGTACACGGCCTGCACCGTCACCGTGCAGTTGCTGGCGTTTCCCGGCGTGTTTTCCGCTACCGGCCTGCTGGGTGCGAGTCCGCAGAGCGCGGTCTGGATCTGGGCGTTCTGGCATGGCGGTTCGCCGCTGCTGGTGGTCGTCGCGCTGTGGGTGCGGTGGCGCTTTCCGGCGCCGCTCGTCGCGCCCGGGGCCGTGGCACGCATGGGCGGCGTACTCTTCGGCGGCCCGCTGTTATTGTCGATGCTGCTCTGCTACGTCGCGATCCGCCATGCGGACGCGCTGCCGGCGCTGGTCAGCGAACAGACCTATACGAGACTGCCGCACAGCCCCTCGGGAATCGGCATCGCACTCCTCAGCGCGGCGGCGCTGATCTGCCTGGTCGCCTATACCCGCTTGCGCACCCTGCTCGATCTGTGGCTCGGCGTGGCGATGCTCGCCGGTCTCGGCGATATCGTCGTGACGCTGGCGGCGAACTCCCGCTATAGCATCGGCTGGTACGTCGCGCGCGTCGCCTCGGTGGTGGCGTCGAGCACGGTGCTCGGCGTGCTGATCTGGGAAATCAGCCACCTGTACCGCGAATTGCACACCGCCAACGCGCGGCTCAGCGAATTCGCCGCGCGCGACGGCCTGACCGGTCTCTATAACCGTCGTTACTTCGACGAGCGCTATCCCGAAGCACTCGCGCGCGCGCAAGCGTCCGCGTATCCACTTTCGCTGATGATGGTGGACATCGACCACTTCAAACGCTTCAACGACACCCTGGGTCACCTCCATGGCGACGACACGCTGACGGCGGTGGCCGGCGTGCTGCAGGCGAGCCTGCGGCGCAGCGGCGATTTCATCGCGCGGTATGGCGGGGAAGAGTTCGTCGTGGTGCTGCCGGATTGCAGCGCGCAGATGGCCAGCCAACTGGCGGAGCGATTACGCGTGGCGGTGGTGCAGCGCGGCGTGCCGGCGCCGTTTACGCCGGCCGGCCGGGTGACGGTGTCGGTGGGAATCGCCACCACGCTGAACAGCGAACGGACGGCGCCGGAAGCCCTGCTCGCGCAGGCCGACGCGGCGCTTTATCGTGCGAAGGAAGCCGGACGCAATCGCGTGGCGGCGTGAGCAGCCGCTGGAGAAGCGGCGGTTTTTTTCAGTCACGCCGCCGAACCGGCGAGATCAACCCACCCAGTGTCCCGGCACCCATTGCCAGTGATTGCCTTCCCAGCGGTAGTGGCCCTTCACCCAGTGATAGCCCGGCGCGGGCGAGGCCGGTACGACTTCGACGAGCGGCGCGGGTTGCGGCGGCCGGGCCGGTTCCACGACGCAAGCAGACAACGTGGCGGCACAAAGACCCGCAATCGAAACGGCGCGAACCAGCACTGTGATTTTCATTTTCCTCTCCTGAGTGTTCTTTAAATACGCAACGCTTACCGACACTTCTACTGCTTCTACGCTCGCACGACCCCTGTCAACGGCCGCGTCGTCGATCCGAACAACGCGCTAGCCGTGCGCTGCGGATCGAGCCCGAGACTTTCGCCGGCCGTGCCGGCAATCACCGCATCCAGCGACGTGGTCGGTTTCAGGTCGCGCGCTTCGTAAAGCGCGTGCGGCGCGAGACCGGGCCAATCCGCGATGACCCGCCCGCCCGCCACCGACCCGCCCAGCACCATCGCCACCGACCCCGTGCCGTGGTCCGTGCCGCCCGTGCCGTTGGCGGCGGCGGTCCGTCCGAACTCCGTCGCCACCAGCACCGTGGTCTTGCTCCACAACGGCCCCATGCCGTCGCGCAACGACGCGAGCATCGTGTCGAGCGCTTTCAGCTGATTGGTGAGACGCGGGTTCTGCGCACTGTGCGTGTCCCAGCCGCCGGTTTCGATCATCGCGACGCGCGGGCCGTCGTCGCGCGACAGAAAACCCGCGGCGAGCTTGCCGAGGCTGGCCGGGTCCTGACGCGCGCCGGCGTCGCCCGCGAGGCCGCGCGCCGCCATCGCCGAATCCCACAATGGCCGCAACTGCGCGTCCTGGTCGTACAGTTGCGCGACGCGGGTGAGCAGATCGTCGGGGGCTTGCGGCAACGCGGACGGCGCGTACGACGTCACCTGCGCCGTGCCGCGCAGCGCCATCGGCACGGTCGGCGCGAAGGCGATCGCGTTTTCGCGCGTGGCGGGCAACTGCGCGACGAGCCGGTTCAGCCAGCCGTCCTTCATCTGATACGGTGCGGTGCCGCCGGTCTCCAGCACGTTCTGGCCATCGAAATGCGAGCGGTCGCGATAGGGCGACGCCACCGCGTGCACGAATAGCGCCTGGCGGCTCGCATACATCGACGCGGTCTGCGCGAGCGCCGGATGCAACGCGAACGTACCGTCGAGCTTCGTCGCGCTCGACGTATCGATGGCCAGCGCGCCGCGCAGGCTCGCATAAGCGGGATCGGCGTACGGCACGACGATGTTCAGGCCGTCGGCCGCGCCGCGCTGGATCACGAACACGAAACGACGATCGGTCGCGACACTCGCGAATACGATTCGCGGCGACACGAGCATCGCGCCCGCGCCCGCGGCGGCGACATTCAGAAATTGGCGGCGTGACAACATGGCATTCATCTCCGTTGAAAATCCGGCGACACCAGCAACAGCGCGATCGCGGTCGAGGCGCTCTCGGCCCGCGCCACCGCGGTCGCGGTCGGCTCGCTGAGCGAACCGGCCGTCAAGGTCTGGCCGAGCGAGCGGGCATCGAGCCGGTCGCCGACGCGCGAGGCGAAACGCTGCGCGATCTCGACCCGGCGCACCAGCGCATCCGGCGCGGCCCAACTCGCGGCAATATCGTCGTAACCGGCGGGCGAACCCGGCCGCCAGACCGGCTGACCGAGCTGCGTGAGGATGGGTGCGGTCTGCAGCTTGCCGAGGTCCTGCCAGCCGAGCCCGCGCATCGACGAAATGGTCCACTCCCACGGCGTCTTGAACTTCACGGCCGTGGGCGACCACGCTTCATGACTGTCGATCAGCGCCCGATACACCGTCGGCAGATCGCCCCCGCTGCGCTCGAATGCGCTGGCGAGCCGCTCGCTCACGCCGGGCGGCGGATTGTCGGCCACGAAATGGCGCGCCAGCTTGCCGCCGATATGCTGCGCCGTCGCCGGTGCGGCGCCGAGGTCGTGCAGGATCGCGAGGGCCTGCTCCTCGCCGGGCTGGTCGTAGCGGCGGCCCATGATGGTTCGCGAGCCCGGCTCGTGCAGCGCGGCGCGGAACACGAAAGTGCCGGGCGCCCCCTCCGGCTGCGCGCCGAAGCGTCGCGCGTTGCCGGCGCCAGCGCCCTTGCCGCTGCCCGCGGCGAGACTCCAACCGGTCAACGCGCGAGCGAACTCGGTGACGTCGTCCTGGCTATAGCCGCTGCGCACGCCGAGCGTGTGCAGCTCCATGATTTCGCGCGCGAGATTTTCGTTGAGCCCGCGCTTGCGCTCCGGATTGCGTTGCTCGGCGCGCAGCGCGGCCATACTGTCGGGCCCGACCGAGCGCGTCTGGTCGAGAAACAACTGCATGGCCGGATGACGTTCGACCGCGACCAGCATGTCCTCGAAACGACCGAGCACGTGCGGGCGAATCGCCTCGGCTTCGAACGAACCGGCCAGCGCGGCGACGCCCGGCTTTTCGGTGGACACCGCAAAGTGATTGGCCCAGAAATGCACCAGCCGCTCGACGAACGGCGTCTGCGTCGTCAACGCGCTCGCCACCCGCGCATTCACCGACGAGCGATACAAGTCGACTATTTCGCCGCGAATGGCTTTCCGTTCGGCTTGCTTCGCAGCTTGCGCGGCGTCTTGCGGCGGGTTTTGCGCGTTGGTTTGCGCCGCCGTTTGCGCGTTCTGCCGCGCGTCGGCTTGCACGCCGGGTTGTGGCGCAAACCGTGCATTTGCCTGATTAGCAGGCTGATTCGGCGCCGCTTCGGCGCCCGCATTCTGACGGTTCTGCTGATTGAGTTCCATGCGCTGCTGCAGCAACTCGGTGGACAGCGCCACCGAGTTCGGCTGGCTCGCCCACGCGGCAGGCCGCGGCTGGTACTGCTCCAGTTGCGCGAGCAACCAGCCCTTCGGGTCGGCGGGCGGCGTGTCGTCGGCCCGCGCGCCCAAACCGAAGCGATTCAGTGCAATCGCGGCGGCATTCAGGTTCGGTGAGTTGGCCATACCATCCTCTTCGGCGTTCGATAGGGTTTAAACGGCCCGCGCCTGAAAATCCGTCGCGTGTGACGGCTTTTTTAATTCGCCGACGCGCCGCGCGATGCCGGGTTCTGTGGGTTCTCAGGGTTCGGCGGGTTGGCCTGGCTTTGCTGATCGGCCGGCTTCTTCGCCTTGGGCGCCGGCGCGGTCTCGCGCCATTGACCGCGCAGCTTCAGACTGTCGGCGAATTCGACACGCTCCTCGGGCGACAACGTCGCCGCGAAATCCGCCACGCTGCCTTCCACGTTCGCGCGCAGATTGCTGTCGGCGGCGCGCGTGCGGGCGAGCGCCGCGTCCAGCGCCGCGCGATCGAACTGCGGCGCGGCCAGCAGGCGCAACACTTCGCGACGGCCTTCCTTGCCCTCGCGAGCGTAGTCGCGGCCCTCGCGGCGGGCCTGCTTCAGACCGTCGATAAAGGCCTTCTGCCGCTCCGCGGACAACGGCGCGGCGGCGAAGCGCAGCGCGCGCTGCTGCGCCGGCACGTCCGCGGTCGCGCGGTGGGCCGCGAGCCACTGATAGGCGCCGCCCGCAATCGCCCCCAACAGAAACACATTGACCACCAGCGACGCCGCCAGCACGAATTTCAATGACCGGCCGTTCATTCGCCGCTCCAATCGGCGGTGGTACCACCGAAGCTCGAAGTTAAATAGGAAGACTCGTGCACCGGCGGCACCGATTCGGTCAGCACGAAGAACGACACGGCGAACGCGCCGGCCGCGCCACCCAGCAGGCCGACGCCGGCCACCGCCGCGCCCGACCACCACCAGCGCCGCGGCGCGGCCGGCTGGCGAACCGGCGCGCCGCGGATCACCCGCTCGCGCAGCGCCGCGCCCGGCGGCTCGACCTTGTCGGCGGCGAGCCACGCATCGAGGCTGGCGGCCTCGGTGAGCATCGCGTCGGCTTCGGCGCGATGCAACGTGGCCCACGCCTGCGCCGCCGCGCGCTCCGCTTGCGGCCAGCGGCGCGCATCGGCCCCATAGGCTTCGACGATCTGATGGAATCTTTCGGGCGTCATGATGTGTCCTTGCTAAGGCCGCTGCCGGCCAGTTGAGCGCGCAGATTGCGGCGCGCGCGAGCCAGCAGGCTTTCCAGCGCATCGACCGTGATGCCCATCAGGGCGGCGGCGTCGATGTTCGACATGTCCTGGTAGTAGTTGAGCACCAGCGCCTCGCGTTGCCGGGCCGGCAGCGCGGCGAGCGCGGTGCGCACCCGTTCGTCCTGGGCGCGCGCTTCCAGTTGCGCGTCGGGCAGCGCGGCGGGATCGGCTGCGTCCGGAAGTTCGTCGTACGGATCTTCGCGCCGGCCGCGCAAACGGTCGTAGCAAAGATTCAGCGCGACGCGATGAACCCAGGTGTCGAATTTCGCCTCGCCTTCGCGCCAGCGCGACGCCTGCTTCCAGATCCGCACGAACACCTCCTGAGCCACGTCTTCCGCCTCCATACGGTCGCCCAGCATGCGTGTGGCGAGCGCCAGCAGACGCGGCAATTTACGCGCGACGAGCGAACGCACGGCGGCCGGATCTTGCCGGCCGACCTGTTCAAGCAGTTCCGCATCCGGATCGCGTTCGCTCAAGGCGTGACGCTCCCCGTGGCGAACCGGCTGCGTCGCGCGGATCGCGCTGGTCCCGGCGGCCCGGACCATTGCGGCCGGGTTCGCGCCGGCCGCGCGGATCGCGTCGTCGGACGAAGGTCGTTCACTTGCCGCCACTCCTTCTGATGCTGCTCACGTTGGCTTCACTTTCTCAACCCGGGTTGGCACGCAACGGTGTGCGGACCGGGCGTGGATGACGAATCGCTGTGTACTTGCCGCTGTGCACTTGCCGTCCCTGCCGGCGATTACGTCGCCCCGCTCAATATACGACGACTGCCGGACGATAGACCGCCGGCCGCGCCGGGTACACCACACAGCCGGCGAGCGTCGCCGCCAGCAGAATCATCACGAGCGTTTTCATGGCAACCTGCCTGTTTCATTCTTGCAAAGCATTCAGACGCGCCGAAGCCCACGTGCCAAGCGTTGCCACGGCGCACCCGGCTCATGCCCAATGGCCTTCGACCCAGCGCCAGTTCGGGCCGCGTTGCACCCAATGACCCGGGACCCAGTGATAACCGACGCGCACCGGCTGCCAATGGCCGCGCACCCACACGTAGCGGCCATGGTCCCAGCGCCAGCGGCCTTGATCCCACACATAGCCGTCGCGCGGCGCCGGCATTACCTCGACGCGCGGCGGCGGGGGCGCCATCGGCGCGACGATCACGGCTTGCGCGAAGGCCGGCGCGGCCGTCAGCGCGGCGGCGCAGGTCGACGTGGCGAGAATCATGGTGCTCAGCAGGCGGACCCGTTTGGTCGATGTCATGTCGATTTCTCCCTAAGACGCGAAGTCGGAAGCGGCTTCGTTTCTGGTTGAACGCGGCAGCGGAGAAAATCCGTCGCTCTGATTGGCAACGAGTTGAATTGGCGTGACCGGTAGACTGATCGACTGCCTGATGCGCTGCCTGCCGTTGGCTCGATGACAGCAAACGCTATGTAAATGAAAGGCTGTTGCCCACCCTTGAGGTATGCTTTCAGGCTTCCCTCAACCTCTTCTCCCTACGCTCCCCGATGGCCGATTTCCCTTTCGACGCCGTACTTTTCGACTGCGACGGTGTGCTCGTCGACTCCGAACCGATCACCAACCGCGTGCTGTGCGAGATGCTCGGCGAGCTGGGCTGGCACCTGAGCGTGGCGGAAACCATGCGCATTTTCGTCGGTAAGGCGGTTCGGGACGAAGCGGCGCTGATCGAAGCGCGAACCGGCGTCGCGATTACCACTGAATGGCTGATGCAGTTTCGCGCGCGCCGCAATGCGGCACTCGAACGCGAACTGGTGGCGATTCCCGGCTCCGCGTCGGCGGTGCGTGCGCTGCACGCGGCGTTGAACGGACGCATCGCGGTGGCATCCGGCGCGGATCGCATCAAGGTGGAGTTGCAACTCGTCAAGGCGGGCATGCTCGACTGCTTCGAAGGACGCGTCTTCAGCGGTCACGAAACGCCACGCAACAAGCCGTTTCCCGATGTTTACCTGGCGGCGGCGGCCGGACTGGGCGTCGACCCGAAGCGGTGCGCCGTGGTGGAAGATACGGTCACCGGCGCGACCGCGGGCGTCGCGGCCGGCGCCACCGTGTTCGGCTATTGCCCGCGGGAACTCGGCCATAGCAGCGTGACCGCGTTGCATGGCGTCGGCGCGGCGCACGTGTTTCGCGACATGACGGAACTGCCGGCGTTGCTTGCGGGATGGCGCGGGGCGTAGTGAGCTTTTTTAAAGGCAGGCTTTAAAGCCCGCTGTTTACTCGAACGCCGGATCGATCGGCACGCGGTACCCCACCGCCAGCCGGTTGGTCTCGTTCGCCATGCCGACCACGGCCAGCAGTTCGCCGAACATTTCGTCGGTCATGCCGGCGCGGCGGGCGGCGGCCGTATGGCTCGCCACGCAATAGCCGCAGTTATTCGTCACGCTCACCGCGACATACAGCAATTCCTTGATCAGCGGATCGAGCGCGCCCGGCGCCATCACGTCTTTCAAACTGTCCCAGGTGCGCGCGAGCGTGGGCGGATGGTGCGCGATGAACTTCCAGAAATTGTTGACGTCCTCGACCTGACGGGTCTGCTTGATGTCGTCGTACACGGCTTTCACTTCGGGCGATGCGGCGGCGTAATCGACGGCTTTCAGCTGGCTCATGCGTGCTCCTTTCCGGTTGATGGGGATCGGCGAAGCATGCGCAAACGCGCATGCTTCCGCTCATTGTGCACAGAATTGCGCGAGTACGAAGAACGGCCGGCGTTCACGAGTCGTTCGGATGGGCCACGAGCCATGCGAGTACCTCGGCCGCGTTCCGGTCGGGCGGAAACACCGGATAGAAAACCGTCTCGATCACGCCATGATTAACGATCATCGCGAGCCGCTTCAGCAAGGTCATGCCGGCGGCTTCGAAAGTCGGCAGACGTAGCGCCCGGGTCAACCGCAAATGCTCGTCGGACAGCAATGGATAGGGCAAATGCAGACGGGCCACGGCTTCACGCTGATAAGCCGAAGCCTGGGTCGACAGGCCGAACAGATACGACACCCCGGCCTCGCTGAGTGCTTGCGCATGGTCGCGAAACGCGCACGATTGCGGCGTGCAGCCGGGGGCGCCCGGCGTCGCCAGCCAGCCGTCGATCAGCGGATCTTCCGGCCGCTTCTTCCACGGGTACGCGTAGATCACCACGCGCCCCGCCAGTTCGCTCAGATGCACCGCCTCGCCGCTTGTCGAAGTCAATGCGAGATCGGGCAGCCGCAATCCTTCAAGATGCCGTGCCGCGCCGTCGTCTTGCGGGACCGGCAGCGTCGACCAGTCGATTACCAGGGGGTTCGTCATTTCTGCTCCATCGATGAGCCGGCAAACGGATGGGGTGACGGGAGCGCCAGCAACAAAAAAGCCCCGACCGTTTTGCCAGCGGGGCTAAGTGATCTGCGTTGCTGCGTAGTCTTAACGCGTACCCGTTCCCCATGACGATGCCGAATGGGCTCGCGCATGACGGTGGATCGCAATCGCGAAAGACGTGATGTTTTGCATGACGATGCAGTCTGCCTTCGCGTCGACCGACTGTCAACGCGTGAAGCCGTTAGTCGAGCGGACGCAGCACCTGTCCCTTCGCGCTGTCTTCCACCTGCCAGCCCTCGGCTTGCAGTTGCTCACGCAACCGATCCGCCTCGCGCCAGTTTTTCGCGGCGCGCGCCGCGTCGCGTTGTTCGGCAAGCAGCGCGATCGCGGCGGGAATCGTCACCACGTCCTCGTGCCAGTCCGCGAGCCGCAACCCGAGTACCTGGTCGAAGCAATCCACGGTTGCGCGCCGCGTGGCGGCCGGTAGATCGCTTCGCACCACCTCCCACAACACGGCGAGCGCGCGCGGCAGGTTCAGGTCCTGATCGACCTCTGCCTTGAAACGCGCGACGGCTTCAGCGTCCGGCGCCCCACCCTCCGGCCATTGCCGATACGCTTTACGCAAGCGGCCCAACGCGGCTTGCGCGCCGTCCAGCGCTTCCATGGTGAAGCGCAAGCTGCTGCGGTAGTGCGCGCCGAGGCATAGATAGCGATAAGCGAGCGGATCGACGCCCCGTTCGATCAAGGTCTGCAAGCGCACGAAATCGCCGCCCGACTTCGCCATCTTGCCCGCGTCGAGCATCAGGAAGTGCCCGTGCAGCCAGAAGTTGGCGAGCCGCGTGCCGTGGCGCGCCTGGGTCTGCGCGATTTCATTGCTGTGATGCACGGCAATATGATCTTCGCCGCCGCAATGAATATCGAACAGCGGGCCGAGATATTTCGCCGACATCGCCGAGCACTCGATGTGCCAGCCGGGAAAACCGACGCCCCACGGGCTCTGCCACTCCATCTGCCGCGTGCTGCCGGGCGGGCTGAACTTCCACAGCGCGAAGTCGGTCGCGCGCTGCTTGTCGCCCAAGGCCACCCGTTTGCCGGCTTGCAGACCCGCAATGTCCAGACGCGCCAGATAGCCGTAATCGTCCTGCCTCGCCGTATCGAAGTAGATGCCGTCCGCCGTGCGGTACGTGTAGCCGTTACGTTCGAGATCGGCAATGAACTCGATCTGCTCCGCGATATGATCGGTCGCGCGGCACCAGAGCGTCGGCTCCAGCAGGTTCAACGCGCGCCAGTCGTGCTGGAACGCCACGGTATAGCGTTCGGCGATGGCCCAGGCCGATTCGCCGGTGCGCCGGCTGCCCTTCTCCATCTTGTCCTCACCGTCGTCCGCGTCCGAGACCAGATGCCCAACGTCGGTGATATTCACCACGTGCCGCACGGTGTAGCCGTTCAGCGCCAACGCGCGGCGCAGCACGTCCTCGAACACGTACGTCCGCAGGTTGCCGATATGCGCGTGGTCGTACACGGTCGGGCCGCAGCAATACAGGCCGACGTGATCAGGCCGCAGCGGCGTGAACGGACGCAACGTGCGCGACCAGGTGTCGTAGAGAGCGAGCGGCATGGTGTTTTCCTTCGGCGCCGGGCGACAGCGCCGGCAAAATCAGCGGACCAGAAACAAAAAGGCCACCGGTCGTGTGACGGGTGGCCTCGGGGATACGGACGTGTACAGATCGACTCGCTAGACGCAAGCTCCCCTCGGCAGGCTGCGACAGCATGCGCGCAAAGCAGACGGAAGAGAAACGATAGAAGCGGTCATGGATTCGATGCTAACGCGTGGTACCCGCAGCGGTCAATCCTCGTGTCGGGTTTCAGGCTTTCGGCACGCGACCGTAGGTGTCTTCGAAACGAACGATATCGTCCTCGCCGAGATATGCGCCCGACTGCACTTCGATCAACTCGAGCGGAATCTTGCCCGGATTCAGCAGGCGATGCGTGACGCCGAGCGGAATGTAGGTCGACTGATTCTCGGTCAGGACAATTTCCTTGTCGCCGTTCGTCACGAGCGCGGTACCCTTCACGACGATCCAGTGTTCCGCGCGATGATGATGCATCTGCAGACTCAGTTGCGCGCCCGGGCTCACCACGATGCGCTTGACCTGGAAGCGGTCGCCGCTATCGATGCCTTCATACGAGCCCCACGGCCGCACCACACGACGGTGCGTGACGGACTCGTGGCGGCCCATCGCGTTCAACTGCGCGACGATCTTCTTCACGTCCTGCGCCTGATCGCGATGCGCGACCAGCACCGCGTCCGCGGTCTCGACGATCACCACGTTGTCCAGTCCGATCGCCGCGACCAGCCGGTGCTCGGCACGAATGTACGAGTTGCCGACCGCATCGGTCAGCACGTCGCCGAACAATGCATTGCCTTGCGCGTCCCGCTCGGCGATGTCGGCCAGCGCCGTCCACGAGCCGATATCGTTCCAGCCGAGATCCGCCACCGTCACCACCGCGGCACGCTTCGTCTTCTCCATTACCGCGTTGTCGACCGAGATGTTCGGGCTCGCGGAGAAGGTCGCTTCGTCCAGACGCACGAAGTCGTTGTCATGCTGCGCGGCCTTCAGCGACAGCTCGGCCTGCAATGCGATTTCCGGCTCGAAGCGGCGCAGCTCTTCCATGTAGGTGGAAGCCTTCAGCATGAACATGCCGCTGTTCCAGTAGTAACCGCCCTGCGCGAGAAAACGTTGGGCCGTCTCGGCATCCGGCTTTTCGACGAATGAATCGACCGCGAAAGCCTGCGTCCCGTCGACCAGACTCGCGCCCGCGCGAATATAGCCGTAGCCGGTATGCGGTTCAGTCGGCGTGATGCCGAAGGTGACCAGGAAGCCGTCCCTCGCGATCTGCGCCGCAGCCGATGCCGCCTTGACGAAAGCGGTTTCACCGGCGATCACGTGATCGGACGGCAGCACGAGCAGCAGCGACTCCGGCGAATCGCGCAGCGCCAGCAAGGCCGCGATCGCGATAGCCGGCGCCGTGTTGCGGCTGGCCGGTTCGAGCACGATCGCCGAGGCCGCCACGTCCACCTGGCGCAACTGTTCGGCTACGAGAAAACGCTGCTCGTTGTTCGTGACCACAATCGGCGCGGCAATGTCCGCCACGCTGCGCAGGCGCATCACGGTTTGCTGAACCAGCGTGTTGTCGCCGGTCAGCTTCAGATATTGTTTCGGATAGCCGCCACGCGACATCGGCCACAGCCGGGTGCCGCTTCCACCGCAAAGAATCACCGGATGAATCTGCATGCTCTTACCCTTCCCACGTATTTTTATTGAGGTGTGAAACCTTCGTCTCCGCAGCGCTGACGCCAGTTGGACCTCTCAATCCATCATGGCGCCGCCTGAGCTGCGGCCTACTGATTCATGATTCCGCTGAACCCGGCGGGTCGACCCGCCCGGTTCAGCCCCTGCCGACAAACTGCATCCGCACCGATTCGAGTTCGCGCGGCAATCGCGGCGACATCGCTGCACGGCGCGGCAACTCGACGAACCCGAGCCGCCGGTACAGCGCGTAGGCACGCGTATTGCCGACCAGCACATCCAGCACGACCTGCCGGCCGCCCTCGCGCTCCAGCGAGCCGGCGCGCAGCGCGTCGGCGAACAGCCCGCTGAACAGGCCCGTGCCGCGCAACTGCTCGTGCGTCGCGCAGTGCGCGATCAGCGTCTGCGACGACTTCGGCGCGGGCAGTTCGCTCTCCAGCGTGAGGCCGCGCAACAGCATGCGCACCGTGCGGTGCACGCCGAAAAAGCGCAGCAGCATCCACGCGACATGCGGATCGTCGAACCAGGTCCTGCGGCCGTCGTGCACGGCCAGCACCGCGACCACCCGGCCGTTACCGTCCACCGCCACGCGGTGACGTCGGTACGAAAAGCGGCCATGCTTCGAGCCGAACGCGAAGTCCAGAAAATCGATGCAGGTCGCGGCGGGCTCGCCCAGAAAGAAGCCGAACTCAAGCACGCCCGACGCGAAAATCAGCGGCGCACACGCCTCGGCGTCGCCGGGCCGCGCGGGGCGAAAGCTCAGCGTGGCGGCAGCGCGCTCGCGCTGCGGCGTGGCGGCAGCGCGAGCGCGCGGCGGCGTGGCGGAATCGGGACGGTCGGCTTGAATGGCTTGTGCGGCGTGCATGGCGGAATGGCTTCTGTTTAGCGTGGCAGGCGCTTGAGCGCCGCGATGGTTCGGCTGATCTGCTCGGGCGCGTGCGTCGAGCAGATGAAAAACCGCAGACGTGCGGCCTTTTCTTCAACGGCCGGATAGAAAATCGGCTGCACGTTGATACCGTCGGCAAACATCGCGTTGGCCCATTGCGCGGCTTTCAAGGTGCTGCCGGTAATGATCGGCACGACCGCATAGCCCGCGCTCTTGCCGGTGTCGAGCCCGGCCGCGCGTGCTTCGTCGAGAAACTGGCGGCCGCGCGCGCGCAATTGCGCCACGCGTTCCGGTTCCGCGACAAGACGTTCCAGCGCGGCCAGCGACGCCGCCGCGAGCGACGGCGCGAGACCCACGCTATACAGAAAGCCCGGCGCCAGATGCCGCAGAATATCGATCAGCGCCTGCGAGCCGGCGATAAAACCGCCGCAGCCCGCCAGCGTTTTGCTGAGCGTGCCCATCCAGATATCCACATCGTCGCTCGCCACGCCGCACTGTTCGCGCACGCCCAGGCCACGCTCGCCCAGCACGCCGAGCGAGTGCGCTTCGTCGACCATCAGGAACGCCGCATGGCGCCGCTTGATGGCGACGAACTGCGCCAGATCGGGAATATCGCCGTCCATGCTGTACAGCCCTTCGATCGCGATCAGCACCCGCCGGTAGTCGTGGCGAACGCGCGCCAGCAGCGCGTCGAGCGCCTGCCAGTCGTTGTGCGCGAAGCTCAGGCGTTTCGCGCCGCTCAATTGCGCGCCCTGCACGATGCTGTTATGCGCGAGCGAATCGTGCACGATCAGGTCGCCCGGTCCGAACAGCGAGCCGATCACCGTCACGTTGGTCGCGTGACCGCTCACGAACACCACGCAATCGTCGACTTCGTAGAACGACGCGAGCGCCCTTTCCAGTTCGCGCTGCACCGGCCGTTCGCCCGCCACCATCCGGCTCGCCGACGCCGAGGTGCCGTAACGGTCGATCGCTTCCTTGGCGCGCGCCGACACCAGCGGATCGCCGGCCAGGCCCAGGTAGTTGTAGTTCGCGTAGTTCAGATACTCGGCGCCACCGATCTGCGTGGTGGCGCCCGCAATGCCGTCATGCACGCGGAAGAACGGCGACTGCACCCGCAGTTTTTCGCCCATCTGCCGCAAGATCTCGACCTGCTGATAGCCGGGCATCGTCTCGAAGCTGCACAGCGCGGCGCGCGAGGCGTCCTGCGCCGCGCGCGGGCCGGCCGCGGCCAACGGCGCGCCCGGCGTCTGCGCTTCCTCGGAGACGCGTTCCAGTTGCCGCATCAACGCCTTCGCGGCGAGTTGCTGGCGGATGTTGTCGCCCAATCCCATAGTGTTCCGATAACCTCGTAACCAGTCAGCCTGCCGGCGATCCGCTAGCGATACGCGGGTGACATTCAAGCCGTGAATTCGGCCCACTCCCACGCGTGCGGCGTGGCAAGCAGTTCGGCAACCAGCCGGTAGTTCATCTCGTGACTCGGCCGCAGCGCGTTCACGCGACCGAGCAACGGCGCGCCGGCCATCGCCAGATCGCCCACCAGGTCGAGCACGCGGTGCCGCACGAATTCGTCGGGCACGCGCATGCCGCCCACCACGCGGTTGCCCACGATCGCCGCGGTACACGACAGGCGTGCGCCGCGCAAAATCGGCATCCCGCGCACGTAGCCCGCGAGAATCGCGGGAATCGCCCATTTGACGCGGCCATACGAACGCGACGGCGCGATCTGTTCAGCGAAACTCGCGGGTGTCAGCGCGCCGTCCCAGCGCAGTTCGCCGAAGCCCTTCAGATCGTTACGCACCGTCATTTCGTAGTCCGCCGACGGTTCGATCGAAATGCTGCGTTCGTCGCGCGTGCCCGCACCGTCGGCGATCCTCACCGGCCGCAGCACCCGAATGAAGCGCTTGGCGTGCGGCAAATCAATGCGGCCGCACGCGCGGATCGCATCGATCCACGGCTGCGCGCTGCCGTCGAGAATGGGCACTTCCTCGGCATCCAGCTCGACTGTCGCGCGATCGATCTCGCAGGTCAGCAGCGACGCGAGCAGATGCTCGACGGTGCGCACCCGCACACCGTCGCCCGTTTCGAGCATGGTGCACAGCGGCTGACCGCGCCGCAGCGACGGACTCACCGGCAGTTCCGCAAGCACGCGGCCGTCCCGCATGCGCCGGAACACGATGCCGCGCGGACTGTCGGCGTTACCCGGCAGAATTCGCACGTTCACGCGACGGCCGGTGTGCAGGCCGTGACCGCTCAAGCTCAGCTCGCGGGCGAGCGTGCCTTCGCGATCCCGCCAGCCGGTCGGCGCGCCGATCAGACGAGCTCCGTCGTGACGTCGGACTGCGCGGACGACGACGGCGCCGGCGAGGACAGCGCACCGGCTTGCGCCGACATGGCGTCCGCGACATCGGCCAGGGCATGCGCGCCGACGTCGAGCGCATGTTGTGCGGCGACCGCCGCCACCTGCGCCGCGACGCCGTTGTCCGCCGTCTCGTCCTGTGTCTGGATCGACTCGACGATGCGCTGCGCGAGCGAATGCACGGTCGCACCTTCGGCCATGGTCATGATGGAGAGCTTCACCTGGAAGCTCTCTTCCACCGCCATGCCGAGTTCCATACCCATCAGCGAATCCATCCCCATGTCGAGGATCGAGCGGCCGGTTTCGATTTTTTCCGGCGACATGTGCAGGATGCGCGCGATCTGCGCCTGCAAGGTTTCTTCCACCAGATGCAGCGCCTCCGCGAACGGCAGGCCGGCAATCTGATCGCGCATCCGCGCGCCGCCCTGGCGTGCCGGTTCGTGACTGCCGCGCGCGTGCAATTCGGTGTAACGGCGCGCCCGCGCCGCCGGCATGCCGAGCGACAGCGCTTGCCAGTCGAGCCGCACCACGGCTTCGCCCGCGTCGACGTCGAGCAGCGCGCGTTCGAGCGCATGCAGTGCTTCCACCGACGTGATCGACAGACCGCCGATGCGCGCCTGCAACGCTTCGCGCGTTTCCGCATTGCGTGCCAGGAAGCCGACGTCGTCGAGCGGCCCCCAGGCCATGTACGTGCCTGCCAGACCGGCCGCGCGACGTTGCACGACCAGCGCTTCGAGGAAACTGTTGGCCGCCACGTAGCTCGCTTGCCCCGGATTGCCGAGGAAGGTCGTCGCCGACGAATAGACCACGAAGAAATCGAGCGCCGCGTCGCGCGTGGCCTGGTGCAGATTCCACGCGCCCGCCAGCTTCGGCGCGAGCACGGCGGCGAAACGCGCGTCGTCGAGATTGCGCACGAGACCGTCGTCGATCACCATCGCCGAATGCAGCACGCCTTTAAGCGGCGTGCCGCGCTGGCCGATCTCCGCGAGCAGCAGATCGAGCGCCGCAGCGTCGGTAACGTCGCACGCGGCGACATGCACCTGGGTGCCGTTTTCGTCGTGCCAGCGCGCGGCTTGCGCGGCGAACTCCGGCGTCAGCGTGCCGGAACGGCTGGCCAGCGTCAGATGCCGCGCGCCGCGCGACATCATCCAGCGGGCGGTGGCAAAGCCCAGACCGCCGGTGCCGCCGACGATCAGATACGCCGCCGCCGGATCGAGTCGCAGCGCCGCCGCGGCGGAGCCCGCGCGCGCCGGGCTCGGCGTGCCGGCCGGATAGGTCACGAGAATCTTGCCGATCTGACGCGCCTGCTGCATATGCCGGAACGCTTCCTCGACCCGCTCGGCCGGAAACGCGCGATACGGCAGCGGATGCAGCACGCCATCCGCGAACAGTTGCATGACGTCGTCGAACAGACGCGCGGTCAGACCCGGCAACGCGCTCATCAATTGATCCGCGTCGATGCCGAAATAGCTGATGTTGTTACGGAACGGACGCAACCCGATGCGGCTGTTCTCGTAGAAATCGCGCTTGCCGAGTTCGAGAAAACGGCCGAACGGACGCAGCGTGTCGATGCTGCGCACCATCGCCTCACCGGCCAGCGAATTCAGCACGATGTCGATGCCGGCGCCTTGCGTGCGTTCGCGAATCTCATCGGCGAACGCGAGGCTGCGCGAATCGAACACGTGATCCGCGCCGAGCAGGCGCACGAATTCGCGCTTCTCGCGGCTGCCCGCCGTGGCGAACACTTCCGCGCCGAGATGGCGCGCCAGCTGGATCGCCGCGATGCCCACGCCACCCGCCGCGCCGTGCACCAGCACGCGCTCGCCGCGACGCAGACGCGCCAACTCGCACAGCGCGTAGTACGCGGTGAAGAAGGTGGTCGGCACGGTGGCCGCTTCTTCGAACGTGAGACGCGCCGGTTTGTGCGCGATCGCCTCGGCCTTGGTCCACACATGGCTCGCGAACGACGCTGGTGCGAAACCCAGCACCGCGTCGCCCGGCGCGAACCGCGCGACGTCGCGCCCCACGCGCGCGACACGGCCGGACAATTCCATACCGATGGTCGCGCCGGCGAAGCCGTTTTCGACCGCTTCGTCGGACAGCAGGCCCATCGCGTACATCACGTCGCGGAAGTTCAGGCCGGTGGCGACCGGCTCGATTTCGACTTCGTCTGGCGCGAGTTCGCGCGGCGGCAAGCCGAACCATTCGAGGTTGCGCAACGAACCCGGCGACGCGAAACCCAGCACCGCGGCCTGGTTCTGCGCGCGCAGCGGCGCGGCGTCCTTGTCGCGCAACGCGGCGCTCGCGGCCGGCAACATGCGCGGCACGTAACGGCCATGCGGCGTCAGCAGCACTTCTTCTTCACCGTCGGAGGCCAGCAGCTCGCGCGCCAGTAGCGCGCCCGCGTCGCGGCAGCCGGCGCAAACATCGATCAGACGCGACGCCAACTCCGGATGTTCGTTGGCCAGCACGCGGCCCAGACCCCACATCGCCGCCTGCTCGGGACGCAGCGTGGCGGCCTGCGCGAACGGCGCCGCAAGCGGCGCGCCGCCACGCGTGACGATCCACAGTTGCGGCTGCATGATGCCGGCCACTGCCGTGAGATCGCGCACGAGCTGGGCCAGCGCGAGCGTGGTGTGTTGCTGCGCGAGCATCACGTCGGCGCCGTCCGCGTTCGCGGACAGGCTGTGATCCGGTGCGATGAACACCACGTGATGAACGTGGCCGGCCGGGGCGGCCAGTCTGCTCATGTCGTGACGCAAGGTGAGCAGCGTCGTCGTCGAGGTCGAATGGCCGGCGGCTTGTAACGTGGCGGCTAGCGTGTCGTTGCCGGCACTATCCACGCTATCCGCTGCGTATAGCAGGGACCAATGTACGGGCTGCGCCTGTGCCGCCGGGTTGACCCCGGCGACGCGCGAGACCGCTTGCGGTTCGCGCGCCACGATCAGCGTAGGCGCGCCTTCCAGATCCAGATGTTGTTCACTGTGTCGCGTGACCTGTTCGAAGCCGGCCGCTTCGAGCTGCTTCGTCAGCGCTTGCGGCGACAACCATGCCGCGCGGCGCGCGTTCGCATGCGCGGCCTCCGCATCGAGATCGAACACGATGTCGGCGAAGCGGCTGTTGCGCGGCTCCGTGACGACCACCAGCGCACCCGGCGCGAGCCAGCCGCGCAGCGCGGCGAGCAGCGCGCGCGGCTCGGCCTGCGCCGCCAGCACGTGGCTCGCGACGACCAGATCGTAGCGCTCGCCCGACTCGATGCCGGACAGACGTGGCGTCTCGCCGAACTCGATGGTGGCGATATGCACCGACGGATGCCCGCTCGCGTCGAAGCCGCTCAATTGTTCGTGCGTGCCCGCGATCGTGTAATCGCAGCGCGACACCGGCACGTGAATCGCCAGCGGCTGCAACACGTCGCTCGACGGCGAATCCAGCTCGAGCACGCGCAGACGGCGCGGCTCGTTCCAGCCTTCGATCGCCCGATGCAGACACTCGCCGGCCAGCGCGTTGACGTGAGCCCACGTCGGCGAGGCTTCGAAAAAATGTTCGACCAGACTGCTGCGCGACGGCGGCAGAATCCGCGCGCCGCTCACCTCGCCGCGCAACACGGCCGGCAGCGCCGCGCCGCAATGCGCGAGCAGCGTCAGCTCGGCCACGTGCGCGGGCGATTGCGCGATCAGCTCGCGCCACAGTTCGTCGATGCCGGGCAGGTTCGCGCAGGCCGCGTCGTCGCGCACGAGACGGGCGCCGTCGCGCGTTGCGAGACCGTCTTCCACGGCGATCTGCGCGAGCCGCGCGAGCAACGCGGGATGCGCGCAATCGGGCAGCGCCGCGTGCTCGAACACCTGCAGCGCGTCGAGCGCCTGCAGCGCGTAAGCGCCGGCCAGCACGTCGAGCAGCGGCAGCATTTCGGTCAGATGCGCATGGCGGCGCGGCTGATCTTCGCGGGCGGCGAGCGCGGCGGCGGCATCGGCCAGCAACGCGGCCGGTTCGGGCAGCGTGTGCGCGTCGATATCGGCGGCGAGCGGTTTGGCCTCGACGATATAGGTATAACGCGCGGGCGCCTGCTGACGGCGGCCCTTCAGATCGACGCGGCGGAACCGGCAGGCCCCCAGCCGCGCGACGATCGCACCTTGCGCGTCGGCGAATTCGAACGATGCCACCACCGAGTGCGGGCTGCGCCGCTCGATCCGCGCGAGCACGTAGCGGATCGCCTCGCCGCGCAGATAGTCGATGCGGCCGAGTTGCACCGGCACATACGCGGCATGGTCGAGGCCGCTTCGATCTCCCGCCGCGAGCAGCGCGAACAGCGGATGAAAACCGCTATCCATCAAGGCCGGATGCAACGCATAGGCACCGAGGTCGGCCGGCGCTTGCGCAAGCACGGCAGGTACGTCTACTTCCGCGAGCGCGATGTCGGCGTCAGCGTCGACGTGCACCGAGCGCACCCACTGGAAGGCCGGGCCGTACGTCAGGCCGATCGCCATGGTGTTGTCGTACAGCGTGGCGCCGGACATGGCCGGCTGCGCGAACAGGCCGGTCAGCGTGGCGGCCGGCAGGCGGCTCGCCGCCGCTTCGTCGCCCAGCGCGCAACCGCTCGCGAGCAGACGCCCCGTGACGTTGAGCGACCACGCTTCGTCGGACATGCGGTCGCGCGTTTCGATCGTGAAGCTCGCGGTGCGAACGTCGACGGTGAAGCGGAACAGCTTCGAATGCTGAGGCTGGAACACCACCGGCAGACGGATTTCGAGGTTCTCCACCGCGCAGCTCGCGGTGCCGAAATGCACGCGCGCGGCGGCCAGCGCCATCTCGACGTAACCCGCTCCCGGGAACGCCACGCCGCCATCGACCACGTGATCGGCGAGCATCGGCAAACCGGCCGGATCGAGCTGGTTTTCCCACGCAAGCGCGTGTTCGTGCAGACGGTAGCCCAGCAGCGGATGTTCGCGGCGCCGATTGACCAGGTTGTAGGCTTCGGCGGTCGGGCCGAGCCAGTAGCGTTCGTGCTGCCACGGATACGACGGCAGTGGCGCGTGCGTGCCCGCCGGTGCGAAGCGCTGCAGGTCGACGCGCGCGCCGTTCGCGATCGCCGCGTGGAGGGCCTGCTGCAGCATCCGCGCGCTGTCGTGATGGCGCTTGAGCGTGGGCAGCGAGCGGCCGCTGACGCGGACGTCGTCCAGCGTTTGCGTCACATAGGTGCGCAGAATCGAGTGCGGGCCGACTTCGAGGAACAGCCGCACGCCGGTTTGCGCCACCTGCGCAATAGCGTCGCCGAAACGCACCGGCTCGCGGATATTGCGCCACCAGTAATGCGCGTCGAGTTCGGTGCCCGCGAGTTCGGCGCCCGTGACGGTCGACACGAAACCGCGCGTCGCCGCGCCCGGTTTCAGATCGGCGAGGCCCTGCAGCACGCCCGGCTCGATCGGATTCATCTGGCGGCTGTGGAATGCGTAGTCGAGATCCAGCATCTGGAAAAAGCGGCCGCTTTCCTTCACTGCCGCTTCGACCCGTTGCAAGGCGTCGAGCGGACCCGCTAGCGTCACCGCTTGCGGGCTGTTCACGCCCGCCACTTCCACCTCGGCATCCACACCGAGTTGCGCGAGCAGCGTGCGCATGGCGGTTTCGCCGAGACCGGCCGCGGCCATGCGGCCGGTGCCGCGCGTCGCGGCCTGAGCGCGACTACGAATCTTGATGACGTGGACGGCCTGCGCCAGCGTCAGTGCGCCCGAGGCCCACGCGGCGGCGACTTCGCCGACGCTGTGGCCGAGGCACACGTCGAAGCCGACGCCGCGCGCTTCGATCACGCGCACCACGCCGACCTGTAGCGCGAACAGCAACGGCTGCGCGTGTTCGGTGGCTTCGAGCAGCGTGGCGCTCACGCCTTCGCGCAACGCGTCGACCAGCGACGGGCTACCGTCGGCGCACCACATCGCGTCGAGTTCGGCGAGCGCGGCGCCGAATGCGGGTTCCTGCTCGAGCAACTGCTTGCCCATGCCGGCCCACTGCGAACCGTTGCCGGAGAACACCAGCGCGAGGCGTGTGTCGTCGCTGGGTGTGTCGCCTTGTACGAGCGCCGTGGCCGTGTGATCCGGTGTCGGCGCGATCAGCGCGTCGAGTGCCGCGCGCGCTTCGTCCAAAGTTGCCGGCGCGATGACCGCGCGGTACTTCAACCATTGCCGGC
The DNA here is from genome assembly GCF_003269035.1 of Paraburkholderia bryophila. Lineage (GTDB taxonomy): Bacteria > Pseudomonadota > Gammaproteobacteria > Burkholderiales > Burkholderiaceae > Paraburkholderia > Paraburkholderia bryophila. The sequence continues at coordinate 37,178 of NZ_QLTK01000020.1, read as the reverse complement.
GATGCGCCGCGTTCGACGCGAGCGTGTTCCATGGCGTGCCCTTGCCGAGCGCGGCCAGATAGCGCGCGGCCAGTGCCGGTAGCGCGGCGGCTGAACGGGTCGAGAGGATAAGCGGCAGCGGCGCGGTGTCGCTAACAGCGTCGTTGGCGTTGTCGGGTTCGTGATGCTTGCCGCCGGCCGCTTGCGCCGCGGCGACAGCACCCGGCGCTTCTTGCAGCACGACGTGCGCATTCGTCCCGCCGAAGCCGAACGAGTTGACGCCGATCGTGAGCGGCTGCCCGTCGCTATCGAGCGGCGTCAGGCGATCCACCACGCGCAGGCGGCCGCCGACGAAATCGATCGCCGGATTGGGGGTGTCGAAATGCAGCGTCTTCGGCACCGCGCGATGCTTCAGGCACAGAATCGCCTTGATCAGGCCGGCCATGCCCGACGCGGTTTCCAGGTGGCCCACGTTGGTCTTCACCGAGCCGATCAACAACGGCCGGTCAACCTCGCGCCCCGCCGACGCCACCTCCATCAGCGCGCGCGCTTCGATCGGATCGCCGACCGCCGTGCCCGTGCCGTGCGCCTCGACATACGCGAGCGAACGCGGATCGACGCCCGCGCGGTCGTACACGGTGCGCAGCAGCGCCGCCTGGGTGGCCGCGCCCGGCACGCTGATGCCGCCTTGCGAATAGCCGTCCGAGTTGACGCCCGAACCGGCGATCACCGCGTGGATAGTGTCGCCGTCGGCCAACGCGCGCTCGAGCGTTTTGAGCATCACCAGCGCGCCGCCTTCCGAACGCACGTAGCCATCGCCGCTTGCGTCGAACGCGCGGCAACGACCGCGCGGCGACAGCATCGAGGCCTTCGAGAACGTCACGAAACCGAACGGATGCAACAGCAGATTCACGCCGCCGGCGAGCGCCATCTCGGCGTCGCCGGATTGCAGTGCCTGACATGCCTGGTGCAAGGCGACCAGCGACGACGAGCAGGCCGTATCCACGGAAACGCTCGGCCCGCGCAGATCGAACAGATACGACAGCCGGTTCGACGCGATGCTGAGCGTGTTGCCGGTTGCCGAATACGGATCGACCGCGTTCAGGTCGTCGACGAAACGATTGCCGTAGTCCGGACTCGCCACGCCGATATAAACCGCGCAGTGGCTCCCTTCCATGTCGCGCGGACGCACGCCCGCGTCCTCGAAGGTCTCCCACGCGAGTTCGAGCAGCAGCCGCTGCTGCGGGTCCATCTGCTGCGCCTCGCGCGGCGAAATGCCGAAGAACGCGGCGTCGAAACCGGCGACGTCGTCGAGCACGCCGGCCGAGAACGTATAGCTCTTACCCGCTTCGCGCTTCGACGGATGCTGATAGAACGCCGTGCCGAAGCGTTCGGCCGGCACCTCGGTGACCGCGTCTTTTTCGTCGCGCAGCAGCGCCCAGAAGTCTTCCGGGCTCTCTACCCGGCCGGGGAAACGGCAAGCCATCCCCACAATTGCAATCTGTTTCGTCATTGTTCAGTTGTTGGGTACAGCGTGTGCGCCGGCTTGCCACGCGGCCTGACCGGTTCGAGCGATCGAACGAGGGCTAGCCCGAGCTGCTCGGCGCACAAATCTTTCCGGATAGCGGGCGCGTCGCCGTAATTGCGCCAGATGAAGTAATCGCTGCGGGACGGTTCGTACCCGAGATCGACGAACACGTGCGGCAACGCCGGCACGTGATCGCCGTAAAAACACAGCACCGTTTCGCGCCGCCGCGCGCGTAATGCGGCGATCAGGTGGCCGAGCATCGCGTCGGCGTTGGCGAGATGGCGCAGATAAGCGGTCAGGTCGCGCCAGCGCGGGTCGTCGCCCAAGGCGTGGAAGGCTGCGCCCTCGCCGGCTTCGACCCGTTCCAGATGCAGCGGGCCGTGGTTTTCCATCGTCATCGAAAAGATGAAGGCGGGTTGGTTGCGCGGCTCGTCGAGCGCGGCGACGATCGATGCGGCGACCGCCGTGTCCGACACGTACGGACCGGCGCGCGGCGCATCGGCGAACGCTTCGATGTCGATAAAACGGTCGATCTGCAGATGTTTGAAGGCCCGCTCGCGGCCGAAGAAATCCGCGTAGTACGGGTGAATCACCAGTGTTTTGTAGCCGCCGCGCTTGAACCACGAAGCCAGCGACGCGCAGGCGCGGCACACGAATGCGTACGGATAGAAACGCGCGTAGCCGAGTTGCTGCTGATCGACGCCGGTCAACACCGCGAACTCCGTGCGCATGGTATTGGCGCCCCACGCGGGCACCGTCAGTTCACCATGCTGGACCGACTCGCGACGCGCGCTGTCGAAGTGCTTCAGGATCGCGCGATCGATCGACGGTGCCAGGCGGCGCGCGTCGAAGAACGACTCGCTCTGGATCAGGATCACGTCGGGCGCCGATTGCGGCGTGCCGCTCGCGAACGGACCCGCGGCCAACGCCGCCTGCAATCGACGCGCCGTGGACGGCTGCATGCCGTTCAGCAGATACGCGACGAACACCGAGAAGAAGCCATGGCGCTTCTGGTCGTCGGCGGGATTCAGCGTGAGCGGCAAGCGCGCGGCGCACAGATAGGCCACGGCGAGGCCGGCGCAGCCCAGCAACGCGAGCGCACCGACCGGCCGTTGTGCAAGCGGCGTCTCCGCGAGAAAGCCAACGATCACCACCGCCACGCCGATCGCGATCGCCGCCACCGTGGCGACGCTGAGAAACGGCAGATAGAGCCTTGGATGCGAGAACAACTGGCTGAACAGACTCAGATCCGTGAATACGAACGGCTCCTGCAGCGACGCGTATTTTGCATTGCTCACACCGGCCAGCAACGCGACCAGCGCAATCGCGGCGAACGCCGAGAAGCGCACGCGGCCCGTGGCCAACAGCACCAACGAATAAATCAACGCAATAGCAGCGAGATGCAACGCGAACGACACCGGCGAACGGCGCAACGACGCGCGCGGCAAGGCAATCGCTTCGGACAGAAGCGAGAGACCGGCGGCGGCGATGAGGTTGAGCGCGAGCGTCGCTTGCAATCAGCGCTCCTCGCGTGGCAGGTACGACAGGCCGCCGAGAATCGCGTCTGCCACCACCGCGGGCAGCAGTGGCAGAAGACGCATGCCGAACGCCAGCAGGCCCGGGAACGCTATTTCCGCGCGACCGTTCTGCAATTTACGCTGAATGTGCTTCGCGGCTTTTTCCGCCGACCAGAGGAACGGCTTGTCGCCGGGGAAGACATCGCTCATGGCTGTCTTCACGAAACCGGGCAAGACGATCGACATGCGCACGCCGTCGCGCGCGAGGATCGGGCGCACCGAGTCGCCATACGCCTTGATTGCCGATTTACTGGCGCAATAGGCGGGCGAAATCGCCATGCCGCGCAACGCGGCGATCGAACTGATGAGCGCGACCTGGCCGCTTTTGCGCGGCCGCATGCGGGCAATGACCGGCAGCGCCGCGTGGATCGCGCCGTAGAAATTGGTGTCGACGATCGCCGCCGTGCGCGCCAGCCCTTCCCAATCCTGCGCGGACGCGAGCGTGCTCGCCGCGCCGGCATTGGCGATCAGCAGCTCGATCGGATGACAGTCGTCGAACTGGTCGAGCCATGCCTGCATCGCCGCGCCTTCACGCACGTCGATGCGGCCGGTGTCGACCTGCGCGCCTTGCGCGCGGCAAGCCTCCGCTACTGCGTCGAGACGTCCGGCATCGCGACCGATCAGACCTAGCACCACGCCGGGCGCCGCATACGCGTGCGCGAGCGCGCGGCCGAGCCCCGCGCTCGCGCCGGTAATGACGATATGGCGTGGCGCGGCGTTACGCATGCGTGGCCGCCTCGAGACGCCGCACTGCGCCGGCCGTCGCCATCGCGATTCCGCCGCGCGTGTAGAAGTCGCCGTTGATCTGCGTGTGGTGCACGACGTAGTCCAGAAAGGCCTGATACAGGTTCATGTCAGGCGCTTCGGCGTGCAGCCAGAAGTCGTCCAGCGAGCCCTGCCAGGTGAGACCCGGCATGCCATAGATAGCGGTGCCTAATGCGATCAAAGGACGGCGGTGGTGTAGCGCCGACAAACCGACCGTACTGTTCACCACGACCGCGCCGCGCGCGTGATCGAGCAGCGTCGGCAGATGGCCAGCGTCGATGAAACGCAGACGCTCGGCCATGCCCAGTTCACGCGCGAGTTGCTCGGCGTGACGGCGATAGTCGATCAGACCGGTGTCGAGCGGATGGTTCTTGATCACGAGCCAACTGTCCGCCGGCGCATGGCGCGCAAACGAAGTGAGTACTTTGGCGATGGCTTCGCGCACGCTGTCGAACGGTGAGTGGACGACGATCTGCGCGTCTGAATTCAATTGCAGCGGGAAGATGTAGTACGCGCGGCCGGCTTCCAGCAATTCGCGCGTGACCCGGTCGGAATCGCGATGATGCTGACGTTGACGCAATGCGCGAGCGGCCAGCCCGGCGTACTCGAAGAAACCGTTTCTCGGACGATGGCTGCGGTAATGCGGAAAGCGCGTGGCGAATAGCGCATTAGCGCCGCGATAACGGATATCGTGGAAAGCGCGTTCGTAGAGGTTATAGCCGGTTGGCTGCCCGGCCGGACCCGGCGGCGTAATGCGGCGCTGATCGAGATACCAGTCGGGGTCACGCGGCAATTGCGAACGGCCATTGACGCCGTGCTTTTCCAGTGTCAGCCAATGCGGGCGGACATAGCCTTCTTCGAAAACGTGGACGCGCAACCCATTGGCCTGGGCAATGGGATGCATTTGACGGTGAATGTCGCGGCAGTCACCGAACATTAAAACGTCGGTAAAGCTGTTGCCTTTCACTTGATTGGAATACCAGTCGCTTAACTCGCTCGCCTGACCGCTGAAATTTTGAGCATCGCCATTGCCGGCGTACACCAGATCGCCACCGCAAAAATTAACTCTTCGGACCGCATGGCCGCGCTCGCGCAATGCAATCGCAAGTCGGCTAAAGAATGGAGAAGCCGTGCCTTGCAGGGCGAGAAAGGAGCGGTGCATGTAAGTACGTCGAAAAGCGGCCCGAGCACGAAAGGAAAAGAACGCCGTACCGACGTGCGCCTCCCTAAAAACATCGGAATCGTTTGAATAGTGGCTTGCCGGTCTTAAGCAAGCTTCGGAGAATACATCATTACGGCATAAAACATAAGTAAGGGTAAGAAAAAATAGGAAATTTGTTGGAAGGATAAGAAGGTGGGATGGCGTAAGGGCATAGCGCGTGGCTATAATCGGCGGCCCTTGCTCTGTCGGGAAGGCATAGGTCAGCGATGTTTCGTGTAATGCTTTGCGCGCATGTCGCGCGTTTGCCATTGCGGAAATACATTGCGTAAGAATTTGCACTGGCTCACGTGAAACGTTTGCGCTCGCATGGAGTTGCAGATCTTTTTCGAGTGCCCCCCCACCCTTCTCTTTGCGACGCTTTCGCGTAGCAAGGGGATTGGAAGAACAATTCAGTTTGGATAAGACGTTGGAAACAGTATCTAGCAACAACGAGGCGCTGCAGCCTGCGGGGAAAAAGAAAGGGCTCGTCGAACGCATCAAGGGCGTCAATCGCATTTTTGCGCTCACCGTCGTCGCGCCGACCGCAATTGCCATTGTGTATTTCGGGCTGATTGCTTCGGATATTTACGTCTCGGAGTCGCGGTTCGTGGTGCGCAGCGCGCAACGGCAGGGTCAGACGAGCGTGGTGGGGGCGCTGCTGCAAGGTACCGGGTTCTCGCGTGCGCAAGACGATACCTACCCCGTGATTGACTATATCCAATCGCGAGATGCGCTTAAAGAACTCAACCACGGTGACTATATTGCCAACGCATACGGGAATCATGGCGACGTTCTGAGCCATTTTTCGCGCAAGCTGGACGACAGCTTCGAAGCGTTGTGGAAGTACTACGGCAAGCACATCGTTTCGGTGGATTTCGATTCGACGTCGGCGATTACTACGCTTCAGATTCGTAGCTATACGGCTACAGACGCTGCGAAGATCAACGAGACGCTGCTTGAAATGAGTGAGCGACTTGTCAATCGGATGAACGAACGCGCGGCGACCGATACTGTCGAGTTTGCACAGCACCAGGTCGACGCGGCAGCGAGCAAGGCAAAAGACGCCGCAGCGGCGCTGGCAACGTATCGCGACTCCTATACCGTGTTCGATCCGGAAAAGCAGTCCGCACTACAGTTGCAACAGGTCACCACGCTCCAGACACAAATGTTTTCTGCGCAAACGCAATTGCTGCAATTGCAATCGATCGCCCCGCAGAATCCGCAGATTCCGGTCTTGAAGACCAGCATCGATACGCTTAAAAAGCAGATCGAGACTGCAACGGGCGGCGTGACGGGCGGCAAGAACTCCCTGTCCAATAAAGCAGCGGCTTATGCGCGCCTGCAGCTTGACTCCCAGTTTGCCGACAAGCAGCTGGCGTCGACCATGGCGGCGCTGGAAAACGCACGCGCCGACGCGCAACGAAAGCAGCTTTATCTGGAACGGCTCGTGCAACCGAATACGCCGGATGTGGCAATCGAGCCGAAACGGCTGAAAGCTATATTCGAAGTCTTTGCTCTGGGCATGATCGCCTGGGGGGTGCTCAGTCTATTGCTTGCCGGTGTGCGCGAACACCACGATTGACGGAGTAGCAGACGGTGCACCACGACACTCCTTTCTTCCGGTCGCTGCAGATTCAGATGCGCGTTGTGGGCGCACTGCTGATGCGGGAGATTCTCACGCGGTATGGCCGGCATAACGTCGGCTTTCTGTGGATTTTCTTTGAACCGATGATGTTTACGCTTGGCATTCTGGCGTTGTGGACTGCCATGAAGGCGACCCACGGATCCACGCTGCCAGTCACTGCATTCGCCATAACCGGCTACTCGTCGGTGCTGATGTGGCGTAACTGCGCCAATCGCTGCGCGCTCGCCATTCTGCCGAACCATTCTTTGCTTTATCACCGCAACGTGCGCGTGATCGATCTGTTTGTTGCAAGAATATTGCTCGAAATTGCCGGGGCGACTATGTCGTTCACGTTCCTGACAATCTTTTTTGTGACTATTGGCCTGATGGCTCCCCCGCAAGATCTTTTGCAAGTCATGCTCGGATGGCTTCATCTTGCCGCGTTCGGCGCATCTCTCGGATTCATCGTTGGGGCGTTGAGCGAAAGAAGCGAAACGATCGAACGTGTATGGCACACCATCGCCTACCTACTCTTTCCGCTTTCGGGCGCCGTGTTCATGGTGGACTGGATTCCGCCGGCATTTCAGAAACTTGTCCTGCTTCTCCCAATGGTGCATGGCACTGAACTGTTGCGCAGCGGTTATTTTGGCTCCCTCGTGAAGCCACACTATGACCTCGGGTATATGGCGACATGTGACCTTATCCTTCTGTTCATCGGACTATTTCTCGTTCGAGACGCGGGCATGAGAGTGGAGCCGGAATGATCGAATTACAGAACGTCTGTAAGGATTACAACACACGCCAGGGTCGGCGGCGGGTGCTGAACGGCGTTAACCTGCGCGTTGCCCGAGGTGAGAAAATCGGCATTCTTGGCCGCAATGGCGCGGGAAAATCAACAATGATCCGCATGATCAGCGGCGCTGAGCCACCTACCGCAGGCAAGATTCAACGCCGAATGAGCGTATCCTGGCCACTTGCGTTTGGTGGTGCGTTTCAGGGCAGCCTGACCGGCATGGACAACCTTCGTTTCATTTGCCGGGTATATGGTGCGGATGCACAAGCCGCCGAGCCTTTCGTTCAGGAGTTTTCGGAGCTCGGATACTATCTGCGCGAACCGGTGAAAAGCTATTCGGCCGGTATGCGTGCGCGACTGGCATTCGCCATATCGATGGCGATTGAATTCGATTGTTTCCTGATCGATGAAATTGTTGCGGTCGGCGACAGTCGCTTCCATGCGAAATGCCATCATGAACTTTTCGAGCGAAGAAAAGACCGTTCGCTGATTATCGTCAGCCACGATGCCGCTTACATAAAGGCACATTGCGACCGGGCCGCAGTGCTGGTTGAAGGCAAACTGCACACCTTTGACGAGGTGCAGGATGCCTACGAGTTTTACCAAGGGAATTCGAATTGAGCGAGGTGGCGCGGCGAATCAGAGCATTCGACCTGATCAAGGCTGTGTGCCTGCAGCATATAACCGTGTGGCATCTGCCACGCTATTGCAAGGTGGCTCGACAGGCGGTAGTGGAGCTTAGCTCGCGGCACCGTGTCGGGACCCACTCGCAGCGACAACTACTGATCGACGTATCGATCATTGCGTCACACGATGCCGGGACAGGCATACAACGCGTAGTCAGATCGCTGGTTTTGCAACTCCTCGAAGCACCGCCACGGAACCTGCAAGTTCGTCTGGTACATGCCACACGGAAACAGTCGTATCGCTACGCGAACGCATATCTATCCTCGCTGACATCGACCTCCGCACCCACGATTGACGATTACGTCCGCGTCTCACACGGCGATATCTTTCTAGGCCTCGATCTTTGTAGTCGGACGATGCCTCGTCGCCAATTGGACTTACTCGGGTGGCGTACCAAGGGTGTTCGTTTCGCTTTTGTCGTCTACGATCTTCTTCCCGCCACTCACCCTGAGTGGTTCACCCCTCGAGCCCGACGGTCATTTAGCCACTGGTTGTCCACCTTGGCAATTCACGCAGACGCTCTGTTCTGTATCTCCAGATCGGTGTCGGAAGAAACCGCTAACTACATGAGGGGCCGCTTCGCTCTCAACGACTCGTCACCAAAAATAGACTGGTTTCATCTCGGCGCGAGTACTCCCCCTGACACATCGGCTCCTTTGCCCGAGAGTTTCGCGCTGCGCGAGATAATTGGCGGCCCTGCAAGGCCAACGGTGCTGATGGTCGGCACGCTGGAGCCCCGCAAGGGACATGCCCAGACTCTTGACGCGTTTGAATCCTTATGGAACCAGGGAGAGAGGGCGACGCTCGTTATTGCCGGAAGACAAGGCTGGAAGGTCGACGCGCTCGTCGAACGCATAAAGAATCACGCCGAATTCGGAAAACGTCTGTTTTGGCTTGCCGGCGCCAAAGATGCCGACATAGCAGGTTTGTACCATCACCTCGATGGACTACTCGTTGCGTCGGAAGCCGAGGGGTTTGGGTTGCCTCTCATCGAGGCTGCTCAACACGGCATGCCGCTTTTCCTCCGCGACCTACCCGTGTTTCGCGAGGTCGCAGGAGAGCATGCGACCTACTTTATCGCGCAGAACGGCCTGCAATTGGCTTCGCAGCTTTTGACATGGCTGAATCAATTGGCCGATAAAACGGCACAAACGACCCGCCAGATGCACACGTTGACCTGGGCCACCAGCTCCGAGCAACTCAAAGCTCTGCTTGCCAAACTCGATTTACAAAACTGACTTATGCAAACCGGCGGCACAGTTGCAAAGTCGATTCGGCACATTTAGCCCATGTTGCCCTGCTTGCCACGTCAAGGCCCCGCTTAATGGCCGACATGCGCCATTCTTCATCACCCAACACGTGAAGAATGCCCTCCCTTAGCGAATCGAGACTCCCAGGCTCCGCAAGCCACGCCGCTCCAGCCGCCACTTCTGGGAGCGAAGAACAGTTTGCAACGAGCGTCGGCACGCCACTGGCCATGGCTTCAAGGACCGGAAGTCCGAATCCTTCGTACGTGGACGGAAATATAAACGCGCGCGCCCCGGCATAAAGAATCGGCAAAAACGTGTCGGATACAAATCCAAGATATTTAAGCCAGCCCTCCTGTTCGCCTCGTCGAATCTGCTCCTGAATTGCGTCGCTCAACCAGCCTGAACTGCCCGCCAGAATCAGGGGGTAGCGGGCGCGCAGTGGCGCCGGTAGAGCCTGATATGCGGCAATAAGAAGGTCGATACGCTTACGCGGCTCTAGCGTAGAGACACAAAGCGCATACTCGCCATAAGCCAGCCCACGGATGGCGAGCTCAGTTGATTCTTCGCCCGAAGATCTTGGATAAAATTCAGGCGGTGCCCCCAACGGAATAGCAGTAATGCGGTCGGGATGCCAGTTGAAATAATCGATGACCTCTTTACGCGTGGCCTCCGAGTCGGTGATCAGATGAACGCTCCGCTTCAACGTCGCAGCGAATTTCTCCTCGAAGTGTCGCACGCGGGCAACAGGGTGTGTCTCCGGGTACTTGAATACGGAAAGATCGTGGACGGTCGAGATCCCCGCCTCCACCTGTTCAGGCAAAAAATAGTTGGGTGAATGGAACAGATGGCCGCGTAGGTCACGTGTCAGACTCCAATTTCGCCAACGCGTTGGCATTCGAAGACGCGACGCTCTACGTTTTTTAAAAGCGGAGCTCGTTCTGTCTCCAACAAGATCTTCCCGCCGTTCTATCCATCGGCCCGCAAAGAAAAATCGCAGCGAATCCAGATCGCCGCGAAGCGTTTCGTAGTGCCCTGCCAATTCCCACGTGTATCGACCTATTCCGGTCAATGGCGGTACGATCGAATCCACACCCAAAATCAGTTTCAATCTGCTCTCTTCAAAATGTAACGTGCGCCCACAACAAACAGATTACGTTTCCTTTTCTGCATGAAACGAAGTCTGCTGTAGGGAAGAACGACATCTCACTACCCCAGACTAGCGGGCTCGAAAATTCGAATTCGCTGCCGGGCAAATAGCTCGTCCCAGCCCTTGGGCGATACAGTGTAGTCGTCGGCGTCGCCATAGTTTGTCATCTCGTCAAACAGAATCCGGCCGTCGTCCAACGCCCCTTTCTTCCCCACATTGGTCACCAGCAGGGTTATGTCGGCTTGAGGAAACAGCTTGCAAAGAAGCTTGAATAGTGAACGGAAAGACTCGTCGCTATCGGGCTCCTGCGCAACCAGATTACTGTCAAAAACACTTCGATTACGCACGAACAGAACGCGCCCGGTTGCACAATCCGACATGAAACGGTTTTTCAGGCTGAGGAATTTCTCCCGTAACCCCGGTAGTTGCTCAGCGAGCGCCGGAATGACCTTTCCTTGCTCATCGCGCGAAAAATCATGGTGATGTAGCAAATTGAATTTCCTGCAGATCACGGTTTGTCCGTCGGTGGAGACTTGCAAATTTTCCGGATTGAAGAGCCCATCGAACTCTGTTTCGAGCAACTGAGTGATTGAGTCGAGCGGCGTGATCCACCAGTCAAAAGGGTATGTACGATCCGCTTTAAAGTAGCGCCGAAGGTTCGCGGTGAGCTCGCAATTTGAACCTAAACTTACAACCCGATCCACTACAAGGTCTGGCGTTACCTGGGCATCGGCAACATGCTCTGCGCTCACTTCCATGTTCATCTATTCCGTTTGTGTTTCATGTCCACACCGCCGGCGAGAGCGGCCTTGCGCAGCTCCCCAGACAGCTAAAGAGGTTGTGCAACCGGGAGCCGATCATCCACTCGCAGGCCTTAAAACGAGCCTAGAGATACCGACGACGGAAAGAGCGTTTTATCGAACATGCCAGCGATCGACTCCCAGCTATAGTCTAACGCCTTCGCACGTCCCAGCTCGCCGTGCTGAAGCGCCAGTTCGGGGCTCTGCAGATATTTTTTTACAGCAGTGCAAATATCCCCGACGGACTCCACGAGAAAACCGTCGACGCCGTCGTCAATCAGTTCCCCGAACGCCAGACAGTTTCGCTGTACAACAACGGGGCGACGGGCCAGCCACGCTTCCAGAACGACAATGCCGAAACTTTCGCTGTCGCTCATGTTGACCACGCAAACGGCATCCTGCAGTGCACCGAGCACAACCGATCGCGGCTGAGGGCCGTAGTAAATGACGCCGTCGGGTTCCACCGCCAATTTGTCGTCGTCCGGTCCTATCATCAGCAATTCCAGATTCACCCCCGAGCTTCGAAGCTGCTTGACCGCCTGCATAACGAGCTGATAGTTCTTGCCCGCCGCCTTTCTACCCAACACAAGGATGAAAGGAGCCGAACCCGCGTGCATTGTACGGAAAGAAGTCAACGCATCGGCAAGATGTTCGCTCTCGAATTCGGCGAGATCGACACCCCCGCCTGGAATGACTGTAGCTGGCGCATTTATCGCGTCAAAAAAATATTCCTTGCTGCACCGAGGAGCTGCAACAGTCGTATGGCTTGCCCTGAAAATGTCGTAAAAGTCCCGCCAGTGATAGTACCGATCCTCCATGTGAAAGTGAGGCAGGACCGTGTATTTCACACCCAATTCCTGTGCTACGCGAGCGGCCATCACCGATGTGGAAAACGGCACGCCCTGAATGAGCACCGCATCGTATTCAGCCATATGGGCATGAAGCCACGTCTCCATCGTCGCCGAATGAGGTCCACGCGCGCTAAAGAAAATCTCATCGCTACTGCGCGGGCGTTGATCCGTCAAGCGAACCAGACTTTTGACCCAGGCCTCGGAGTCCGAACGTCGCATCGCAACTTCGAAATCTTCAGTCAAAGGAATCAAGGCCTGAACTCCATTTCTGCGCAAGAAAATGTTCTTGATCAGAACCCCCAGCAACCGAGGATCCTCAGCCCCAAACCAGCTATCGCAGACCAATGTGACGACGGAATCTTTGTTGCGTTCGACCAGTCGCACCGTGAAACTGAAATCGTCTTTCACCGATTGCGAATGGATCTGCTCGCCGTCGTGGAACACAGTCACTCTTCTGGGAGTAGGGCTATATCCGTCGATCACGACTTCGGAAATGTTCGTGCCGACCAGGATCTCTGATCTGGAAGTCGTCCAGCGTTGCAGGCCACCGGGACCCGTTTCGGCAAAGTTCCAGCCTCCAAGCAGGCACGGTGCGTCCAACGCACTGGTCAACGACCTTGCGTGCGCAACCGTCTCCTCCGCCCACATCGAGAACAGAGACCGGCAACGATCGAGCGTCGCCTCTCTCTCTTCGATGTCTAATGCAAATCTGTGGACAGCCCTGGTGTACTGAGGGTCCAGAAGCGATGGAAGATTAGCTTCATAGTCGCCCGCGAAGTGCCAGCGGTTTCTTATGGTGTCGATCTCCGGCGCCGCCACGTCAATCTCATAGTTGCCGTTTTTCCAAAGCCCATCGAGAACGCGATTCAGAAACGACTCGGCGCCGCCGGGTGCTGGCTCCATGAATCGATATGTAACAACGAGCAGACGTTTTCTTACGCTGCCGGGAAACAACTCGCCCAATGCCTCTTGATATCGACGCCCCAGTGCCCCCCACGTGAGGGAATTGCTAACGTATTCACGCCCATTTCGCCCGATCGTCAGCTGACGAGAGGCGTCACGAAGGAGATTCCCTAGGACGGACGCGAACGTCTCGGCGTCCGACTTGACATAGTGGGTTCCGTCGACAAGTGCATACCCGCGAACGCCGAACTCGGTGCTAATTAGTGGCAGTTGCGCGCCGAGGAAGTCTGGAACCTTCAGACTCGATCCACCACCCGAGAACATCGGGTTGATCGCAATAGACGCTTCTTCGAAAAGTTGACTCTTCGTCGCCTCGTCGACAACACCGGCCGCGTGAACATTGTCGGGCATGTTCATGTAGGCGATGGCGTCGCAGACCGAGCCAACGATAACGAACCGAACGTCGGGAAGCTTTGGCGCAAGCTTTTCTACAATGAATTTCGCAGCGTCCACATTCGGCATGTGGCTACTGCCGACGAATATCGCCGATGCGCCTTCCGTTCGAGGAATCCGGACAGTCTTCGGACAGTTCGCGACTCCGTTCTCAACGACGATGCAACGCTTTCCGGCAACCCGCTCACGATAATAGTCTGCGTCGCTGGACGATACGCAAACGACGAGATCCGCGCGCGCGAGCAACGAATCCTCAAAGCATTTGGCCTGTGCTGCCCGGAAGGATCCGTCTCGCCGATGACTCAGGATTGAAGTTTTAATGACGGCTTCAACGTTATGCGACGAATACACGACGCGCTTGGCCGCAGGTACAAGCTCGGCTAACGGCGCCATGTAGCAATGCTCAAACACCACGACATCCGCTTCTCGCACCAGACGAGAAAACGTTTCGATCAACGATTTGTTCGACAAACATTGCTCAGCAGCTACCAGATCGGCCACTGAGATGTATTCACCCTCGCTCGATTGCGCCTCTGCCAACGTGTGCTCTGCGGTCTTTGCAACCACGATCTCGCCAAACTTCCGATGTGGTCTCCGACTGCTTTCGACAGCATCGCCAAACGAGAGAAACGTAACCTCGTTGCACGCACCGAGCGCATTCAGTAGGTTTGATATGCGAACTTGCCCACCTCCGGTCGCATTTCCAACAGCGAAGTCATTGACCACCAGCACCCGAAGCCTCGTATCGGCGGCGCTCCTGTCGCGGCCAAGCTGATTGCCAAGCTTTCTTTCGATCACATCGCGGACGTTGCCAGCGATGGTACGCCACGAATAACAGGCGTACGCCTTATCACGCGCGGCAGCACCCAGTTTTTCGCGGAGTTTGTTGTCTGCTGATAATTCTCTGAGCGAATTGACGAATTCTTCAGGCGACGCCACGATCGCGTTTTGTCCATCCGCCAGATCGATTCCACGCGCTCCGACCGGTGTCGTGAGAATTGCTGCTCCCTCCGCCATGTAGTCGAGCATTTTCAAGTTCGTGCCCGCACCTGAAAAAAGCGGATTTAGAGCAACAACGCACTCTGCGAGCAGGCGGTTTTTTTCGAACTCTTCCACGAAGCCCAAGCTCTTGCAGTTCGAAGGCAAATCCAGTGTAATCCGCTTCGATACGGAACCAAGGATCAGGAAGTCCAGTTCGGGAAACTCGGGGGCGAGCGTGCTGATAATGAAATGCGCGGCCTCCACGTTAGGTGGATGACCACTGCCCAAAAATACGCACGCACGTCGCCCGGCTTTCGCCGTAGGCTTGGTATCGACTTGCGGTGCGGACGGCCGTTCAAACCCGTTGGGCGCAAGGTATATCTTTCTTGAGTCGATGTCGAAATAGTCTGTGGCAAACCTCTCGCGCTCCTCTTCACTCGTAGCAAAAACGAGATCGGCGCGATCGAGCAATTTCGCCTCGAGAAACTGGACAAACGAAATGGCGTCATCCGCCATATCGCCGGAGAATACCTGCCGCGCCAACCGCCACTCAATATTCTGGGAAGCGTAAATCCGTGGCTTTCCGTCAAGTCCCCAATTTCGATCGTACGGTACGGTAAACGGCGATTCATGGACGACCACGTCCACATTGTTTATGAGCCTTTCAAGTTCAGTGCGATAGAGACTGTCATTCGCGCCGGCCAGAGCAACCACAAGACCGGAGCATTCCGCACCCAAGCCTGCTTTGTCGAATTCCCAATGAAGCGGATTTGAGACAGCCGGCTTCGGCACTCTAATTTCTCTGAAGGTCTCGCTATGCTCGATAACCTCGGTTTCGCGATCCGGATAGGTCAGCGTTAGAAGCGTAACGTCAAACCAGTTCGACAGATGGCTGTAGAGATAGAAGATTCGTTGTTCGCCACCACTCGACGGCGGAAAATTGGCGGGATAGAAGTTGCAGACCAATATGCGAAATTTCATGTCTTGTGGCAGTCCGTGCTGCAAGCTAAAAAAAACGACAGCAGATGGGTTGAAGGCAATGCACTACGTCGGCTAATGCCCGACGCGCCGTCGGATCCGACGACAACGCTCTCGAAGCAATTAATAACGCGTGGCCATCGAAGAACAGGCTCCCAAGGAGGTCTCCATTATTCAACCGATTTCTATGACCACGTAAGATCTTGCTTACATGCGTGTCGATCGCCACGAACGACTCAGGCCATCGGTTGCTTCGTTAGATTTTCCAAGGAAATCAAGCCTCCGCCGCAACTGCTCAACGGTCTGATCCGACTCCGATACCGCTGTCTTGAGGTTCGAGATCGACGCCAACTCATCTGCCAGTTCGCTAATGGATCGTAACGCCATATTAAGCTCGACCCGGCTCGCGCTGTCGCGTATCAAACTGACATACTGTTGCCCAAACGCTGCCAATTCATCACGGCCCACCTTCCCTCTCATTTCTGCTTCCAGCAGTTCCCTGCGGGTAGTCAGGCCGTCCAGCATCTCGTCTTGAGCCTTTGTGAGCAGCTTGACCGTCTGCTTTAAAAGAACGGTGTCGCTCTCCTGATCATCCACACGCAAACTGAGTTCGCCCAGCATAGAACGCTGCGTGGACTGGTATCCCAAATACTCTTTCTGTACGCCCTGAACATCGTTCGACAGAACTTCGACGTGTTTTCTGACGAGCTCAAACTCGCTTCGCACACTTTCTTCGCTTCGATCAGAAAGCTTACCGACAACCGATGATTCCAGCGTTGCCAATGAAGTCGCAAACGTGCTCTGACTAATCCTCGACGAAGCAAACTGAATGAGCTCATTGTGGCGTTTCTCAAGTTCGGAGAAACAAGCCGTCAAAGCCTCATCTCGAGCACGACAATCCGAGGTCAACTGGTCGACCAGAACGTCCGCATCTCTCTGCACCACAAAAAGCTGCGATCTAAGATCAGCAAGCTCGCGCGGCAACGCTAGAAGGCGGGAGAGTGCACCGAGGATAGGCAAGCGGGACAAGCCTTTGAAGATTCCAGTTCGGTCGGGCATGAGCCGCACGCTTCGACTCCGCGCTTCAGCGGAACGGGCAACATCCGCAACGATTTTTTCGCGTGACGCGCCTAAGGCCAACTGGCCGAGATAGTGCGCGCGGCCAACGTCATCCGTTGGTCGCCCAAGAAAGGTGCGATAAGCGTGGTCGACGAGTGCTTCACCGCTAAGTGCCTGAAACTCATCCATGCCGTACGCGTGTTCGGGTTCGATGAATCGTTTTGTCAGCGGTTGCACTACGCCACGCAAAACGCGTAAGCGACCGAGCCGATGCAAAGCACCCCGCAGCCAAAGACCTCTTATGCGGGAACCGAACTGCCTCCCTTCAGCAGACGCCGCAAGCGCTGCGAGAACAGCAATCCGTGGCCTCCCGTCTTTCAACAGACGGCCGTAGTGGGAAAACCCGTCACGATCCGGCAGACGCCCAAGAATGGTTCGATACGCACGTTCGATAAATTCATCGTCGCTGCCGTTCATCAACTGACGTACGTGAACGGTGTTTTGAGTCCTGCGAAATCCATTGTTCCCCGCATCAGAAAACAATGACTTTCTCGGGGCATACCGCAACCGGATTGGAGCGGGAACGCGCTCCGTTGCTGGGTCCGCGGACACCTGCGTTGAGCCTTTCACAATTACCGGCGACGCCGCATCACCCTTAGTCGGCCTCCGTCGATTTGATCGCCCGCCATTTCGCCCCGAAATCTCAGTTCGAATCTCACTCATTAATCGGATCGGATCAGGTGTCAAAGTTGGTCCCATAGTTGGTCTTAAATATCGCTCCAGACGTTTTTCCGTTCGAGCCAATCGAAAAATTTCGGTGTACGGGAAAAGAACGCATGAACAGACATTTCGGTATTCGATTCCCCGTCAACGTGGCTCGTTATAGCCGTTGAACGCTGCGGAATCGCCCACGGTTTTGTTATTTTCAAGCCATTGATTTTAAGTCTATTTTTCTGGAGCATGTGATCGTGCGGCCAAGAATAAACCCAAAACATGTCGCGAAGAATCGTGTCGCCTCTGCCACTATAAAACGTCATCGTCTGGATCTGAGCCGGTCGCCTTACCTGAAGACGATTGGTCAAGAACTTCCGAGAATATCCTTCGCAAGATATCAATGGCCTGGAGCTGGTCGTCTGGGGTGCGGCAAATCTTTATAAGTCCGGCTTCTACCGCAGGGATAAGTTCCAGAAGTGAACGTCGTTCCTCCCGCAGCTTTTGGGCTAGAGACCTAGAACGCTGCTCTTGCACCTGCGCGTTGGCTTTCCATTCTTTACTCAGCCTCTCCAACTCAGCGATGTCTTCTTCCCACCGCCGAATCTCCCTTTCGAACCCCGCACGCTCACTTACGTGCTGCTCGACCAACCGATCAATTTTCTGATGCAACTCGCGATTTTCCACAGCGGCCACGTCGATCTGGCTCTGATAGAACTGCTCCCTCTTTTCCACATCAGCGTGAATCGACCTCATCCGGTCAACGTTGGCTCGGTCGATCTCCGCAAGTTTTTGAATTTGCAGTTGCATGACGCGGTCCGCTTCTTCATGACTTTGCTGCGCAAGATGCAAGTCAAACCGCAATAGACTTTCCTGCTCGCGCAGTTCATTCGAAGTCGTCGTCAGTCTCGCATTCTCCTGATCCAGCACCCGGGACTGCTCAACCAGCTCGCTATTCGTCGATTGAAGAATAGAAACTTCCCGCCTTAAGTCCCACAGTTCCGCTTTCAGGCTTGATGTTTCGCGTAAGAGATCTTGCTCGACCTCCGAGAAGGCAAAGTTCAACGCTTGCAAACAGTTTGATAAATCAGTCATCTTGCAAAGCCTCAAGCCGTCAAAGTTTTGGGCACGAAGATCGGGCCGCCCGCAGCGGCACCAAAGATTGCAATGCCGTCTGCGTCATTAGGGTTCCGACGCCGATCCCCGGTCGCACTGGTAATTGCGCACCGCAACTCGGAAAGAGCAAAACCCAAGGTTCGCTCATGCCCGACAGCCCCTACCAGGTCGTCGGTAGTATGTGTCAGTGCCAGGCGAATTTCACAAAGCGGAGAAATGGCATCAACCGTGACGCGTATTTGCTGCCGGTGACTGATAGACGAACGGAATAGAACCATGGCGACTTCAACACCGTAGACCTCAAGTTGCAACACGGGAGCCAGTTGCAATAGCTCCTCCACGACAAGCACGGACATTTCGAGTTCGATGGTCCACACTCCAGATTTGGGGACATCGACCGGAATCTGCACATGACCTTCTCGTCCGTTGCTCCAGACACCCCACTGTTCCGCATCATGAAACCCGTAGGTCAAGTAATGTCGTACATTGGGTGCCGAAAACTTTAAACTGAAATCTGAACCCACCGCGCAGGGCCGAGGTAACACTTCGACGACAGCATCACCAGGTTCTGTCACTCCGACACTCGTCAGCCGGCCCGATCGGGATTTTCCTCCGTGCTCCTCGAACAGAGTATCGATCTCCTCCAAGGTCAATGATGCAGCCGGAAAAATTTTTCTCCGGACACGCTCCAGTTCGGACACGCGCTGCAAGCCGTCAAACGACCATGATTCGAGGCTTTTTCGTAAATAATCGTCGCCAAGAAAGAAGGGATCACCGCTCTTTTGACTGGAGAGAAGCGACACGCCATCCTTCGACTCTCCGCAGAAAAGCGTTTCTGCGAAAAAATCGGTAAGCAACGCATGACCGATCATCACACCGCCCCGTATGTCCACACCGTCTGTCACAAAGTGCTCGATCGGCGACGCCAGTAGAAAACTCGTTTCGCGTCCAGCCAACGCCGCTTCGACGCCCAAAGATGACGACAACGTCACCACCAAAGGTATTGGTTCGGGCGAGAAAATTACACCGTATCCATTGGCTTTTATCGAAATCACCGACTTGCCTTGAACGACTCGTAAATACTCGATTGCCGTGGCATTTCTCGATTCGAACGGATGCCCGAGAAACAGCACCTCCGAGTATGGCTCCAGCAGCATTGCGAGCCGTTCACCGTACGAAGCCAAAGTTGCAAAAGCCCCGTTGCTGATTACTGCGGCGTCTTTGTGCGTCTGCCCGACAACAATCGGGACCGGCCTCGGCACGTTCAACGCCAGGTCGCGCCTCCTCGCGAAAAGCGCACGCCAACGCCTTACCTGCACGCCTATTTCCGACGAGGGATTAGCGACCTTGTCGAACAGGGATCGGGCGTGTGGCCAGTTGGTCACGGCAAAAAAACAGATATCCCTAAGAAAGCGTACGGGATGAATATGCAAACTTATATATCGAGTACCCCGCAGATCAAGGTTGCGCTTGATCGTAGGCGAGAGTTCAAAGCCCACGATCAGATCGTATTCACTCAATCGATCGAACGTCGTGGAAAAACAGGGGGAAGAGCCTTCGACGTCGTATACAGATGGCCACGCTTTTCCGTTCGGCCGCGTATAGTCATGGAAAAGCCCATCGTTTCCAACAACCGTGCGAAACCCGGCTGCGTCGAGATCCGGCACAACAAGGCCGATTTCGACACCCCAGTCTTCAGCCCATTCGTCTGCGCCAAGAATCGCGTAGAGCCAGTCAAGATTTCTGTACTGGTAATTGTCGAAACGGCCACGTTCAAAATCAGCGCGAAAAAAGTCGCAAGTGAAGGCGATGCGGCGGATTTCTGACTTCATGACTAGGCAATTCGAGTGAGCGGTCTTCGAAAGGCAGGCGCAAATGCAACTGCCCGTTACGAAGACACGAAAGTTTTTCTAGAGCAGACTTCGATAACTATAGACGATGTCGGCCAAGTCCACCCTCACCCGTTCGGTTGCCCGAGCTCAGTCTATTCCGGATGATGTGTTGACTAAAACGAAAACCCCACCTCATTCCGGCGAATATCAGCCTCCACCATCATCTGACACAACTCCTCAAGCGTCGTTTTCGGCTGCCAGCCGAGCTCCTTCTGAGCCTTCGAAGCGTCGCCGATAAGCAGTTCAACCTCTGCCGGCCGATGGAATTTCGGGTTGATCTTAACGATGGTCTTGTTGGTTGCCATGTCGATGCCGACTTCGTTCACATCGCGGCCTTCCCAGGCCAACTGGAAACCCGCTGCCCGAGCTGCCATTGAAACGAAATCGCGAACGGTTTCGGTACGGTTCGTGGCGAGCACATAGGTGTCAGGCTTGGATGCCTGCAGCATTCGCCACATTCCCTCCACGTACTCTTTGGCGAATCCCCAGTCGCGTTTCGCGTCAAGATTGCCAAGCTCGAGAACATCCAGGTTGCCCCGGCGAAGCTTGGCCATGCTATCCGTGATTTTTCGCGTGACGAATTCCCGCCCACGCAGAGGCGATTCATGGTTGAACAGAATACCGCTACTACCGAAGATGTTGTAGCTCTCACGGTAATTGATCGTCATCCAGTGGGCGTACAGTTTCGCGACGCCGTAGGGGCTGCGCGGATAGAACGGCGTGCTTTCCACTTGCGGAATTGCCTGCACTTTCCCGAACATTTCCGAAGTACTTGCCTGATAGAAGCGGATTTCTGGATTCACGATCCGGATGGCCTCGAGCAGATTAAGCGCGCCGACACCCGTGATTTCCGCGGTCGTGATCGGCTGATCGAACGAAACCCCAACAAAGCTTTGCGCCGCGAGGTTATACACTTCGGCAGCTTTTGTCGTTTGCAACAGGCGAATACTGGATGCCAGATCAGTAAGGTCGTATTCGACGAGGTGAAGGTTTGGGTGCTTCTCCACACCCACTTCGGCAAGGCGCCAAAAATTGACCGAACTGGTACGGCGATATGTTCCGTAAACGGTGTAGCCCTTTTCAAGCAACAACTGCGCGAGATACGCCCCGTCCTGGCCAGTAATACCCGTTACAACTGCGATTTCTCTCATGGTCTTAGATTTACAAGTCTCTTGCTCTTGAATTACCAGCGGCTGCCGACTCTCGATCAATCGCCAAGCAAGAGAGCAGATCGACCAACATCAATGGCATGCCGCTGCGAAGGGCCTTACTTAAACGTCTGAACCCCCGTAATCACCGGATACGCCACCGAGAACACCACATTCAAGAACTTCTGCACCTCGGCGATCGGCGCATTCGACACATACAGCAGATCCTTGTTATCCATCATGAAGCTCTGCGCGACGAAGAACGAATTCGGGTCACGCAGATTCACGCGATAAACCACCGGCACTTTGCCGTCCGCGGTGGTACGCACCGGCGTATTCGGCCACGGTAAGGCTTTCGCGTCTTCGAGCCGGAAAATAAACACGCCTTGCGCGTCCGAGCGCGAATCTTCCAGACCGCCCGCGCGAGCCAAGGCCTGCGCCAGCGTAATGCCTTGCGCCTCGAAATTGATTTCCTGATTCTTGCCTGTCGCGCCCAGCGACGTAAAACTGAACGGCTGAAATAACGCCGTCACCACGTCGCCCGCATGCAGCGGCACATTCTGGCGCGGATCGCGAATTACCGTTTCAAGCGGCAATGACGCCACGGTATCGCCACGCGTGACCTGAAGCGTGATCTTGTCGACCGGCTGCTTGACGCCACCAGCGGCCGCCAAGGCGTCGAGCAGTCGCTCGCCACGCGCGCTCAGCGGCATCCGGTTGCTGCTCGCCACGTCGCCCACCACCGTGACGTACGAAGTAGCATTGCGCGAGAGCTTCACCAATACCTGCGGATCGTGCGCGATGTTCTTCAAGCGCGCCGTGATATCGCGTTGCAATTGCGCCGGCGTGCGGCCCACCGCTTTCAATTCGCCGGCGAAAGGCACATTGATCTTGCCGTCGCCATCGATAGTCTGGTCGGGCAGAACCGTTACACGCGCATTGGTCGTGCCGCCCTTCGAATCGATTTGCGCCGCGCCGAACAGTGTGGCGGGCGGCGCCTCCCAGATCGATACTTCGATCGTGTCGCCCACGCCAAGCTGCTGCTGAAACGTCGTGCTATTACCCAACGTAGCGGAGAAATCGCCAATACTGCGCTCCGCAAAAAGCTTGCGTGCGACGTCATCCGTCACATCGACAATCTGGATTCCCGCCGGATTGGCGGCAACACCGGCATTGTTGATTTGTGAAGTACTGGGCCCGGAAGTCGGAATACTCGAGCAACCACTCAGCGAGATCGCCCCAAAGGCGACTGCAGCAAAAACCATACGGCGAGACAGACGCGACATTTATTGCAACAGTTGGCAAGAGTTAGTAAGTAAAACTTCGGCGCGGATTGTCTCATGCACTCGGGTAGAATGGCGCATTGTCGAGAAAAATCCTTAGCAGAAACACTAAAAAAATTCTGCGCGCCAGCTAACAAAACCGCAATACGCTCTTGTGTCAACCCTCTTTCTCGACGTCACGCGTCTTCTAACACGCTTATTCGACGGGCTTTTGCCCACGGGCGTAGATCGCGTCGGTCTCGCTTACATAGAACAATACGGCGCAAAAGCGCGTGCCGTTCTCAGCGAACGCGGCTTTTCCGCAGTGTTGAGCGAACGGGATTCGCAGCAAACGTTTGCATGGCTTCTCTCGTCTACGCGAAATCGAAATGCAATTCGCGCGCTTATCGCGCGCGCCTGCCTAAATCGCCTGAGAGAAACGCGGCTTAACGGAATTCTGCTGCACACCAGTCACAACGGCATGGAATTCGACCGTTATTACGACGCAATGGCGCGGCGTCGGATTCGCCCCGTATTCATGGTTCACGATTTAATTCCGTTGACGCACGCAGAATATTGCCGCCCTGGCGTCGATGCGGTTCATCGGCGTCGCATGCATACGGCATTAAAACGTGCAGACGGGCTGATCTTGAATTCGCAAGCCACGCTGGATTCGCTCACGGCGGAGGCGCAACGCGCGGGCCTCAATCAGCCGCCCTGCGTGGTCGCACGCCTCGCCTCCGGCGTCATGCAACGCCCTGCTGCAGCGCGTCCACTGCCCACGCCTTATTTCGTGATGCTCGGCACTATCGAGCCGCGCAAGAACCACTGGTTCATCCTGCACGTATGGCGGCGTCTCGTCGAACAACTCGGCGCGGCCGCGCCGAAACTCGTCGTGATCGGCCGGCGTGGCTGGGAATGCGAGAACGTCGTCGATATGCTGGAGCGCTGCGATAGCCTGAAAGGCGTCGTGATAGAAGAAGCGCATTGTTCCGACGAGCAGTTGCACGCTTATTTGCAGCACGCTCAGGCGCTGTTGTTTCCGTCGTTTGTCGAAGGCTATGGCATGCCGCTCGCCGAAGCACTCGCACTCAAAGTACCGGTACTTGCGAGCGATCTGGACGTATTCCACGAAATCGCTGACCACATTCCCGAGTACCTCGACCCGCTGGATGGTCCCGGCTGGCTCGCCCGCATTCAGTCCTATGCTCACGCGGATAGTCCCGAACGAGATGCGCAGTTGAAGCGTATCGAGAACTTTCGCGAGCCAACGTGGGCAGAGCATTTCGAACACGTCGACGGCTTTCTCGAGACGCTGCGCTAGATGAAGCAACGCATCGACGCAACCTGGCCCGGCCCCGTCTGGTCGCGCGGGCCCTCGGGCACACCCTTACTTTCGTGGTTCGTCGCACCGCTGCGCGATGGTCGCGCCGAAGCGTTTGCCGCGGCATTGAATTCGGCGCTAAGCCGCGGCGTTGAAGACGACGAGCAGAACACCGCGGAAGCCGTCGAACCTCTGATGCAACGTTTCGCGCGCAGTCACGCGTCGACCGCGCGGCGCTTGCAGAACAACTGCCCTGCCGCTCTGTTTGAAGCCAGGCGCACCACCCGCGTAATGCTCATCGACGAGCGTGCGCACTCCCGCGGTCTCGGCGCAATCGCAACACCCAACTCATCGGATGCATTCGCGCGCATGCTACAGGCCGCGCGCGCGAATCATCCGCACGCCGATTTCTGGATCGCGCAATCGGACGACCAGGGCAGTGGGCGCTGGCTGTCGGCATCGACGGACAGGTTGCCACCAGGCATTCAACGTGTGGCCGGACATGAGTCGTTGTGCGCCGCGCTGGCTCATGTCGATCACGTCTATACGATCGGCGCATCGGAAGGCATGCAGGCGCTGCTCGCGGGCGTTCAGGTTCACACGTTCGGCGCGCCTTATTACGCAGGCTGGGGGCTAACCACCGACGATCTGCCCTTTCCACTGCGCACCGCCCGGCCCACGCTCGCCGCCCTGTTCGAAGTCGTCTTCCTGCGCTTCACCCGCTACCTGAATCCGGCCACCCATACGCCCGGCACGCTCGACGATCTGCTCGACAGCATCGAATTGCAGTATGCGGTGCAACGGCGCTTCGCCGATTTGCGGAACGTGGTGGGCATCCGCTTCCAATGGTGGAAGCGCCCGTTCGCAACGCCGTACATTAGCGCCAGTGGCAGCGCATTGCGCTGGACCCGAACGCCGCAAACGGTGCGAACCGGCGAATGCGCGGTACTCTGGGGCGCTCGCAGCGCGGCAGGCCTCGCGCCCGAGGTTCAGCGGGTTCGCATCGAAGACGGGTTTTTTCATTCCACCGGCCTCGGCTCGGACATGATCGCGCCGCGCAGCCAGGTGATCGATCGTCGTGGCCTCTATTTCGACGCGAGCCAGCCCAGCGATCTGAGCGTACTGCTGAACGAAACCGCCTTCACCGAAGCCGAATTGGCGCGTGCGGCGGCCTTGCGCGACAAGGTCGTGAAACTCGGTGTCACCAAGTACAACCTCGGTCGTCGGCGGCCCGCCTGGACCGCGCCGGCGGGCAAACAGATCGTGCTGGTCCCCGGCCAGGTGGCGGACGACGCGTCGATCCGTCTCGGCACGCGCGCAATCGGCACGGCCGATGCGTTGCTGCGCGAAGTGCGCAGACTGCGCCCCGATGCTTTCGTGGTCTACAAACCGCACCCCGACGTGCTGTCGGGCAATCGCCAGGGACTCGTCGACGCGCAGCAACTCGCGGATGTCGTCGACACGGAAAGCGACCTGCTGTCGCTCGTCGACGCGGCGCATGAGGTTCATACGCTATCGTCGCTGGCCGGCTTCGACGCGCTATTACGCGGCAAAGCGGTCTTCACCTACGGGCTACCGTTCTACGCTGGCTGGGGCCTGACTCACGACGCCCTTGCACCGCTGCCGTGGCGGCACCGCACGTTGACGCTCGACATGCTGTGCGCGGGCGCGCTGCTGCGCTATCCACTCTACTGGGACTGGCGCACGCGCCTCTTCACCACGCCGGAGGCCGTGGTGGACCAACTCGCGCCGCAAGCGGCCCGCCCGCTCGACAAAGTGCGCGGCAACCGCATGCGGCCGCTGCTCAAGGCGATTCGTTGGACGCGCAACGGAATACGTCATGCGGCATGGCGCGTCCGGCAGTGTCTCTGGCATCGCACGCAATAGAACTGGAAGTAGCCGCGCTACGCATCGCAGCAAAAAAAGCCCCGCAAGACTTTCGCCTTGCGGGGCTTTTCAACAACAAGCTGCGTTTTCCGTTTAGCGGGACATCATGTGCATGCTGACGTTATGCATGACCCACAACGTGCCGCCGATCACGATCACCGCGGTCAGCACCGTGAAGGCGAACGCCATCACGTTCCAACGCTGCGCCGACGACGAATTCAAATGCAGGAAGAACACCAGGTGAACGACGATCTGCACGAACGCGAGACCCGCGATCGCGAGCAGTGCATTCTCACCGCTCAACGTGCCCGTCATGACGAGGCCGAAGGCCGCGACAGTCAGAACGACGGAGAGAATGAAACCGATCGTATAGCTGCCGAGGCTGCCGTGACCTTCACCCGAGTGTGCGTTATGGCTATGGTCCATTTAGATCACGCTCGCAAGGTAGACAAAGGTGAAGACGCCGATCCACACGACGTCCAGAAAGTGCCAGAAAAGGCTCAGGCACGTCAGGCGAATCATGTCGCGTTCGGTCAGGTCGCGGTGACGCATCACCTGAATGGCGAGCACCACCATCCAGATCAGGCCGAACGTGACGTGCAGACCGTGCGTGCCGACCAGCGTGAAGAACGACGACAGGAACGCGCTACGGCTCGGACCCGCGCCTTCGGCGATGAGGTGCGAGAACTCGCGCAATTCCAGCACCAGGAACGACAGGCCGAGCAGGAACGTCACGCCGAGCCAGAAGAGCAATACGCCCTTGCGGTTCTTGTACGCGCCCAGCATCGCGAAACCATACGTGATACTGCTCAGCAGCAGCATGGTGGTTTCGAGCGCGACGCCCGGAATCTCGAACAGGTCCTTGGCCGTCGGGCCGCCGGCGAACTGATGGCCCATCACCGCGAACACGGCGAACAGCGCCGCGAAGATGATGCAGTCGGTCATCAGGTACAGCCAGAAACCGAACACCGAATGCGACGGCACGTGATCCGCGTCGTGGTGCTGCGCGCCCGCGGCTGCGCCCGCGTTAAGTGTATTGCTCGACATTAATCCACCTCCATCGCCAGCCGGGCGCCTGCGCCCGAGCGCTGCTTCTCTTCGATCGCCGCGACTTCCGCCGCCGGGATGTAATAGCCTTCGTTCTTCTGGAAGCTATAGACGATCACGGTGCCGATCGAGCCGACCAGACCGATGATAGCCAGCCACCAGATGTGCCAGACACCGGCAAAGCCGAGCACCAGCGAGAACATGGCCGCGATCAGACCCGCCGACGTGTTCGACGGCATGTGAATGTCGCGGTACACCGGCTTGGCTTGCGCACTCTTGTCCGCTTTCATGTCGGCGAACGCGTCCAGCTTGCGCACGGTCGGAATGATGGCGAAGTTATACGACGGCGGCGGCGAGCTCATGGCCCATTCCAGCGTATGGCCGTCCCACGGATCGCCCGTGAGGTCGCGGTTCTGCGGCAGATTGCGGTCGCGAATACTGACGACGATCTGCAGCACCTGCAAAGCGATACCGACAGCGATCAAGGCAGCACCAGCCGCGGCCAGGATCAGCCACGGGTGCCACAGCGGGTTGTCGTAGTGATTGATACGACGCGTCATGCCCATGAAGCCGAGCACGTACAGCGGCGTGAACGCCACCCAGAAACCGATCTGCCAGAACCAGAACGAAGCCTTGCCCAGCTTTGCATTCAGCTTGAAGCCGAAGGCCTTCGGGAACCAGTAGTTGAAGCCGGCCAGATAGCCGAACAACACGCCACCGATAATCACGTTGTGGAAGTGAGCAATCAGGAACAGGCTGTTGTGCAGCACGAAGTCCGCGCCCGGGATCGCCATCATCACGCCGGTCATGCCGCCGATGGTGAACGTGATCATGAAGCCGATGGTCCACAGGATCGGCGGCGTGAATTCCAGACGGCCCTTGTAGATCGTGAACAGCCAGTTGAACACCTTCACGCCGGTCGGGATTGCAATGACCATCGTGGCAATACCGAAGAACGCGTTGACGTCGGCGCCCGAACCCATCGTGAAGAAGTGATGCAGCCACACGAGGAACGACAGCACCATGATCGCGCAGGTCGCCCACACCATCGTTTTGTAGCCGAACAGCGGCTTCTTGGCGAAGGTCGCCACGACTTCCGAGAAAATACCGAACGCCGGCAGGATCAGGATGTACACCTCGGGGTGACCCCATGCCCAGATCAGGTTCAGGTACATCATGGCGTTGCCGCCGCCGTCGTTCGTGAAGAAGTGCATGCCGAGGTAGCGGTCCAGACCTAGTAGCGCGAGCGTCACGGTCAGGATCGGGAACGACGCCATGATCAGCACGTTGGTGCAGAGCGCGGTCCACGTGAACACCGGCATCTTCATGAAGGTCATGCCCGGGGCGCGCATCTTCACGATCGTGGCGAAGAAGTTCACGCCGGTCAGCAAGGTACCGATACCGGAGAGCTGCAAGCTCCACAGGTAATAGTCGACCCCGACACCCGGACTGAACTGCAACTCGGAGAGCGGCGGATAAGCCAGCCAGCCCGTTTGCGCGAATTCACCGATCACCAGCGAGATGTTGATCAGGATCGCGCTGACTGCCGTCATCCAGAAGCTCAGCGAGTTGATGAACGGGAACGCCACGTCGCGCGCGCCGATCTGCAGCGGCACGATGATGTTCATCAGGCCGATCATGAACGCCATCGCCATGAAGAAAATCATGATGACGCCGTGCGCCGTGAACACCTGGTCGTAGTGATGCGGCGGCAGGTAGCCCGGGTTCGCATAAGCGAGGGCTTGCTGCAGACGCATCATGATCGCGTCCGCGAAGCCGCGGAACAGCATGATCAGCGCAACGACGATGTACATCACGCCGAGCTTCTTGTGGTCGACCGACGTAAGCCACTCGGTCCACAGGTAGCGCCACTTGCCGAAATAGGTGATCAGACCCAGCACCGTCGCACCGCCAAGCGCGATCATCACGGCCGTGACCATGATGATGGGCTCGTGGTACGGAATCGAGTCTAGTGAGAGTTTGCCGAACATGCGTTACCCCTTACCCTTTGGCGCACAGTTAGCGTCATTCATGTTGTCGATGACGTTACCGTTGTTGTATCGGGCAATGATGTTGTGAAAGAGCTTCGGATCGACCGACGAGAAGTAGCGCACCGGGTCCTTCTCGCTCGGCGCCGATACCGTGTGGTAGCGGTCCATGCTGAGGTTGTCCGACGAAGCGCGTACCTTCGCGACCCACGCGTTGAACTCTTCCGGCGACGAAGCGAGCGTACGGAACTTCATGTCCGAGAAGCCCTTGCCGCTGAAGTTGGCCGACTGGCCCGCGAAATTGCCGGCTTCGTCCGCAATCAGATGCAGACGCGTTTGCATGCCGGCCATGGCGTAGATCTGGCCGCCGAGTTGCGGAATGAAGAACGAGTTCATCACCGTGTCGGACGTGATCACGAAGTTCACCGGCGTGCCGACCGGAATCGCCAACTGGTTCACGGACGCGATGCCGAGGTCCGGATAGATGAACAGCCACTTCCAGTCGAGTGCGACGACTTCGACGTTGATCGGCTTGACCTGCGACTCGAGCGGCTTGTACGGATCGAGTTCGTGCGTGGTCTTCCACGTCAGGACGGCGAGGAACAGAATGATCAGCGTGGGAATCGTCCAGATGGCGATTTCAATACCGGTCGAATGGGTCCAGCCCGGTTGATAGTCCGCGCTCCTGTTCGACGCGCGATAACGCCAAGCGAACAGCAACGTCAGCGCAATCACCGGAATGACGACGATCAGCATGGCCCAGGTGGAGGTTGCGATCAGCTCGCGTTCCGCCAGACCCACACTCCCCTTCGGATTCAAAATATCGAGGTTGCTGCAACCCGAGAGCAACAACACGAGGCTCGTGGACAGGAAACCGATCGACCCCCGCAGAGTCTTTCCTTTCATATCCATTGCCTCTTTTTTACGACTTCAACGAACGTCATTCGACCGCTCTCCATTAGTAAGCGCTCGCATAGTAGGGGCACGTCAAGCGCTAATAAAGCCTCGATTTAGCAACGATCTATTGCGTCGCAGCACTGTGCGACACGTTGCCGCAGGCCTGCGCGAGGATCAGTACTTGCCGTGCTCTCTTGCCGAGCTTCAAACAACCGTCACAGCACGAAAGTCCCTTCAAACAAGCAATAAAACGCAGGGCGACCCGAAGGGTTGCGCTGCGTCAGAGGCATGCGAAGAGACTTGTGCCAGACTGAAAAAAGCAGATCGACACTGCAGCCCCATGCTCCGGATGCTGCAGCAGCGAAATGCTTCATTCCCCTCAACCCGGCGTGCGGGTCGTTGCGGCAGCCGGCGCGGGCGCCGCTGCCTGCAGATGCTCGCCACCATCAGGCGCGGAGTCCGACGGATGCACCGAACGTTCCGATTGAGCCAGCAGCGTGCCGACCGACGGATCGATCGCGTCGGTGAAGGGCTTCGGATTGAGGCCGATCACCAGCACCAGCAGCGCCATCGCGCCGAGCAACATGAATTCGCGGTTGCCCAGATCCTTGAGTTTGGCGACGCGCGCATTGGCGATCGCGCCGAAGATCACGCGCTTGTACATCCACAGCGTGTACGCCGCGCTCAGGACCAGCGTGGAAGCGGCCATCGCGCCGATCCAGAAATTGAAGCGGATCGCGCCCATCAGTACCATGAACTCGCCGACGAAACCCGACGTGCCCGGCAGACCGATGTTGGCCATCGAGAACAGCATCACGAACGCGGCGAAGCGCGGCATGGTGTTCGCGACACCGCCGTATTCGGCGATCGAGGCGGTCCTGGTGCGGTCGTACAACATGCCCGTACACAGCAGCATCGCGCCGGACACCACGCCGTACGACAGCATCTGCACGATCGCGCCGGCCTGGCCGATACGGTTGAAGACGAACAGGCCGAGCGTCACGAGGCCCATGTGCGAGATGGTCGAATACGCGAGCAGGCGGCGCATGTCGGTTTGCACGAGCGCCAGCAGGCTCGAATAGATCACCGCGATCAGCGAGAGCGTGATCATCATCGGCGCGAAGAAGTGGCTGGCCTGCGGTGCGATCGGCAGCGCGAAACGCAGCAGACCGTAGCCGCCCAGCTTCAGCATGCCGATCATCACGGCGGCGCCGGTTGGGCCATCCAGGTGAACGTCCGGCAGCCACGTATGCAGCGGCCACATCGGCACCTTCACGCCGAATGCCGCGAGGAAGCCGAGGAAAATCAGCACCTGCGGCCACGTGCCGAGATGCGTCTCGCGCCACAGGGCGAGGTCGAAGCTGTGCGTCTGGCTATATAGATAGAGCATCGACATCAGCATCAGCAGCGAGCCGAGGAACGACACGAAGAAGAACTTGATCGCGGCGTAGCGGCGGTTCGCCTGGCCCCACGTGCCGATCAGCAGGTACAGCGGAATCAGCGTCGCTTCGAACGAGATGAAGAACAGCATGCCGTCGAGCGACGTGAACACGCCCTGCATGAAACCCGACAGCATCAGGAACGCGCCGAAGTACTGCGCGGTGCGCTCGGTGATCGACTCCCACGAAGCGACCACGATAATGATGGTCGTCAGTGCCGTCAGCGCGACGAGCCACAGCGAAATGCCGTCGACACCCACATGCCACGCGATGTCGAAGGTCGGCGACCACTGAACGTTCTCGACGAACTGCATCGACGTCACGTCATTGCGGAAATTCGCGACCAGCGGAATCACCGGCAGGAAACCCGCCACCGCGCCAACCAGCGCGATCCAGCGGGTGCGGCTACGTGCCGCGTCGGATCCCGCGCGCAAGACCACCAGGCCAGCGACAATAGGGATCCAGATGAGTAGGCTAAGAAGAGGCAATGGCATGTGCTCTGTCGAAAACTCTGTCGAAAACTTGAAAACAAAACGCCGCGTCAATGCCTTCACGAACGAAAGCATTGAAATGGATATGTAGGCTGAATTTCGCTGAAATCGACGTGGAAACGGGGGTGCCCGCCTCACGTTTACCCGCAGCCGAATGATCAAGGGTGGGAGATTACCAAGATAAGAATACTTTTGCAGCGCAACAATGCAGTAACGCCATAGTCAATGCGCCATTGCCACGTATGGCCTTGCGAAATGGATAGAAATGTGCAGACGCACAATGGCGGTTTGGCGTTGTGCGGGTCGCAATTTTTGCCGGCAAATGACTGCAATTAAACGTTAGTTGAAGACTCTTGCGGGGCTGCCTCGGCTTGGTGCATGCGCCGGAATAACCGCCACCGTGTCCCAGGGTCTTCCCGAGGTCATTTTCGGATGGCTGGCAAAAATTTCGCGCGGGTTGAAGTCGAAATATTTTTTGATCCCGCACTCTAGAGAAACGTCGATACGCGCTCGAAAACGGCGTCACTCGCTGCTGACCCTTGCTTCTTCGGCGTAGCCTCGACAATCGCGGCGGCGGACTGCGCGGCTTACAGAAGCCGAATATACTTCGGCGGTTCGGCGGCGGCGTTCAGCCACATCCGCCATCGGTGCGCGTCATGCGCGCGCCTGATCGATCGTCGGCCTCACTTTCGGAAACCGCATGCCTGATGAAGACGTCGTGCCCGCACTCGAATGCCGCGGCCTCAGCAAAACCTATGGCGCCGGTCGAGTCGTACTGGCGCGACTCGACTTCATCCTGAGGCGCGGTGAATTCGTCGCGATCATGGGCGACTCGGGCGTCGGCAAATCGACGCTGCTCAATCTGATTGCCGGCCTCGACAGCGCGGATAGCGGCGACGTGATCATCGACGGCAGCCCTATTGCGCATCTCGACGACAACGCGGCGACCCGCCTGCGCCGGCAAAAACTCGGCTTCGTGTTTCAGGCATTTCACGTGCTGCCGCACCTGACGCTGGCGCAGAACGTCGCGCTGCCGTTGTTACTCAACGAATTACCCGCGGATGGCGCGCTCGACATGCTCGCGGCAGTCGGATTGGACGGACGTGGCGACGATTTTCCGAGGCAACTCTCCGGCGGCGAACTGCAGCGCGTGGCTATTGCGCGCGCGCTCGTGCATCGGCCGAAACTGATTCTCGCCGACGAACCCACCGGCAACCTCGACCCCGATACCGCGCACGACGTGCTCGGTCTGTTTCGCGCGCAAAGCAAGGCGACCGGCGCGGCCACCATCATGGTCACGCACTCGGAGGCCGCGGCGGCGGTGGCCGATCGTATTCTGATTCTCAGCGAGGGTGGCTTGCATGCGTTGGGCGATGCGCCGGCGCGTGGCAGCTCGGGCCAGGCTCGCGTCCCGGCGCGCTCCTGAGCCATGTCCGCTAACTCGAACCAATCGTTGCGAATGCAAGGACATCGCGTGCTCGCGCGCTGGTTGTTAGGCGCGGAATGGCGCAGTCGTCGTGGCCGCGCGCTGGTTGCAATTGCAACGATCGCGCTCGGCGTGGCGCTGGGTTACGCGGTGCAGTTGATCAACAGCGCGGCGTTCAACGAATTCTCCGCGGCGGCCCGCAGCCTTTCCGGCGAGGCCGATTTGCAGGTGCGCGGCGCGCAAGCCTGGTTCGACGAGTCCATCTATCCGCAACTCGCCGACCAACCCGGCGTGGCGCTCGCCAGTCCCGTGCTGGCGCTCGACGTCACCGTGCCGGGCCAGAACGCCGCCCTGCCGCTACTCGGCATCGACGTCTTCAAGGCCGGCCGGATCGCGCCGGATCTGATCGGCGTGCCGTCGACCGCGCATCCGTTCGATACGCTCGCATCCGATACAGTATTCCTCTCCGCGGCCGCACAACAATGGCTCAACGTGAAAACCGGCGATCTGCTCGCGCTGCAAAGCGGCACGGCGATCGTGCGTTTTCGCGTCGCGGGTGGCCTGGTCAGGACACGGCCGGGCCAGCGGCTCGCCGTGATGGACATCGCCGCGGCGCAGTGGAAATTCGGCAAGCTCGGCAAGCTGTCGCGCGTCGACGTGCAACTCGAGCGTGGCGTGAATCGCGAACGCTTCAAAGAGGAGCTGCAGACGCAGCTCGGCCGCCGTTGGGTGATCGCGGAAACACGCGATGCCGAAAGCCGCACGGATCGTCTGTCGCGCGCTTACCGGATCAATATGAATGTGCTTGCGCTGGTCGCGTTGTTCACCGGCGCGTTTCTGGTGTTTTCGACCCAGGCATTGAGCGTCGTGCGACGGCGCGCGCAGTTCGCCATGTTGCGTGTGCTGGGTCTGACGCGCGCTCAACTGCTGCGTCAGATCCTGATTGAGGGCGCACTGCTCGGCCTGCTCGGCGCGCTGTCCGGACTCGCGCTCGGCTATGCATTGGCGAGCGGCGCGCTGCGGTTTTTCGGCAGCGATCTGGGCGGCGGCTATTTTCCCGGCGTGCAGCCTCAAGTCGGTTTCGAACCGTTGGCGACCGCCGTGTTTCTGGCGCTCGGCATGGCCGTGTCGGTCTTGGGTAGCCTCGCGCCGGCATTGGAGGCGGCCCGCGCGCGACCCGCCGCAGCGCTCAAGGCCGGCGCCGAAGAAGGCGCGTTGGCGAGACTCGCCACGCCGTGGCCCGCGTTGCTGTGTCTGTTGGCCGCCGCCGTGCTCACGCAGATGCCGCCGTGGTTCGATACGCCGGTCGGCGGCTATCTGGCGGTCGCGTTGTTGCTGGTCGGCGGCATTGCATTGATGCCACGCGTCACCGCGCTGGTGTTCGGCGCCGTTAGCCGTGCGTTCGGCAAACGAGGTCGCGCGGGGGCCGCCGGTACGCTGGCGCTGGCGCGTCTCGCGAATGCGCCTGGCCATGCGTCGATTGCCATGGGCGGCGTGTTGTCGAGCTTTGCGTTGATCGTCGCGATGGCGATCATGGTGGCGAGCTTCCGCATTTCCGTCGAAGACTGGCTGATCCATCTGCTATCCGCGGATCTGTACGTGCGGGTCGCGCCGAACGGCGACACGGGCGGGTTGCGGCCGGATGAGCAGGCGCTGGTGGCCGCCGTGCCCGGCATCCGGACCGCCGCGTTTTCCCGTACCGCGCATCTCACGCTCGACCCGGCACGGCCGGACGTCGTGATGCTTGCCCGCGAAATCGACGCGGCCGATCCCGGCGCGAATCTGCAGATGAAGGGCGCGGTGCTGCATCCCGCGGATTGGCACGCGGATGAAACGCCGATCTGGGTATCCGAAGCCATGGTCGACCTGTATGGCTACAAGCTGGGACAACGGGTGCGATTGCCGCTTGGCAAAACGGCACAGGTGTTCGTGGTGGCAGGCGTATGGCGCGACTACGTACGGCAAACCGGCGCGATTCAGATACGGCTCGCGGACTATCGCCGCCTGACCGGCGACACGAGCGCGACCGACGTCGCGGTCGCCGTGCAACCCAGGGAGGCGGTTGAGCACGTGATTGCAGGGCTGCGCGCTCTGCCCTTCGGCGCGTCACTGGAGCTTGCGCAACCGGGAGAAATCCGCGCGCGTACGCTCGTCATCTTCGATCGAAGTTTCGCGGTCACGTATCTTCTCGAGGCGGTCGCGATCGTGATCGGCCTGTTCGGCGTGGCAGCGACCTTCTCCGCGCAGACGCTCGCGCGGGCGCGTGAGTTCGGCATGCTGCGGCACGTCGGCGTGACCCGGTCGCAGGTACTGGGCATTCTCGCGCTCGAAGGCGGCATGCTCACCGCTTGCGGTATCGCCATGGGTTTCACACTGGGTTTTGCGATCAGTCTGATTCTGGTGTTCGTGGTCAATCCGCAGTCGTTTCATTGGACCATGTCGCTGCATGTGCCGTGGACGGTGCTGGCGACCGTCGCGCTGGTCATGCTGGTGTCCTCGTGTTCGACGGCGGTGATCGCGGGACGCGGCGCGGTGTCGGTGAATGCGGTGCGTGCGGTGAAGGAGGATTGGTGATGGTGGTTTTGCCGCTGAGGCGGATACGCCACGCGATGCGCGCCATGCCACGCGCTCTCTCGCGCTCTTGCGATGGATCGGGCGCGTGCGCGCAGGGGATGAATCGACAGCGAATGCTCGGGCTGTTGTGCGTCGTTGCGCTGACTGCATCGAACGCTTTCGCTGCCGCGCCCGAGTTTGCCGCGGTCACGCCGGACCATGCGATCGCGTTGCCGCAGGACAGCGGCGCGCACCCGGCGTTTCGCACCGAGTGGTGGTACGCGACGGGTTGGCTGACCACGCCCGATAATCATCCGCTCGGGTTTCAGATCACCTTTTTCCGCTCGGCGACCGGACACGACAGCGACGATCCGAGTGCCTTTGCGCCGTCGCAGTTGATCATCGCGCATGCTGCATTGAGCGATCCGGCTCTTGGCCATCTTGCGCACGATCAGCGCATCGCGCGCGAAGGTTTCGGGCTCGCCTATGCGAAGCCGGCTAATACGGACGTCAAACTCGACACCTGGAAAATCGTCCGCGCCGATAACGGTCGCTACAACGTCACTGCCGACGCGAACGGCTTCTCATTGCATCTCGTGCTGACGCCCTCTCAAGCGCCGTTGGTTCAGGGCGAGCGCGGCTATTCGCGCAAAGGTCCGCGGCCCGAGCAGGCGAGTTATTACTACAGCGAGCCTCAATTACGCGTGAGCGGTAGTGTCGTGCGGCCGGTCGCCGCCGGCGGTTCGTCGCGCGGCGACATTGCGGTGACAGGCATGGCGTGGCTCGATCACGAATGGTCGAGTACCTTGCTCGACGCAAATGCCGTCGGATGGGATTGGCTGGGTGCGAATCTCGCCGACGGCTCGGCTTTGATGGCGTTCAAGGTGCGTAGTCGCGATGGACAGGCCATGTGGGCGCACGCGGCGCTGCGCAAATCCGATGGTCAGGTCACGCAATTCAGCGCCGATGAAGTCGAATTCACACCGATTCGCGCGTGGCGTTCGCCGCGGACGAACACGTCGTATCCTGTCTCGATGTCGGTTAAAACGGGACCGCTGACATGGCGGCTCGATCCGCTCATGGACGACCAGGAACTGGATTCCCGTCAATCGACGGGCGCGGTGTACTGGGAAGGCGCGGTGCACGTGAGCCGCGATGGCGCGGATGTGGGACGAGCCTATCTGGAACTGACGGGTTATGCGGATGCGCTGCGGATTGGCAGGGAGTAGCAGCGTCGATCGGGGCGGTTTTGGAGCGGTAGGCGGTATATGCGACTGCCTTCTGCTCGCGAATTCATGGCCGTAAACGACAGAAACCCCACCTTTCTGGGTGGGGTTTCTGTTTTCTGCATGGGAGCCTGACGATTACCTACTTTCACACGGGCAATCCGCACTATCATCGGCGTGGAGTCGTTTCACGGT
>NZ_QLTK01000019.1 GCF_003269035.1 Paraburkholderia bryophila | reverse complement strand
GCTTAGGTTGACGGATCTGGCCGGTTGCGGCACGGCGCGGTTGCCGACCGGCCCGGGTCGAGGGATGTATGCGCAGGCTCCCAGAAGTAGTGCTGCCCCAGTTAGCGCGGTCGCGATAATCTTCTTTTGCATAGATGGATTGTCCTTTCAAGAGCGGCGTGGACAATATACTAATCGCTTGGAAAAAAATGACATGCCAAGAAATCGATTTGACGCCAACGGAAGGCAAGCGTAAGCCGATTTCAATGGTCTCCGTCCGCCGCTCGTCGCCTTCGTTCGTATCTGATCGACCCACTCCAGCCGCCCTGAAGGCCAAGTTTGACGGGCCGCAGCATGCGGTAAACCGGACAGACAGCAAAAATGACCGACGACATCGTCCCGCCCACGACGCGCGCCCGCCAGGCAATCCTCGCCCATAATGAAGAGGAAGATCAAAATAGTCTCATTCATTTGAAAGGCGGCCGACCTACGGACGATACACAGGCAAAATCTGCGGCTGAACGCTATGAGGCTTGTCGGGTGATCGATGAAAAATCCTCTCGTGCCATGGCTGCGTGCGTCGGCATGATCGACGCAGTTTCGGCCGTCGCGTAAGAACGAACTCTGCACGCCGTTCGCGATGCATTGGAGCGTCTGCACGCTACCGCTGCGGCTGCACATGACGAGGCGGCCAGGATCAGGATGAATTGATCAGTTGCGCCGTCTTGTAAGCAGGTCTGCCACCCCAGCACGGGTGGCAATTTCCCAGATATATCCTCGTGAATAATCGACACCCACCCGCCGATGAAGCACGATTCGCAAACGGCCGTTCGTCCAGTGATCAGCGTCTATGCCGTGCGCTCTCGGCGACTCCTTAAGGGTGGCGGCAACCCATGCGAGCGTTTCATCATTGATCGTTAGGCGTTTCTTCTCCGTGCGCAGCTTTGGTGGTCGCATCCTGTGGCCCAGACCGAGCTTCCCGGCGAGGGTCCTGACGTGTCCGGCGGAGTGGTAGACCCCGAATTTCTCCTTTATCAGTTTTTGAACATCGCTGTTTCTCCAGAGTTCGGTTTTATAGCCGTGCGCCATGGGGCTGCCTTCCAATATCCCCCGTAACCACTTGAGGGCCTCGGGGCCAAGTGTGGCCTTGCGCCCGGATCCCTTGATCTGCTCAACAGCCTCAGCGCCGTCAGCAACCAACATTGATTTGTATTTTGTCATGGTGCGCGCGCTGATTTTGAGCGATTTAGAGACGCGCTCGACACTGTTCCCATCCATTAGCATTTTTTCGGCAATCTTCCGACGCGCGCCATAGACGTCGCCCTGCGATTTCTGAGCTGGAGCAGGTGACGCCTTTTCTGACGTTGAATAGGCGAGTCGGTATCTGAGGCCATAGCTCCGGGCAAGGTAGCCAACATACGACGCTGAAAACTGGACTCCGACACGCCTGCAGATCAATTCGCGCAGTTGACTTATGGTCCAGGTCGTCCCCGGATAGCCGTGAAGCCCGGGTGGGTGCCTTATCGCGCTAACGAGCCAGCTTTGCGAAGCATCATCCAGTCGCGAGGCTCCTCCGTGGATGCGAAGGCGAGCCGCGGCGTCAGCCCCCTCTCTTTCAACCAGCTCCTTGTACTTGCTCACGGTCAGAAGACTCAGCCGAGCCTTCCTTGACCTTTGCTAGTCCCCTCACCATTCAGCAAAAGCTTCGCGGCAAGAGCCCTGCGCTGCGCAAGAGGGGTATCGTCTTTCTGTTTGCCCATCGTCCTGCGAGGAAGTGAATTGGCGGTTCATGTCGATTTGCAGATCGTCATATTTATACACGATTTTGGATGCATTCCAGATCTGCGTAGCGACTGCCCCTGACGGCGTGTCAGCCCTCGATACACCACCTGGCCGACATCTACAATGCGATAGAACGCAACACTCCGAGGCTCCCATGACCGACTTTCCTGTTTCCAACGTTTCACCCGGTAGCGGGTCGCCAGAGCTTCTTGACGCCGCCTGCGTTCAGGTCCGCGACATGACGCAGGCACGATGCGCGGTCGTGATCGTTATCGACGGCGATTCCGGATCCGGCTACTCAATCGTTGGCCCTCTGGACGCACAGATCCTGCTGCCTGACATATTGCGGAAGGTCGCAGATTCTCTCCGGGGACAACTTGGTGTTCACCTGCAATAAACACCATGAATAATCCGCTGAACCTGGATCTTCGGGCACGCGCCGAGTTGCTCGCCTACCTCGTTGCGTCCCATCTTCTTGCAAGGCAGATGACAGGCAATTGGCTGTCGGCCGACCACGTTGTGGAGTCTGCTGTCTTATGGTTGAGAACGAACGGCGGCGGCGCCGATGTCGTGCAGCGAGTGATGCTCTCGACGCGGGCGCTTGCGATCGCCGAACAGCTCGAAGCAGAGCCGACACCGGAATTCATGCCGCAACCGATTGCGTCGCTGTTCTGCGAAAATCTGCGCCTTGATTTCCGGTCGGCGGCAGCCCGAGACCTCTACCAGCACTGCCTGACGCAGTTGCTCCAGACAAGGTGGTTTGAATAGGAGGCAGCTTCCTGCCGCCCTATTTGCCAGGCTTACTGCGGCCTGCCACCAGACTCTTGGCGACTGCATAAGGCAGCTTCATGGGTCGCCCTGACGCGATAGCAAGGTCCGAGTCTTTCGCCAGACGATCAAGCACGCCGGCACACTGTGGATAGTGTGACTCCAGCCACGCCGCCACCACGTCGTTACTCATCCAGTTCCGCACGAAGCCAGCGGTAAGCGCCAGACAGACGAGTTCATTTTCGTAGCGCGGGCGCTTGACTTCCGCCTCAACCTGCATCCGGGCAAGCTCCTGCGCCATTCTGGCGAGTCGTCTCACGCAATCGGGGTGAGATTGTCGGCCGCGGGCATCATCGCTTCTTTCCCGGGCTGACGTTGCCGCCAGTAATGCACGGGCAAAATCGCCACTGAGATTGCGTGCTGCGACCATCGTCCGGACCGCCTCGACCTGCCGGTTCGGGACCATCCTTCCTAGCGCTGAGACGGTCCGCTTCGGCAGCGTTTGTCCGGCCACCAATGTTGCTGCATCCTCGCATAAACCCGGCGGTCTCCCGTGGCCATCTCGTGCACCGTCTGACCGACAGATGAACCGGGTTGGTCGAACCCGTGCCATCAACGTTGCTCCGAAAGACGTTGATAAACGAGCATCGGCATCGAACCGAGCCCATGAGCCCGCAGTAGCGCCAAAAAGGCGGGATCCGAGAGAACCTCCATCAGGGTCCGGTCCATCATTTCCAGCTCTCGGTGGGCCGCGTCCATACGCCTGGTCGCCGCCCGCTGCCTTGCGAGCTCCAGTTTAAGCATCTTCCCGGCCTTCGTCTCCGGGGCACTATGCCTGCAGAGGGCACCAGGCGCGCGTGCCGGCTGCGCAGATCCTGACTGGTCTTTCACGCAGGAAACCGTGGACGCGGCCGAGGAAGCGCCGGGATCCGGCCGGCCGGAACGGGTCACCGCCCACCCCCAACGCGTGGTGGGTTGGCCACTACCTCGATCGGCGTATTGCAGGCAAGATCAAGCAGCAACGTCAGGTTCGAATGACGATATGCCTCGAAATGGGTCTGGCCGTGGCGGTGAAGTACTGTGTAAATCCCTGGCGCCAGGCTTCCGCGAGGCAGGATATGGAAATCGAGCAGTTCCGTCCCCGCGCGCTCGATGCGGCCATATATCAGGAAATCCACAGGGAAGCGATCAGGCCAACGCGCAACCCAGTAAGGCTCGTGGGCATGGACCAGCCATGGGCTGCGCACCACCAGTTGCAGACGCAAGGTCCCGTCGACACAGATCGTGCCAGTATGCTTCTCGTACCGGACCTCATGCCCCTGAGACCGCAGCGCCTCGATTGTCACGTCTGCAACCCGCTTCTCCATCAGGTGCTCCACGCGCCGATGTTCAGAACGCGCAGGATCGAGATTCGGTGAGTAACCGATCGCCTCGTATGCTTCGTACAGACCGCCAAACTCCCGCATGACCTGTCCGACGGAGGGCGCGCTACGGTAATGCCGTAGAGTGCCCTGCGTCA
Organism: Paraburkholderia bryophila; assembly: GCF_003269035.1. Taxonomy (GTDB): domain Bacteria; phylum Pseudomonadota; class Gammaproteobacteria; order Burkholderiales; family Burkholderiaceae; genus Paraburkholderia; species Paraburkholderia bryophila. Next base: position 146,293 of record NZ_QLTK01000019.1, on the reverse strand, counting down.
GCTTGCCAGCCCGCTTGATCACCTCGTGCAGACCCTCGACGATCTCCTCTCTGGTGGGCCTCTGTCGGGCGCGCGCCAGTTTCGCCTGGACGGCGGCAAAGACGCGCCGGTCGACTACCGGCGTAAACGCGTTGGGAATGCGGATCCAGTCCTGCTCCGGCACACGCTCCCAGCGGCCAGATAGTTTCGACGAAGTGCGGCTATAGATGTTGGTGCCGATGTACGCTTCGTTGCGCAGGATTGTTGCAATGTTTCGGGCCTGCCACACCCGACCGGACCCATTGCAAATTCCGAAATCATTGAGGCGTCGCGCAATGCCCGTCGGCGAAATGGGCTGCGTTGCGTACCACTCAAACATTTTCCGGATCAACGCGGCTTCGCCATTGGCCGCGGGAGCCACGATCACCCGGTCAGTCTGGACACTCTTGTACTCGTACTGTCGCAGCGGATGCCTCACCTGCCGGTCTGCGTCGACCAGGATACGTTGCAGCCCGTAACCCGGCGGCCCGCCCGAATGGAAACCTCGCCTGACGTTAAGGCAGGTCCCCAGGAACACCTTACGCGACATGTCACGACTGAACTCCGCAGCCATCGCGCGCTTGAGCGCCTTCAGCACGGACGTTGCGGGGCTCGCGTCGTTCTCAAAAGGTTCGGCCACGTAGATGACATTCACGCCGGCCCGTCGGCATGCATATTCGTAGAAGGCCGCTTCGTCGACGTCCTGGAAGCGCCCCCAGCGGCTCACGTCATAGACAAGCACGGTGGCGAACCGGCGCGCGGCACTCTGGACGTCCAGAAGCAACTGGACCAGGGCCGGGCGCTCGCGCAGCGTAAGGCCACTGATGCCGGCATCCTCATAGTCGCGAACGATGCGGAAGTTGTGGGCCGCCGCATACTCGGCGATCGCCTGCCTTTGGAAGACCGGTGAGTATTGCTGATGGTCGGTGGACATACGGATGTACTGTGCGGCGCGGAAGGCCACAGCGGGGCTTGCTCGTTGAGGCTTGGCAGATGACATGTGGTACGCGTACATTCGTACAAACAAGTAGTAGCGTCTTCACGGAAGAAGTCAAGGCAAGTAAAGCGCGGTCTCGGACACCACCCTCCTGCTTCCGAGCAAAAATGCTAAACAGCAGGGCTTTACAAGCATCCGAACCAAGCTACAGCCAGCGGCAGATGAAAGCAGTTCTTCGCAAGCTTGCGAATTAATCTGCGGACGTTCTGGCCACTGCCGATTGGCACAAACCGACCGAGGCTGTGTGGAAACGCGAAATGCAGGTTCGACGTGCGACGAATCTGCAGCAGCAAGTATAGAGCCGCATTGTGCTCTCGCAATCAATCAGTCGAGTGGAGAGCGCTGGGCGGCACTGTTGCCTCACTACTAGCGGCTTCTCGGTCTGTGTTGGGAACCTCGGTGCATCACGCACCCACCAGCCGCATTGCCCTCATCGTTCGCGAGAATCCCAATATCGCTATCACGCGCTTGAGGTTGTAGGCCAGTACATGCAGGCTCATCCCAATATCGCTATCACGCGCTTGAGGTTGTAGGCCAGTACATGCAGGCTCATCTCCGTGCTTACATTGTGCAGTCTGCGAGTCAGGAAGTGTGTGTAGCCCATCCAGTGCTTGAACGTTCCGAAGACGTGTTCAACGGTGCGTCTTCGCACCATCATCGCCTCCGGCATCCGGTCCAGTCTCCGCTGGGCGGCTTCCAGTACAGACTCATGTTCCCATCGCGTGATTCGTCGATAATCGCTTGGGGTGCATTGTGATTTAATCGCGCAACGAGGACAGGCACTGCTCCAGTAGCGATGCAGTTGCATGCCATGCTCCTCACGGGTGAAGCGATGAATCGCACGTTGTCCAGCCGGACACAGGTATTCGTCATCCCGGGCAATGTAGATGAAGTTTGCTCTGTCGAAGCGGCCATGGGCTCTTGCGCCTGACGTCAGGTTCTTCGGCAGAATGGCTGCAATGCCCGCATCCGCGCATGCTTTTATCTGCGGACCGCTGTAATACCCGCGGTCAGCGATAGCCTTCAGTCTCTTCTTGCCCATGGCATCGCGGGCAGCTTGGGCCATCGGACTGAGCTGCGCCCGGTCATGACCGGAGTTCGTTACCTCATGGGCCACGATGAGATGGTGCCGGGCGTCTACAGCCACCTGCACGTTGTAGCCCACCATGCCCGAGCCTCTGCCGCTTGTCGCCATGGAGCGCGCATCAGGGTCGGTCAGCGAGAGCTGACCATCAGGCTGCGTCTTGAGTTCTTCCTTGATCTGCCCAAGGCGACGCATTTGCCCTCGCAATTGCACGATCTTCTCTTGCAGCCGGGTTGCCCTGGCTTCCAGCTCTGCCGGTTGTGTGCGGTCAGCAGTTTCCAACGCACTCAGATAGCGCTGGATGCTTTCCTCAATCTGTTGCTGCCGTTTGTCGATCTTGCCATTCGTGAAGTTACGGTCGCGGGTGTTGGATGCCTTGAACTTGCTCCCGTCAATGGCAACCAGTGCTTGTGAGAACAGCTTCAGATCACGGCACAGAACAACAAACCGGCGACAGACGTTGCGAATGCCTGTTCCATTGTCCCGCCGAAAGTCGGCTATCGTCTTGAAGTCCGGTGCCAGGCGACCCGTGAGCCACATCAGCTCGACATTGCGTTGGCATTCCCGCTCCAGACGACGACTCGATTGAATCCGGTTGAGGTAGCCGTAGATGTATATCTTCAACAGCACTGCCGGATGGTAGGAGGGGCGACCTGTCGTTGATGGTGTGACGCCATCGAAGCCCATCGATTCCAGTTCGAGCTCTTCGACAAAGGCCTCGATGATCCTCACCGGGTTATCCTCGGCAACGAAGTCATCCAGGCATTCGGGCAACAGCGTTACCTGCTTGCGGTCTTCGCCTTCTATGAATCGCTTCATCCGGTCACCCACGCTGAATGAGTCAATTCAGTCTAGGCCATCTGATGCGAGAATGTTGAATCGAGAACTTACGGCGAGAAGGTAGTGAACCTGCATGTGATCTATACACGAGACAACCGGATCCTGCTGTCACGAAAGCAATACGTATCGTGGCAAGAAATTCAGGAAGATATCGAAGACTACATGGCTTCGCTGGGGCCTTGGCTGCCCGAACAAACCATTGAATACTTGCAGGAAGAGCATCCAGGGCTGTCACCGGACGCGGCCGAGCAGGTGTGCGCGTTCCTTTCCATGAGTGAAACAACCATCACCCTTCGTTTCAAGCCCAGCGGCACCGATGACTAGCGAGTTACTTGATGGACAAGAGTAACGTGTTTTCACACAGCCTCGGTCGCGTGCCGACCAGGTCAGGAAGCAGTTGAAGAAGCAACCAGACAAACAGCTGTCCATGACGGATCCCGACGCGCGGTCCATGGCAACAAGCGGAAGAGGCTCCGGCATAGTGGGCTACAACGTTCAAACCGCCGTGGACACCAAGCATCATCTGATCGTCGCACATGAGGTGACTAACGTCGGAAACGATCACGGGCAACTCAGCAGAATGGCAATCTCCGCGAAGAACGCGATGGGCAAAGCCAGGCTGAAGGTGGTGGCCGATCGCGGCTATTACAGTGGCCCAGAGATACGGGCATGCGATCTGGGAAACATCAGTGCGTACGTTCCCAAGCCACTCACCTCCGCATCAAGGAAGAAAGGTCTCTTCACGAAGGCCGACTTTGTCTACGAGTCAGGAAGCGACGTGTATCGATGCCCTGCCGACGAGCGCGCCATTCATCGATTCAACACCGTTGAGCATGACATGACACTGCGGGTGTACTGGCCCAGTGCGTGCCCCCGTTGCCACCTCAAGGACCGATGTTCGCCCAGCGACTATCGCCGCATCCGACGATGGGAGCACGAAAATATACTGGAATCCATGCAGCGTCGGCTCGACAGGAAGCCCGATGCAATGACGATCCGCCGAAGTACCGTTGAGCACGTCTTCGGTACGCTCAAACACTGGATGGGTCCCGCGCACTTCCTGACTCGGACGCTTGGGCGGGTGAGTACGGAGATGAGTCTTCAGGTGTTGGCCTACAACCTGAAGCGGGTCATCAACTTACTCGGTGTCGCGGAAACGATGAAGGCCATGAAAATGGCTGGAAGTTAAAGCCCGCAGGGGCTTCGCTGCGCTCGCGAGACTCGATTAGCGTAAGCTGGACCTACCAAACTTGATCCAGCTGAACGGAGACCGGGCGTTCAGCGCCAAAATTGCGTTCTCACACGATCTCGGTCGTTATGCGACTCCCAATTGACGGCCTCACGTCCATGGCACGAATTCTTGCCTCGTCGTAGCTGCCCTGGCACACTGGTGGCACAGCGACAATGAAAACACGGGATAGCCAGCGATTGGAAATTTCGTCGCCCATCACGTAGGTTGCTGAATTTATTGATCTTCCGTTATCTCAGACTCTCCTCACCTACCATGAAAAACGCATTCGTAATGGGGTGGTCCGCTGCTCGACTCCTCTCTCGGGCGTAAAGTATCGAGCAAAGGCGAGCGGCGTCGGGACGCTTTTCGAAGTGCGTGGTTTGAGGATGCGGCGCTCAGTATGCAACCTTGAACGTCGGAGAGTCTTCGGGCCGGCTCTTGCGGCGGTCGTACAGGCGCGTCGTCGCGATGTTCGCGTGGCCAAGCCATTCCTGCACTTTGGCGATGTCTGCTTCGTGTTCGAGCGCGTTGGTGGCGGCGGTTGCGCGCAGACTGTGTACGCCAAATCCGTCGACGGCGATCTTCACCCGCGCCGCATAGGCGAGTATCCACGTTGCGCTGCTTGCTACCAAGCACGGTTTGGACGTTGAGGACGAGCTGGCGACGATCATTCCTGCCGCCGCGGAGGATGACTGACCGGCGACCGACTAGGGCGGCCATACCGGGCGAAAGCACGTACAAGACGAGCCCGGTTGGCCGAGTTCTGTCCGGCGTTTGTCGTAAGTCGCCCCTGAAGAGACCTCCAGCTTTCTCGTTAGCGGACACTCTTACTGAATATAGTCGCGCGGTTGAACACTGAAATCCAGAACCTTGCCATCCCGAAGAGCGGCGAGTCTTGTGAGGGCGCTATTGATAGTTTTGAATCGCTCTTCAATAAGCGAGACCGCATGCGCAAAGATCGGTTGCCCATCAATCTCTATCACGCGATCACCTTGCTGCAATCCCACCTCGGCCGCAGGGGCTCCCTCTTCAACGTCGCTTACTGTTGCAACATCGCCGTTCGCGTATTCGATGCCGAAACCAGCCCTGTTATAGACCTGGATATCCGGACCGACGGGAGCATCCAGTTTCGTGAGCCAGACACGATATGAAGGGTATCAACATCGGGAAACTTCATATGCGAGAATACGCGGCGTTGTCGAAGTAGAGCGAAATACACTTGACGGACCAAGTGTGCTTACGCGCCACCGCGACCGTAGGACTAGGTGTTCGTGTTGTTTATAGGCGTCCGACGTCTCGCGGATAGCCTAGTAACGTAAAAGGAATCCCCATGATAATTCGCCATGCGGTTACCGCAGATCTCGACGCACTGCATCGCCTGCGTAACGACTACATACCCACTTCCTATGCGACTTTTGACGAAGATCTGATGTCGAGAGAGGCTGTCGACACGTGGATAAAGTCCTTCGGTCGAACGGGCCCCCACCGGCTTTACGTTTCCATGGAAGACGATGAATTACTGGGTTTCGCCGGAAGCCAGCAATATCGCAGTCACCGTGCTTTTCGCAAAACGATCGAAACCAGCATTTATGTAAGTCCAAAGTATCTAGGTCGTGGCATTGGATCAGCTCTGTACGAGGCGCTCTTCAAAGATCTGTCTGATGAAGATGTCCATTCTGCTGTAGTAGGCATCGCACTGCCCAACGAAGCGTCGGTCCGTCTTCATAAGAAGGTGGGGTTTACCGAAGTCGGAACGTTTAAGGAGTACGCCATAAAGCACGGTCGCTTCATGAGCTCGCTTTGGATGCAACGATCTTTTTAGCTTTGTGCCCCCAGTGTTGACACCGTTCCGGAGGCGGGATACGGCTTTCTTCGGCCGACGGGAATGCAGAAGTTGGCGCTTTCATCGTGCCTTAACGAGGGTAATACAACCTTGCTGTAGGTGCCGTCTCATAGAACAGTGCTACTGGACGAACCTGAGAGCTCGTGACCGGGTCTTTGCAAATGCCATCGGAACCAGCCCCAACCCTTTCGAAAATCTTGGAGACCAGCACCGTGTCACCTGAAGCCGAACCCCAACCTTATTCAGTGGCCTTACTTCCTAGATGGTTTCCTAACGAAACGATTCATTCATTGGCGAGTCGGTATCACCTTTTAGCGTCATATCAAGATCCTATTATTACGGCTCGTCAGCTCTTCCGGCACGCGGGGGCAGGAGACAATCCTCTATTTATAACTGGGCTTGATCACCTTTCCGCAATTTCACAAGGCATGCTGGGAACCAGCGAATCTATCGTGAACGAGCACTCCCTGGTGCCTTTCTTCATTTCTTTTTTGAAACCGACCCGCCGTCAGCGCTTCATTTCGGGGTTTGGCCAGCCTGGCTGGAAATATTGGAAAGTCATGCTTCGCGGCTTCTATTGGCCGTCCGGGAAAATTGCAAGGTTGCAATATTGTCCGATGTGTCTTAAGCACGACAATGCAAATTACGGAGTTGGATACTGGCATAAAGAACACATGCTACCAGCAACACGTATCTGTCTACTGCATGACTGCATGTTGGTCGCGCCAGCCTTAGCGCATCGCTGGTCTCTACCAACGGCAAATGCACCTCACTCTCGCTCCGACATCATTATTCCTACGACGAGCGCCAAACCGCTCCTGCATAAAGCAGCGCAAATTTGCAACGCGATGGCTGCAACCTCACCTGATTGTTCTAACACCTCTACTATTTGCGATGTTTTTTATCTCGCACTCAAAGGGATGCACGCGACCGGTGGACCATTAAACTTGCGTTTCAATGAACAAGTGACGCGATCGTTTCTCACTTATTACGCGCCTATCGCAGACCACAATGAATCTGTTGGGTTGCGTTTAATTAGCGAAGAACTGCAGATCGCCATCTACAAAATATTCAGTGCAGGGCCATCCTATTGCCCCGATATCTTCTGCCTGCTAGTTGCGTGGCTTTTTGAAAGTTGGGAGTCGTTCTACTACCAGTATAAGCAGTCCAACCAAGACCCCGGTACTCAACGCAGACGAGGTTGCTCTCTACGTTCGTTGCTTTCGGATGAGGAGCCGAGTAGTCGCGAAGAACGATCGGATCTCAACGAACTGCATTTTGCAGGATCGGTGACGGTGAACGCCATATGCAAACCCCATTGAAAGCAAGGTCGCACCGCTGAGAAGCTACAAGTGTGCAGATGCGGCATTTTAGAACGAGATCGACCGGAGGCGATCTTCGGACAGTTGCCAAAACACCTGACCAACCTTCGCCCTAGCCAATAAATTCTTTCGAATTTTACGTTTTTTCGTTTTCCTTTTTTTTGTCGGCGAACAGCTCGACGTGCTGCTGTCCGAACACAACGTAACGCGCGCCGCCGAACGTTTGAACTTCTCGCAGCCGTCGGTCAGCGTGCATCTGGCGAAACTGCGCGCGCTGTTCGGCGACCCGCTGCTGCTGCCGGGACCGCGCGGCATGCGTCCCACGGCGCGGGCCGAAGCGTTGCGCGAGCCCTTGCGCGAGGCGCTCGAAGCACTCGAACGCGCGGTCGCACCGGCCAGTCCGTTCAATCCGGCCGAAGCGACGCACAGTTGGCGGATCGCCGCCACCGACTACGCCGAATCGACCATCATCCTCCCCACCTTGGCCACGTTGAGATCGGCCGCGCCGGGCACGCGTCTGGCGATCGTCGAAGCGGTCCCGCCACGGCTGATGCAGCAAGCGGAACAGGGAGCGATCGATCTGGGCTTCCATACCAGCGAAGGCGCGCCCGACGGCTTGCGCCGTCGCGTGCTGTTCGCCGAGCGCTACGTGCTGGTGGGACGTGCAGGCCATCCGCGGCTGAAGCGTCGGCCGACGCTCGCGCAGTTCTGCAAACTGGAACAGGTGATCGTGTCGCCGGACGGCGGCGGATTCTTCGGCGTCACCGATGAATCGCTCGCGAAGCTCGGCCTCACGCGTCGCGTGGTGCTGTCCGTGCCGCATTTCCTGTTCATGGTGTCGGCGCTCGCGAGCACCGATCTGGTCGGCATGGTGCCGGCGCGGCTGGTGCGCGAAAACAGCGCGCTGCGCATGGTCGAGCCGCCCGTCGAGGTACCGGGCTACGAGATGGCCATGCTGTGGCACGAACGCGTGCATCGCGATCCCGCGCATCGGTGGTTACGGGACACGATCGCGGCGTCGGTATGAGGCGCCGGTTTTCGCAGGCGCCCCGCAAGGTCACGCGAGACGGTCACGCCACGCGCCGTCCACGCAGCACTTAAACCGCGGTCTGCCCCGATTCCGCTGCGGGCAGTCGCGCGATCTTCCGATGGGCAAAGCGTGCCTTGATCTTGCGACGCATCGGCTCCTCATAGAACCGGAAGCACAGCAGACTGATCAGCACACTCACGGGAATCATCATCCAGCCGTTCGATGGCCCGAAACCGAGCATCACCGACCAGAGGGCGAGCGGCAGATGCGTGAGGTACAGCGAATAACTCGCCTCCCCCAGGCGCACCAGCGGCCGCCAGCTCAACAAGCCCAACACGGGCCGCTCCAGCAACGCGAGGCCCAGTATCAAGGCCGCGTAAAACGGCGACTCCAGATAGTAGGCCGGCCAGATCGGCCGCCAGACGCTGAGTATGAAGATCGCACTCAACGCCACGCCGGTCAGCACGATGCCTTTACCATGCTGCGACCTGCCGCTGGCTTTGAGGCGCAGATAGTAGATCGCCACCGCGATACCCATCACGAACTCGGCGAGCCGCGTTACCGGCATCGAGTAAATCATCGCGGCGCTGCGCGACAGCGGCACGAAGCTTTGCAGCAACGCAATCCACACACCCGTCGCGAGCCATGTCGCGAGGGCGATCAAGCCAATCCGCGCGACGCTCATCGTCGTCATACGACGCAGCAGGAACGGAAACAGCAGATAAAAGAACGCCTCGCAGGAAACGCTTTCGGAGGGACCGTTCCATGGTTGATTGATGGCTGAAAACGGCAGCCAGCCGTTGAGCAGCAACAACTGGACGATCAGACTGACGAGCAGCGCCGGATAGACCGCGCCCTTCAGCGCGTACCACTCCAGCATCAGTTGCGGGTTGTCACTCAGCACGAGATAAATCACGACCGGTACGCACATCAGCAGACCGAGCAGGATCATCGGATAAATGCGGGCGACGCGTGCCTCGTAAAACGAGCGCACGCCGCCGTGGGCCAGTTTGTCGCGATACGTGAAGGTCAGAATGAAACCGGACAGCACGAAGAACAACGACACGGCCGAGCGGCCGCCGTCGATGAAATTGAACAACGCAGCCGGCAACGGCAACAGGTTGCGTTCCGAGAAGTGAGAGATGACGACCGCGAATGCGGCAATGAACCGGATACTGGTCAATGCGGGAAAGGCACCGCCCGACTGGTTTGAGCCCACCGCCATAGAGCTTGCTCCCGATTAAGCGCGGTTCAATCTACCATTCCAGAATCGCAGGAATGCGCATGGGGTCGGGTCGATCTGCTGCAATGGCGGGTGTGAGCGGGCGATTGGCGCGATGCGGCTAGCAGGCGTGGCATGCCTGCCAAATGGCGTACGCGGTTTTCTGTGTGTGTGGGTGGGTGCGGCGAGAACCGCGAGGCGCGGCGAAGCTTCATCTCCGCCGCGCCTCGACGCCTATGCCGACGCCGCGCCGTTCGCGCGGCCGATCGCGTCGAGTTCGGCGCGAACCTCCTCGCTCAGCATCAGATGCGCGGCTTGCAGGTTCTCGCGCAAATGCTGAACGCTCGACGTGCCGGGAATCAGCAGAATGTTCGGCGCGCGTTGCAACAGCCAGGCCAGCGCGACCTGCATCGGCGTCGCGCCCAAAGTACTCGCGAGGTCCGACAGCGCCGACGACTGAATCGGCGTGAAACCGCCCAGCGGGAAAAACGGCACATAGGCGATGCCCTGCGCCGCCAGTTCGTCGATCAGTGCGTCGTCGTGGCGATGCACCAGGTTGTAGTGGTTCTGCACGCAGACCACTTCCGTAATGCGCTGCGCCTCGGCAATCTGCGCCGACGTCACGTTGCTCAAGCCGATATGACGAACCAGGCCGCGCTGCTTCAGTTCGGCCAGCGCCGTGACCTCCTTCTCGATCGAGCCTTCGGAGGGCGCATGAATGCTGCCCATGATGCGCAGGTTGACGATCTCCATGGCGTCGAGCCCGAGATTGCGCAGGTTGTCGTGCAGACCGCGCTCGATCGCTTGCGGCTCCATCGCCGGCAGCCAGCCGCCCTTGTCGTCGCGCACCGCACCGAGCTTGGTGACGATCACCAGATCGTCCGGATAAGGATGCAGCGCTTCGCGGATGATCTGGTTGGTGACGTGGGGCCCGTAAAAATCGCTCGTATCGATGTGGTTGACGCCCGCGGCCAGCGCCTCGCGCAGCACCGCGACGGCCGCCTCGCGATCCTTCGGCGGCCCGAACACGCCGGGGCCGGCCAGTTGCATCGCGCCGTAGCCCATGCGCCGCACGGAACGTCCGGCTAACGGGAAAGTGTCGGTGGTCTTGAGGTCGGACATGGGGTGTTCCTTGAATGGGTGGGGACGAACCGCAGTATCGACCGGTTGTGTTGTCAAATAAATAGGCATAACGTGCACGGGTTGTTCAAAAATGTGCACAGCGACCATGGAATTAAACGATCTTTCCGCTTTCGTGTCCGTCGCGCGGGCGGGCGGCTTTCGCGACGCGGCACGCATCGGCGGGGTGTCGGCGTCGAGCCTGAGCATTGCCGTACGCCGTCTCGAAGCGAAACTCGGCTTGCGCCTGCTCAATCGCACCACGCGCAGCGTGGCGCCGACCGAAGCCGGTCTGCGTCTGATCGAGAAGCTGACGCCGCTCTTCACCGAAATGGAAGCCGCGCTCGACGTGCTGAACGGCTTTCGCGACAAGCCGACCGGCACGCTCAAGCTGAACGTGCCGTCCAGCGCCGCGCGCATCACGCTGCCCTCGGTGATCGTGCCCTTCCTCAAGGCGTACCCCGACATTCGCATCGAGGTCGTGGTGGAAGACGGGTTCGTCGACCTGCTGTCGATCGGCTGCGACGCCGGCATTCGCTACGACGAGCGACTCGAACAGGACATGATCGCCGTGCCGATCGGGCCGCGCGTGCAGCGCTTCGCGACCGCCGCCGCGCCCGCTTATCTCGACGAACACGGCCGTCCCGAGCACCCGCGCGAGTTGCTCGCGCACGCGTGCCTGCGTGGCCAATTCGCCGGCGGCGCGATTCCGATGTGGCATTTCGAGCGTGACGGCGAAGCGCTGCAGTTAAACCCGACCGGACCGCTGCTGGTGCGTCCGGGCGCGGCGCTCGATCTGGCGATCAGCGCAGCGGTCGCCGGCGTGGGCGTGATCCATCTGTTCGAAGACTGGCTGCGTCCACAGCTCGACAGCGGTGCGTTGGAGCCGATTCTGGAATCGTGGTGGCCGAGCTTTTCGGGGCCGTTTCTCTACTATCCGGGGCACCGGCATGTGCCCGCGCCGCTACGCGTGTTCGTCGATTTTGTGAAGGCGGGCCACGGGGCGTGAATGGACTTGAGCGATGCGGCAAACGGCAACGCGCCGCCTCTTTAGCAAGCTCCTGGCAAGCCGCGTTCCTTCAATGCCGCTGCTTGCAAAGCTGCGCCACGGTGGTCAGAAACAGATCCGCGCCGACCGGTTTTCTCAGGCACGCGTTCCAGTGTTTGTCTCGGCCGTCGGACGACGGCGGCACGGCCGTGTGCACGAGAATCGGCACGTCGGCGAGTTCCGGCATGGCCCGCAGACGGCGGCAGAGTTCCGCGCCGCCCATCAGCGGCATCATCCAGTCGGTAATGATCAGATCGGGCGTGACGGGCATGGCCGATGCCAGCCGCGCGACCGCCTCGACTCCGTTGCTCGCGCAACCGACTTCGTAACCTTCGTTTTCAAGAATCAGGCGCCACGCTGCCAGAATTTCCGGCTCGTCGTCCACCAACAGGATTGAATGCATCGGGAATCGCCGGTTGAACGTGTTAATCATCTGTCCACGATTACGCAAGGGCTGTTCCACGACCCGCGAATGCGGTGATAATGAAGCGGATTATCGGCTGCGGCAGAAGGCCTCCGGCGTTTTCCGCAGGTACGCGCCCGCCGCACATGCCTCTGATTCATTCCAGCCGACAGCGCGGTTTCTCGCGGTGTGCGGGCGCCATTTTCAGGTGCGGCGCGTCTGGCGTGATTCGAGCCTTTGTAGGTTGTAGAAACTTCATCCTGAAACGTCGCCATGGCCGAAATCCTCGTTAGCCCGCTGCGCAATTTCTCCGACTTCGTTCGCACCGAACGAACCCGCTTGACCGAGCAATGGATGAAAGCGGTTTTCGGCGACGTCGAACTCGTCGAAGCAGACAAGCTCACTTACCAGCAACTCGCCGACCACCTGCCGGAAATTCTCGACGGGCTCTGCATCGCACTCGACATCGAAGACCTCGAACTCGTCGAGTCGTCCATTGAAAGCGACGCGAGAAAACACGGCATGGTCCGCTGGCGCCAGGGTTACCGGATCGAAGAACTCGTGCGCGAACTCGATCTGTTTCATCAGGTACTCGCCGACGCGCTGGACGAATTCGCCGAACGCGAGAGCACATTCACGCGCCGCCACGAACGCCGCGCGCGGCGTCTGATCGCCGAGACGCTCAGCATCGTCACCCTCACGTCGATCAAACAGGTGGTCAGTGAACGTGACCGCAAGTTCGACGAGTACACCGGCAGGCTCGAACGCGCCAACCATGAACTCACGTTGAAACAGCGACTCGTGAGCGATCTGTACGAATCGCGGATGCAGATCACCCGCAGCGTGGTCCACGATCTGCGCAACTTCCTGAACGCGTTTTCCATCGCGTTGCAATTGATCGCGCGCGCGCCTGCCAGAGCCGAGGTTGCGTTGACGCTGGCGAACCGGCAAGCCGCCGACATGAAGCAACTGGTCGATCAGATGGTCGAGTATTCGGTGGTGCTCGGCGACGGCGCGCCGCTCGCACTCGAAACGGTCGACCTGCGCGAACTCTTCACCGAACTCGAAGCCGCGTCGCGGCCTTTGATCGAAACCAAAGGACTGACACTGCGCACGGCCTTCGATCCGGCGTTGCCGGCCATCACATCCAATCGCCTCAAACTGAAACAGATCGCGGTCAATCTCCTGTCCAACGCCACCAAGTACACGAAGTCCGGCGAAATCGAATTCGGTTTCGCGATGGCCGACGCGGACCACTGGTCGATTCGCGTCTCGGATACCGGTGAAGGCATTGCACCCGCGGATGCGGAGCGCGTGTTCGACGAATTCGAACGCGCCGCGGGCGAGGATATTCCCGGCACGGGTCTCGGCCTCGCGATCGTCAAGGAATTGTGCCGGGTGCTGAATGGGCAGATCGATTTCGTATCGCGCGAGGGCGTGGGCACCACGTTCAATATCCGCTTTCCGCTGGCGCTCGAGGAACCGGAATAGCGCGCGGCGCACAATCGAAACGCAAGCGAAGCGCAATGACGCACTTGCCAACGGCTTTATGCGTAATCGGGTTTCTTGCCGATTCCCGCTTACGCATTCAATCCTATTCCCGGAGCGATTTTTGGAATGCGATTTGACGCAATGTGTCAATTAAAAAATTACATTTAGCAAACGATTATATTTACTTTCGTAATAAAAAATTCCCCGCTGTCACTCACCCCGCCTAAACCCTACCCGCCTTTAAATACAAGCCGCCGATATTCGATTTACGTAATTTCGCTAAGTGCTTGACAAGCCCCCAGCGCGTCGCCTATTTTTCTTCTGCCGCAGATATTACTAATTCTTACCTAACCGAACTCACGGAAAAAATTCCCGAAAGAATCGGCATATCCAATTCAGATCGTTAGTCATTTTTATTCAATAAGCATGGTCATTTTTTAATGCCCGTGGGTATTGACGCGTGTTGCTTTTTTAAGTTTGTAGTTTTTCACTATTACACGTCGGCGTGCATTAAAAATAATTCCACTTCAATGCACATTCATCCGCGAAGAGACCTTTGTGAAACGGTAGCTGAACCCATCCACCAAGGAATGAGATGAAACGACACGAGCGTCTTGGAGGCAACTCCCCTCTACGCCAGCGCAAGCTGCCGGCCATAGGGACTTTAGCGGTTGCGATCACGCTTCTCGGCGGCTGCGGCGGCGGCGACGGCAGTTCGTCGAACGGCGCGGCGGTGAGCATGCAGCAAACCCCCGCAGGTCAGCAGCTCGACGCCAAGGCCGCCGCGCAGCAAGCGTCGTCGGCCAACCAGACTTATATCGATCCGGTCGCCTATTCGTTGAACGCCACCGACGGTCTCACGCCCTCGCAGGTGTCGGAGAAAGCCGCCGTGATGCATTACCAGTGGACCCAGGGCAAGGCCCCGGTCAACTATACGACGACCACCGGCCACCTGACCGCCGCCGACACGAACGGCAACCCCGAGGCCTCGATGTCGTACGTGGCCTACACCGCGCCGAGCACGAACGGCGCGCCGCGCCCGGTCACGTTCGTCTACAACGGCGGCCCGGGTTCGTCGTCGATCTGGTTGCGGCTCGGCTCGTTCGCGCCCACACGCGTGTCCACACCCGACCCGGTGTTCGGCAACTGGCCGAACTATCCGCTCGTCGATAACAAGGACAGCCTGATCGACACGACCGACATGGTCTTCATCGACCCGCCGGGCACCGGCCTGTCCGAAGCGGTGTTGCCGAATACGAACCAGAAGTACTGGACCACCGACGCCGACGTCGACATCATGCGCGACTTCATTCAGCGCTACCTGACGGTCAACAATCGCAGCAGCTCGCCGATCTATCTGTACGGCGAATCGTATGGCACGCCGCGTACCGACATGCTGGCGCTCGCGCTGGAATCGTCGGGCGTGCATCTGACCGGCATCGTGCTGCAGTCCGCGATTCTCAACTATTTCGCGGATGCGATCGAAGCCGTCGCCATCACCAATTCGACCAGCGCGCTCGCCCTGGATACGGATACGCTGGCGGGCTATTTCCCAGGCTACGCGGCGGTTGCGTCGTACTACAACCAGGTGTCGCCGGCGCCGGTCAACCAGGGCCTTTACGCGCTGCAAACCAGCCTGTTCGTCACCGCCGAGTACAGCAAGCTCAGGCGCTACTCGCAGTCGTGGGTGCTGAGTCAGCTCGGCGCACCGAATGCGCTCGGCAAGCCCGTGCTGCCGAACGACAAGACGCTGCAGGCGTGGACCATCCCGTCCGGCTTGACGATGCAGGCGTTGCAAGGCTATTTCAACGTCAATGGCTTCTCGACGAGCCTGCTGCCCGGCACGACGATCGGCCGCTATGACGGACGCGTGTCGTTGCCGAACTCGGATCCACGTCTGGCGAGCGACGGCGACCCGTCCGACATCCTGATCTCGCAGCCGTTCACCAACGCGCTGGCGACCCAGATGCCGGACTACCTCGGCTACACGGCGCCGAACGCGACCTATATGCCGCTGAACGACGCCATCATCCAGGTGTGGAATTTCTCGCACGACGGCCAGGCGATGCCCGACACGATCCCCGATCTGCTCGGCGCGCTGACGCTCAATCCGAAGCTGAAGGTGTTGTCGGAAAACGGCTTCCACGATCTGGCCACGCCGTTCTTCAATACCGAGAAACAGTTGGCGCGACTGCAGACGGTGCCCGGCATCAATCCGGACTTGCAGGTCAACTTCTTCCCCGGCGGCCACATGATCTATCTGGACGACACCGCCCGCCCGGCGATGAAGCGCGATCTGGTGCGCTTCTACCGCGGCACGCCGTTGCCTGACGCGCTCGCGCTGTGGACGCTGCCGGCCCCGTGGCGCGACGAAAGTCCCGCCAGCGAGCCGACCGCTACCGCCGCCGCTTCCACGCAACTGCCGTCGCCTTGAGCGGCCGGACGAGATGCGCGGTTCGCGATACCCTATTACTCAATTCAGGTGAGTCATCATGTCTCTTTTCACTAAGTTGCGACGTCTCTCTCCGTTGCTCGCTCTCGCCGGTTTGATCGGCAGCGCGCATGCGTTACCGCCGCAAGCGGTGGCGCCCGCGACGCCGCCGAGCGGCGCGCGTGGCGTCGACGGTCCGTTCTTTCCGCAGAACCGCGCGGCGCCGGTCGCACCGACGACCGGGACCGCGCTGCAGCAACAGGCCCAGCAGCGGCTCGAAGCGCGCCTCGGGGCCAACTCAGCGCTGAGCAATGGCGCGGCGGTCACGAAGACGCAGGCGCAAACCCAAGGGCTGGGTTTTGTCGCCAGGCACTTCGATCAGATCGACAGCGGGCATAAAGGCAGCGTGACGCTGAGCGATGTGAAGCAGTATTTGCAGCAGCAAGGACGTTAAGCCGGGGGCTTGGTATCTGGCGGCAGAAGTAGAAGTTAGCGGTACTGCAAGCGCTCCGGGTTCCATCGGGAATCGGGAGCGCTTTTCTTTGTGGCATCGGCGCGTCGGCCTGGCTGGGCGGTGCGGACGGTCGGCAGACAGGCGCTCATCGGGCCCGCGCGGTCGCTCAGGCCGCGCATCACGACCTCGGACGATTTGCCGTCACGTCTCGCGAGTTCGGCAAGATCGAGCAACGCGGCGTAGCGTGCTGAGCAATCCTGCGCGGTTTGTATTTCTTGCTGCTCGCTCGGGGTATCGGCATGGGCTGCCACGTAGCGGCTCAGCGGAAGCGCGAGGCTCGCCGCGACGAGGATCGTTGCCAATGCAGCTGCTTTGCGACAGGTGTGGATCGGGTGGGTCGTGTAGGTTGCCTCGGCTGCATGGGCCGCTTGCACCGCTCGTACCGCTTGCGTCGAGCGGACCGCATGGGCCTCATGAAGCGCGATGGGACACGGCGAAACCCGGCGTCGCTCACCTGTCGGCCGACCGCGGCACGACAGCATCCTTGTGAAGATTCCGACTTGCATGACCGGCCTCCTCACGACCAATGCGCCGGCACCCAGACATTGCCGACCCAATGCCCCGGCACCCACACCACCGGGCGCGGCGCCGGCGCGACATACACGACACGCGGCGCGACATAAACAGCCCGCGGCGGGGGCGGCGGCACGTAGACGACCGGCGGCGCATAAACCACCGGGGGCGCAACGACCACCGGCTTGGGCGGTACATACACCACCGGCGGCGGCGCATAAACAACCGGCGGCGCGACCACCACCGGCTTGGGCGCCACCACCACCGTGGCGCTGCCCGTCGTGACAACTCCGCCCGTCGCCACCACCGCCCCGCTCGACGTCACCGTGTTGCCATGCGTGCCGGTCACGCTCGTCGACGTCGTCACCACGCCCGGCGCAACCCGCGTGGCCGTGCCGGCGTGATTGACCGTGCCACCGTCTGCACCGGTCACCGTGCCTGAACGCGAACACGTGGCGCCGGCGCAATTGGTCGACGCGGAATGGTCGACCGTGTTGCCGTTCGCCCCCGTGACCGAGCCGGACGACGAATACTGCCCCGGCGCGGTCTTCGTCACCGAGCCGGACGTCGTGGCGGTTTTACCATCCGGCCCGGTCAAAGAACCCGTATGCGCGCAAGTGCCGCCGGCGCAATTCGTGTCGCCGGCATGCTGGACGGAGTTGCCGTAGCGTCCGGTCGCGGTGCCCGAGTTCGAGAATTGCCCCGGCGCGTTGCGCGTCACCGTGCCGGTGTTGGTGGCCAGACCGCCATAAGGACCGACGACGCCGCCCGCATGCGAGCAACTGCCGCCGCCGCACGAGCCGTAACGCGCGCCGTTATAGGTGCCGCGCGAGGTATAAGCGGTGCCGTGCTGCGACCACGCGAACGCGGATGCGCTGCCTAACGCGAGCACGGCGACGGTGGCGCCGAGCACCAGCTTGCGCAGCGTGTGGCGAGTGGAGGAAAGCGTTGTGGCTGAGACAGCGCAGGCGGCGGTGGCCGGAGTGGCAAACGAACGGATTTTCACGGTATGTCCTTCTGGGATTCGGGCCACTGCGGTCACTTCGGCGTGGCGACGAACGGACTATAGAAGGATGGCCGCAGTTAATCAGCAAGGAACATATGTCGCCCTGTTTCACGACGAAGGAAGCCCGTGCGACAAGGGTTTGCGCGCGGTTTGCCGAAGCCGTGACATATCCCGACATAGATCGTCACGGCGCGCCCGGCGGCTGCGCGAGCGTAGCCGGCGATAGTCGGATAGTCGCACCACCCGGTCGCGCCACACCCTGCTTCGCCCAGCAAAACCTCCCGTCGAACCACACGGTTTGAGCGCTATTCGCGCAAGTCGCGGTTCGCCATGGGCTGCATCGGGCGTGCCGACCTTACGTTTTTCCGTAAACGCCCGCTTCCACGAAATACGCTGTTTTTACCGATGCAAAACCATGTAATCTCTCGGTTTTCTCTCCGTCCTGAAATAGATGAACCGAGTGTTGGCCAGCCACCGACGACGACGACAAGCAACGCCTGACCTACGTCACCGGCCTATCGCTCTTCATTTACGCTGCACCGCCGCCGTGTTGCTGGCGTGCGGCATCGCCACTTTCAGCCAGCGCGCGCAGGCAACCGAGGCTGCCTGCCAGGCCGAAGCCGGCCCGCCGGGCCGCCAGTCGGTCGGACTCGTGCTGTCCGGCGGCGGCGCGCGCGGCTATGCGCACCTCGGCGTCCTGAAGGTATTGGAAGAAAATCGCATTCCGGTCGACTGCATTGCCGCGACCAGCATGGGTTCGGTGGTCGGCGGGCTGTACGCGAGCGGGATGACCGCCCAGGACATGCAGAACCGCCTCGCGGGCATCAACCTCGCGGACATCGCGTTCGACGTCACCGACCGCGCCGATCTTCCGCAATCGCGTCGCGAGGACGAGCGGCTGTATGTGAATAGCCTCGCGCTCGGCTACGGCGCGAACGGTTTCCGGCTGCCGGTGGGACTCGTGCAAGGCAACCGGCTGCAGGCGCTGCTGCAGGACTGGACCTCGGCGGTACCGGGGAACGTTTCGTTCGACCGGCTACCGATTCCTTATCGCGCGATCGCCACCGACCTGCGCACCGGCGAAAAAGTCGTGCTCGACCACGGTTCGTTGCCGCAGGCGATTCGCGCCAGCATGGCGCTGCCCGGTCTGTTCGCCCCCGCCGATATCGACGGACGCACGCTGGTGGACGGCGGTATCGTCAGTAATCTGCCGATCGAAACGGCACGCGACATGGGCGCCAACGTGGTGATCGCGGTCGATATCGGCTCGCCGCTGCGGCCGCTCGACGCGCTGGCCTCGCCCGCCGACGTGATGCAGCAGATGATCGGCATTCTGATTCACCAGAACGTCGCGCGGCAGCGCGAGCAGTTGCAACCCGAAGACGTATTGATCCAGCCGGCGCTGGGTTCGCTGAGCTTCACCGATTTCGCCAATGCGAGTCAGGCGATCGCGGCGGGCGCCGCCGCCACCCGCGCCATGCTGCCGCAGCTCCAGCACCTCGCGCTGTCGCCGGCCGACTACGCCGCGTGGCGGGGCCGCCATGGCACGCCCATCGTGCACCCGGTGCGGATCACGCAGATCGAAATCGACTCGCACGGCTCGGTGCCGCAATCACGCATTCGCAACGCGCTGCACGTCCAAGCCGGCGACGTCTACGACCCCGTCGCGCTCAACAAGAATCTGCTCTCGCTCACCACCGCGGGCGACTTCGACAGCGTGAGCCAGCAGCTCGTCGACGACGGCGACCAGCACACCCTCGTGGTCAACGCCCATGAAAAAATGTGGGGGCCGAATTTCCTGCTGTTCGGGCTGGGCCTGTCGAGCAGTTCGACAGACGAAGGCGGCTTCCGGCTGCATCTGGGTTATCGGCGCCCGTGGCTGACGGAGTCCGGGCTCGAAGGGCGCGTGGACAGCACGCTCGGCAGCGATCTGCTGAACTTTCACGCGGAGTTGCGCCAGCCGCTGTCGAGTTCGTTCGGCTACTACGTCGCGCCCTACGTGGAGTTTCAACGCCGCTACGCGAACCTCTACGACGACCCGGGCGACGTCAAGATCACGCAATACCGCTTGCAGACCGAGCGCGCGGGCCTCGACTTCGGCTTGCCGCTCGCACGTCTGGGCGACTTCCGGATCGGCGTGGCGTATGCGCACGGCTATGCGACGCCTGAATACAATCTGCCGCTCGACGACAGCGTGTCCAATTCGCCGCTGCTGTTCCCCGACATCTACGGCCGGCAGCTGAGCGTGCGTGCGCGCCTCGTGATCGATCAGCTCGACGATCCGCTGTTCGCGCGCAAGGGCTATTTCGGCGAATTGCGCGCCGAGCGCTCGCTGTTCGCCGGCGACAATAGTTTCACCGAGGTGTACGGCAAGACCATCGTCGCGGCGAGCTATGGGCGTCACAGCATTAACGCGAGTATCGAGGCGGGCAACGATTTCGGCGGCACCAATCTGACCAATCCGTTCGGCTTCACGTTGGGCGGCTTCCAGCATCTGTCGGCCTATGCCGCCGATCAGCTGTCCGGCAATTCGATGGTGTACGGCCAGATCACCTACATGAATCAGCTCGCCACCTTCAATGCGTCGCCGATTCGCGGCCTGTTCGCGGGGTTGAGCATCGAAGCCGGCAACGTGTGGAATCGCGACTCCGATTTCGGCAGCGGCTCGCTGAAACGCAGCGTGACGATTTTCACCGCGCTCACCAGCTCGTTCGGACCGATCTATCTGGGCGTCGCGTTCGCGCCGGGTGGCCGCAGCAACTTCTATTTCCAGCTGGGCCATACGTATTGATGAGGGACTGAGGTGTTGAACCCGGCGTGGTCTGCAAGGCGTTCGCGCCATGCAGACCGGCTTGCTTCCGCGGCCCGCGCTACGGTCTCACTCGGTGCCGACCGGCCAGCTCAATTCGAAGCGCGCACCGCCCAGGGTCGCCGGATCCGTCACGGCGATGCGGCCATGATGCGCGCGCAGCACCTGTTGCGTGATCGCGAGCCCCAGGCCGTAGCCGCCGGTCTGACGGTCGAGCCGCACGAAGGCATTGAAAATGCGCGCGCGCTCCTCGGGCGGTATGCCGGCGCCGTCGTCTTCCACGTAGATCTCCACGTTGCCGTGCCGCGCGCTCAGACCGACCATGATGCGCGACTGCGCGTATTTGCTCGCATTGCGCAGCAGATTGCGCATGGCGTACGACATCAGCCGCTTGTCCATCACCACCCGCAACGCGACGTCGATGTCCTTGTGCGGGACGATCTGCTTGTCCGCGTAGAGCAAGGTCGCGTCGGTGATCTGACTGTCGAACCAGGCCGCCAGCGAGGTCGCTTCGAGGTTCGATTGCAGCGAGCTGTATTCGAGGCGAGCGTAAGTCAGGCTCATGTCGATCAGTTCGTCGAGCTCCGTGACGTCCTGGTCGATGCTCGTCAACGCGCCGTGATATTCGGCCGCGGAAGCCGGTTCGCGCAGGCTCTCCAGCGCGAAGCGCACGCGCGCCAGCGGCGTGCGCAGTTCGTGAGAGATGCCGTTGGTGAGTTCGCGCTGCGCGGCGATCAGGCGTTCCATGCGTTCGGCCAGCGCGTTCAGCGTGCGCGCCAGCGGGCCGATGATCACGCTGTACGACTCACGCGCACGCGTGTTGAAGCGACCGCCGGTGAAATCGATTGCGCGTTCGCGCACCATCACCAGATCCAGCCAGACGGGGCGCATCCAGCGGTAGGTCGTAATAGCCGGCAGCACCAGCGTGACGATGAGGATAGGCAGCAACACCCGGCTATGCAGCAAGGTTTGCCAGAGCGAGGGCGTGCTGTCGAGCGCCAGCCCAAGTGTCGTGATCGAAAACGCCAGCACGAGTACGGTGAGTGTCAGCAGACGCGTGTAGACCCGCACATAGAGACGCGACCAGCTCGGAATTCGATCGGCCCGGGTGTCCGTCCACGAGCGGCGGAAACGAAGCAAACGCCACTTGCAATAGCGGTAGGGATTGAGTTTTTTGGGCTCCGCTCGATGTGGCATCTTTCTCTCTGTGCTACGGCGCCAGCATGGGCGCCCTTTGAACGAACGCCATGGTTTGCCGCGCTACCGTATCGCGTTCGTTATCCAGTGTGATCATGTGGTAGCTGTCGGTCAAGCGCACCAGCGTCACCGAACGGCTGCCGAGATTGTCGCAGACGAACTCCGCCGAGCGGATGCTGGTCACTTCGTCTTCTTCCGAATGCATCACCAGCGTCTCGCAGGTGACGCGCCGCATCGCGCGCTTCGCCGCGAAGCGCATCCAGTCGACCTGTTCGATCGCCGACAGCGGCACGTACGGATAATGAACGCCGCTGCCCTTCTGCAAATGCCGGCGGATCAGGTTGCGAATCCGCGCGTTCTTGATACCGAACGGCTCGCCTTCCGGCACGCGAATCAGATGCCGCAACCCCGGCACGCAATACAGCAGATAGCGCAGCGGCTGCAGGCGCGAGCCGCCCCAACCGTCGAGGAACACCGGCGGCGACAGCAGGATCAAACGGCCGTTCGTCATCCGTTCGCGCGCGCTCAGCATCACCGCGAGCAACGCGCCCATCGAAATGCCGGCCACGTCGACACGCTCGTAGCGCGTCAACAGTTCGCGATACGTGCGGCTCAGCAATTTCATGTAGTCGTTCAGCGTCACGCCGCTCAACGCGTCGGGATTCGAGCCGTGCCCCGGCAGCGACGGCAGATGCACGTCGCAGCCGATCTGCTCGAACTTGCGGTCGAGCGTGCCGAAATCATGACGTGTACCGCCCAGGCCGTGAATCATCAGCACGGCATGGCGGGAAAGAGAAGAGACGGATGCAGACATCGCGAAACCGGTCGAAGGACAAGTCTGCGATCCTAGTCGCGCGAGGCTTGCGCGACTGTCGAATTGCTCAGGCGACTGTGGATTTTTGTCGCGTCAAATTTCCGTGAATTACGGGATGCCGCCGGCCGCGCCGCTGTGCTAGTCCCACGCCAGCTTGCTGAATTGATAGCCTTTGCCGCGCACGGTCTTGATGCGCTGCGGCGTGCTGGCGTCGTCATGCAGCTTGCGGCGCAGCTTGGAGATGCCGCCGTCGATCGTCCGGTCCAGACCGTCGAATTCGATGCCACGCAACTGCCGCATCAGCTCGTCGCGGCTGACCACTTCCCCCGCGCAACTGACCAGCGCCCACAGCAGATCGAATTCCGCCGACGTCAGATCGGGCAGGCTCCCGTCCGGCAGCTTGACCGAGCGGCTCGCGCGGTTGATCTCGAACTTGCCGAACACGTAGCCCTCGGGCTGGGCCGATTCGGGCGGACGCGCGGTGACACGGCGCAGTTGCGCCTTGATGCGCGCGAGCAATACGCGCGGTTCGACCGGTTTGTGCACGTAATCGTCGGCGCCGAATTCGAGGCCCAGCACTTCGTCGAACTGTTCGTCGCGCGCGGTCACCATGATGATGACGCCGTCGAATTGCTCGCGCGCTTCACGGCAAATCTGGAAACCGTCCTTGCCCGGCAGATTGACGTCGAGAATCACCAGGTCGGGACGGCGCTTGAGAATGGCCGGTACGGCGTCGTTGCCGTGCAGCACGGTTTCGACTTCGTACTCGTGTTTGCGCAGATAGGCGGCGACCAGTTCGGACAGGCGGTCATCGTCTTCGACAAGCAGTATCCGGAAGGGCATGGGGCGAATCGTTCAAGGCTGACGGGATGAGGGGCGGCGTCGGAGGCCGCGTCCGACGCACAGCATAGCTGATGCGCCCTACATCATGCGACATACGCTACAAAACTCGACAAATGCGTAACCAATTCGACAAGGCCGCCTGAAACGCGCCGCTAGCATCGCCCCGGTTGAAATAGGCCAAGGAGTTGCCATGACGACGGGTTCCAATCAGACTGCGCGCGCGCCGTGGTTCGCGCGAGTCCACGCTTCTTTCGCGGCGATTCAGCAGGCCGCGCACGCACTTTACCCCGGCACCAGTCTGTTTCACCGTTGGCGGCGCGCGCGCCTGTGGCTGCGCTCGCTGGTGTCATGGCGTGCCACCCAGGTCTGGCTGAAGCGCTGCGCGATTTCACCGTTGCGCGACCTGGTGCAACGTCATCCCACCGCGCTCGAACGGATGCACCGGCCGTTCCTGCACAGCCGTTTCAGTCCGCGCGAGCGCCTTGCGGCCAGCCTCGATCATCATGCGCTGACCCAGCAGCGCGTGCCGCTACTCGCCGCGCGGATCGCCGCCACCGGCTCGGCGGAGATCGCGTCGTTCACGATCGGCGGGGAGCGCTGGTATGTGTCGCTGGAGTCGATCGAACAGTTTCAGAAGGAAGGCGACTGGACCTTGTGCATTCGCGATGGTCGTGACCAGCGCGTCGTGTCCTGTACCTTCAGCCTCGCGTATCTCGGCGGCAAGGTGCGGCGGCCGCGCCTGTGCATCGGCTCGGTGCAGGGCCCGGACCGCACGGTCAACGGACGCGAGCTGTTTCGCGCGCTGACCAAACGCTGGCATGGACTGAGGCCCAAGGTGCTGGTGATCTACCTGGCGCAATGCATCGCGGCGTCGCTGAACGCGGGCGGCACGTTCATCGTCTCGAAGCAGGCGCACATCTACGCGAACTGGCGCTACTGCCTGCGCAAACGCCGTGTGGCCGCCGACTATGACGGCCTGTCGCTCGAATGCGGCGCACTCGCACGCTGGAACGGCTGGTTCGTGCTGGCGCCGCCGTTGCGCTATCTGGCCGAGCATCAAGGCACCGATACCGGCAATGCGTTGAAACGCAAGCGCTATGCATTGAGAACCGCGCTCACCGCGCAGATCCGGATGAGCGTCGCGACCAGTAGGGCGCGCTGAAACGCGCGCCGATTGCGACGCTTCCTGCACAGCTTCTTGCGCCGCGCACAGCTTCCTGCACAGTGTTTTGCGCCGCGTTTTTCGCCGCTTATTGCGGCGTCACCTGCACGGCCGCTGCCGACACGAACACCGCGTGGATCGTGTCGCCCACCTTGACGCCTTTCAGATCGACGTCCGGGCCGACTTCGAGCGTTTGCCTCTGATACGCGCCGCGCAACGTGACGAGGCGGTGCTTGTGGTCGATCTTCTGCACGGTGGCGAGCACTTCGATCTGACGCGCCGCCTCGAAGCCGCCCGAGGCCGGCTCGTAGACCTGCGTGTCGACACGCTTGCGAATTCCATTGTCTTTGCCGGTGACCTTATCGGCCTTCACGAGCAACGCGTTTTTGTAGAGCACGTCGACCCGGTCGCCGACTTTCAGTTGATCGAAGCCGGCCACCTGCTGGCTGACCAGCACGACGACCGCGTTGCCGCCCGGACCTTGAAGCGTGAGTGTGCGGCTGCCCGGATCGATGCCGACGATCTTCGCCTTCACATGCACCGGCTGCACCGCGCTGACGATACCCTGCGCGGCGCTGGCCATGGCGTCCTGCGCCGCCGCCGGTTGATTCGCCGCGAGCGTCGCGACCGTGAACGCTGCTGCCGATAGGGTTAGGGCCAAGGCTGCCTTCATCTGCGCTCTCCTCGAGAAATTGGTCGATCTGGCGTAACGGCGATTCGACATAGCCATACTGACATGCCGATTGATAACGCCATCAATACCGGTTTTTTAGAACGACAATTTAAAAAAGGTACAGCGCGAATGATAGTACATGCCCGACGGGAAGCCGCAATTGTTTGAATATCGGCTTTCAAATCGGCGCGCTAGAAAGCGCAAGGCTGAAATGGCGCGCCGCAGCCCCTGCCGGGTCGCCACGACGCTTTATCCGGTTCCGTTCATTCCTATTCGACACGAACCGAAATACCCAGCCAGCATTAAATACATACTGCACAGACATTGCAGGAAAAGCGAATGGAATGACGCGCCTTCGAATTCAAAAAAGAAATCGGCTTTAAGCGCGAATCAGGGCGCCATTCGATAAGCGGCACGCGTCATGCGACCCGTCTCCATCACACGCGTTCAATCGCGATCGCGATGCCCTGGCCGACGCCGATACACATCGTGCACAGCGCGAAGCGGCCTTGCGTGCGCTGCAGTTGATACATCGCGGTGGTCACCAGACGCGCGCCGCTCATCCCCAGCGGATGGCCGAGCGCGATCGCGCCGCCGTTCGGATTCACGCGGGCGTCGTCGTCGGCGACACCGAGTGCGCGCAGCACGGCGAGTCCCTGCGACGCAAACGCCTCGTTCAACTCGATCACGTCGAATTGATCGAGGCGCATGTTCAATCGCGCCAGCAGCTTTTGCGTGGCCGGCGCCGGGCCGATGCCCATGACGCGCGGCGCGACGCCGGCCGTCGCGATGCCAAGCACACGGGCACGCGGCGTGAGGCCGAAGCGCCGGGCCGTTTCCTCGTTCGCGAGCAGCAGCGCCGCCGCGCCATCATTCACGCCCGACGCGTTGCCCGCCGTGACCGTGCCGTCCGGCCGCACCACGCCTTTGAGTTTCGCGAGCGTTTCCAGACTGGTCTCGCGCGGATGCTCGTCCTGCGACACCGTGAGCGGATCGCCCTTCTTCTGCGCGATCGTCACGCCGACGATTTCCTGCGCGAGCGTGCCGTCGCGTTGTGCGCGAGCCGCTTTCTGCTGACTGCGCAGCGCGAACGCGTCCTGATCGGCGCGGCTGATCCCGTAATCCGTCGCGACGTTTTCGCCGGTTTCCGGCATCGAGTCGACGCCATAGAGCTGCTTCATCAACGGATTGACGAAACGCCAGCCGATCGTCGTGTCGAAGATATCGGCCTGGCGCGAGAATGCGCTGGTCGCCTTGCCCATCACGAACGGCGCGCGGCTCATGCTTTCGACGCCGCCCGCCAGCATCAACGCCGCCTCGCCCGACTTGATCGCGCGTGCGGCGATCCCCACCGCATCCATGCCCGAACCGCACAGGCGATTCACCGTGGAACCCGGCACGTCTTTCGGCAAGCCGGCCAGCAGCAGCGACATGCGCGCGACGTTGCGGTTGTCTTCGCCCGCCTGGTTCGCGCAGCCGTAGATCACGTCGTCGACCGCGTTCCAGTCGACCTGCTGGTTGCGCTCCATCAGCGCTTTGAGCGGCACCGCGCCCAGATCGTCGGCGCGCACCGACGACAGCGAACCCGCATAGCGGCCAATGGGAGTGCGAATCGCGTCGCACAGGAATGCTTCGGTCATGGGAATGTCTCCAGTCGATGTGCAATTTGTTCTTTATACGAACACAAGGTCATATATCGAACAATCAGCCTCGATAATAGGCGCGTGGCCGAAACCGTGTCAAGCGCGGGCCGTCCCGCGCCGGAGAATGCGCGGCGAGTAACGCTAGTCTTCGGAAGGATCGGACGATTGATGCAATTGACGCGCTCCTCAAGCGGCACCCGCTTCGGCGCCGCTCGCACGAGGCTCATGGAACGCTTCAGCGGATCGCGATGCGTTCGTCGGCGATATAGCCGCGGATCACCTCGGCGAAACTGGACTCGGCGCTCAAGCCCAGCCGTTCGGCGCGCGACGTATCCCACCGGCCCGGCCAACTGCCGACGATCTTCTCCACCCGCGCGTCCGGTTCCCACACGATCCGTTCGGCGACCGCGTCGCCCGCGACCTCGCGCAGCGCCGCGACCATCTCGTCGACGCTCACCGAAATCCCCGGCAGATTCAGCACGCGCTGGTTGCCGAGCGCGGCGGCGTCGAGTTCGAGCCCGGCGATCAGGCTCTCGATCGCCTTGCGCGGCGACAGCAGCCACAGGCGCGTCGAGCCCGCGACCGGGCATACGGCCATTTCGCCGTTCAACGGCTCGCGAATGATGCCGCTCGCAAACGATGACGCCGCCGCATTCGGCTTGCCCGGCCGCACGCTGATGGTCGGCAGCCGCAACACCCGGCCGTCGACGAAACCACGCCGCGCATAATCGTTGAGCAGCAACTCCGCGATCGCCTTCTGCGCACCGTACGACGACTGCGGGTTCAACGCGGTGTCGTTCTGCACGACTTCGGGCAGTTCGCCGCCATACACCGCCACCGAACTCGTGAACACCACGCGCGGCCGGTGCCCGCGCTGCCGGCAGATTTCCAGCAGCAGGCGCGGCGCGTCCAGATTGATGCGCATGCCGAGGTCGAAATCCGCTTCGGCCTGACCGCTGACGATCGCCGCCAGATGGAAGATCACCGTGGTTTCCTCGTCGATCGCACGTTCGAGCACGCTGCGCTCGGCGATGTCGCCCACTTCCGTGCGCACGCGCGGATCGCCGAAATCGTCGCCGCGCGCGACGTCGAGCAGCACCAGTTCGGTGAACGCTTGCGGCACGCCTTGCGGGTCTTTCAACGTACCGCGCGCCAGCAGTTCACGGGCGAGCCGCTGACCGAGAAAACCGGCGCCGCCGGTAATCAGAACCTTCATGATCGGTTGTCCTTTTGCGTCGGGTGCGTCGTCGTTCAAGCGCGGTTAGCGGGCGGCGGCGTCGAGATACGGTTTAAGCCAGCCGAGCCCCGCCGACGTCCCCGCGCGCGGCCGGTATTCGCAGCCGATGTAGCCGTCGTAACCGAGCGAGTCGATCAACGCCAGCAGATACGGGTAGTTCAGTTCGCCGCTATCGGGCTCGTGGCGCTCCGGCACGCCCGCGATCTGAATGTGGCCGATGCCGGCCATGTCGCGCTTGAGTTTCACCGCGAGGTCGCCTTCCACGATCTGGCAGTGGTAACAGTCGAACTGCACCTTCAGATTCGGCGCGCCCACTTCCGCGCACATCGCCTGCGCGTCGTCCTGGCGGTTCAGGAAGAAGCCCGGCATATCGCGCAGGTTGATCGGCTCGATCACGATCAGGATGCCTTCGGCTTGCGCCGCCTGCGCGGCATAGGCGAGGTTGCGCAGATACACGTCGCGATGCCGCGCGCGCGGCTGATCGGCGCCGATCAGGCCGGCCATCACATGCAGCTTGCGATTGCCGATAACGCGCGCGTAGTCGAGCGCCGTGTCGATGCCTCGGCGAAATTCGTCCTCACGGCCCGGCAGCGACGCGAGGCCACGCTCGCCGGCCGCCCAGTCGCCGGGCGGCGCGTTGAAGAGCGCCTGGGTCAGACCGTGGGCGTCGAGCCGCGCCTTGATCTCGTCGGCGCGGAAGTCGTAGGGGAACAGGAACTCGACCGCGTCGAAGCCGTCTTTCGCGGCTGCGGCGAAGCGGTCGAGGAACGCGTGTTCGTTGTACATCATCGTCAGGTTCGCGGCGAAACGGGGCATGACAGAAACTCCGGGGAAACAGGGGGATTCGGGGCGCGCGTTAAGGCCGCACGCGCCACCCGCTACCAACGCGCGCCAAACACCGCGCGCAGTTCATCGAGCGCCGCTTCGCTTAAGGGCGCCGGCCGCGGGTTCGTCATCAGCCACAGGCGCGCGGTCTCTTCGAGTTCCTCGAGCGCATACGCGGCCTGCGCGACGGAGCGCTCCCACACCACCGGACCGAGCCGTTCGAGCAGCACCGCGCGAACCCGATCGGCCAGCGCGGCGATCTGCTCCGCCACGAGCGGATCGCCCGGCCTACGGTAGCGTATCAGCGGTACGTGGCCTACCTTCATCACGTAGTACGGGGTGATCGGCGGCAGCACGTCGGCCTCGCTCCAGACGCCCGCCAGTGTCAACGCGACCAGATGCGTCGAATGCGTATGCACGATGCCGCGTGCCTCGCCGTTGCGGGCATAGATACCGCGATGTAGCGCCAGTGTCTTCGACGGCTGGCCGCCCGACACGGCGTGACCGTCCAGATCGACCTTGGCGATGTCGGCCGGATCGAGCCGGCCGAGACAGGCGTCGGTCGGCGTGATCAGCCAGCCGTCGTCGAGCCGCGCGCTGATGTTGCCGGCCGTGCCGACCGTGTAGCCGCGCTGGTACAGACTCGCGCCGGTCAGGCAGATTTCCTCGCGTACGCGGGCTTCGTTCGTGACGAGCAGAGCGGGCGCGCCGGTCACGACGCGACTCCGTCGAGATGACGCAACGCTTTGGCGAAAAAATCGGTCGTGCCGAAGTTGCCGGATTTCAGCGCGAGCGCGAGCGGTTCGGAACCGGCCGCTGTCGCGACGGTGGCCGGTACGCCGGGATCGATTTGCGCGCCGATGCGCAGCGTGCGCACGTCGAGCGCCTGCACGACCGCGCCCGACGTTTCGCCGCCCGCCACCACGAACTTGCGCACGCCACGCTCGCGCAAACCGCGTGCGATCGACGCCAGCGTGGCCTCGACCAGATGCCCCGCCTGATTGACGCCGAGTTCGCGCTGCACGGTTTTGACTTCGTCGGGCGTGGCGGTGGCGTAGATCAACACGGGCTCGGCGCGTGCCAGATAGGGTTGGGCGAAGGCCAACGCCTGCTCGACCACCGCCTCGCTGCGCGCCACCGCGAGCGGATCGACCCGAAACGCGGGCCGCGTCTCGCGCCATGCCGCCACCTGCGCGTTGGTCGCTTTCGACGCGCTGCCGGCCAGTACCGCCGACAACCCTTCCACGCGCGGCAACTGGGCAGCGTCGGTATGCTCGTCGAGCAAGCCCGCCTCGCGAAAATTACCCGGCAAGCCTAGCGCGATGCCCGAACCGCCCGTGATCAACGGCAACTCGGCGCACGCGGCGCCGAGCGTGTACAGGTCGGCGTCGGACAACGCGTCGGCGATCGCGATGCGCACGCCCTGCCCGCGCAACGCGTCGAACGCGTCGCGCACGGCCGCCACGCCTTTCGCGACGGTGTCGTAACGCACCAGACCGACTTGCGAGCGGGTCTGCCGTTGCAGCACATTGACCAGGTTGGCGTCGCGCATCGGCGTGAGCGGATGGTTTTCCATGCCCGACGCGTTGAGCAGCGTATCGCCCACAAACAGATGGCCACGAAAGATCGTGCGGCCGTTCTCGGGAAACGCCGGGCAGGCGATCGTCAATGCGCCCGCGCCGCCTTGGGCGGACAACGCGTCCAGCAACGCGTCCGTGACTGGCCCGATATTGCCGGCGTCGGTCGAATCGAAGGTCGAGCAGTATTTGAAAAGGAACTGACGGCATCCTTGCGCGCGCAACCAGTCGAGCGCGGCGAGCGATTGCGCGACCGCGTCGGCGGCGGCAATCGTGCGCGATTTCAGCGCGACCACCAGCGCGTCGGCCGCGAAGGTGTCGGCCGATTCAGCCGATGCCGGTACGCCGATGCTTTGCACGGTGCGCATGCCGCCGCGCACCAGCATGCTGGCGAGATCGGTGGCGCCGGTGAAGTCGTCGGCGATGCAGCCGAGCAGCGCGCGGCGTGAAGTGGCGGTCATGGCGGGGGCTCCGGGCTGACTTCGCGCGCGGCAGGTGGTTTGCCGGGGAAGATCCTGTCGAACATCGGTACCCCGATGGATCAAGTCGTCGGGTCATCATACAAAGTCCGTCTGCCGGGAGCATCCACGCTAACCCTGGGATTTTTGCGCGAAACCAGCGCGAAGTTGGCGAAACAGAAGGCTTAAGCTATCGTCACGGCTTTGCGCGGTGCGCTTGCCCGCGCTTTCCCGAACGCATCCTTCAAGGTCCATGAGCCAAGCCCTGCCGCCGTCTTCCGCCGTTCCTGCCAGCGCCGATCCGGCCCCGGACAAACCGGGCGACTCGTATGTGCAGTCGTTCGCCCGAGGCCTCGCGGTGATTCGCGCGTTCAACGCCACGCGCCCGGAACAGACACTCACCGACGTCGCCACCGCCACCGGCCTGACGCGCGCCGGCGCGCGGCGGATTCTGCTGACCCTGCAGACGCTCGGCTATGTGGAAGCCGAAGGCCGCCTGTTCCGCCTCACGCCGAAGATCCTCGACCTCGGCTTCGCGTATCTGACCTCGATGCCGTTCTGGAATCTCGCCGAGCCGGTCATGGAAGGGCTGTCCGCGCAAGTGCATGAGAGCTGCTCGGCGGCCGTGCTCGATCGCACCGAGATCGTCTATGTGCTGCGTGTGCCGACGCACAAGATCATGACCATCAACCTGTCGATCGGCAGCCGCTTGCCGGCGTATTGCACGTCGATGGGCCGCGTGCTACTGGCCGCGCTCGACGACGACGCGCTCGAAGCCACACTAAGCTCCGCGCCGCTCTACGCCCACACGCCGCGCACGGTCACCGACAAGGAAGAGCTGAAGAAACTGATCGCGCAGGTGCGCCGCCAGGGGTGGGCGATCGTCGATCAGGAACTGGAAGGCGGACTGATTTCGCTGTCCGCGCCGATCCGCAATCGCCAGGGGCGCGTGATCGCGGCGATGAATATCAGCGGCAACGCCCAGCGTAATTCGGCCAAGCAGATGGTAAAGGCGTTTCTGGAGCCCTTGCAGCAGGCCGCGCAAACCGTGTCGGAGATGGTGGCGCGGCGCGGATGACCGTACCGGGAACGCGCGTTTGCCGCGCGCCCTCGCTTTTTCAGCTTCGGCCTTTGCTTCAGCGTCAACTTCAGCTCAAGCCTCAATCGATCGGCTTATCCGCCGTCTCCTTCAGCATCGCCACCGCGATCAGCGACACCACCACGCACGTGGCCACATAACCGGCCGGCGCCAATTTGCTGCCGGTCAGCTTGATCAGCCACGTCGCGACCAGTTGCGCGGTGCCGCCGAACACGCACACGCTCAGCGCATACGCGATCGAAATCCCCGTCGCCCGCACACGGCGCGGGAACGACTCGCACATCAGCGCGAATTCCGACGCCGAGCCCATCGAATAGAACAGCAGCATCAGCGCCGTCAGCGACATGATCACGGGCAGGTGTGGAAAGCGGTTGATCAGCATGAAGGCCGGAAACAGCAGCAGCACCAGCACGCCCCGTCCGATCAGAATCGGCCACTTGCGGCTGCCGATCCGGTCCGACAGCATGCCGAACACCGGACACATCACCAGCATCACGAAGCCCGACGCCACGCCCACCAGCATGGACAGCGACATCGGCAAGCCGAGCGTGTGGATCGCGTAAGTCGGCATGTAGAAGGTCAGGATGTAGGTAGAGACGGTACCGCCCATCACCGTCAGCGTGATTAACACCAGGGTGCGCACGTGCTCGGTGAACAGCTCGTGCAGCACGCCGCGCTCGATCGCGTGGCCGTGCGCGCCGGTGGCGTCGTCGGCGAGACGGCGGCGCAGATACATGCCGACCGGCGCGATCAGCACGCCGATCAGAAACGGAATGCGCCAGCCCCAGCTTTCCAGCGACTCTTTCGGCAACGCCGCCGACAGTCCCGCCGCGATGCCGGACCCCATCAGCGCCGCGCCGCCTTGGGTGGCCAGTTGCCAACTGGCGCGAAACCCGCGCCGCGCGCCGCCACCCTGTTCGAGCAGCGTGGAGGTCGCCGCGCCGAACTCACCGCCTTGCGAGAAGCCTTGCACGAGACGCGCCAGCACGATCAGCAGCGGCGCGGCCAGGCCGATCCGCGCATAGGTCGGCACGATCGCGATCAGGCCGGTGCTCGCCGCCATCAGCAAGATGGTCAGGTTCAGCGCGGCCTTGCGGCCCTTGCGGTCCGCGTACACGCCGAGCATCACGCTGCCGAGCGGCCGCGTGATGAAGCCCGCCGCGAACGTCGCCACCGACAGCAGCAGCGACGTGGTCGCATCCGCCGACGGGAAATACAGCTTGCCGATAATCACCGCAAAGAAGCCGTACACGGTGAAATCGAAGAACTCGAGCCAGTTGCCGATCACCGCCGCGGCGATCGCGCCACGGCTCGCGGTGCGGGTGGTGCCGTCCGGATGGCTCGCGGCGGCGGTCGTGCCGTGTCCCAGAGGGACGTCCTTGGTGGCGTTCATCGCGTGGTCATCCTGTCGTTATGTTGTCGGGCGAGATATGGCGCGGGTGGCTCGAGCTAGTCTGCGAGGTCCGCGAGCGAGGCCGATGCAAGCAGCCCGCTCGCCGGCCCGTTCACTGCCCCAGGTAGCGCTCCACCAGCCGCGTCCAGAACGCCGCGCCGACCGGCAGATTGCGGTCGTTGAAGTCGTAGTGCGGGTTGTGCACCATGCAGCCGTCTTCGCCCGCGCCGTTGCCGATCCGCAGGAACGTCCCCGGCCGTTGCTGCAGCATGAACGCAAAGTCTTCGCTACCCATCAGCATGTCCGTCTGCGCGACCACCTTGTCGTCGCCGACCAGTTCGCGCGCCACCTGCACGGCGAAGTCCGTTTCCGCGTCCGAGTTGACCACCACCGGATAGCCTTCGATGTACTGCACCACGGCCTTGCCGCCATAACTCGCGGCCTGGCTTTCGGCGAGTTCGGTAATGCGCTTTTTCAGCAGCGCGCGGACTTCCGGGCTGAACGATCGCACGCTCAGCTCCAGCTTCGCGCTGCTCGAAATCACGTTGTTCGCGGTGCCCGCATGCATCGAGCCGACCGTCACCACCGCCGGCTGCGACGGATCGACGTTACGCGCGACGATCGTCTGCAACGCCATCACGATGCTCGCTGCAATCACCACCGGATCCACCGTCAGATGCGGACGCGCCGCGTGACCGCCGACGCCTTCGATCGTGATGATCGCCTTGTCGCCCGCCGACATGAACGGCCCCTTGCGGAACAGCAGCACGCCCGGCTCCGCGCCCGGATGGTTGTGCACGCCGAACACGGCGTCGCACGGAAAGCGCTCGAACAGGCCGTCGTTGATCATTTTCAGCGCGCCGCTGTCGATGCCGCTTTCCTCCGCCGGCTGAAAGTACAGATGCACGGTGCCCGAGAAATTGCGGGTCTCGGCAAGGCGTTGCGCGGCGCCGAGCAGCATGGTCGTGTGGCCGTCGTGACCGCACGCGTGCATCTTGCCGTGCGTGCCGCTCGCATACGGCAGGCCGGTTTCCTCGATGATCGGCAGCGCGTCCATGTCGGCGCGAATGCCGATGCGGCGCGTGCCGTCGCCCACCGTCAGCGTGCCTACCACGCCGGTCTGGCCGACCCCGCGCGTGACCTGCCAGCCCCACTGCTCCAGTTTTTCTGCCACCAGAGCACCGGTTTGCAGCTCTTCGTAAGCCAGTTCCGGGTGATGGTGAATGTGATGACGGATCTCGCGCAGGCTTTCGGCGGCGGGCGCCAGATCGGACACTTCGGTAAAACGCGCGGCTTCGCTCATCGTTATCGCTCCATGAATTCAGGCCGCATGAAAGGCGGCTAACAGGCGAGCACTATAGCCACGCCGTTTTGTTCGAATAAGATGCTGTTTTTTTCACCCCGATTAACACGCCTTATCACGGGGATTACCCTAATGAAGTTTCAGCAACTGCAAGCCTTCGTCGCGGCGGCTCACCACCGCAGTTTGCGCGCCGCCGCGCGCGAGCTCGGCGTGACGCAACCGGCCGTCACGCATACCCTCCGCGAACTCGAAAGCGCGCTGAACGCGGAGCTGATGGTGCGCAGCGTGCGCGGCATCGAATTGACGGCGTGCGGGCTCGCGCTGCTACCGCGCGCCGAGCAGTTGCTAGGCGACATGCGGCGCACCGTCGAAGCGGTCGAACAGGTGAAGGGCGAACTGGCCGGCAAGGTCAGTGTGGGGACGATGCCGTCGATCGCGCTAACGGCGCTGCCGCAGGCGGTGTCGAAGTTTCGGCAGGCGATGCCGCTGGTGAGCCTGCATCTGGAGGAAGTGACGATTCCGGATGCGGTCGCGCGTTTGCGCAACGGCGCGCTCGATATCGCCGCGATCCATCACGTGCGGACGCTGGATAGCGATCTGGTGCAGGCGCGGCTCTATTCGACGGAGTTCGTCGTCGTGATGCGCGCGGGGCATCCGCTCGCGAATGTCACGCGCCTGAACGATCTGATCGACGCCGAGTGGATCGCGACCGTGGGCGCCGATCACTTCCCGCACAGCGTGATGATGGGCATGTTCGATACGCACGGTTTGCCGGTGCCGAAGCGGCTGTTGCGCGCGCCGTCTTCTTTCGCGGTGACGCTCGGGCTGGTGTCGCAAACCGACGTGATCGGCTGCTTCACGAGGCCGCTCGCGCAGAGGGTCGCGCCGCTCGGCATCCGCATCGCACAGATCGAAGAGACGCTGCCCACTTACGACCTCAGCATCATCTCGCGGCGCGATCTGCTGCCCACGCCGGCGGTGCTGCAATTTATCTCGTGCTTGCAGGACGCCACCCGGGAGCGGCTGGCGGCGACCGGCTAGGCGTTCTCACTGAGCCTGAGTCTCGGCCTTCAGGAATTTGACCAACACGTGCCCGGCGTCTTCGAGCGCGCCGGAGTTGTCGATCGTCGTGCAGCGCACGCCTTCGGGCAACGAAAACGGTGCGCGCCGCGCGAGTCTGGCCGCGACCTGCTCCGCCGATTCACGCGCCCGCGCACCGAGCCGCGCTTCGAGAATATGCGGCTCGGCGTCCACATGGACGACCTCGGTGTGCGGATAACGCGCCAACGTATGCTGCAAATGCTGACGCGAACCGTTGACGACCACCGTGCACCCGCGCGCGAGCCAGCCGTCGAGTTCAATGCCAATGCCGTAGCGCAACGAGTGGCTCGACCATTCGAGCGCGAACAGGCCGAGCACGGAGCGCACCGCGAATTCTTCGACGCTCAGCGCGACGTGTGCTTCGCCATTGCCGCTCGGCCGCGTGATGTAACGATGCGCGAAGAGGATCGGCTCGCCCATCAGACGCGTGCGCGCAAAGGCCAGCAACGAGTCCTTGCCCGCGCCCGACGGCCCCATCACATAGATCAAACGTCCAGCCATGGTTATTTCACCTCGCGGCTCTGGAACGGCACCCGCTGCCACAACACGAACGGCTCGCCCGGCGCCGGCTCGACAAACAGCGCGGCATGATCGACCGGCAGCGGACCGAGCTCGGGCGTACGCGCCTGCCACCACGCAACCAGCGCGGCACGCTCCTGTGCGTCGGCGAGCGAACCGGACAGCGTCATATGGAAACGGAATTCGTCGAACACGTAGGGGTAGCCCCATTCGATCAGCAGCGCGCGTTGCCGCTCGCTCAGCGGCGCGGCGAGCCGGCGCGCGAGATCGGCGGCCGGGGGTTTGGCGCGCAGCGTATCGAGCGTTTGCAGGGCATTCGTGGCGAGCGTGCGAATGTCGGCCTCCGCGTGCTGATCAGCCGGACGCAGCGCGACGAAGTCGCCCAGTGTCGCGGCTTCCACCGGCAGCGTGAACGGGCGCTGCGTATCGGCCCATGCCCGCGTGGCGGCGAGCACGTCGTCTGGTGTCACGCCGTCCGCCAGGCGAAACGGTGCGACTAGCGTGCCATGCCAGCCATAACGGCGCGGCGCTTCGGTCAACGCTGTCAGCGGACGTGTCAGACCCGGCGGTTGCGGCGGCACGTAGGTGTCGCCGCTTTCGGCATCGCGGCCAAGCCATGCCGAACCGGCTTGCCACCATGCCGACTCGCGCGACGGCGCGTAATAGACCGCGAAACGTGCATCGTTGCGCCACGCCGTGCCGCTCATATGTCGTGCTCCACCAGCAGTTGCACGCGGTCCGCCGCGAAATGCGTGAAGCCGTATTTGATCGGCGTGCCCTGCAGATCCACGTCGACGTTTTCGACCCACAACACCGGCTGCTGACGATTGATATTCAAACGCCGCGCGACTTCCGGCTCGGGCAGCACACTGCCGATGCGGCTCCACTTGCGCAGATAGTCGCTCACGCCGAGTTCCGCCATCGCTTTGGTCACGCCGCCAGTGCGCTCCAGCACCTCCGGCAGTTCGGGAAAACGCGCGGCGGGATACCAGTTGCGCGCGAACGTGAGCGGCACACCGTCGGACTCATGCAGCGATTCGATCCGGTAGACCGCCGCGCCGGCTCGCAAACTCAGCGTCTTCGCGACGCTCGGCTCGGCCTTGACGCGCACCGCCGACAACATCGTGCCCGCCGCCGAATGATGCTGCTGACGCAGGTTTTCTGTAAAGCGCGTGCGGCGGCCGATCGTATAGTCGATCGCGCCGGGTTGCACGAACGTGCCGCGGCCCTGCTCGACGCTGACCAGCCCCAACGCCGCGAGCCCGAGCATGGCGCGGCGCACGGTATGCCGGTTCACGTCGAAGCGTTTGGCGAGTTCGCCTTCGCTCGGCAAGCGCCCTTCTTCGCCGAAACCGCTCGCGGCGATTTCCCTGGCGAGGATCTGTTCGATCTGCCGCCATACCGCAACGCCAGCGCCGCGTTCGAGCATCGTGCCCGGCGTCGCGTTGTCGTTCGATGTCATGGTGCTGTCATTCCCTTGAGTTCAAATTATCGCTATGGCATGCATTGTAGTGCGCCAGCCGTGATGGAAATGTGAAACGCCGGCAAAGCGCTACACCGCTCGACAAGCATACCCCTAAACGTCTAGACGTTTAGATGAATAGATGGTCAAATGTCTACTCGCTGGATCAACAGGAACTT
Source organism: Paraburkholderia bryophila (assembly GCF_003269035.1). Lineage (GTDB taxonomy): Bacteria > Pseudomonadota > Gammaproteobacteria > Burkholderiales > Burkholderiaceae > Paraburkholderia > Paraburkholderia bryophila. The sequence continues at coordinate 107,887 of NZ_QLTK01000019.1, read as the reverse complement.
CGATGAGCGCCCCTCCCGCCTCGCCTTCTTCCACTGCGCCTTCATCGGTCCGGCGCGCCTGGATGGCCGTCCTCGCCCGCACGCCGCGCGCCGATCTCGAAGCCGCGCTGCAGCATGCGCTGCACGACCTGCCCCCGCCTGCTTACGACTGGCTGCGCCCGCCTGAAATCGGCCTCGCCATGGTGCGCGGCCGCGTGGGCGGCAGCGGCGACCCGTTCAATCTCGGCGAGGCTACCGTCACGCGCGCCACGCTACGTTTGCGGGTGGCGGAAGGCGCGCTGGCCACAGTCGGCGTGGCCTGCCACCTGGGCCGCGACCGCCGCCGCGCCGAACTCGCCGCGCTGGCGGACGCCTTGCTGCAAATGCCCGAGTATCACGCGGCGTTGCACGAGCAACTGATCGGGCCGTTTGCCGCGCAACAAGCCGCACGGCGCGACGCGCGGCGCGAGGACGTCGCGGCCACGCGCGTCGAATTCTTCACGATGGTCCGGGGCGACTGATGGAAAACTCACCGATTGCATTGTCCACGCTCACACCGGGTTTCGCCGATCCGGTACACGACACCCAGGGCGTGTTCCGCACCTTGCTCGACGCATTGTCGCGGCCGGGCACGGTCGGCGTGGTCGAGAACGTGTTGCCGGCCGTACGCGGCACGCTTGCCACGCGCGCCGATCTCGCCGCGTTTGCCGCGTTGCTCGCGTTGTGCGACTACGCCACGCCAGTGTGGCTCGCGCAAACCGACACGGCGCTCAGCTCGGCGTTGCGCTTTCATACCGGGGCGCCGCTCGCGAACGATCCCGCCGAGGCCGCGTTCGCCTACCTCCAAGACGCGGCCACGTTGCCGCCGCTCGAGACCTTCGCGCTCGGCGCCGCGGAATCGCCCGAGCAGGCGGTCACACTGCTGATCCATGTGGACGCGTTGACCGGCGGCGCGCCGATCGTGCTGAACGGCCCCGGCATCCAACACACCGAGACGATCGCACCGGTCGGCCTGCCCGAACGCTTCTGGCGCGAACGCGCCGCGCTCGCGCCGCTGTTTCCGTGCGGTGTCGATTGTTATCTCGTCTGCGGCGACGCCCTGATCGGCCTGCCCCGCACAACTCAAGCGAAGGTGAACTGATGTACGTTGCCGTCAAAGGTGGGGAACGGGCGATCGAAGCATCGTGGCGCCTGCTCGACAAGGAGCGCCGCGGCGAGACGCAACTGGCCGAACTCAGCGTCGCGCAGATCCGCGAACAGTTGCGTCTGGCGGTCGCGCGCGTGATGACCGAAGGCTCGGTCTACGACGAAGAACTCGCCGCGCTGGCGATCAAACAGGCAGCCGGCGATCTGGTCGAAGCAATCTTCCTGCTGCGTGCGTATCGCACCACGTTGCCGCGTTTCGGCTATACGCAACCGGTCGATACCGAAGCCATGCGGGTGGAGCGCCGTATCTCGGCAACCTTCAAAGATGTTCCCGGTGGTCAGTTGCTCGGCGCGACTTACGATTACACGCAGCGTCTACTGGATTTCGCGTTGCTTGCCGAGGGCGACGCGCACGCGAGCGGCGCGCCGGCACACCCGTCGCCGCAGCGCGTCGCACCGGTCGCCGCCGAAGCCATGCCGCGCGTCGTCACGCTGCTCGACAAGGAAGGGCTGATCGAACAGGAACGTCCCACACCGAATGCGCCGGAACCCGGCGATCTGTCGCGCGAACCGCTGGCGTTTCCCGCAAGCCGCGCCACGCGTTTGCAGAATCTCGCGCGCGGTGACGAAGGCTTTCTGCTCGCCATGGGCTACGCCACGCAACGCGGCTATGCGAACTCGCATCCATTCGCCGGCGAAATCCGCTTCGGCACGATCTCGGTGGAGATGGAACTCGACGAGTTGGGCGAGAGCGTCGACATCGGCGAGATCGACATCACCGAATGCCAGATGATCAACCAGTTCGCCGGCAGCGGCGCGGTGCCGCCCACCTTCACGCAAGGTTACGGTCTCGCGTTCGGTCACTCGGAACGTAAGGCGATGGCCATGGCGCTGGTGGATCGCGCGCTGCGTGCCGAAGAACTCGGCGAAACGCTGGCCTCGCCGACGCAGGACATCGAATTCATGCTGTCGCATAGCGATAGCGTCGAGGCGTCGGGCTTCGTTCAGCATCTGAAGCTGCCGCACTACGTGGACTTTCAGTCGGAGCTGGAACTCGTGCGGCGCTTGCGCGCACAGCACGCAGAGCAGGAGGTCAGGCGCCCGAGCGACGCCCGCGAAAACAACACCGCGCCCCAGCAAACGGCCCACGATCAGCAGGAGCAGGCAGCATGAACACAGCCGCTACACCGCTTACCAGGCCGCTCGCCACGCCGTCGTACGACGCCGCCGCGGAGGGCTACAACTTCGCCTACCTCGACGAGCAGACCAAACGCATGCTGCGTCGCGCGTTGCTCAAAGCGGTCGCCGTGCCGGGTTACCAGGTGCCGTTCGCCTCGCGTGAAATGCCGCTGCCGTTCGGCTGGGGCACGGGCGGCATTCAGGTCACCGCAGCGATTATCGGCCGCAACGACACGCTCAAGGTGATCGATCAAGGTTCCGACGAAACCACCAACGCGGTCAACATCCGCCGTTTTTTCGCGCGCACCACTGGCGTGGCGACCACGCGCCGCACTGTCGAAGCCACCATCATCCAGACGCGCCACCGCATTCCGGAAGCACCGCTCACCGACAAACAGATTCTGGTCTATCAGGTGCCGATGCCCGAACCGCTGTTCCGGCTCGAACCGCGCGTGGCCGAAAGCAAAAAGCTGCATGCGCTCGCGGACTACGGCCTGATGAGCGTGAAGCTGTACGAAGACATCGTGCATCACGGCAATATCGCCACGACTTACGACTACCCGGTGATCGTCAATCATCGCTATCTGGCGTCGCCCTCGCCGATTCCGAAGTTCGACAATCCGAAGATGCATATGAACCCCGCGCTGCAATTGTTCGGCGCCGGCCGCGAGCGGCGCATTCATGCGATTCCGCCTTACACGCCGGTGCGTAGTCTCGACTTCGACGATCACCCGTTCGAAGTACAGACGTGGCAGCATGCTTGCGCGCTGTGCGGTGCCACGGAAAGCTTCCTCGATGAGATGATCGTCGACGACGCGGGCCAACGAATGTTCGTCTGCTCCGATAGCGACTACTGTCATGAACGCCGCGGCGACGCCGAATTCGATCCGTCGTTGCGCCCCACCGCTCAAGGAGACGCAGCATGACGCCGCTGCTGAGCGCCCGCGCGCTCACCAAACAATACGGCGGCCGCAACGGCTGCAGAAACGTCAGCTTCGACCTGTATCCGGGCGAGGTGTTGTGCATCGTCGGCGAATCGGGCTCGGGCAAAACCACGCTGCTGAATGCGCTTGCATTGAAAACCGAAGCGGACAGCGGCGCGCTGCACTACACCGCCTCGCACGGTGAAAAACTCGACCTGCTGACCTTGTCCGAACCGCGCCGCCGGATGCTGATGCGCACCGAGTGGGGTTTCGTGCAGCAGAATCCGCGCGACGGACTGCGCAGCGGCGTTTCGGCCGGCGCGAATATCGGCGAGCCGCTCATGGCCGTCGGCGCACGCCACTACGGCGATATCCGCTACGCGGCCACGCAGTGGATGGAGCGCGTCGAACTCGATTCGTCGCGGATCGACGAGTTTCCGGCCGCGTTTTCCGGCGGCATGCAGCAGCGTCTGCAGATCGCGCGCAATCTCGTCACCAGCCCGCGGCTCGTGTTCATGGACGAACCCACCGCCGGTCTCGACGTCTCGGTGCAGGCACGCCTGCTCGATCTGCTGCGCACGCTGACTTCCACGCTGCATCTGTCGGTGCTGATCGTCACGCACGATATCGGCGTGGCGCGTCTGCTCGCGCATCGGCTGATGGTGATGCAAGGCGGCGAAGTGGTCGAAGCGGGTCTGACCGATCAGGTACTCGACGATCCGCAGCACCCGTACACGCAAACGCTGGTTTCCTCGGTTCTGCCGGTTTGAGGCTCATGATGCAATCCTTTGATACCGCCAACCCGACCCGCGCCGCCGGGCACGCCTTCGCCGACAACGCCGCGCTGATGTTGCGCGCGGTCGGCATCGGCAAGACATTTACGTTGCATGGCCAGGGCGGCGTGCAGATCGAAGCGCTCGCGGACGTGTCGCTCGAGGTGGAACGCGGCGAATGCGTCGTGCTGGTCGGCCCATCGGGCGCGGGTAAAAGCACGCTGTTGCGCTGCCTGTACGGCAACTATCTCGCGAGCACCGGTTCGATCGAGATTCGCGACGCAGCGGACAACAGCCGCGCCGTGTCGATCACCGGCGCCGAACCGCACGACGTGCTGCGCCTGCGGCGCGGCGTGGTCGGTTACGTCAGCCAGTTTCTGCGCGTGATTCCGCGTGTACCGACGCTCACGCTCGTCGCCGAGCCGCTACTCTCGCGCGGTGTGGCCGAAGACGAAGCCCGCACGCGGGCCGCCGCGTTGCTGGCCCGACTGAACGTGCCGGAGCGGCTGTGGACGCTGGCGCCCGCCACCTTCTCGGGCGGCGAGCAACAGCGCGTGAACATTGCGCGCGGCCTGATCGCCGGTCACCCGCTGCTGCTGCTCGACGAGCCGACCGCTTCGCTCGATGCGGAGAACCGCGACGTGGTCGCCGATCTGATCGTCGAAGCGCGCGAGCGCGGCGCGGCGATCGTGGGCATTTTTCACGACGAAGACACGCGCAACAAGGTCGCGACGCGCCGGCTCGAATTAAGGCCGCCGCTGCGCCACTGAGCGGATCGATCCGTGCCCGGCGAAACAGGAAACGGCTTTACACTGAACCAACCATCCAGTCCCACCCATCCAGTCCGACTGACTACGGAGCAAGTCGATGTTGATCAGGAACGCTCGCATCGTGACGCGAGATGAAGTATTCACCGGCGTGGTACACGTCGAAGACGGCGTGATTCGCAGCCTCGAGCGGGGCACGACCTCGGCGCGCGACGCGGAAGATTGGAACGGCGACTATCTATTGCCCGGCCTGATCGAATTGCACACGGACAATCTCGAGAAACATCTCGCGCCGCGTCCCGGCGTGCAGTGGAATACCGACGCCGCCTTCGTGATTCACGACGCGCAGGTGGCTGCCGCCGGCATCACGACGGTATTCGATGCGCTCGCCATCGGTTCGCGCTCGAACGTCGGGCTGCGCGGCCGCGACGTGCAAACGCAGTGCGCCGAATCGCTCACGCGCCTGTCCGAACGCAACCTGCTGCGCGCCGAACACTTTCTGCATCTGCGCTGCGAAATCGCCACCGCCGACGTGGTGGAACTGTTCGATTCGTTGTGCGCGCATCCGCTGCTGCGGCTTGCTTCGGTGATGGACCATACGCCCGGTCAACGCCAGTGGCACGATCGCGAGCAATGGCGTCGCTTCCAGGAGCGTAACGGCAAACTGAGCGACGAACATGTCGCGACCGCGCTGACCGAATTGTCGATCGAGCAGGCGCGTTACGCCGACACGCACCGCCGCGAGATCGTCGAACGTTGCAACCGGCTCGGCATTCCGGTGGCGAGCCACGACGACACGCTGGTCGAACACGTCGAACAGGCTCGCGCGGAAGGGATCGTGCTGGCCGAATTTCCGACCACGCGCGTGGCCGCCGAGGCCGCGCGCGCGCATGGCATTTCGACCATCATGGGCGCACCGAATATCGTGCGCGGCGGTTCGCATTCGGGCAACGTATCGGCGCTCGAACTGGCCGAGGCGAATCTGCTCGATATCCTGTCGTCGGATTACGTGCCGTCGAGTTTGCTGACCGCCGTGTTCGAACTGGTCGCGAAAGCGGACTGGACACTGCCGCGCGCCATGGCGACAGTCTCCGCCGAACCGGCGCGCACGGCCGGCTTGCATGATCGCGGCTCGATCGCGGCCGGCCTGCGCGCCGACTTCGTGCGCGTGACGATGCTCGACACGCTGCCGGTACCGCGCGCCACGTATCGCGGCGGCGCACGGATCGTCTAAGCGTGAGCTGACGTTCGAGCCCGGGCGTGGGAGGAAACGGTCTAGCGATCCGACTGCAATTGCCCCCACGCCACCAACACCTTCTGGATGCCGCGCGCGTAGGCGTCCCGCTCTCGCGGCGTTTCCGAGTGGTAGGCGCCGATCGCGCGCCACGTGTTGCCGTGCTTGACCATCTTCTGTTTCAGAAGCCACGCGGCGACGTACACGTTCACGCACGGATCGATCAGCGCGCGATGCGGCACGCCTTCGCGGGCGAGATCGCCGAAATGAATCGAATTGATCTGCAGCTGGCCGACGTCGATCGAGCCATTGGCGTTGCGCCGGATCGCGCTCGGGTCACCCTTCGATTCGTACCACGCGAGCGCACGCAGCACCCACGGGTTGACCCCTTGATAGGCCGCGGCTTCGTTGAAGCAGTCGTCGGCCGCTTGCGCTGTACCGCACGCCATCCAGCAGGCGAACGCGGCAAAGAAGATTTTCAAGGACATGCTTCATCCTTTCGCTCGATAGCGATAAAGAGGTGAAAGCGGCACGACAACCACGCCGACCGATCCTGCGTGCGTGGTGGGTCGTGCCGGGCGCTGCGTTACTTGTTCATGGCCAGCTCGATCTGGCGCTGCACGCCGTCGAGATAAGCGTGCGACGCGTCGGACACGATCAGCCGCACCACCGGAGCCGGCGGCATGCGGCGCTCCTGGGTCTGCGCGGGCGCGCGTGATTTCTTGCGATGCAGGGCCGGTTTGAGCGGCGCGGCATCGTCGTCGGTCGCACTCGGCGGCGGCAGCATGGCGAGCGACGGCAACGGTGGATAGACCTTGTCCGCCGCCGGCGGAAACGCGGCGGCGGACTGCAAATCCGCACCCGGCTGACCCGCGAACGCCGGTGCGACCAGCAAGGTGGCCAGGCTCAGAAATGCGCCGCGAGCGATCATCAGGTGCGCGTTCATTGAACCGTCCTGATCGATACGCTATACGGCTGCCCCAAGCCGGCGGTCCGGTTCTCGAAGTTCACCCGCGCCGTGTGTTGTGCCGGCACGCCTTTCCAGACTGCCTGATTCAGATAGGCGAAGTCCTGGCCTAACGCGGTGACGAGCACGACCGTCGGCTGAGGTTGCGCGGCGGCCAGCGCACCGGCTTTAGCCAGCACGGCGGTGAGTTGCGGATCGCGTGCGCCGAGTGCGTCCGGCGGAATGTCGAAGCTGATCACTTCGTTCGGCGCCTTATCCGTATGCGCCGCAGTCGACGGCGGCATCTGCGCGCAACCGGCAAGCGCCAGTGCCGCCATCAAGAAACAAACCTGTCGCTTCACGGAAAATCTCCAGTCAATCCTGTTGCCATAACGACGTTGTCGGCAAGCCCGCGGCAAAAGTTGAGACGGCGAAAACGCTTCCAGTGAAATGAAAAAGACTTGCCTCAGGATCGGCGCAAACGATTGCTGGCGCGCTCGCTGAAGCGACCATCGAGGCAAACTTGCCTCGCGTTTTTAGCGGGTATTTGTCTGATTAAAACGCCGTTTGGCGCGGGTCGAAGCGAGGAAGACGGAGCGACGCGATCGACGTGAAGCCGCGTGCAAGGCGTTCGTTAGCGGCGCGCAAGGAGGACGCGGATAAAGCGGCAGCGCGACGCGCAATCCAGACTCCGGCGAAGACGCCACAACGGGCCCGCTCAGGCCATCGGTTCGGCCTCGCGGCCGGCCGTCGCTCCCTGAGCGGCTCTCGCCTGCGCCTCTTCCTGATGGGCACGCTGTTCGCGCCGGCGTATCTCGAGCAGATCGTGGTACAGCAAATACGCACACCGTCCGCCGGATTTAGCCGCATACATGGCGGCGTCGGCGTTCAGCAGCAGTTCTTCGGCCGTGCCGCTGTCGTCCGGGAACTGGCTGATGCCGATGCTCGCGCCCACGTTCATGCTTTGCCCGTCCATCACGAGGGTTTCGTTCAGCGTGTCCATGATGCGCGACGCGATCGCGGGCGCCGCCTCCGCGGAACGCGGCCCCTCGATCAGCACGATGAACTCGTCGCCGCCGAGTCGTGCCACCACGTCGGCGGAACAGAGCACCTGTTTCAGCCGACGCGCCACCGCGGCCAGCACCTTGTCGCCAATCGAATGGCCGAACTGGTCGTTGATCTGCTTGAAGCGGTCGAGGTCGACGAACAGCACCGCCAGGCCCTCCTGACGCCGCGTGGCTTCGTCGATCGCGCTTTCGAGCTTCTGCATGAACAGCATGCGGTTCGGCAAGCCGGTGAGGCCGTCGTGCGTGGCCAGATGCACGAGCTCGCGTTGCTTGGCGTGCAGCACGTCCATCTGCGATTTGATTTCGCGGCGCAAACGATCGAAGCAGCGCGCCAGCACGCCGATTTCGTCGGTCCGTTTGAGCGGCAGCGTTTCCATGGCATGTTCGGCGAACAGATGCGTGGCCGCATGCGCGAGCAGATGCAGCGGCTTGGTCAGCGCGCGCGCGAACAGTACGGCAAGACCCAGCGCCAGCACGCTGAACACCAGCACCATACGAACGATGCGATCGCCGAGCAGATTCGCGCCGGACAACACGTCCTCCAGCGGCTTGGCGAGTCCGAGCACGATAAAGCGGTTGCCCGCGGAATCGCCGAACGGCCGCCGCACGAAGGCGAGCACCTGACCGGCGGCCTGCCTGGGCTTCACGAGGCCGTTGACGAGGATTTCGCTTTGCGACTGCTCGAAGAGCGGTTTGGTGACGGAGAAGCTGTCCTGGATCAGCACACGCCGGCCGCGGTCGAAGCCGAAGGTTTTCGACGGGTCGGGATGGACCAGGAAGTCGCCCCATTCGTTGGTGAGATAGACCTGATAGTCGCTCGGCAAATCGCTTTGCAAGCGCTTGAGCAAACCGGCCAGGTCGACGTCGATCACGACGACGCCCACCACCTCGCCGCCCGCGTTCGCCACCGGCGTGCCGAGCCGCAAGGTCGGTTTGCCTTCCGCGCCATGCGCGCCGTACTCGTGATTGACCGAGATCGGCGACGTATAAATACGGCCCGGCGAAAACGCCAGCGTCTCGAACACATACGCGAACTGGCCTTTTTCCTGCAGGCTGTTGCCCTGCACGCGCACGAGGCCGTCGCCGTCGCGATCGAAGCGGATCAGTTCGAGCCCGTAGTGCTGCCGCGCGATCAAACGGATCTGCAGGTACTCGGGGTGGTGGATCATGAAGCTCGAATACACCTGCGCCAACTGTTCGCGAGCCGCGTTCCTGCCGAGGCCGTCGTCGGTTTGCGCGACGTCCGCCGCGGACGGCAAGCTCGCGAGCACCTGGGCGTCGGCGCCGACGTCGTCGATCGAGTTGGAGAAGCGCTGCCCGAGCAGTTCCGTGGAAGTCAGCAGACTGTGGCCCGCTTCGTTCACCAGCATCGTGCGATTGGCGCGATACGCGTAATAGCCGGTCGCGCCGGACGCGAGCACGCCGATACACGCGAGCAGCACCGACAACTTGACGGTCAGGCCGGGCCGTATCATCAGAAGCGCTCCGAGCGGTCGCCGGACACGATTCGAGCCCACAGCTCCTCGCGCCGCTGGATATCCTCCACCGGTCCGATCCACACGATGTGAGCGTTGTCGCTGTTGTCGACCGGCGCGCTCAGCGTATTGGCGAGCCCCTGACGTTGCGTGAGCAAGCCGCTTACGCCGGGTTCGAGCATGTAGTTGATCCACGCGAGCGCGAGCGCGGGGTCCTGCGCCGAACGCGTCATCGACCAGCAATCGAGCCACGCGAGCGCGCCTTCATCGGGAATCACATAGCCGACGTCCGCGCCGGCGCGGCGCAGCATTTCGACCTGCTGGGTGCCGTAGTTGCCGAACATCAGCGCGACCTTGTGCTGCATGAAAACCGCGGTCGCTTCTTCGGGAAGCGTGTAATAGGTCAACAGATTGCGGCGCAGATCGACGAGTTTCTGCGCGATGGTGTGAATCTGCGTGGCGTCGAGCTGAAACGGATGCGGGTAGCCGAGCGCCAGCGCGGTGAACGAGAAGTTGTGCTGCGCGCTGTTGAAGTCGAGCACCTTGCCACGATACTTCGGATTCCATAGCTCGCGCATGGAACGCGGCGGCACCGCGATCTGCTTGCGGTCGTAGATCAGGCCCATGGACGAATACGTGAACGGAATCGCGTACACCTTGCCCGCCGACGTGAGCCCTTCGATCGACGTGCGCGCCTGAAACCGCCGCAGTTGCAGTTTCGTGTTCGGCAAGCTCGCCAGATCGAGCGGCGCAAGCAGATTGGCGTGCGTATAGCGCTGGATTTCGGCGGTGTTGGCGGCGAGCACGTCGAACGGCGGCGCGTCTTGACTGTGCATCAGCGTCCACAAGGCCTCGTCGGAATCGGCCAGCGTGACTTCCACCTTGACCTTGTAGCGCGACTCGAACGTCTTGACCACGTCGTCGTCGGCATAACCGGGCCATGCCAGCACGCGCAGGATTTTCTCGCCGGCCTGGGCGGGCGTAACCGATACGAGCCCGCAGCAGAACACCACGCCGATCAGAAGCGTCAGAAATGCGGATATAGCCGGGCGGCACGAACCCTGCGCGCGAGCTGCAGCGCCCGCGTTTCTGCGCGGGAAGCCTCGTTTAGAACAGCGCATGTCATCTGCCATCAACATCTCGTGCATATACAACACCGTTTAGCAGAAGGCCTGGCCGACGAACGCCAGCCCGCGGAGGCGATCCGCGCAGGTGGTATTCGGTGACTTTCTTCAGACAGATACGCTCGTTGCGCCGCCGGCAGCGAGCGCGAGGAGCATTGATGATAGCGCTAAAGCAATACAATTTTGTTTTCGGCCACGACGGTGTCGGGAAAAACGGGCAACCTGGCGTGACCGGTCAAACGGGCACATCCGTATTAACGGCGATTTATGCGAAATCTTTAATTTGGCGGGTCTCCGCTTGAAACGCACGCGCTGAGTAACAGGTCGTAATCAACTTCACTTAATAGCGCCATCCGAAAAGATAACCATGCCCAAAAAATTATGCTATTAGCGGGCCGCGCACGCGGTGGGCAATACTTAAAGAAGTGCGGCACGGCTGCCGATAACGTTAACTTGTCCCACGCCGGCAATGGTCGTGGGCAAAGCATGAAGCGAACCGGCTTTCGGGTCGTCGAACAAGACCATCACAATGCGCTTGAAGAAAACAGAATGGGTGTTGCTGGCCGTCGTGGCCAGTTTGGTAATGGGTTTTGGCAATTGGCTGCAAGGCGAAATGAACCGCGCGGCGCTCGCCCGTATTCAGCGCGATTCAACCAGCCCGCAGGACTTGCAGGATTCGCACGGCGCCTGCGCGGGCATGAGCGCACGCGAGACGGAAATGATGGGCAAAGGCGAACTCTGGTGCGGCACGGTCGGCACTTTAAGCTCCACCACATTCTCGCGTTAAAAGCTATCCTCCTTCGCCATCCGGTGTTTCACTAGCTTCCCAATATTTTTGACCTGATAAGCTTGGCGCGCGCTGCTGGCCGCCCCGGCTGGCGGCTTCCACCCAAGCCCGGTCGTGAGTCGCGCCGGGCGGCCCGCCGCGGCAAAACCGCATACGGGCGTATTTGAACTACACCGAGGAGTTAAACAGTGAAAAAACTGCTAGCGGCTTTGACGGTTGCTCTGCTTGCAACGGTCTCGATTGGCGCACACGCTAAAGATTGGTCGACTATCCGTTTTGGCGTTGACGCCAGCTATCCCCCGTTCGAGTCCAAAGGCTCGGACGGCAAGCTCGTTGGCTTCGACATCGACCTCGGCAATGAAATCTGCGCGCGCCTGAAGGCCAAATGCGTGTGGGTCGAAAACGACTTCGACGGCATGATCCCGGCCCTGAAGGCGAAGAAGTTCGACGGCGTGCTGTCGTCCATGTCCATGACGCCGCAACGCGCCGAACAGATCGCGTTCTCGTCGAAACTGTTCAACACGCCGACCCGCCTCGTCTCGAAGAAAGGTTCGGGCGTGATGCCGACGGCTGACTCGCTGAAGGGCAAGGCGGTGGGCGTCGAGCAGGGCACGATCCAGGAAACCTACGCAAAGACGTACTGGGAGCCGAAGGGCGTGAAGGTCGTTCCGTATCAGAACCAGGATCAGGTCTATGCCGACCTGCTGTCGGGTCGTCTGGACGCGTCGCTGCAAGACGCCGTGGAAGCTGAAATCGGCTTCCTGAAGACGCCGCGCGGCGCCGGTTACGAGTTCGCAGGCAAGGATATCGTCGACGAGAAGGTCCTCGGCAACGGCGCAGGCATCGGCATGCGCAAGGAAGACACCGATCTGAAGGCGAAGGTCGACAAGGCAATCGCCGACATCATCAAGGACGGTACGTACAAGAAGCTCGAGAAGAAGTACTTCGACTTCGACGTGTACGGCAGCTAAGCCCTCTTCGCGCGCCTCGCGGCGCGCGTACCGGCTTGCAGGCAACGGGCTCCGCCACACGCGGGGCCCGTTTCGTTTGTGCCGGCTTGTGCCACATTGCACCGCCCGGTTGACGCACGCCGCGCGGCAGATCGGCTAAGATCGTGCGGTCGAGGCGCGCCGCACGCGCCGCCTCCGCCTCGCTCTTGCATTGCCATCCAACCTGCTTTCCCACTGAAATCAACGACATAGCGCGGCATGCCTCGCTTGCCCGCGACTCCGAAGACCATGCAAACCCAAACCCATCCGCTGATTGCCCCGACGCTCGGCACTGCCCGTAACCTGACGAGTTTTCATTACGGTTCCGGCGGCGGGCAGAAGATTTATATCCAGTCGTCGCTGCACGCCGACGAGTTGCCCGGCATGCTGGTGTCGTGGGAACTGCGCCGCAAGCTGGCCGCGCTGGAAGCCGCCGGCAAGGTGCGCGGCGAAGTCGTGATCGTGCCGGTGGCCAACCCCATCGGCCTGAATCAGCACTTTCTCGGCCATCTGACGGGCCGCTTCGAAACCAACACCGCACAGAACTTCAACCGCAATTTCCACGATCTGTCGGCGCTGGTGCAACCGGTGATCGAGGCACGCCTCACCGACGACGTCGACGCCAATCGCAGCGCCATCCGCACCGCCATGCGTGAAGCGCTCGACGCGCAAAAGCCGGAAACCGAACTCGAATCGCAACGTCTGGCGCTGCAAAAACTCTCGTACGACGCCGACGTCGTGCTCGATCTGCATTGCGACTGGGAAGCCGCGATGCACCTCTACACGAACCCCGACCTGTGGCCGGAAGTCGAGCCGCTCGCGCGCTATCTGGACGCGAAGGCCTCGCTGCTGGCGCTCAATTCCGTGGGCAACCCGTTCGACGAAATTCACAGCTTCTGCTGGTCGGATCTGCGCGGCCGTTTCGGCGAGCGCTTCCCGATTCCAAACGGCTCGATCTCGGTCACGATCGAACTGCGCGGCCAGCGCGAGGTGTCGTACGAGTACGCCGAGCGCGACGCGCAGGCGATCGTCGAGTATCTGACCTCGCGCGGCGTGATCGACGGGACGGCCGCCCCGCTGCCCCCGCTCGAATTCGCCGCCACGCCGCTGGCCGGCGCCGAGCCGATCGTCGCGCCGATCAGCGGCGTGCTGGTGTACCGCTGCGAAGTCGGCACCTGGGTCGACGCCGGGCATGCAATCGCCGATATCGTCGATCCGCTGACCGATCGCGTCGTGACGTTGAAGAGCAGCGTGGCCGGTGTGCTGTACGCGCGGCACCTGACGCGCTTCGCGACGGCCGGGCTGGAGTTCGCGCGGATTGCCGGGGCGAAGGCCTTTAGAAGCGGTTCGTTGCTGAGCAATTGAGCATCGAGGCTCGCTGAACTCAGGTCGGATCGGGTCGGACTGGTACGGCTGCAAGCCTCTCGACGCAAAAACGCCCGCTGAAACAGCGGGCGTTTATGCGTTTATGCGTTTTGCGTTTATGCAGCCATCGCTCAGAACGCGGGAATAATCGCGCCCTTGAACTGCGTGTCGATGTACTTGCGCACTTCGTCCGACTCATACGCCGCGACCAGCTTCTTCACCCACGGCTGATTGCGATCCTGCACGCGCACGGCGATCAGATTCGCATACGGGCCCTTCAGGTCTTCGATCGCGATCGCGTCTTTGGTCGGCTGCAGGCCGGCCTTGACCGCGTAGTCGGTGTTGATCGAGGCCGCGTCGAGGTCGTCGAGCGCGCGCGGCAATTGCGCGGCATCCAGCTCGACCAGCTTGATTTTCTTCGGATTCTCCGCGACATCGAGCGGCGTCGCGTTGACGCCGTTCGTGCCGACGCCCGGCTTCAGCTTGATCACGCCGTACTTCTGCAACAGCAGCAACGCGCGATTACCGTTCGACGGATCGTTCTGGATGCCGACCTTCGCACCTTCCGGCAAGTCCTTGAGCGACTTGAATTTCTTCGAATAGAAGCCCATCGGCGAGACGTAGGTCAGGCCGACGTTGACGATCTTGTAGCCGCGCTGCTTGATCTGGCTATCCAGAAACGGTTGATGCTGGAAACCGTTGGCGTCGAGATCGCCCGAGTCGAGCGCGGCGTTCGGCTGCACGTAATCGTTGAATTCGATCACCTTCACGTTCAGACCTTCGCGCGCCGCGACTTTGGTCACGACCGACCAGATCTGCGCGTCCGGGCCGCTCATCGTGCCGATCTTGAGTTCCTTGTCCGCAGCGTGTGCAAACGTTGCCGTCAGCGAAACGGCGGCGATAGCGAGCAGATTCTGGATGATTGTCCGGCGTTGCATACGTTTTCCCCACAGCGATGTAATTGGTAGGGACGCATCCTCGCATGCGCAAGCCGCCCGCAAAACAAATCGTTTTTCACACGCTTAGATGGCGAAAAGAGAAAAAGCTTATGTGCGGCGCGGCTTGCGCGAATTCGCCGCGCAAAGCTATGTGAGTGTCGCGCCGGCGCGACAGATTTCAAAAATAAGCGAACCTGTCACATACCTTACTCTGCGTTCCCTTAAATTTCGGCCCATCGCACGACCTTGCCAAAGAGCAGGGCTGACGATCTGCTCAATTTTTTATCCGGAGAAAGTCTTGAACAAGAAAGTATTTGCCGCCGCTACGCTCGCAGTCTTCGCTTCCGCCGCTCACGCACAAAGCAGCGTCACGCTGTACGGCCTGATCGACGCTGGTATCAGCTACGCCAACAACTCGAAGACCGCCAGCGGTCACGACAAGCTCGTCAAGTACGACGACGGCGTTGCCCAAGGCAGCCGTTGGGGCCTGCGCGGCACGGAAGATCTGGGGGGCGGCCTGAAGGCACTGTTCGTGCTGGAAAGCGGTTTCAACAGCGGCAACGGCACGCTCGGCCAGGGCGGCGCGCTGTTCGGCCGTCAAGCTTATGTCGGTCTGTCGCAAAACAACGTCGGCTCGGTGACGTTCGGTCGCCAGTACTCGTTCTCGACCGACTACCTGGGTGGCAACTACTCGACCGGCGGCCAGACCGTCGCGGGTAACTACGCTTACCACATCAACGACATCGACCAACTGACGTCGAGCCGCATCAACAACGCAGTCAAGTTCAGCAGCGCGAATTTCGCGGGCCTGACGTTCGGCGCGATGTACGGCTTCTCGAATCAGGCTGGCGCTTTCGCAGGCGCACCGGCAACCGGCCCGGCAACGGCAACGGTGGCAGGTTCGTCGCGTGCTTACAGCTTCGGCGTGAACTACGCAAACGGCCCGTTCGGCGTCGGCGCAGCGTACACGGACATCCGTTACCCGGGCCAGGCAACGCCGGCTTTCTCGACGGCTATCTCGAACCTGACGCTCAACACCGTGCGCGATCTGCGTACGTTCGGCGTTGGCGGCCGTTACTCGATCGGCGCAGCGACGCTGTGGGCGTTGTACACCAACACGCACTTCTCGCCGATCACGGGCGCGTCGACGACGTTCGCAGCGTATGAAGCAGGCGCGAAGTACGCATTCACGCCGGCTCTGACGGCAGGCGCGGGCTACACGTACATGCACCTGAGCGGCTCGAACACGGGTCACTTCAACCAGGGCGACCTGAGCCTCGACTACGCGCTGAGCAAGCGTACGGACGTGTACGCACTGGGTATCTACCAGATCGCTTCGGGCCGCGTCGGTTCGTCGAACCTGGCAGCACAGATCGGTTCGAGCACGAGCTACTTCGGTAACTCGGGCACGGCTGACAACCAACTGGCGTTCCGCGTCGGCATCCGTCACAAGTTCTAAAGCGGGTCTTTGCCGGCGAGAAGCGCGAGCGTCTCGCCGGTTCGAGATTCAGGAAAAACGCCCTACGGGGCGTTTTTCTATTTCTGCTCGCCTCAGCGCGCGCGAACCAGCCCCGACGCGAGTTCCAGCCGGTCGCGCGCAGCCCGATATTCATCGACGAAGCGCGCCACCCGTTCCGCCGCAGGCACGACCTGCTTGACCGCGCCCACGCCCTGGCCGGCGCCCCAGATATCGCGCCATGCCTTGGCCTTGCTGACGTTCTCGGCGCTGAAGTTCATGGTGGACGGATCGGACTCCGGCAGCGCATCCGGATCCAGTCCGGCGTTGGCAATACTGTGGCGCAGGTAGTTGCCATGCACGCCGGTAAACAGATTGGAGTACACGATGTCCGCCGCCGTGCTGTCGACGATCATCTGCTTGTAGCGTTCGTCCGCATTGGCTTCCGACGTTGCGATAAAGGCCGAGCCGATATAGGCGAGGTCGGCGCCGGCCGCCTGCGCGGCCAGAATCGCGTCGCCGCTGGCGATCGCGCCGGACAGCGCCAACGGGCCGTCGAACCATTCGCGGATCTCGTGCAGCAGCGCGAACGGCGACAGCCGGCCCGCATGCCCACCCGCGCCCGCGGCGACCGCGATCAGGCCGTCCGCGCCCTTGTCGATCGCTTTCCTGGCGAACGTATTGTCGATCACGTCGTGCAGCACGATGCCGCCGTACGCATGCACCGAACGGTTCACGTCCTCGCGCGCGCCGAGCGACGTGATGGTGATCGGCACCTTGTATCTGGCGCACAACTCGAGGTCGTGCTCCAGCCGGTTGTTCGACTTATGCACGATCTGATTGACCGCGAACGGCGCGGCCGGCCGCTCCGGATGCCGCGCGTCGTGCTCGGCCAGTTCGTTCGTGATGCGCTCGAGCCATTGCTCCAGCACCGGGCCGGGCCGCGCGTTGAGGGCCGGGAACGAGCCGACCACACCGGCCTTGCATTGCGCGATCACGAGCTCGGGGTTGGAGATGATGAACAGCGGCGAGCAGATCATCGGCAGCGCGAGGCGGCCTTTCAGTAACGCGGGTAAGGACATGAGTTTTCCTGCGAGGAAGGAATGGTGTTCGGTGCTGGCCGGCAACGCTTCGGCATCAAGCCGGCGGCAAGTTCGGCGATGACCCGCGCCGTCGGCAAAGCGCACGTGCGGCCGATCAGGCCGCGTCGGACTTGCCTGTAAGCACGGCCTGGGCCGTGGCCAGTTGCGCGCCCATCTGCTCCGCCAACGCCTGCAAGCCGCTCATGGGACGCACCATGACCTCGAATTCTTCGATCTTGCCGCTCTCGTCGAAGCGCAACATGTCGATGCCCTTGAGCGATTTGCCGTCGACTTCGGCGCTGAACTCCAGCACCACGCTGCGGCCGTCTTCGCTGACGAAACGGCGGTGGTACTCGAATTGGCGAAACACGCCGTTGACCGTTTGCAAAATCAGCCGGATGGCCGCTTTGCCCGGATAGGAGGTGTGCGCAACCGGCGAGCGGAACACGATGCTGTCGGCCAGCAACGGGTCCAGCTCGTCCATCGCATTACGTTGCAAAAGGTCGTGCCAGGCCGACAGCGTGCGCTGCGCGGCTTCGGATAAGGGGTGTGCTTCCACGTCGGTCTCCTTGATACAGGCGTTGAACAATACGCAACTGGTTGCATAAAGAATAGCGAGATACCGCTCGATATGCAACTGAGTGCATAAAGTTTTGCGCCCTGGACACCAACCGCTAGAATGGCCGCCATGTCCATTCAACATGCCCTCCTCACTTCGCTGCTGGAAAAGCCTTCCAGCGGCTACGACCTTGCGCGGCGCTTCGACAAGTCCATCGGCTATTTCTGGCATGCCAGTCATCAGCAGATCTACCGCGAACTCGGGCGCATGGCCGAGGCGGGCTGGATCGTGGCGAGCGACGACGAAGCAGGCGGCAAGCGCCGCCGCCGGCTGTATCAGGTGCTGGCGCCGGGGCAGGACGAACTGGCGCGCTGGGTGGCGGAGCCCACCACGGACGGCGACGCGAGCCGCGCCCTGCTGATCAAGCTCAGGGCGGAATCCGTCATCGGTCCGCATGGGGTGGATCGGGAATTACGCCGGCTGATCGCCGAGCATCGGGCTAAGTTGGACACCTATCTCGAGATCGAACAGCGGGACTTCGCGGCGAGCGAGTTGTCGATCGCGCAGAAGCTGCAGCATGCGGTTTTGCGCGGCGGGATCCTGACGGAACAGGGTTGGCTCGCATGGGCCGACGAGGTGTTGCCGATTCTGGAGACGGCGGCGCGCAGCGCGCCTGAGTAGTCGCCTGGGTTGCAGCCTGGATCACCCCCTTGGTCGCCTGTTCCCCGGCGAGCAAGCGGCGTGTCGCGTCACCCGTCACCACGGAACCACCCGTCCGAGGTAATCGAGGTAATGCAATCCCGAGCGTCCCGCATACGCGTCGATCGTGTTCAACAGGTTCGGAATACTTTCCTCGATACTCAAACGCGCTTCAGGTCCGCCCATGTCGGTTCGCACCCAGCCCGGCGCCATCAATAGCAAGGTGCGCGGGTCGTCGGCGTGACGCGCCGCGAAACTGCGCATGAACATGTTCAGGGCGGCCTTGCTGCCGCGATAAACCTCGTACTGCCCGTTGACGTTGTTCGTGACGCTGCCCTGTCCCGACGACATCACGCCGATCGTGCCGTCCGGCGCGACGAGGTCCTGGAACGCTTCGACGACTCGCATGGGGCTCAGCGAGTTCGTCACCATCACGCGGATGAATTCGTCGGTCGACACGTCGGCGATGGTTTCGCGATCGTCGTTCTTCACGCCCGCGTTGACGAACAGCACATCGATCTGCCGGTCCGCGAGCCGGGCGCGTAAATCCGCGACCTGTTCCGGCAGCGTGATGTCGACGGTTTCGACTTCGAGCGCGCCGCTCAGGTGGCGAAGCTTTTCCGTCGACGTCGCCCGCCCGGTGGCAATCACGCGCCAGCCGCGCTTGAGGTATTCGGCGGTCATCGCCAATCCGAGGCCGCGCGATGCGCCGATGAGAAGAACGGTTTTCTGCCGGGTTGAAGTTTGCATGTGAGCGATCCCTTTGCATGACGCAGGTCCGGATAGATCGGACGAGGACTCGCCGATAGCGAGCCGGTGCATTCAATATAGGGTTGGCCGGGACATGGCGGAAGGCGCAGCGGCCGCACTCATAACCTGCACCAGACGCGCTATCTCATCGGCAAATGGTAGGATCCGCCATGGCCGAACCCGACCTGAATCTGCTGATCGCGCTCGATTCGCTGCTTGCCGAGGCAAGCGTGGCGGGCGCTGCGCGTCGATTGGCACTAAGCGCTTCCGCCATGAGCAGAACGCTGGCCCGGCTGCGCGCCGCAACCGGCGACCCCTTGCTGGTTCGCGCGGGCCGCCATATGGTGCTGACGCCCTACGCCGAAACGATCCGCGAGCGCACCCAAAACGCGGCGCATGAAGCGCGTGCCGTGCTTCGTCCGTCCACGGCACAAACCGATTTCTCGACCTTGCAGCGAACTTTCACCCTGCGCGCCAACGACGGTTTTGTCGAAGTTTTCGGCTCGCCGCTGATTGCCGCGGTCACGGCGGTCGCGCCGCGGGTCTGTTTGCGCTTTGCGCCCAAACCCGAGAAAAGCGCGATGCATCTGCGAGACGGTTCGGCTGATCTCGAAATCGGCGTATTGGGCGAAATGGGCCCTGAAGTGCGCCTTCAGGCGTTATTCCGCGATCGTTTCGTCGGTGTCGTGAGAGAAGGCCATCCGCTGCAACGGGACGGCGCGGTGACTGCGCAACGTTACATCGCGTTCGGCCATGTCGTCGCGTCGCGGCACGGACAAACCCGTGGACCGGTCGACGAAGCGTTGGCCGCGCTAGGTCTCGAACGAAGCATCGTGGCCGTGGTGCCGAGCTTTGCCGCGGCGCGCGCGGTGGCTCGACGTTCGGATCTGGTGGCACTCGTGCCCGCGTCCTTTCTCGGCGATCGGACGGACCCACAAGGACACCTTGCAGGGGCCGCGATCCACGCCTTCGAACTCCCCGTGGCGACCGGGAAGATCACCGTGTCGCAGATGTGGCATCCTCGGCTCGAAGTCGATCCGGTTCATCGCTGGCTGCGGCAAATCGTGCTGACGGTGTGCCGTCGACACGCGCCGCGCTGAGCGTCGGGTTTCACGCCAGCCATCAATCAGGCCGCTAGCCTCAGGACAACAAGGAAACCGTATGAGTGGTTCAACTCAAGCTACCCTCGAGCGCGTGATCTGGACCGCGCTCACCACCCGCCAGGCGCATCTCGGCCAGGGCGACGCTCTTGCCCGCCGATACCTCGTCGACGTCGCGCCATTCGCCGCGCTGGCCGACGAGACACCCGCCGCCTATCGGGCGCTTCACGCGCTGCTGCAACCCGACGAAACGGTCGCGTTGCTCTCTCAGGAAGAACTGCGTCCCATCGACGCGCTGCAAGCAACGCGTATCGGCCTGCTCCATCGCATGATCGCGACGCGCACTCCCGAAGCCGCCGGCGGCAGCGCGGGCGCCCCTGACGTGATCCGCCTCGGCGTGGCGGATACGGACGAGATGCTCGATCTGGTCCAGAAGACCAGGCCCGGCCCGTTCGGCAAGCGCACGCCCGAGATGGGTAACTACATCGGCATGCGCGATGGCGGACGTCTGATTGCGATGGCTGGTGAGCGCATGCGCATCGACGGATATGTCGAGATCAGCGCGGTTTGCGTCGACGAAAACTGGCGTGGTAAAGGACTGGCCGGCCGGCTCATACAGGTCTTGCGCGGAGAAATCGAGCGGCGTGAAGAGACGCCGTTTCTGCACGTGTTCGGAGAAAACCATGCCGCGATCGCTCTGTATGAGCGGCTTGGTTTCGAGGTGTGCGACACGCTCGTGTTGTCGCGGCTCGGACGTGCCGAGGCGGGCGCTACCGTCGGATAGCAGCGCGTGGGTTCGCTCGCGAACGTCGACGGTTGCTGCGAACCATGATTTCCGGGCAATCGTTGATGTAGGGCAGCTTGCCGCGACGCGCCGGGCCGCGGCGCCGCGCCGCCACTTACCGCGAGCAGGCCGCATCTGGTACGCTGCGCCCTTTGCGATCCCTTGCATTCGACTCGATGGAAACTCCTTTCAACGATCGTGGCGTGTCGGTCACGCGTAACGCGCTCTCTTCCGCCGGCCAGGTCTTTCCGTTGCGCGATATCGTCGGCGTGCAGGTCGTCACCGTGCCGAAGAACAAAGTCTTGCCGCTGACGATCTCGCTCGTCGGCGTGGCGAGCGCCGTAGTCGGCGCGATACTGCGCTCACCGGTCGGCATGGTGTGCGGCACGATGCTCGCGGTGGTGGGCTGGCTCACCTGGGCGACCCAGGACGTCACCCATCGCCTGATGGTGCAGACGGCGACCGGCGAGCGCGAGGCGCTCATGAGCGTCGACCGCGAGTTCGTGGAGCGCGTCGGCGCGGCCGTGGATGAAGCGAAGGCCTCGGCGGCGGCGCCGAAGGGTTGAGTAGGTGGCGCTGTGCGTCGCGTGCGTTTGTGGGCGGTGTTTCGAAGGCGTCGAGACATCGGCGCGAGTTCACCACTTGACGTTCAAGCATGCCACGACGGCACGACATCGTTAACACGATTTTGATTCGCCGCACGCCAGCTTTAGCGCGTCCTTAAGACACGCGCCGATAGAGTGGGCAGGTATCAACAACGCGCGCCGCCTCGCCGAATCGGCGCAACCACGATGCACACCTCCGTCGCCACGTCCAACCTCTCCATTCCGCGCGCGCCGCGCACGATCCACCGCCGCACCCATCACGTCGTCCCACTCGTCATTATCGACGTCACCGTGCCCGGCACCTCGTCGGCGCAAGGACGGCGCGCGCTGCATGCGTCGCTCGGCGACGATCTGCGCCTTTACGTCGTCACCGTCGACCAGCAACACGAACGCGTGACCTTTCGCGTCGAAGTCACCTCGCGCACGCTCGACGACGTGATCGGCCTGTTGACCGCCGTACTCGACCGCGCGACGCTAGGTCGCGCGCAGGCCACGGTGATCCGGCGTCCGCGCGATTATTGATGTAGAAGCGCGTCGGAAAGGCCCGCCTGGCAGCGGCTTTTGATGCGGGCAGGCGTCGCCATCGGCAACGCCCGAGCCGCTATCGACGCCAGCCTGCATCCCCATGCGGCGCGGTGACGTCGCCACTCGCCGCACCTTGACACATCTTTGCAAGTACACCTGAGCGGCCATGTAGAGTCGCCGCTCCTGTCAACGCGTGTTCCCGCCCGCAGGCCCGCGAGCTTCCCGGTTTCCTCGCGCCGCGGCAAGCCAGCGAAAGTTGCTGCTTGTGCTCCGTGTGCCGCGCGTGCCGATCACATCGCAGCTCACGATGCATTGCCTTCGCCAGGGACTCGCCTCTTTGCAAAGCGTGATCTATGTTCCTGTCGTTTTTGTCGTCGCTGTCGTGCCCCTCCTCTCTCCTGCGTGGCCGCCGTCCCCTTTGCACTGAACGGCGCGCCTACGCGCGCCACCGTGCCGTAGCGGCGCTGCTCGCTACCGCCACGTTCGCCACCCTGAGCGGTTGCTCCACCACCTTCCCCACACCCACGCCGCCCGCCTCCACGGCCACGCTGATCAATGGCGGCGCCGACGGTCTGCTGATCCCGCTGCACGTCGAGCGCGCCGACGAGGATCACGCGCGTCTCGGCCTGCCGGTCCAGCTCGACGGCAAGCCGTTGTACGTCGCGCTCGACACCGGCACACAAGGCGTGCGCGTGCTGAAATCGGCGCTGCCCGACACCGACTATCCGAACGCCGGCCCGCTGAGTTCGCTGCCGCTGGCGAACGGCGCGCAGATCTCCGGCGCGGCGGTGACGGTACCGATAAGCGTGGCCGGTCTCAAGACGGCGCAAGTCACCGCGCAAGCGGTCGAGCAGGTGAACTGCCAGGCCATTTCACGGCACTGCGTGGCACTGGACGGCTATACGGCCGAGTTCGGCTGGGCATTCTCGGGCCTGTTCGGCATCGGCGCGGCGCAGCCGGACGACAGCTGCTGCACGCAACCGTTGCGGGCGTTGGGCGGCAACGTCGGTCAACGGTATCTGGTGCATGCGAACTTCGCGAAACCTTACCTGCTGCTGAGTCCGTCGAATGCGCTCACGAAGGACTACACGATGCTGCCGATGGTCATCTCGCCGAATGGCACCGCGCAGTGGCCGCGAGGCTGCGTCAACGTCGGCGACAAGATGACGTTTTGCGCGCCGCTGGTGTTCGCCACGGCCAGCACCGACATGATTCGCATCGAGACGGACAAGGCCCCGGACTGGACCGGCGACGACGACGTCGGCAAGGTGCTCAAACGCGGCAACTACGACGCGGCGGTCGGCTCGGGTAAGTGGGTGCATCGCTACGAAGACGCGCAAGTCACGATCGTCAAGGCGAAACCGGACGCCAATCGCATCGTGATCGGCCTGATGGGCATGCAGAAGCTGGACGTGCTGTTCGATTTTCCGCGTGGCGAGCTGGGCTTGCGCGCGGACAGCGCCAGCGAAAGTCTGACGCAATAGCCGCGCCGGGCGGCACCGATCCTGATAGTCCGCGAATCACTTGATGCATAGCGACTACATCGTTTTCGTCGACGAAAGCGGCGATCACAGCCTGACTGCGCTGATCGATGAACTGCCGCTCACGGTGATCGCTGTCGTCATCGACAAAAGAAAGCTTCGCGATAGGTACGCCCATCCCTACAACCCGTATCACATAGGAATTCAATACGGGTTGGAGCGCGTGCGGCACTTTCTTCGACTTCATACGCAGCATGAGACGCTGACGCATGGGGTGTGCGAGGCACGTGGCGCGAAAGAGGATAAAGATCTGGAGCTCGCATTCCGCCGCGTCTGCGCTGGCGACAACCGCTCAGCTGCCCAGTACGAATTCGACATCGTGATGTGCGACAAGAAGGCCAACTCCGAAGGACTGCAGCTCTGCGATTTAATGGCACGCCCGATCGGTCTCTCGGTGCTTCGTCCCCGACAAGCCAATCGTGCTTACAGCATCCTGGAGAAGAAATTCTTTACCGGGGCATTCGGCGCCGTGTCAGGCAACGGGCTAAAAATCTTCCCCTAGAAAAGCGAAAGGCCCCAAGGTAGTCCCTGGAGCCTAGCGCCGGCCGCGTAGTCGCAACCCATTTGTGATACTAACTATAGCCTGTAAGCGGCATGGTCAAGCCAACAATGACCGTATCGCCCCGCCCTCACTCTATATCCAGCGGATTCACATGCCAGATATTGCGGGCATATTCGCCGATCGTGCGGTCCGACGAAAACTGCCCCATCCCCGCGACATTCTCGATCGCGCTCTCCGCCCACGCGCGCTTGTCGACGAAACGCGCGTCCACCTCGTCCTGGGCCTTCGCGAACGCGGCGAAATCGGCCAGCACCATGTAGTGATCGCCCCAATCCACCAGCGTGTGGAAGATATCCGAGAAGCGCAGCGGATCGTCCGGCGAGAAGAAGCCTGTGCGGATCTGATCGAGCGCCATGCGCAATTCGGCGTTCTCCTCGTAGATCTGCCGCGGCCGGTAGCCGGACGCGCGCAGGCTGTCCACTTCGTCGGCGGTATGGCCGAAGATGAAGATATTCTCGCGACCCACGGCGTCGCAAATTTCGATGTTGGCGCCGTCCATCGTGCCGATCGTCAACGCGCCGTTGAGCGCGAGCTTCATGTTGCCCGTGCCCGACGCTTCGGTGCCCGCCATCGAAATCTGCTCGGACAGATCGGCCGCCGGAATGATCAGCTCGGCCACGCTCACGCCGTAGTTCGGCACGAACACCACCTTCAGGCGATCGCCGATCAGCGGATCGTGATTCACCTTCTCGCTTACGTCGCCGATCAGTTTGATGATCGTCTTCGCCATCCGGTACGCGGACGCGGCCTTGCCCGCGAACAGCACCACGCGCGGCACCCAGTCACGCTCGGGATTCGCGCGAATCTGGTTGTAGCGCACGATCACATGCAGCACGTTCAGCAATTGCCGCTTGTATTCGTGAATGCGTTTGACTTGCAGATCGAACAGCGCGTCCGGATCGAAATGCAGCCTGGTGTGGTGCGCGAGCCGCTGCACGAGACGGATTTTGTTCTGCCGCTTCGCTTCGCGGAAAGCCTCGACAAAGCCGCTGTCCGTGCGCAGATTGCGTAGCTGTTCGAGTTCGAACAGATTGCTACGCCAATGCTTGCCGATCTGCTGATCGATCAGCGACGACAGCGACGGACTCGCCTGCGCGAGCCAGCGCCGCGGCGTAATGCCGTTGGTCACGTTGGTAAAGCGATCGGGATAGACGCGCGCGAAGTCGGCGAAGATATCGCGTGTCATCAGTTGCGAGTGCAGCTTCGACACACCGTTCACCTTATGACTCGCGACGATCGCCAGATACGCCATGCGCACGCGCCGCTGGCCATATTCATCGACCAGCGAAATGCGGCGGATCATCTCGCCGTCATGACCGGACTGCTCGCTGACGTGCTTGAGAAACTGCGCGTTGATCTCGAAGATGATCTCGAGATGCCGCGGCAACAGGCGCGCGAGCATTTCGACGTCCCACGTTTCGAGCGCTTCGGGCATCAACGTGTGATTGGTGTACGAGAAAATTTTCGTGACGTGCGTCCAGGCCTTGTCCCAAGGCACGTGGTGAATATCCACCAGCAGGCGCATCAATTCGGGAATCGCCAGCACGGGGTGCGTGTCGTTCAGATGCACCGCCACCTTCTCGGAGAAACGGCCGAACGTGCTGTGCGTGCGCTGATAGCGGCGAATCAGATCCTGCATGGTCGCCGAGACGAAGAAGTATTCCTGGCGCAACCGCAGTTCGCGGCCGGCCGGTGTCGAGTCGTCGGGATACAGCAGCCGCGAGACGTTCTCCGACATGTTCTTGGTGTCGACCGCGTTGCGATAGTCGCCGCGATTGAAGGCGCCGAGATCGAGTTCCTCGGTGGCGCGCGCGGACCAGAGACGCAGCGTGTTGGTCGCGTCGGTCGCATAGCCTGGAATAACGGTGTCGTACGCGGTCGCGTTCACATGTTCGGTGTCGATCCATTCGACGTGCTCGCCACGCTGCACCGTGCGGCCGCCGAAGTGCACCATATACTTGATCTCGGGCCGCGGAAACTCCCACGGATTGCCCGCACGCAGCCAGTAGTCCGGCGCTTCGACCTGCTCGCCGTCGACGATCTCCTGACGGAACATGCCGTACTCGTAGCGGATGCCGTAGCCGAAACCCGGAATGCCGAGCGTCGCCATCGAATCGAGAAAGCAGGCCGCCAGCCGGCCGAGGCCGCCGTTGCCGAGCGCGGCGTCGGGCTCGATATTGATCAGCATCTCCATATCGACGCCGAGGCTCGCCAACGCCTCCTTCATCTGATCGTGGATGCCGAGCGCCAGCAATGCGTTCGTAAACGTCCGGCCGATCAGGAACTCCATCGACAGGTAGTAGACGCGTTTCACGTCCTGTTCGTACTGCAGGCGCGTGGTCTTCATCCAGCGCGCGACCAGCCGGTCACGCACCGCGAGCGCGGCGGCGTGCAGCCAGTCGTGCGGATGCGCGGTGACGGCGTCCTTGCCGACGCCGTACATCATGCGATTGGAAATTGAGCGCCGTAGCGCGTCGACGGTACTGTTGAGCTGGTCGAATTCCAGATCGACGGCTGTCATCGAAGCCTCCGGTTAAAAGCGACGCGACAGGCGCGAACCGCACAGGTGACGGACGGGAGGCGCGTGCCGGTCAGGCGGGTTAAGAAACAGAGTAGGACATTTTACGGCCACCGGACACCGGCGAGCGCGAGCGGTTGATGACGCACATGCCATGCCCGCCGCCACGCGCCGCCACACGGATTTTTCGCACGTGCGCGGTGCAAACCCCGCGAGCACGGCACTGCGCGCGTGCATCGGCCCGCAAAACAGGCAAA
The DNA here is from genome assembly GCF_003269035.1 of Paraburkholderia bryophila. GTDB lineage: Bacteria > Pseudomonadota > Gammaproteobacteria > Burkholderiales > Burkholderiaceae > Paraburkholderia > Paraburkholderia bryophila. The sequence goes on along the minus strand of NZ_QLTK01000019.1, from coordinate 80,757 downwards.
CGTTGGCGCGATAAAACACGCACGGGCAACGCCTTCAGCCGGGCACACAGCGCCATTATTTTTTCGACGCGTGACGGGCCGATGAATCGACCGGCAACGCGGATGCGTGATCGAATCGGACCACCTCGTCTGCCGGCCGGATGGACCGCAAAGACGTCTGACAACGTGAGCCCCGACCCGTTCGAGGACGCCGTGCGGCATTGACAGTTAGTTGCCTTATAGCCCCAATTCACAGCGCCCGCTCCGCCTGACTCCCAGCACGATTTCAACGTCTCTGTAACAATTGCGCCATTCGCCGCGCGCACCGCTTCGACTGCTGGACTCAAGCCACGCGCATCCTCATCACACGCAATCCTGCCGCTCGCACGCCACGCGTTTCAATGCGCGGACGCGAGCCGTATGCCCAACCCGACGAGCCACGCCTTGTCCGACAAACCCAGCGCCAACACCGCCCCGCCGTTCCCCGCGGACGGTCCGATGTCCGCCGCCAACCGCCGCGCGATGGCCGCGATCATGCTCGCCGTCGCCCTTGCCACGCTCGATACCGCGATCGCCAACACCGCCTTGCCCGCGATCGCCGCGGACCTGCATGCGGCGCCCGCGGCGTCCGTGTGGATCATCAACGCCTATCAACTCGCGATGGTCGCGACCTTGCTGCCGCTCGCGGCGCTCGGCGATATCGTCGGGCATCGGCGCATTTATATCGGCGGTATTGCGCTGTTCACGCTGGCGTCGCTGGCGTGCTCGCTGGCGACGACGCTGCCCATGCTCGCCGCCGCGCGCGTGCTGCAAGGGCTCGGCGCGAGCGCGATCATGAGCGTCAATACCGCGCTGATCCGCTATCTGTACCCGCCACACCGGCTCGGACGCGGGCTCGGCACCAATGCGCTGATCGTCGGCGTGTCGTTCGCGGTGGGACCGACGGTGGCGTCGCTGATTCTTTCGGTCGCCGCGTGGCCGTGGCTGTTCGCGGTCAACGTGCCGCTCGGCCTGCTGGCGCTCGCCTTCGCGTGGCCCGCGTTGCCGCACACCGAGCGCGGCACGCACCAGTTCGATCCGGTCGCGGCCCTGCTCAACGTGATCACGTTCGCCGCGCTGATCTTCGCGCTCGGCGAGGCGGCGCAGCGCGCGTCGACGCTGCTGGTGCTGAGCGCGGCGGCTGTCGCGCTGGTATTCGGGGCGCTGCTGATCCGCCGGGAAGCGGGCCACCCGGCGCCGATGCTTCCGGTCGATCTGTTCAAGCGGCCGGTGTTCGCGCTGTCCGCGGTGACCGCCGTGTGTTCCTTCGCCGCGCAAGGGCTCGCGTTCGTGTCGCTGCCGTTTTATTTCGAGGACGTGCTGCATCGCAGCCAGGTGGAAACCGGCTTTCTGATGACGCCATGGCCGGTCGTGGTTGCATTGGCCGCGCCGCTGGCGGGCAATCTCTCCGATCGCTATCCACCCGGCCTGCTCGGCGCGATCGGGCTAGCGGTGATGTCGGCGGGGATGGCGTCGCTGGCGCTGTTGCCGGTGCACCCGCATGTGCTCGACATCGGGATCCGGATGGCGATTTGCGGCGCAGGCTTCGGCTTCTTCCAGTCGCCGAATCTGAAGGCGCTGATGGCGAGCGCGCCGCCCGAGCGGAGCGGCGGCGCCAGCGGCATCGTCGCGACCGCCCGATTGCTCGGCCAGACCACGGGCGCGGCGCTGGTCGCGTTGAGCTTCGGTATCGCCGGCCGGCACGGTCCGACGCTGGCGCTCAGCGCCGGCGCTTTCTTCGCGGGCGCGGCGAGCCTGGCGAGCGGCCTGCGCTTGCTGGCGCCGTCGCATCGCTCGGGCGTGCATGCGAAAGCGACGGTGAAATGAAAAGCGGGCGCGCTGTCGTGACAGTGCGCCCGCATCAGTAGCTCATCGCGCCGCGAAATACCCCTTTACCGCCGCGACAAACGTATCGATATCGCCACGCGACACGTCCTTGTGCGTGACGAATCGCGACGCGTACAGCATTTGCGTGAGAATGCCGCGCTCCTTGAGCCACGCTTCGAGCGGCGCGCAATGCTGCTGCGGAAACTGCGCGAACACCATGTTGGTCGCGACCGACTGCACCTTGACGTGCTCGATGGCCTCGAGACCGGCCGCCAGATGCGCGGCGTGCGCGTGGTCGTCGGCCAGACGCTCGACGTTGTGATCCAGCGCGTACAGGCAGGCCGCCGCCAGCACGCCGGCCTGGCGCATGCCGCCGCCCAGCACCTTGCGCCAGCGGTGCGCCACGTCGATCAACGCCCGGCTGCCGACCAGCACCGAGCCGACCGGCGCGCCCAGTCCCTTCGAGAAACAGACCGACACCGAATCGAACGGCGCGCACAAATCCGCGACCGGCTTGCCCGACGCGACGGCCGCATTGTAGACGCGCGCGCCGTCGAGGTGAGCCGACAGACCGTGCTTGCGCGCGAGTTGCACCGCCTCGTCGACATACCCCGCCGGCAACACCTTGCCGCCGATGGTGTTCTCCAGCGCCAGCAGCCGGGTGCGCGCGAAGTGGTCGTCGATCGGCTTGATCGCGGCGGCAATTTTTTCGAGCGGGATCGAGCCGTCGGCGGCATTCTCGAGCGGCTGCGGCTGAATACTGCCGAGCACCGCCGCCCCGCCGCCTTCGTACTTATAGGTGTGCGCCAACTGGCCGACGATGTATTCGTCGCCGCGCGCGCAGTGCGCCATCAAGGCGGCCAGATTGCTTTGCGTGCCGCTCGGAAAAAACAGGCCGGCTTCCTTGCCGGTGCGCTCGGCGAGCGTGGCTTGCAGACGCAGCACGGTGGGGTCGTCGCCCCAGACGTCGTCGCCCACTTCGGCGGCCGACATGGCCGCGAGCATGGCGGGGGTCGGACGGGTTACGGTATCGCTGCGCAAATCGATCATGGTGTGTCCCTGTGCGTCTCGTCTATGAATGACAACCCGTGGCGGCCGGCGCGCGGCTTTGTCTATGCGACGAAGGAGCGACGCCGGCTGGTGAGCCACACAGTGTATTCAATTCAGGCGACGCTGAGAAACCCTGCGCAAAATCCGTCCTGACGAAAAGGCCCGCTCGGGAGACCCGGCTGCGGGTCTTGTCAGCAAGACCTAACCGCCCGACTTCGGCAGCCACGCGAGCGGATCGACCGGCTGACCATTCTGGCGCACTTCGAACTGGATCGACGCGACGCCGCGGCTATCCACCCCGACCTCGCCGATGGTTTGCCCTTGCGCGACCGCGTCGCCTTCCTTGACGAGCAGCGTGCTGTTCTGCCCGTAGGCGGTAATCAGCGAATCGTCGTGTTTGATGATGATGAGCGGGCCATACGCCTCGATGCCCGTCCCCGCGTAGACCACGCGGCCGGTAGCGGCCGCCTTGACCGGATCGCCCGGATGCCCGCCGATCACGACGCCGTTCGACCTGCCGGGCGCGAAAGTCTTGAGGATCGGCCCACGCAACGGCCATTGCAACACGCCCTGCTGCGGCCCGGAAGACGCGACCGGCGCACCTGGCGCACCCGCTCCATTGAGTCCATTGGGCACGTTCGCCCCGCCGTTCTGGCCGACGCCGACCGGCGGCGTCACCACGCTACCGGACGCCATGGGCGGCGATACGCGCAGCACCTCGCCGGGACTGACGGCGGCGTTGACCGGCAGCCCGTTCCACGACGCGATTTCCTGAAGCTTGCGGCCATACGCCGCCGCGATGGCGGGCAGCGTGTCGCCCGCATTCACCCGGTAGAAACCGGCCGGTACGGGCACCGTGGCGAGGGTAGTCGGACGCGAAGGCGCATTGCTGTAGAACGGCGTGCTGTCCCACGGCATCGTGGTACAACCGCCGAACATCACGCCCAGCAAGGCCGCGGCCAGCACCCTCGAGCCCGTCAAATGCCATTGTCTTGTCATGTGATTTTCCTCGACACGTTGATTCAATCGGATGCAACCAGCCCTAAGCATTTGCCATGCCGCTCGACGGGAGCGCGCGGCGGCGACTCGCCATTATGCCGCCCTGGCTGAACGGCGCCGGAGCCGGCATGGCAGCCCCACATGGCCGTGTTCAGACGCTGCCTTCGGCCTCGACCACCAGAATGCGCGCCGCGCCGAGCGGATGGGCGACATGCTCGGTACCCACCGACGCATAGAACACGTCGCCCGTTTCCAGGATCGCCGACTGTTCGACGCCGTCCTGCCTGTAGCGCATTTCGACGCGGCCGTCGAGCACGGCGAACACTTCCTCGCCGTCGTTGACGTGCCACTTATAGGGCTGATCGGTCCAGTGCAGGCGCGTCGTGATACCGCCCATGTTGGCGATATCGAGCGCGCCCCAGGCGCGCGTCGCGGTGAAGCGCTTGCTGCGAATGATCTTCATGGTCATCGAACCGTTGAGGGAGACGAAGCGCCCGGCGTCCTTGTCTGCCGGAGCGGGCCGGGCAGCGCGAAGAGGCGTTTTGCGCTGGCCCTATTATAGGTCCGGCAATTCAACCGGCGGCTGCAGCGCCGGCTTGCGTTTATGCACGCCTAATCGTGTGACCATTGAATCCATTCGCCCCTCGCCTATACTCAGACTTGCCGCGCGCAGTAAGCCAAACGCAAACGCCTGATCCTGCGAGGAGTTGAGCATGAACAAAGCCACCTTTCTGGCCGTGCAACTCAACGTCGACGATGTGGCGGCGTCGCCCGGGCTGGTCGAGTTGCTCAACACGCACCTGGTGTTCGCCGCGGATGTCGCCGAAGCCGCCGACGCACTCGTGCAGCTAGCCAGCATCGCGGGACTGTCGAGCGGCGTCGAGGCCAGCGTCGAAATTCCCGCGCTGGCCATCGAGCGGCTACGCGAGGCGCTCGACAACCTCAGCGGCTACGACGAATCGTGGCTTCTCGCCCTCGAACCCAGCCGCGCGCTCTTCGACGATATAGGCCGCCGGCATCGCACGCTGCATTAGCACCGTGCTCGCGGACGGCGTGCCGTGCGCCGCAGCGCACGGTTGCCGGGGCCGCCCGGGGCCACCACTCCAACCCGCTTCACCGTCGCTTCGCCCAGTTTCGCTCACCGCTCGACCCGCCAGACTCGCCGGCATGTAGCGCGCTCGGCATCATCTAATGGCGCCGGGCGTCAACCGGAGGAACCGCCGTGAAAAATCTCCTGAATCGCCGCAGCGTGCTGGCAGGCCCATCGCATCTCGTCCAGGTCGCGCGTGAGAGCACCGGCGGCGCCGCCTCGCCGCCGTCCGACGACAGCAGCGAGGCGTCGGACGCCGACGCCACCGCGATACCATCGGCCGCTGTCATGTCGGCGCGGGCCGAGACGCCGCCTCGACCCGTCACGACTTTGCGGCCCGTCCCGGCGGTGCCGACGCAGGTGATCGGACGCGGCGTGCAGATAGCGGATACCGCCGATATCGAGTGGCTGACGGAAGAAGACGCGCTGACGCCGTTTCGCGTGTTCCGCAGTTTCAGTTATTCGGTCAGCCTGCTGTTTCACGCGAAAGAACTGGCGTATTACGTCGCGCTCTATCAGGACGGCTCGCTGTGGCGCGCACTGAAAGCGGCCGATCTGGAAGCCGCCGAGTCGGCTTTCCATCATTTCGAGGATCAGGCCACCCGGCTATCGGATGGTGAAACCCGCCGCGCCCAGCTCGAAGCCCATAACGAACACCTCGCGCGCCTGATCGCGCGCTCCGAGGCGCAGGCCGAACGGCTACGCGGCGATCTGCAACGACGCGGCGTGCAGGAACAGGCGGTGTCGACCCGGCAGAATCAGACGCGCAAGGACGTGTCGCAGCTGGAAGCGCAGCGCGTGGCCGCGCAAGCGCATCTGAACAAGGCGCATCGGCAGATTCACCAGCTCAATCTGACGAGCAATGAATGGATTCCGCATTTGCCCAATCGTTGACGCTTACGGCCGTGAACGCCATTCGCGGCGAGCAAAAAAAAAACGCCGACCTGGCTCAAGCCGGTCGGCGTTTTTTGTGCGTCGCCAATCGATCAGACGGCGCCTGCAGCAGCTTCAGCGCAAATTAATTGCCGAAGTAGATCGAATTACGGTTATTGCCGTTCAGCGGACGGCCCGACTGCGACGTACCGACAGCCGGTGCGCCGTAGCCGCTGTTCTCGGCTTGAGCGGTGCCGTTCTGAGCGTCGACACGTGCTTGCGCGGCCAGCAGGTTCGACGGGTAGTCAGCGTGATCGCCGACCGGGTTGTAGCCGGCCTTTTCCAGTTGCACCAGTTGGGCGCGGACGTCGGCGCGGGTCAGCGGCTGGTTCGATTGAGCGAACGAAGCGACGGGAGCGACCAGAGCCGCGGCGACAACAACAGCAGAGATAAGGGACTTCATGATGTAAACCTCCAGAACTTGTTTTTAATGCGCGTTGGGCTTGTTGTCCCGTAGCGCTTAAGTAGAAGTTTAGGAGCGTCGACACCCAGGGGAAACCCCTTAAAAGATGAAACTCTATTTCGAATTTCGCAACAGTAAGGGTCTCGCGCCAGCTTCATGCCATCTGGCTGACAGTTTTCGGCAATAATTTGCCGATCCCATTTCAATCAAACGCACGGCCCGGCGCGCCTACCTGCAAGCACGCGCCGGGCCGCGATTCAAACGCCCCGCTCCGTTCAGCTCCAGTTAGCGTGGAAGCTGCCCGGCTTGTCGACACGCTCGAACGTATGCGCGCCGAAGAAGTCGCGCTGCGCCTGCACCAGATTCGCCGGCAGACGTTCCGAGCGATACGCGTCGAAATACGCCACCGCCGACGCGAACGCCGGCACCGGCACGCCCGCGTTGATCGCGGCGACCACGACTTCGCGCAACGCCGCCTGATAGTTCTTCGCGATGTCGCGGAAGTACGGATCGAGCAGCAGATTGGCGATCGCCTTGTCTTTCGAATAAGCGTCGGTGATCTTCTGCAAAAAGCGGGCGCGGATGATACAGCCGGCACGGAAAATCTTTGCGATCGTGCCGTAGTCCAGATCCCACTTGTACTCTTCCGACGCGGCCCGCAACTGCGCGAAGCCCTGCGCGTACGAGATCACCTTGCTGAAATACAGCGCGCGGCGCACGGACTCGATAAACGCCTCGCGCTCGACGCCGAGCGGCTTCGCCTGCGGCCCTTCGAGCACCTTGCTCGCGGCCACGCGCTGATCTTTCAGCGACGACAGCACGCGCGCGAACACGGCTTCGGTGATCAGCGGCAGCGGCGCGCCGAGGTCGAGCGCGTTCTGGCTGGTCCATTTGCCGGTGCCCTTCTGCGCGGCGCGATCCAGGATCACGTCGACCAGATCCTTGCCGGTTTCGTCGTCTTTCTTGCTGAAAATCTTCGAGGTGATTTCGATCAGATAGCTGTCGAGCTCGCCCTGATTCCACTCGGTATAGACCTTGCCGAGCTCTTCGTTCGACAGGCCGACCACCTGCTTGAGCACCGCGTAACTTTCGGCGATTAGCTGCATGTCGCCGTATTCGATACCGTTGTGCACCATCTTCACGAAATGGCCCGCGCCGTCGGGACCCATGTAGGCGACGCACGGTTCGCCGTCCGGCGCCTTGGCGGCGATTTCGGTGAGGATCGGCGCCACCAGGTCGTACGCGTCGCGCTGGCCGCCCGGCATGATCGACGGGCCTTTCAATGCGCCTTCTTCACCGCCGGATACGCCCGTGCCGATGAAATGCAGACCGGACTTCGCGAGATCCTGATTGCGGCGAATGGTGTCGGTGAAATGCGTATTACCGCCGTCGATCAGAATATCGCCCTTTTCCAGCAGCGGTTTCAACTGGTTGATCGTCGCGTCGGTGCCTTCGCCCGCCTTGACCATCAGCAGAATGCGGCGCGGTTTTTCCAGCGATTCAACGAATTCTTCCAGCGTGAAAGCCGGCACCAGCTTCTTGTCCGGATATTCGGCGATGAGTTCGTCGGTTTTCTCGCGGCTACGGTTGTACACCGACACCGCGTGGCCGCGGCTCTCGATGTTGAGCGCCAGATTGCGGCCCATGACCGCCAGCCCCACCACGCCGATTGCCTGTTTGCCCATGTGAATTCTCCAGAGTCCAATAAATGTCGGGACGCCGCGCCGGGAAGAAACGTCGGCGGGACGTCGAGGGTGAAAGAATAAAAGAAATGCCGGCTTGCCGCTCGCTGGCAGGCAACGGACGGCCGATTTATTTACTGCGCGGACCTGCGTTGTTCTGCGCGTTCGTCAGACCCGTGCCGCATCCGCGTGTTTCCTGAAGACCAGGCTGAAGTTATTGGCCGGCATCGCGACCGGCTCCCCGGCGACGAGTCCCACCGAATCGCCCAACGCCACCACCGTTTCCATGTCGCGCACGCCCCATGATGGATCGCGGCTGCGCAACTGCTGGTCGAACGCCTCGTTGCTCGACGCAGTATGTGCGCCGCCGCGCCGGTACGGACCGTAAAGATAGAGCACGCCGCCGTCGACCAGACGCTGGCTCGCGCCCGCGAGCAGTGCTTGCGTCGCGCTCCACGGCGAAATGTGGATCATGTTGATGCAGACCACGGCGTCGAGCGTGTCGATACCCCAGTCGGTTTGATGCACGTCGAGCGCGAGCGGCGCGCGCACGTTCGCGAGGCCGGCCTGCGCGGTCCATGCGGCGATCGACGCGCGCGCGTGCGCATCGGCATCGCTCGGCTGCCAGTCGAGTCCCGGCAACGCGCCGGCAAAGCAGATGGCGTGCTGGCCGGTGCCGCTCGCGATCTCGAGCACGCGGCCGGTGGCCGGCAGCACGTCGCGCAGCACGGCGAGGATCGGTTCGCGATTGCGTTCGGCGGAAGGCGAGCGTTGCCGCAGCGCAAGAGGGGAATCGGTCATGGTCGGCTCGGGATTCTGCTCGGGGTTTAACGCAAGCTTCAGCTTGGAATTCTGCTCGGCGTTCGACGCCAGGTTCAAACTGGTTTTGCAGCTTGTTTTGCTGCCTGGTTTCAGTACAAGGTCGTACGCACACGCTCGTCGAGTTCGCGGTCGTAAGTCGCGGCGTCGAAGCTCGCGCCGTTGATGCGCCGGTGAATTTCGCCCGCGCTCGGCAAACGCGAACGTTCGACATGCCGCGCCGGATCCCACAGTTTCGAGCGCACCAGCGCTTTCGAGCAATGGAAATAGACCGTGTCGACGTCGATCAGCAGCACGGTGCGCGGCAGTTTACCAACGACCGCGAAACTGTCCAGCCATTTGGGATCATTCGTGATACGCCCGCGGCCGTTCACCCGCAAACTCTCGCCCACGCCGGGAATGACAAAGAGCAGCGCCAGCTTCGGCTCGGCAATGATATTGCGCAGACTGTCGATACGATTGTTGCCAGGGCGGTCCGGCAACGCGAGCGTGCGTTCGTCGATCACGCGCACGAAACCCGGCGCGTCACCGCGCGGCGAACAGTCGAGGCCTTCGGGGCCGGCCGTGGCGAGCACGACGAACGGCGCGACCTCGATGAACGCGCGATAGTCCTCGTTGATATAGGGAATCTCCTTGCGCACCGCGCGCTCGTGCGGCTGACCATAGATGGCTTCGAGCTGGTCGATCGTCGTCAACATTCGGGGTTCCTTTGCGTCGCGGGTGTCGTTCCGGTTCGAGCGAGCGCGGCGCTGTTCGAGCGCTACGGTCGGCCTTGTACCGTCAACTTTCAAGTTTCAACTTTCAATCGAGCGCCAGCCGTCCGGCCAGCGCGGTGAGCGTGTCGGCGCAAGGCGCCGCGAGTTTCAGCGCCAGCAGCGGATCGGCGCGCGTACGTCCCAGATTGATCGCCGCGATCGGCTTGCCCTGCTTCTGCGCCCACACGCAAAAACGGTAACCGGAGTAGACCATCAGCGACGAACCGACCACCAGCACTGCATCCGCCGCGTCGAGCGCATGCGAGGCCGCTTCGACGCGCTCGCGCGGCACGCTCTCGCCGAAGAACACCACGGCCGGTTTGAGCAGACCGCCGCACTGCGAACAGGCCGGCACGCGAAACGTGTCGAGCGCGTGCCATTCGAGATGCGCGTCGCCGTCGGCGGCAGTTTCGGCGGTCACGTTCAGCAACGCGGGATTGTCCGCTTCGAGCGTCTGCTGGATCGACGCGCGAGAATGTTGCATGCCGCAGTCCAGACACGTCACGCCGTCGATGCCGCCGTGCAGCTCGATCACGTCGCGGCTACCCGCCCGCTGATGCAATCCATCGACGTTCTGCGTGACGAGCGTCGGCACATGACCGGCGGTCTGCAACCGGGCCAGCGCGACATGCGCGGCGTTGGGCCGCGCGTGCGCGACCACCGGCCAGCCGACCATGCTGCGAGCCCAGTAACGCTGACGCATGGCCTGCGTGCCGAGAAATTCCTGCAACGTGATGGGCGGCGAGCGCTTCCATTCGCCGTTGTCGTCGCGATAGCCCGGAATGCCCGAATCGGTGCTGATCCCCGCGCCGGTCAGCACGAACAGACGCGGATGACGCTGCACGAAACGGTGCAGGTCGTCCAGCGTGTGGGATTCGTTCGAGGGGTCGAGCGGCGCGGACTGAAGGTCGGTCATGACGGGTGGGATGGTGGAATGCGGGGCTTTTTAGAGGGTGCCCGGCGAGCCGCCCTAAGCTGGGCCACGACGTTGACGCGGCCTGCTTTGGCGCCTGGGCGTGATCTGCTGAGGCACCGATGCCTTAGCCGCCTGACGCTCCTGACGCTCTCGCCATTGCGCAAGCGCGGCATGATAACGCTCGAGCGCTTCGTCGTAGAGATCGAATACACACGGATTGCAGCCGCTGTGACAGCACTCGTCGAGATCGGGCTGCACGGGCGGCACCGGCTGCGGGTCGTCGTGGAGTGTGGCTCGAGGCACGGCAAATCGCGGTCCGTGAAGGAGAAAGCGCTCAGTATAAGTTGATCTCCGGCACTGTGCCGCTGGTGCCCTTCGCCGGCCGCCGGCATCAGCCCGTGTGGCCGTCAGCCCATCTCATCCCCGCCCAACGAACGGCATCTTGCTCGCCATGATGGTCATGAACTGCACATTCGCCGACAACGGCAGTTCGGCCATATGCAAGATCGCGTCGGCCACGTGCTGAACGTCCATCAACGGTTCGATCATGATTGCGCCGTTCGCTTGCGGCGTGCCCTGTGCCATCCGCGCGGCCATGTCCGTGGCCGCATTGCCGATGTCGATCTGCCCGCACACGATGTCGTACGGACGGCCGTCGAGCGAGACGGCTTTCGTGAGGCCGGTGATCGCATGCTTGGTCGCCGTGTACGCGATGCTGTGAGGCCGCGGCGCATGCGCCGAGATCGAGCCGTTATTGATGATGCGCCCGCCACGCGGGTTCTGCGTTTTCATCAGACCGAAGGCCGCTCGCGTGCACAGGAACACGCCGGTGAGATTGGTATCGACCACCGCGCGCCATTCGTCGATATCGAGTTCGTCGATCTCGACCGGCGCGGCGCTGCGGCCGGCGTTGTTGAACAGCAGGTCGAGCCGGCCGCGCCGCTCGCGGATGACGTCGAACAACGCGGCGACGCTCGCGGCGTCGGTCACGTCGCAGGCGACCGCCAGCGCGTCGCCGCCGAGTTGTTGCGCTTCGCGCGCGAGCGCATCGAGCGGCGCCTGGCGCCGACCGGCCAGCACGACGCTATAACCGTGTTCCAGCAGCTTGAGCGCGCACGCGCGGCCAATCCCGCTGCCCGCGCCCGTTACCAGCGCGACCTTCTTGATGCCTGCTCCCGTCACCACGTCTCTCCTGTCTAACAGAGTCGGTGCTATGGCGCCGACTCATGGTCCATCAGCAATAGTCGCTGTTGTTCTGCCAAGGTCCAGACCCAGCGAAACGATGCCTTTCAAAGCGCTGTCATTAATTTTCGGCGCTATGCGCTGCTACGTTGCGCCGCGCATCAATGGTATCGTTCGATGTTGCGCGCCGCTCGCGCGATTCAAGACCTTCCCAGGACGGAGGAAGGCTGACCGGAAGTACGCTTTATGACTGAACACTCTTCGCCGCATGGCGCCGCACCGGCGCCATTGCGCTGGCCGCGCACCGGCTACCCCGCCATGCTCACGGCCACAGCTGCCTGGCACGTCTTCGTGCTGGCCGGCGTGTTGCTGACACCCTCCATGTGGCCCTGGTGGCTGGCCGCGATGTTCGCGAATCACGCCGTCTTCACCGTGGCCGGCCTGTTGCCGCGCACCTCGCTGCTGGGTCCGAACTGGACCCGCCTGCCCGCCGGCACGCAGAACGCCGACGCGATCGCGCTGACTATCGACGACGGTCCCGACCCTGTCGTCACGCCGCAAGTGCTGGACCTGCTCGACGCGCTCGGCGTGCGTGCCACGTTCTTCTGCATTGGTGCGAAGGCGCAGCGCTACCCGGAACTCGCGCGCGACATCGTGGCGCGCGGGCATACGCTCGAAAACCACTCGCAGGTTCACGTGCACACGTTTTCCGTCACGTTGCCGGGCTCGCTCACGCGCGAGATCGACGCCGCGCAACGCACCCTGGAAGCGCTGAGCGGCGAGCGGCCGATGTTCTTCCGCGCACCGGCAGGCCTGCGCAATATTTTCCTCGAACCCGTGCTGCGCAAGCTCGATTTGCGGCTCGCGGCGTGGACGCGGCGCGGCTACGACACGCGTGAACGCGATCCTCATGTGGTGACGCGGCGCTTGCTCGACGGTCTCGCCGCACGCGACATTCTGCTGCTGCATGACGGCAACGCGGCCCTCACGAGCGACGGCCGGCCGCTGATCCTCGCCGTGCTGCCGCGCGTGGTCGAAGCGGCGCGCGAACAACGTCTGCGTTTCGTCACGCTGCGCGAAGCGCGCGTCGAGCACTGACGCGCGCCGCCTACGCGCCCCGGCGCTACACGCGGAAATCCGCCGCCATGTCCTCATCGGTGCGTGCTTCGAGTTCCCCGCTACGGCACGCCTTCAGGAACACGTCGTAATCGCGTTCCACCTGATCCGCGTACGCCGTAGCGTAGCCGGTCAACGCCTCCGCGAACTGATCGCCGCGCCCGATATACGCGCTGATTTCGATCGCCTGGCCACTCGCCTTGGCATGCGCGCGCGCCATGATCCAGCCGCATAGCCGTGCGTACCCCTCCAGCAGATCCGTGTCGAACAGCTCGATATTCGCCGACAGCTTCATGTCGCGCAGTTGGCGAAAATAGAAATGCCGCCCCGACGGGCCGGTCGCCCAACCGAGAAAAATATCGCTGGCCGCCTGCAACATGCGCTGCCCGCCGACCACCCGCTGTCCTTCGTGCTTATACGCCGGCGACTTGTGAAACTGCGCGATCACCGACTTGCGCGCTTCCTTGATCTGGATGAAAAGCGGCTTGCCCATGTGATCGACGTTCAGCAGCACGAGGCAGCGCGTGCCCACGCTGCCCACGCCCACCACTTTGAAAACGAGATCCTGCGCGGTGAAATGACCGAGCAATTCACGGCGGTCGTGCGATAAGGTGCTCAGGTACTGGTCCCACATCGGCTCGATCAAGGTGCGCCAGTTGCCGATGCTGAACCAGTCGTCTTCCGGCGAGAACAGCGTGTTCGCGCCGTGCACGTGAAACATGCCCGGCGGCGCATCGCGAATCGTCCAGGCCTCGCCGTCGAACTCGGCCATTTTCTCCAGCAGGCTTTCATGCGTGCGGCTCGCCGCCTTTTCCATGCCGCGCCGCACCGCGCGGCGTCGTTCCGGCGTGAGCGCTGTCTCGGCCATCAGATCGAATGTGATGCGGTCGTACCAGAGCTCAAGTGCTCCGCATTGCGCGTATTGCGCCATGCGGTCGCGATAGGTCGACACCGCCGTCATCACCAGATGCTCGGCCGTGCCGCGGCTCAGGCGCATATGACGCGCGGCGACCACCAGGCTCGCCGTGAGCCGCTTGAGATCCCATTCGAATGGACCGACCGCCACTTCGTCGAAGTCGTTCAGATCGAAGACGAGTTGCCGTTCGGGCGTGGCGAAGCCACCGAAGTTCATCAGGTGGCCGTCGCCACAGATCGTCATGACGAGCCCGCTGTCATGCACCTTGCTCAGGTCATGCGCCTGCAGGATCGCGGTGCCACGGAAAAAGGTGAAGGGCGAGACCGCCATGCGCCCGTAGCGCAGCGGCACGAGGTTTTCAACGCGGCCTTCGCTGCTTTGCCGGAGCAGTTCGACCGGATCGCGATCCAATTCGCCGACCGCTTTATGGCTCGAGCGCTTCGAGTGCTCGCGGGCGGCGCGGCCACGGGCCTCGCGTTCGGCAATGGTGCTGGCTTTCATGCTCTTCTCCGTTTTTGTGAATCTTCACGATCGGTTCTAGAGACGACGTGTGCGGGCACGATAAAGCGGAACGTCCGGCGCATGAGCGTGGCGGCTGGAACAGCCGTCGCCACGAGCCGGTAGCCATGCTAGCAGACCGATCGGTAAAAAGGTGACGCCATCCATTTCGCATGACTGAGCCGCTCGCTCGGGTTTTCCCACCGACACCGGCGGAAAAGTTGCGGCTGCAACGATCGCCCAGTTAACGGACGAAATTACCGGAAGCGTCATCTCAAACTAACTATCTGGTGAATTTTGCGTTTTCATGGGTGCGGGCACTTCAGCAAAAAAGATTCGCGCCGTTTACCAGTACATACAAACTTTTTTGTGGCGCACGAGAAAAGTCCTTCGAAAAAGGGCCCGTTCTTGATCGATCGTGTTCGATCACGCGTCAGGCAAGATAATCGGAGAGAGTATGTTTGTCGCAATCGGTTGGGTGCTGGTGATCGGTTCTGTGATCGGTAGTTTTGTCGGCGTGGGCGGCCACGTGCTGGCACTCCTACAGCCGTTCGAATTACTGTGTATTTTCGGCGCGGCGATCGGCGCGTTTGTCGTGAGCAATCCGACTTCCACGCTGAAGAAGACCATCAAGGCGATCCCGTCGTGCTTCAAGACCGGCGGCTACACCAAAGAGAAATATCTCGAACTGATCGCGCTGCTGTACGAGTTGCTTCAGAAAGCCCGCAAGGAAGGCATGATGTCGCTCGAAGCCGACGTCATGGCGCCTGAGGAGAGCGTGCTGTTCCAGAAATACCCGCACGTGCTGGAAGATCATCACCTGCTCGATTTTATCGTCGACTATCTGCGCATGATGTCCGGTGGCAACGTGAACGTGCTCGAAGTGCAGGACCTGATGGATGAGGAACTGGCCACGCACCACGCGGAAGCTTCGGTCGCAGCCAATGCAATTCAGAAGATGGCCGACGGCCTGCCCGCGTTCGGCATTGTCGCGGCCGTGATGGGCGTGGTTCACACCATGGGTTCGGTCGGCGCGCCGCCCGCCGTGCTCGGCGAAATGATCGCCGGCGCGCTGGTCGGCACGTTCCTCGGCATTCTGCTCGCGTATGGTTTTATCGGCCCTGTCGCCGATCTGCTGAACGCAAAAGCCCGCGCCGCCGCCAAACCGTATCAGTGCGTGAAGGCCGTGCTGCTTGCGTCGCTGTCCGGCTACGCGCCGCCGATCGCCGTCGAGTTCGGCCGCAAGGTGCTGTTCACCGCCGACCGGCCGAGCTTCCAGGAGCTCGACGACGCCGTGCGCGCCACCAAGATGCCGAAGTCGGCCTGACGCGGAGCGGCATGATGAGCGAAAGACAGTCGCGCGCGTCGCAACAGGTGGAGACGCCCGCGCCTGTGATCGTGCGCCGCATGCGCAAGGGCGACGATCACGGCGCGCATCACGGTGGCGCCTGGAAGATTGCGTACGCCGATTTCGTCACGGCGATGATGGCGTTCTTTCTATTGATGTGGCTGCTCGGTTCCACGTCGAAGTACGACAAGCAGGGCATCGAGGATTATTTCAACACGCCGCTGTCGAGCCTGCTCGGCGGTAACCAGGGCACCGCCGCCGCGCGGCCGAGCGTGGTGCAGGGCGGCGGCCGCGATATCTCCGACACGCGGCCCGGCGACGGCAAGAAGAGCCAGACCCAGCCCACCCCACCGACCACGGCGGCACCGACCGTCTCGCCCGCCGATGCGGCTCGCCTCGAACAACTGAAAGCGAAGCTCACCACGCTGATCGAACAGAGCCCGGCCTTGAAGGCATTCAAGGATCAGATCCGCATTTCGATCACCAACGAAGGCCTGCGCATCGAGATCGTCGACTCGCAAAACCGGCCCATGTTCGCCTCCGGCAGTTCGAAGCTGCAACCGTATGCGGTAACGATCCTCACGCAGATCGGCGCCGCGCTCAACGACGTCGACAACCGTATTTCGATTGCCGGCCACACGGATGCGGTGCCGTACACCGCGGGTCCGGACGGCTATTCGAACTGGGAATTGTCGTCGGAGCGCGCCAACGCCGCGCGCCGCGCGCTGGTGGCGGGCGGCATGCACGGTGAGAAGCTATTGCAGGTGCGCGGACTGGCCGACGTCTTGCCGCTGAACAGCAAGGTCGTCGACGAGCCGACCAACCGCCGCATCAGCATTCTCGTGCTGAACAAGGCGGCGGAACTGGCCTTTTTCCACGACGGCGGCCGCACCGCGATCGACGAAGCGACACCCGCAAGCTCGGCCATTCCGGCGGTCGTGGAACGTCTGCAGCCGGTGGCCGCAACGCATGGCACGCCATAGCTTTTCTCGCCGCTGTTGGACCTGCGCAACCTGAACGCATGCGATCGATAGCGCACACTGCGCAGCCCCGGTGGCGCGTATAAAATCGATCGCATGCGCCCTGCCCCTTATCAGCAACGGGAGCCCGATCTTCCGCTGCATACGCCCAGTGTTTCGTCGGTGACGTTGGCGTCGATTATCGCCGTCATCGCGTGGCTCGCGATCGTCGCGCAAGCCGGCGTGACGCTCAACCGTAAGCTTTCGCATGGGCTAACCGTGCTGGACGGGCTGGCCCGCATGAGCAGCTACCTGACCAACCTGACTGCGCTGGCCTGCGCAATCTGTTTCACCTGCGTGGCGCTGCGTGGGCTCAGGTCGCCGCTGGCGCGTTTTTTCCGGCAACCGACGGTCGTGACCGCGGTGGTCGGCTACATGGTGTTCGTCGGTATCGCCTATAACCTGCTGTTGCGCGGATGGTGGACGCCGACCGCGTTCAGGATGCTGCTCAACGAGTCGCTGCACAGCATTTTGCCGATGCTTTCCGCGCTTTACTGGCTCCTGTTCGTCCCGCGCTTCCAGCTGAAACTGCGCCACGGTCTGCTGTGGCTCGTGTATCCGCTGGCCTATCTTGCCGTGACTTTCTGGCGCGGCGGTGCGTCCGACTACTACCCCTATCCGTTCATCAACGTCGGGCGGCTTGGCGTCGCGCATGCGGCACTCAATTCCGCGCTGCTGTTCGGCGGATTCCTGATGCTGATGGCGGTGTTCGTCGGCATCAATGCGCGCCGCCGACATTGACTCCGTAACGCGCTTCACGCGTTTTCGGCCCCCGTTCCGTGGTGTTCCCGGGCGCGCTTCTTGCGCCCCGTCTGGTGGACGTACGCCGCCCCTCGCCGGGCGGTTGCGCGAAACCCTGGCGTAGCGGCATTGCGATTGCAGACGCCCCACGCGTAAATATGACAATGGGAGCAAAAACGTATGGACACGAATTCAGCGGAAGGCGCGCTCAACGAAGTCGCGGGCAAAGTGGAAAGCGCGGTTGGGGATGTGTTGGGCGACACCGGCACGCAACTGGCCGGCAAAGCGCGAGAGCTCAGCGGCAAGGCGCAACAGCTTTGTGCAAGCACGACCAGCCTCGTGCGCGAAACCACGGCCGAAAGTCCGTTTACGGCGATTGCGGTGGTGGCGTTGGCCGGCTTCGTCGCCGGTGCGCTGTGGGCGCATGGGCCGTCCGGGCGCGACTATCGCCGGTGATCGAAGCCGGTAATTGAAGCCGGCAATTGAACGCTCGCCGCGGAAGGCGAGCGGACGAGCGGCGGGTGACCGGACCCCGCCGCTCGTCCGGTTAACGATCAGCTCACAGCGGCATCGCACCACGCGATCGCCCACGACTTCGCGCATGAGATTGCATCGGCCTCGTTCGCGAAGGCATCGATATCCCCGGAATCGTGCGATTGCACGTGCTCGTTTTTTCGCGCCGCACGCGTGATCTTCGCCCTCGCGTAATAAGCCCCGTCTTCCGCGTGACGTGCACGGCAATCGATATGGAAATGCTGGTAATCGAACTGCATGAGTTCTCCTTCTGGCGTATGAACTTGCCCGTTGGTGCCGTTGATGCCGTTGCTGACGCATCGCCCGTACCCGGCGATTCAGAGCCGAATGCGCAAAACTGTAGTGCGCGAAACGCCAGGCATCGCCGAAGGGCGCGCTCGGGCGCTGCGTTCCACGCTCGGCGCCGGCATCCACCGATCGCCGGCCGGCGAGATTCGCTTTGCTGTCCCCGCATTTTTCCCATACCGTTGTACTCGCAACGGCATCCAAATTGCTGCACGGTATCCGTTGGATCGCGACGCTTCGGAGTTCGACGCTTCGCCAGCCTGCATTGACCTTTCAATGGAGTCGACAAAACGTCATGCCCACGCATACCGATCATCCGGATTCGAGCGGCGCACCCGCCGCCACACCCGATCAACCCACGCCCGATCAACCTTCACGTCGCCGCTTTCTGCAAACCGCCGCCGCTGCCGCGACGGTCGGCGCCGCGCCACATTTGCGCGCGCAAACGCAGACACCGGTCGCACCGCCTGCTCCAATGCGGCAAGCCGTGCCGCCGCGGCCGGTCACGTTGACCGTCAACGGCCGCACTTACACGCTGCAACTCGAAGCGCGCGTCACCCTGCTCGACGCGTTGCGTGAATACGCGGGGCTGATGGGCACGAAGAAAGGTTGCGACCGCGGCCAATGCGGCGCCTGCACGGTGCTCGCCGACGGGCGCCGTATCAACTCGTGTCTGACGCTGGCAGTCATGCACGAAGGCGAGCAGATCACGACCGTTGAAGGTCTCGCCACTAACGGCGTTTTGAGTCCCATGCAACGCGCGTTCATCGAACACGACGCGTTTCAGTGCGGCTACTGTACGCCCGGGCAGTTGTGTTCCGCGACTGCCCTGCTCGACGAATTCCGCAACGGCACGGCCAGCACCGTCAGCGCCGATGTCCGCAACCGTCCCCCGCAACTCTCCGACGCGGAAATCCGCGAGCGCATGAGCGGCAATATCTGCCGCTGCGGCGCGTACGCGAACATCGTCGCCGCAGTGCGCGCGGTGCACGACGGCGGTGGCCAGACCGGCAACGCAGCGACTGGCCCGCTTCAAGGCCAGCTTCAAGGCCAAGTGCAAGGCCCGTTGCAAGACAACCCCCAGCGCAACGCGTAAAGGAGCGACCAGCATGGATGCGATCTCTTACGAACGCGCCGGCGACATCGCCGGCGCCGTGCGCGCGGCGCAGCAGCCGGGCGCGGTGTTCATCGGCGGCGGCACCAATCTGCTCGACCTGATGAAGGGCGGCGTGGCACGGCCGCTGCGGCTGATCGATATCACGCATATCGGCGGACTCGACACGATCTCGACGCAGCCCGGCGGCGGCATTCGGATCGGCGCGCTGGTACGCAATAGCGACGCGGCCAATCACGCGCTGGTGCGCGAGCAATACCCGTTGCTTTCGCAAGCATTGCTGGCGGGCGCGTCATCGCAACTGCGCAACATGGCGACCGTCGGCGGCAATCTGCTGCAGCGCACCCGCTGCGGTTACTTTTACGACACGGCCTTCACGCAGTGCAACAAGCGCGTGCCGGGCAGCGGCTGCGCGGCGCTCGACGGTCTGAACCGCACACACGCGATTCTCGGTGCGAGCGCGCAGTGCATTGCCGTGAATCCGTCCGACATGAGCGTCGCGCTCGCGGCGCTCGATGCGGTGGTCCGCGTCAGCGGTCCGGCCGGCGAACGCGCGATTCCGTTCGCCGAATTTCATCGACTGCCGGGCGATCGTCCCGATGTCGATACGACCTTGCAGCCGGGCGAATTGATCACCGCCGTCGATCTGCCGCCGCCGCTCTTCAGCAGCCACGCGCATTATCTGAAAGTGCGTGACCGCGCCAGTTACGCATTCGCGCTGGTGTCGGTGGCGGCCGCTTTGCAGATGGACGGCGATCGGGTGAGCAGCGCGCGTATCGCTCTCGGCGGCGTCGCGCATAAACCGTGGCGCGCGGGCGCGGCGGAACAGTTGCTCAACGGCCAGACGCTCACGCAGGACACGCTGCGCAATGCGGCCGCCGCCGCTTTACGCGATGCGCGTCCGCAACGCGACAATCGCTTCAAGGTGCAACTCGCGCAGCGCGCGATCGTGCGTGCCGTGAATCAGGCCGCCGGCCGTGCGGGAGGTGTCGTATGAATCTGATCGGACAACCGGTCGACCGGATCGACGGTCTGCTCAAAGTGACCGGCGAAGCGCGCTACGCCGCCGAATTTCCCGAAGCGCGTCTCGCGCATGCGGTGCTCGTGACCAGCACGATTGCGCGCGGCACGATTGCGTCGATCGACGCAAGCCGCGCGCAGGCTTTGCCCGGCGTGCTGCTGGTGATGACCTATCAGAACGCGCCGCGTCTGCCGAACGGCGGCAAGCCGGCGCTTGCGCCGCCCGCTGGGCGGCGTCTGTCGCTGCTGCAGGACAACGAGGTTCACTACAGCAACGAGCCGGTCGCGGTGGTGGTCGCCGATACGCTCGAACATGCCACCGATGCCGCGCGCCAGTTGCGCATCACCTACCAGAGCAGTGCGGCGACCGTCGACTTCACGCAGGCGAAACCGAACGCGCACGCGCCGGACCGGCCGCAAGGCAGGCAAACCGATACGCAGCGCGGCAGTTTCGACGACGGCATGCGCAGCGGCGCCGTGCGGGTCGACGCGACTTACACCACGCCGATCGAACATCACAACCCGATGGAGCCGCACGCCACGATGGCGCGTTGGGACGGTCCGCAACTCACGCTCTACGACGCCACGCAGGGGGTGAGCAGCGCGGCGCAAGCCATCGCCAAAACGTTCGGCATGTCGCCCGCCGACGTGCGCGTGATCTCGCCGTTCGTCGGCGGCGGCTTTGGTTGCAAGGGCTCGTCGTGGTCGCATGTGTCGTTGTGCGCGATGGCCGCGCGGCAGACCGGGCGGCCGGTGCGGCTCGCGCTCGAACGGCCGCAAATGTTCGGCCCGGTCGGCGCGCGGCCGCACACCGAGCAGCGTTTCATTCTGGCCGCGCGCCCCGACGGCACGCTGACCGCCATGCGTCACGACAGCCTGTCGAATACCTCCGTGATCGAAGACTGGACCGAGACCTGCTGCATGGTCACGCGCATGCTGTACGCGGTGCCCAACCAGGTCACCACGCACCGCATCGTGCCGCTCAACCTCGGCACGCCGACCTTCATGCGCGCGCCGGGCGAGACCACCGGTTCGTTCGCGCTCGAATCGGCCATGGACGAACTCGCGGTCGCGCTGCACATGGACCCGCTCGCTTTGCGCCTGAAGAATTACGCCGAAGCCGATCCGCAGGAAAACAAGCCATGGTCGGGTAAGTCGCTGCGCGAGTGCTATCAGATCGGTGCGCAAAAATTCGGCTGGTCGCGGCGCAGCGCCGCGCCGCGTTCCATGTGCGACGGCAACGCGTTGATCGGCCTCGGCATGGCGACCGCGACGTACCCGGCCAATCGCAGCGAAGCGGCGGCGATAGCGCGGATTCTGCCGGACGGCACCGCGATGGTCGCCTCCGGCACGCAGGATCTCGGTACCGGCACCTACACCGTGATGACCCAGGTCGCCGCCGATGCGCTCGGCTTCGCGCCCGAGCACATCCACTTCGCGCTCGGCGATTCTTCGCTGCCGCGCGCGCCGGTGTCGGGCGGTTCGCAATCGGCGGCGAGCGTGTCGCCGGCCGTGCGCGACGCAGCCAACCAGGCGCGCAGCCAGCTGATCACGCTGGCGCTCGCCGACGAGGCTTCGCCCGTGTACGGCATCGCGCTCGAGGACATCACGGTGATCGACGGCTGGGTGACGAGCCGTTCGCAGCCGGGCAAACGCGATCCGGCGGCGGCGATCATCGCACGTTCGGGCGGCAAGCCGATCGAGGCGACCTCGACCGTCAAACCCGGCGACGAAAAGCAGAAGTACTCGTTTCACTCGTTCGGCGCGGTGTTCGTCGAGGTGCATGTCGACGCCGAACTGGGCACGATTCGCGTGCCGCGCGTCGTGGCCGCGTACGACGTGGGCCGTGTGCTGAACCTGAAGACAGCGCGCAGTCAGTTGATGGGCGGCATCGTCTGGGGAATCGGCGCGGCGCTGCAGGAGGAAACCCTGCTCGATACGCGCTACGGTCGCTTCACCAACGCGAATCTCGCCGAGTACCACGTGCCGGTAAATGCGGATATCGGCGCGCTCGACATTACGTTTATCGACCGGCCCGATCCGTATATCAACTCGCTCGGCGTACGCGGCATCGGCGAGATCGGCATTACCGGCGTACCAGCCGCGATCGCGAATGCGGTGTATCACGCGACGGGGGTACGGGTGCGCGATTTACCGGTCACGCTCGATAAGGTGATGGGCGCGCTGCAGGTGTGAGGCTCGCGCAGCGGCGAGCCTCGACGATAGCCGTGTGAATTTAGACAGCAAGCGCCATGCGTATGCATTGGCGCTTGCCTGTGCCTGGGTTGCATCGCACAATCGGTCTCATTCTTTCTACCGGTGCCCGCCCATGGCCTACGCCTCACTTGCCACTGGCGTGTTGCTCGCCGCCGGCTTCGGCTCCCGTTTCGATCCCGAGGGCCTGCACAACAAACTGTTGGCCCGCATGCCCGACGGCACGCCGGTCGCACATGAAGCCGCGCATCGACTGCTGCGGGTGGTCACGCGGGTGCTCGCGGTGGTGCGGCCGGGTTCGGACGCGCTCGCGCGACTGCTGAACGACGCCGGTTGCGACGTGGTGTTCGCCGCCGACGCCGAGCGCGGCATGGGCGCGAGCCTCGCCGCCGGCATCGAGGCCAGCGACGATTCCGAAGGCTGGATCGTCGCGCTGGCAGATATGCCGCGCATCGCCACCGCCACGATCGAGGCCGTGGCCCACTCGCTCGATGGCGGAGCATCGCTGGTCGCGCCGTTCTACCAGGGGCAGCGGGGGCATCCCGTTGGCTTCGGGATCGAACATCGCGATGCATTGCTGAGGCTCGACGGCGATACCGGCGCGCGCGCTTTGTTGATGTCGCAACGAGTGACGCGACTGGACGTCGACGATCCGGGTATTTTGCGGGACGTCGATACGCCAGACGATCTGCTCAGAATCTAGTGGCTTGATCTTCGTGGGGGTTTAGACGGATACTGTATATCCGTACAGTATTTTGCCCGTATGAACCGCATTTCAATCGAACCGTCTTTTGCCGCCTGGCGCCGCGCGGCGCGAGCCGTGCTGCGCCAGGAGATCGAGCCGGCGCAGATCGACTGGGTCGAACTGGAAGGCGACGCCGCGCAGGGCGGTGGTTCTTCAGAAGCAGGGCAAGAAACGACGCACGCGGCGACGGTTGGCACGGCAGACGTGGTGGCTACGTCGGCGAATTCGGGCGCTGCCGTCCCAGCCGCCATCCCACGCGAACTGCTGTCGCGCTTGAAAGCGGCCGCCTGCTACCGTGCGCCCGACCGCTGGGCGCTTCTTTACCGGATCCTCTGGCGCTGGACTCATGGCGAGCGCCAGGTCATCGCCCTCGACGACCCCGACGGCGCTCAACTCGCGCACCGCATGCAGTCGGTCGACCAGGAAAGCGAAGACCTGGTGGCGCTCACGCTATTCCGCCGTCGCGATCCGTCAATGGGACTGCCGGAGTTCGTCGGCTGGTACGAGCCGCGTCACGATTTGCTGGAACACGCCGCCGCGTACTTCGGCAAGCGCATGGGCGATTCCACATGGATGCTGGCCACGCCGCAGGGCGCGGCGTTCTGGAACGGCATGCTGCTGCGGATCGGCCGCCCGGCCACCGAGGAAAGCACCGAAGCCGCTCACGCCTTACCCGCCAGCGCCATGACCGGCGAAGCGATCACCAGCGAACCCACCGAGGCGCTGTGGCTCGCCTGTTACGCCCGCGCCTTCAACGCCGAACCGGCGCCGGTGCCGCTGCGTTACTGGCGCACGCCGGCGGCCGGCCCACCGTTGCCCGCCCGCCTCGCGCGCGAACGCAGCCGTCTCGGCGCGCAGAGCAGCGTCGTCACCGTGCCGGAGCGGCCGCCCATCGAATATTCCGCGGTGACGCCACCGTTGCGCGAGCCGACCGGCCCGCTCGCCACCTGCCGGCGCTGCGCGTTATGGCGCAACGCGAAACAGGCGGTCGCGGGCGCCGGGCCGGCTCGGGCGGCGCTCATGGTGGTCGGCGAACAGCCCGGCGAGTACGAGAACCAGCACGGCGAGCCGTTCACCGGACCCGCCGGTCAGTTGCTCGATACCGTGCTCGCGCGTGCCGGTCTCGAACGCTCGGCGTTGTACCTGACCTATGCGGTCAAGCATTACAAATGGGAGACGCTCGACCAGCAGCGGATTCATCGCACGCCCGCGCCACGCGAGGTCGAGGCTTGCCAGTACTGGCTGGATCGGGAACTGGCGCAGATCGGGCCGCGCGTGGTCGTGACGCTCGGCGCGACCGCGCTGAAAGCGCTGAGCGGCGCGCACGTCAACCTGTCGGAATACCTCGGGCAGACCATTGCGCGAGACGGGCGCCTGATCGTGCCGACGTGGCATCCGTCGTACGCGCTGAGAACCGCCGATGCACGGTTGCGCGAGGATATCGTCGCGGCGATCGTGAGCGCGTTCAGGCGTGCGGCGGAGTTGGCCGCTGAAGGAACGTCGTGTTGCCGTTAGACACCCTAGCCGCCCGCTCATCGATGCCGAACCGGCCCACCGCACCACCAGCAAAGGTGAGTCAATTCAGGAGTAGACGATCACTTCAAGGTGAGCCGCTACGGGAGGCCACACCCGCTCATGCCACCCAGGCACACCGCTTGCGCTAGCCACAACGGCCACGCAAATCTCGCCGTTTCCGCCTAAGCTGATGAGACGCCGCGATTTCCACGCCGCGCTAATACCGCGCTCACGCGCAACACCGCATGACCGTCACGCCAGCGCCCCGCACCGGGCAGGCGCCCCTGAAACCACTCCACGTCCCATGAGCGAAACCAGCCCACGCCTGTTCATCGTCTCGCCTCATTTCGACGACGCTGTCTTCAGTTGCGGCGAACTCCTCGCCGCCCATCCCGACACGGCGATCTGTACCGTCTTCGCCGCGCCGCCCGAGCAGGAGATGCATACCGAATGGGATGAAAAGTCGGGTTTCACGGGCGCATATCAAGCCATCCATGCGCGCACGCTCGAAGACAACCTCGCGCTCGAGGTGCTCGACGCGATTCCACTGCGCATGCCGTTCCGCGACGGCCAGTATCGCGACTCGCCGTCGATCTCCAAACTGGCGGCGGCGCTGGAAGAAACCATTTACCGCACCACCGCGAACACCTTGCTGATGCCGCTCGGTCTGCATCACGACGACCACGTGCGGGTTTTCGAAGCCTGCTGCGAAATCCTGCCGCGTCTGTCGCATCTGGAATGGTTCGGTTACGAGGAAGCAATTCATCGGCGCACGCCCGGCGTCGTGCAGGCGCGCCTCGCCGATCTCGTGCAGCGCGGCGTGGTCGCCACGCCGGCGCAGCCGAGCGCCGGCCATACGATCGACGTCCAGCGTCGCGCGCAACTCAAACGCGAAGCGGTCAATGCGTATGGAAGCCAGTTGCAGGCATTCGGCGCGGGCAATTACGACGACGTCTTCGCCACCGAACGTTATTGGCAGTTGAGCGTGGGGCGTCGGGTCAGAAAGTAAGCGGACAGGCCGACGTGCAAACGTCCAGGCTTGAAGAGGAAAGAACAGCCGGCGCGAGGCGCGGCCGCGGTCGAACGTCGACCGTTAGTCGAGTCGTTAGGTGTCAGCCGGCTCGCGCATCGCTCAACCACGAGGTGACGCCATGAGCTATGACATGCATACCAGTCCGATTCCCGATCCCAACGCCGATCCGAATCGCGACCCCGAGGCCGATCCGCTGGTGCCGCCGTCGCCCGGCCATCACCCCGAGGAACCGCAGCGGCCCGACGGGCCGCCGGACAAGGACCCGGTGTAGAGAACCGTATGGCCGGCGGCGCGACCTGGCACCCATCAAGCCGCCGCGCGCAAACAGCGGCGGCGGCCCGAATCAACGCATCAGTTCGGTGAAGCCCTGCAACAGACGGTCGATATCGGCGGCGTGAATATTGCCCATCGTCGAAATGCGGAACAGTTCGGCCGACAGCCCGCCCTGCCCTGCATAGATGACGAAACCGCGCGCCTTCAACGCATCGTGCAATTGCGGATACGCAATCCCGCCCGGCAGGCGATACGCGCGCAGCACCACCGACGACTGCTCCGGCGGCAACACGCTGTCCATGCCGCGCGCCGCCAGCCCTACCCGCGCCTGCTCCGCGAGCGCCGCATAGCGTGCGTGGCGCGCGCGCCAGCCGCCTTCGTCCGCGAGTTCGCGCAGCGCTTCGACGAGCGCGTAATACGCGTGCACCGACGGCGTGAACGGCGTATTGCGCTGATCCTGCAAACGCGCGAGACGGCCGAGGTCCAGATAGTACGTGCGGCTCGCCGCCTGTTCGAGCGCCGCGCGCCGCACCAGCACGAACGACGCGCCCGGCACGCCATGCAGACATTTGTTCGCCGTGGCGGCGACCGCGTCGAGGCTGCTGTCGGCGAAATCGATCGCTTCCGCGCCGAAGCTGCTGACGCCATCCACCAGCAAACGCAATCCGCGTTCACGGCACAGCGCGCCGAGCGCCGTCAGATCGTTCAGCCGGCCGGTGGTCGTCTCGTGATGAATCACGGCGAGGTGAGTGAACGCCTTGTCGGCGTCGAGGCGTTCGGCGATCTTCGCGAGATCCGGCGCCTGCATCCACTCGTGTTTGAGCGACTCGTGCGCGATGCCGTACTGCGTGGCGATCTGCGAAATACGCTCGCCGTACACGCCGTTTTCCACCACCAGCAGTTTGCCGTTTTGCGGCACCAGCGCCGCGGTCATGCTTTCGACGGCAGCCGTGCCGGAGCCGGTCATCAGCACCGCTTGCCACTCGTTCGCGTCGAGGCCGTACAGATCGACCAGACGCGTGCGCGCCTCTTCCTGCAAGTCGAAAAACTCGCTTTCGCGATGGCAGAGATCCGTTTGCAGCAGGCTGTTGCGGACACGTTCGGTGAGCGTCACCGGGCCTGGATTGAGTAGCAGCATGAGCGCTCCTTGACTTGTACGTTGTGCGCGTTGCGCGTTAAGCAGCGCCGATGTGGCGCATCAGACGCGTCTTGACATCGGGCGGCGTGATGGTGGGACGCGGCAGGCCGTCGGGCGTGCCACGGCGAATCGCCAGACGCGCGAAGCGCGGACCGTCGAGCGGCGCACCGCCCAACAGTTCGTCCAGCACGCCGACGTCGTCGCTTTCAACCGCCGACGCGTAACCGCACGCGGCAGCCACGCCCGCGAACGACACCTGCGACGACACCGTCGCCTGGCCGCCGGTGGAATCGTGCGCGCCGTTGTCGAGCAGCACGTGCGTGAGATTCGCGGGGCCGTAAGCACCGAGCGTCGCGAACGCGCCCATGCGCATCAGCGCCGCGCCGTCACCGTCGAGCGCGACTACGTGCAGGTCTGGACGCGACAGCGCGAGCCCCAGCGCGAACGGCGTCACGCAGCCCATCGAGCCGACCATGTAGAGCTGGTTCGCACGGTCGTCGATCGCGTAGAGTTCGCGCCCGCAAAAACCGGTCGATGCGAGCACAACCGTCGATTCCAGCGGCGTATGCGCGATCACTTTCTGCAACGCGTCGTGACGCGACGCGAGTTCGTTCGCCGCGACGTTCCGGAATGTCGAACGCGCCTGCACCGGCACGCGGCGCTCGCCCGCGCCGCTGTCCTTCAACTCGTAAGGCGCCACGCTGCCCTTTTGCATGACGAGCGCGTACGGCCGGCCGGTTTCGTCCATATGAGCGATCGCGCGATCCAGCGCCGGGCCGATCGCGTCGGCCTCGGTCGGGAAGGTCTCCCACGGAATGTCCATGGTCTCCAGCATCTGCGGCGTGACCGGGCCCATCAGCGCATGCTGCGGCTCGTCGGCCACACCCGGCTGACCGCGCCACGTGACGATCAGCAGTTGCGGCAAACGGAACGTCCACGTCAGCGAGGTCAACGGGCTCACGGCGTTGCCGAGCCCGGAGTTCTGCATCATCGTGATGCCGCGCCGGCCGTTTTGCGCGCCGAGCGTGACGCCCGCGATCAACGCGACCGCGTCGCCTTCATTCGCCGCCGACACATAGTGCAGCGATTCGTCCTGCAACACGTAATTGATGAACGGCGTCAGATACGAACACGGCACGCCCGCATACCAGTCGAAGCCGCGCGTGCGCGCCGCTTCGACGAACTGTGCTGCCTCGATCATTGCGCGGCTCCGCTCGCGGCGTCCGTGGCGGCAACGTTGGCCGCGAACGGCGCTTGCGCATGCGCGAAGTCGCCGGCGCGACGGAAATCTTCCAGGTCGTTCACACCGCGCCAGTGGCCGTGCACGTACTGCACTTCGATCGACTCACCCGCTTCGATCAGCGCGTTCAGCAGCGCGGGCATATCGAGCGTGGCGAAATCCGCGCGCGCCTGCAACTGGCTCAACACCGCCGCCAGACGCGGCTGACCCGCTTCGCGCACGTTCAGCAGACCGACCCAGCGGCCATGCGGCGTTTGCGATGCGATGGCCGACGACGCTTCCTGCCCGCTCGACACGTGACGCAGCGTCACCTTGTTCCCGAACAGACCGCGATCGTCACCCGCCGAGCACCACGCGAAATCGCGCACGCTGGCGTTTTCCGCCTCGGTCAGCGACGAATCGACCACCACGCTGAAGGCCGCTTCGCTCTCCACCAGATCGCGCAGGATATAGCTGCGGAACAGCAGGTCGCCGTACGAGATCACCGTGTCGCCCGACAGCTTGGCCGCAGCGCAGGCGAGCGAAGCGAGTTCGCCGCTTTGCGCGTGCTGTTCGTTGACCACCAGCTTGATGCCGGCCGTGTCGATCGCATCGGCGCGATACCCGCCCACCACCGTAATGTCGTTGACGCCCTGCTTCTTGAACGCGTCGACGAGCCAGCGCAGCAGCGGCTTGCCGGCGATCGGCAGCATCACTTTCGGACGGTCCTCGGTGACGGCTTCGAGGCCCTTGCCGCGGCTCGCGGCGAGCACCACGGCGGAACCCGCCGACGCGCTCGACAGATAGCGGTCTTCCGCTTCCGAATACTCGTCGGCGTCTTGCAAACGGAAGATCTCGTTGACGGCGGCAATGCTGTCTTCAACGTTGACGAGCGTTTCGCTCGAATGAATCTCCTTGGCGACGGCTTGCATGGCCGAGGTCGCCGCGCGGATCAGATGGTTCGCCCAGATCACCGTGCTGATGCCCGCTTCGCGGAACACTTCGGTCGGCGTGCTGTAGTACTTGGTCGGCACGATCACGAGCGGGCCGCGGCCGGCCCATTCGCGCGCGAATTCGAGGATTTCGTCGGGACGCGACAGCTTGCTGTGAATCAGGATCGCATCCGCGCCGGCTTGCCGGTACGCTTCCGCGCGGCGCAGCGCTTCGTCCATGCCCCAGCCGGCGATCAGCGCTTCGACGCGCGCCACGATCGAGAAATTCTCGTCCGACTGCGAGTCCTTACCGGCCTTGATCTTGCCGCAGAACTCGTCCATATCGGCGAGCGGCTGCGCTTCGCCGTTAATGAAGCTATTGGTCTTCGGGAACTGCTTGTCTTCGATACACACGCCGGCAATGCCGCGTTGTTCGAGCTTGCGCACGAGACGGCGCACGTTGTTGAAGTTGCCGTAGCCGGTATCGCCGTCCAGCAGGATCGGCAGGTCGCTGGCGTCGGCCATGAATTCGAGGTTGTCCACGACCTGGGTCCAGCTCGCTTCGTTGTTGTCGCGCACGCCGAATTGCGCGGAGATCGCGAGGCCCGAGCCCCAGATCGCCTTGAAACCGGCTTCGCGAACGATGCGCGCGGAGAGGCCGTTATGGGCTTCCATCATGAATTCGAGTTCGTTGCTGACGAGCATCTGGCGCAGACGCGCGCTACGGGACGTGGGGACGAAAGCGGGTTCGCGGGCATTCATGTTCTTTACTCCTGATGGCGGGCTTATTGGCGCTCTTTTTTGCCCGGCTGGCGACTGGAAAATGGCGACTATAGCGGAATTTTTATTAATTCGTCTTTCCGACGACTTCAGCCCGCATTTCTTGCGATTAAGTGGAAAATTGTGTCGTTTTTTGCATTTTCGAGCCGCGTTGACGGATTTGCTATTTATTGGCGTTATGTGCGGTTTTGACGCAAAGGCCGGCGACCAGGCGGGGCTCGGGCGACCGGGGCGCACGTCTGGTTTTTTGCAGACAAGCGGGCGCGAGCCAATCTGCCTCGCTGAATAATCCATTTATTTTGATGGGATTTTATTTTTCAGCCACTTTAATCGCACGACGTCGGCGGCAATGCACCGCATACAGAAAAAATTAACAACCCGATATAAATCAAAAACATTTGTTTCACCCGGCGTATAAAAACATCGTCGCGCCGGCTCAGCGCTTATTTGGTAAGACAAATGCAATCGCGACACAGCGGGTTTCCCCTCCCCTGCGGTTTCGATCCCGACAAGCCGTAAACACAGTCAGCGACAAGCGACTCGCTGAATGCCCATCAGCGAACCCAAACCTGACCGACCACCTTGCGAAAGCAACAAGCCATTGCTATGACTCTGAACAAAAAACTGGCCTCAATGATCGCCGTTCTCTGGATCGGTCTGATTCTGATCGGCGGCTTCGGCGCATGGCAAAACCGTGCCTCGATGATTTCGGACCGCCGCGACCAATTAACCTCGCTGATCGACCAGGCCAACCACATCGTGACGCGTTACTACACGATGGCGCAGCAACACACGATCACCGAAGATGAAGCCAAAAAACAGGCGCTCGACACCCTTGGCGCAATGCGCTACGGCAAGGACGGCTATATCTCCGTCAACGATTCGCAGCCGGTCATGCTGATGCACCCGATCAAGAAAGAGCTGAACGGCAAAAACATGGCACAGTTCACCGATCCGGCGGGCAATCATCTGTTCGTCGATATCGTCAACGCGGGTAATCATGAAGGCGGCGGCTTCGTCGATTATTTGTGGTCCAAGCCGGGCAGCGATAAACCGGTAGCGAAAACCAGCTTCTCGCTGCACTTCGCGCCGTGGGACTGGTACATCGTCACCGGCATGTATATGGACGACGTGCAAAGCGCGTTCTACGCGAATCTGCTGCGCTGGCTCGTGATTACCGTGACGCTCGGTGCGATCGCCACGGCCGTCATGCTGCTGGTATTGCGCAGCATTCGCCGCACGCTTGGCGGCGATCTCGAAGTGGCCGTCGAACACGCGCAACTGATGGCGCGCGGCAATCTCGCGACGCGCGTACCGGTCGATTCGGACCACACCGGCAGCCTGCTGCATGCGTTGCAGACCATGCAGGCCGGTCTCGTCGACACGGTGTCGCGCGTGCGTCTCGGCACCGACAACATCAATATCGGCGCGACGGAAATCGCCGCCGGCAACACGGATCTGTCGCAACGCACCGAGGAACAGGCCGCGGCGCTCGTGCAAACGGCGTCGAGCATGGATCAGATGACGGTCAACGTGAAGCAGAACGCGGACAGCGCGCTGCAGGCCGCGCAACTGGCCGGGCAGGCCGCGGATGTCGCGACGCGCGGCAGCCGTGTGGTCGACGACGTGGTTCGCACGATGGGCGAGATCACCACCAGCTCGCGGCAGATCGGCGACATCATCGGCGTGATCGACGGCATTGCGTTTCAAACCAATATTCTCGCGTTGAATGCCGCGGTGGAAGCGGCGCGGGCGGGTGAGCAGGGCCGCGGTTTCGCGGTGGTGGCCGCAGAAGTGCGCAGCCTCGCGCAACGCTCGGCGACGGCGGCGAAGGAAATCAAGGCACTGATCGAAACCTCGACCGGCACGGTGGAAGCCGGTGCCTCGCTGGTCGCGAATGCGGGTTCGACGATGGGCGAGATCGTGCAGTCGGTGCGCCGCGTGAACGAGATTCTCGAGGAGATCAGCAATGCGTCGCGCGAACAGAGCGCGGGTATCGAGCAGGTGAATCGCGCCGTGGGCGAGATGGATCAGGTCACGCAGCAGAACGCGGCGCTGGTTGAAGAGGCGGCCGCGGCGGCGCATTCGCTGAAAGACCAGGTGGGAGTGTTGCGGGAAGCCATTTCGAGTTTCGCGTTGCCGGCCTGATGCAGCGTTCGGGACTCGCCGCACGCTAACCGGGCGGTCTGGCGGCGCGGCAGGAGCGCAACACAAAAAGAAGGCGCTCTACAGGCGGAGAGCGCCCCTTTAACACGCCGCGTCGGAGTCGACGCATCAATCGAACGAAGCAGCCGCGCGGATTTTTCAAGTCCGCGCGGTTTTTTTATGCCCGCGCAGTTCGCGCACTCGTGTCTCGATCGACGGCACTGCGCCCGGCCGATTCGGCAAACGCCGACCCCATTTCGAACCGCAATCAACTTAAGCCGAATTTGGCCTAGCCGAATTCGGCTTAAGCGATTTTCATCCTGACGGGTCGCTTACGATAATGGCGGCTTTTCAAACGCGCGTCATGCAGCGGCCCCCGTCTGGGCACCTGCGCCGCGCGCCGCTCCGTCAAGGCTCGCCGTCATGTTGCTCCATCTCCTTTACCTCATTGCGATCGTCGCCGAAGCCATGTCCGGCGCACTGATGGGCATGCGCCGCGGCATGGACCGCTTCGGTTTGTGCCTCGTCGGCACCGTCACCGCGCTCGGCGGCGGCACGGTGCGCGACGTCCTGCTCGGTCACTATCCGCTTGCATGGATCTCGCATCCAGATTACGTTCTTATTACAATCGGGGCGGCGTCGGTGGCGGCGGCCGGGGCGAAGTGGCTGCGCAACTGGCAATGGCTGTTCGTGACCGTCGACGCCATCGGCCTGATCGCCTTCACCGTGATCGGCTGCGACGTGGCCGCCACGCTGGAGGTGAGCCCCGCGATCGTGGTGCTGGCCGGCGCAATCACCGGCGTGTGCGGCGGCATGTTGCGCGACCTGCTGTGCAACCAGATCCCGCTGGTGTTGCGTCAGGAGTTGTACGCCAGCATCGCACTCGGTGCCGGTGCGCTGTACGTGGGATTGCAAAGCTGCGGCATGGAGGCCGGGCCGGCCTCCGTCGCGGTGCTGTCGGGCGGCTTTGCGGTGCGCATGCTGGCCGTGCGGTTCCGCTGGCAACTGAAGGTGTTCACCGCCGCCGATTCGGGCGGCGCAAGTTAATCGAGCTGTACGTTATCCGCACCCCATGACCCAGAAGAAGAAGTCGCCGTCGCAGGACCCCTACGCGCCGGTCGCGAAGAACCCGTTGCTGGCCGCGCGCTTGCCGATGTGGCGCTCGAAACTCGTCGTCGTGCTGATGTTCGCCGCGTTCGCGTCGCTGGCGGGCCGCGCGTTCTGGATTCAGGTGGTGAACCAGGATTTCTACGTCGATCAGGGGCAAAAACGCTATCAGCGCACCCTTGAACTCGACGCGACGCGCGGGCGGATCGTCGATCGCAACGGCTCGATGCTCGCCGTCAGTCTCGCCACTTATGAAATCTGGGCCTCGCCCAAGCTGATCGACGAAGCCGCGTTCGCGCCGCTGTCGAAGCTGCTCGATCTGCCGCGGGAGGAACTGCGCCGGCGCTTAAGCGGCGACAAAACCTTCGTGCTGCTCAAGCGCCAGGTGGATGCCGATACCGCCGCGCATCTGTCCAGGCTGGGCCTTGCCGGCATCACGCAGATCGCGGACTCGAAGCGCTTCTACCCCGAAGGGGAATCCGCGGCGCACGTGGTCGGCTTCACCGATATCGAGGACAACGGCCAGGAAGGTGTCGAGCTGGCCGCCAACGAGCAACTGCTCGGCGTGCCCGGCCAGCGCGAAGTGATCCGCGACCGGCTGGGCCGCGTCGTGTCCGAGACCCGGCCGCTGGTGCCGGCGCAGAACGGCGACACCATCCATCTGACGATCGACCGGCGCATTCAGCAGCTCGCTTATGCGCAGTTGAAGGAGGCGATCGCCAGACATCACGCCGAGGCGGGCAGCGTGGTCGTGCTCGACGCACGCAACGGCGAGATTCTCGCGCTCGCCAACTATCCGAGCTTCGATCCCAACGACCGCGCGCGTCTGACCGGGCGGCAACTGCGCAATCGCGCGGTCGTCGATACCTTCGAGCCGGGCTCGACGATCAAGCCGGTGGTCGTCGCGTTGTCGATCGACGAAGGCAAGGTGCGGCCGCAGAGCGTCATCGATACAGCGCCCGGCTGGTACAAGATCGGGCCAGCCGTGATTCACGACACGTCGAATCACGGCGCGATGACCGTCGCGGAGGCCGTGCAGAAATCGAGCAACATCGCGCTCGCCAAACTCGCGCTGAATCTGCCGGCCGAAACGATCTGGAACAAATACCAGGAATACGGGCTCGGTTTGCGGCCCGCCCTCACCTTTCCCGGCGTGGCGTCGGGCAAGGTGCGTCCGTATCAACGCTGGCGTCCGATCGAACAGGCGACCATGGCGTATGGCTACGGGCTGTCCACTTCGCTGCTGCAACTCGCGCAGGTCTACACCGCTTACGCCGGCAACGGCACGATGCATCGTGTGAGTCTGGTGCGCGGCAGCGCGGACACCACGGCGCAATCCGCCGATCAGGGCCACGCGGTGACCACGCCGGCCACCGCGCGCGCGATCCGTTCGATGCTGGAAATGGCCACGGGTATCGGCGGCACGGGCCGCGCCGCGACGGTCGCGGGTTACCGGATCGGCGGCAAGACCGGCACGGCGCGCAAACAGATCGGCGCGACCTACGCAAAAAACCGCTACCGGGCGCTCTTTGTCGGCATGGCGCCGATGAGCGACCCGCGCCTGGTCGTGGCCGTGATGATCGACGACCCGGCGGGCAAATCGTTTTATGGGGGGACGGTGGCCGGTCCGGTGTTCAGCGGCGTGACGGGCGGCGCACTGCAGTTGCTGGGCGTGCCGCCGGATGCGCCGGAGACTTGAGGGGGTTGGGGCGGGAGCTGGTTCGGGTTTGGCTCGAGTTCGATTCGGGTTTGACTCAATCGCCCGCTCTTGCCATGGCCTCGATACGATTGCGGCCGTTGCGTTTGGCCTGATACATCGCACGATCGGCTTCTTCCATCATCGTGCGGCCGTGCGTGATCGCGTCGGCCGGCGCACCGCCAATCGTACGCGCCGCCACGCCGATCGACACGGTCAGCGCAATGCGCTCGCCGTGATCGTCCTGCAAGGCGAGCCGTTCGACCGCGAGCCGCACGCGCTCGGCAACCGTCAGCGCATCGGCCCGATCGCCTTGCAGCAGTGCCGCGAATTCTTCGCCGCCATACCGCGCGACGGTATCGCCCAGACGCACCTGCTGACGAACGCAGGCCGCCACCGCCGCCAACGCGCGGTCGCCGGTCTGGTGCCCGTAGGTGTCGTTGATCCGCTTGAAACTGTCGATGTCGATAAACAGGCACGCTACCGGCACGCCATAACGGGCCGCGCGCATGATCTCTTCGCGCAGCCGTTCGTCGAAATAGCGGCGATTGGCGAGCCCCGTCAGCGAGTCGGTCATGCCGAGTTGCTTGAGCCGCTCGCGATGCGCGACATTGTCGAGACTCGCGGTCACGATGCTCGCGAAGCGCTCCAGAATATCGGTGGCCAGGCCTTCGCCGAAACGCTGCGGGTCGTCGCTGCCGAGGCACAGATAGCCGCTGACGGTGTCGCCTGCGGCGAGCGGCAGCAGAATCGCGCTGGCCGGTGTGGCGCTGTCGTGCGTACTACTGGCGTGCGTCCCTCCATCGCCGAAAAATGCGCGGCACACGGCGTCATCCAGTTCAGCAGGCCGGCCCAGCCAGGGTCGGCCTTCGTCGCACAGACCCTGCGCCGCGAGCCCCCCTTCACGCGAGGTCTTCAAACCCGACTGATCGAGTGCGCGCATAGCGCTCGGCTCGAGTAATTCGAGCAGCATCGGTGCACGGTCGTCGAGCCACAGCGTCACGCTGGCCAGCGAAAATTCCTGCGGCAGATGGCTGAACAAGGTGTCGAGAAAAGACGCGAAATCCTGCGCGCCGATCAAACGCAATTCGACATTCTGGAAACGGCGCAGCGTGCGCTCGTTGTGCTGGACAGTGTCGACGAGCGAGCGAAGGCGGTCGGAGAGCGGCGTTTGGGCGAGATTCGTCACGTAATAAGGCGCGCCCGGAGGCGAAGCGGGGACCACGGCCCCAACCGCTGTAATAACGGCCGATTTCGCGAGGTCTTAAGGGTGGCGATCCAGACATACCGTTCGCGCCGGTTCGCGCGCGGGCTCCTGCATGAGTGCTCGCACGGCTCCCGAAGCCCCGCATTCGCCCTCGCGAGCTTTTCCGCCCTCTTAAGTCTGGCTTAATTCTTTACTGTAACTATGACTGCACAACATCCCCTGTTGAGCCGCCAGAACATCGGCGGCGCTTTTTCTCCGGGGTGTCGGGGACGCGCCGAAAGGCGGGCAGCAAGCCTGCGAAGAAGGAGTCAAAACATGGTTGAAGACACGGTATTCGAGCATCTGCGCGCCATACCCGGCAACGAATGGGTTCGGCAGATTCACTCGTGCAAGGTCTCTGATCCGCTGCAGCCGCCTTGGGGACGTTCGTACCGTCTCGTCGAATGGACCATGAAACACACGCCCGAATCCAGCCGCCGGGTCGTGCCCGCCGAAAGCACACCGTTCGAGATCGCTCAGGCTGTCGTCTCGCATGTGCCGGGGCGACGTTTTTGCCAGCATGGCGACGAATAAACGCTCGCGTTTCGACTCGCGTTGAATTGCGCGGCGTCACACTCGTTTATCGAACAAGCCGGGTCTTGCAATGCTTGACAATCGCCCGCAATGCTTCTGCTTATGATGGATGCTTCGCCGACCCGTTAGATGGTTACGCCATGAGCTATCCGTACGACATCCTCACCGCCGCATGCCTGTTCGTCATCGTGATCTCGACGTCGATCATGCTGGCGTTGACTTGACTTCAGTTGATCCGGGCCGGCCGCGACACGGCTTTTTTTCGCGGCGGCAAAGTGGACAACGCGCGGCCTGCGCACCCTACGCACTTGCGTAAAAAAGACGGGATATACTGTACATCCATACAGCATTTTTCGTCTGAGCAATGCGCCTTCCCCCTTTCGATCCTCCCACGCTCGCCGAATTGCGCGCCTGGTGGCGTTGGCGCGACGAACACGCCGTACAGCGGCTCATCCTCGAAATTCAACGTCAGCGGCTCACGCTGCTGGAGCTGCGTAATCTGATCGATTGCGGCGTTCAGCAGGCGCGCGCCACGGATCGCACGCTGGTCGAACGCGGCGAACCATTAATGACGCTACGCATCAGAATCGCACAGGAAGTGCTGCGAGTCGGCGACATCGACGATACGCGGCAAATGAGTCGTGCCGCGCAGGAAAAGCTCGCGGTCCGTACCGAGGGACAAATGGAATATGCGCGTGAGGGCCGCCTGAGACGGCAGCGTCGCAATATCTAGCACCGGCTGCGGTGTCAGCACCCGCTTCGCGCGTAACGAGGCGGGCGTGACGCCATGCGGTTACGTCAGCGCGTTTGCGTGGCGACGCGCAGGCCGAGCGAAATAAACAGCACACCGATAATCTTGTTCTGCCAGCGGCTCAACCACGTCAACCGCTTGACGAGTTTGCCGAGCGGACGAATCGTCAACACGATCAGCGTTGTATAAAGCGCGCTCATGCCGACAAAAATGAGGCCGAGCGTGGTGAACTGCAAAAACGTGGAGCCGTGTTCGGGCCGCACGAATTGCGGCAGAAACGCAAGGAAAAACAGCGCGGTCTTGGGATTCAGTACTTCAGCGGGAATAGCCTGAAAGAAAGCTTTCGAAGGCGACACCGGCGCGACCGCGGGTAAATGCGCCTGGCTCTGCTTCTCACGCAACGCACGAATGCCGAGATAAACGAGGTAAGCGGCGCCCGCGAATTTCACTGCGTTGAAGGCGAGTGCCGAGGTCATCAGCAGCGCCGAGAGACCGACCGACGCGGCCAGCGTATGAACGAAATCGCCGGTGGCCACACCGAGGCCGGTGAGAATGCCGGCCTTGCGCCCGCCATGCACGGTACGCGTCAATACCAGCAATACGGCCGGCCCGGGGATCAGAAAGAGCCCGAATACAACGGCAATGAAAGTCCCCAAGGTGGATAAGTCGAGCATGTCGTCTCCTGGATGGTGCGCTGGGTTCCGTGTGCAAGCCCGCGCTTCGGAACATTGTAGACGAGCGCGCTTCTCGCCTAGACTTCTGTCTTTTGCACTCCGGCGCTGAACCGCACGATGAGACCCAAGACAATCCTGAAGACGGTCCCGCGTGAAGCGTCGCATCGAAGAACCTCCGCATGAGTCACACGCTCTCCTCGCCGTGCATCAAGGAACTCGAAATCCGCAAGAGCCGTTTTATCGCCTACGCGATGCCGGTCGCCGATCGCGACGCCGCGATAGCCGAACTGCGGCGCCTGCGTGACGAGCACCCGACGGCCACGCATGTGTGCTGGGCGCTGCTGGCAGGCGGCCAGTCCGGCATGTCCGACGACGGCGAGCCGTCCGGTACGGCGGGACGGCCGATTCTCGAAGTGCTGCGGCATCATGATCTGGACGGCGTTCTGGCGGCCGTCGTGCGCTATTACGGCGGCGTGAAACTCGGCGCAGGCGGTTTGGTGCGCGCGTACACCGACGCGATCGCTTCGGCCTTGCTGGACGCGCCGCGTGTCGAACGGATCGCGCAAATCACGCTCACCGTCGAGGTGGGTTATGCCGACGAGGCGAAAGTGCGCCGCTGGATCGACAGCGAAGGCTATACGCTGACCGACACCCGCCACGCCATGCTGGTGAGGATGACGATCCGCCTGCCCGTCAACGCACTCGACGACGCACGGCGCGCGTTGGTCGATATGACGCAGGGCAAAGCCGGCTTCTTCTGAGCCACGGCCCCCCCGCCATGAAGCGGCCTCCCCGTTTCGAATTGCCCTGAGAAATCCGCTGTAGCAGCGGCGCTCTAATGACGCAGTGTCGATCGGCGCGCTGCCTCGTTATGATGACCTCCCGCATGCGAACAGCAGGAATGCGAATGTCGAGGCAAGGAGAATATGTCCTGGCGCGGCTCGCTGTTACCATGCTCTCTGTACCGGACGACTTCACTTAAAAGGCACATCTTCTGACCTCGACCGCCGCTCATTCCAGCACAGCGCCCAAGACGCCGCGACGGAGCCTGCCGTCGCCCCGCGCCCTGCGTTCGCCCTATCGGTCCACCGTCCTCAAAGGCTGCAGCGTGATCGCGCTGCCGTTGATGCTGTCCGCCTGTTCCTGGTCCTGGTTCGGTCTGAATTGCGCGCCGCGCGCGAATACCGCGCATCCCACCGGCTCATTGAGCGTGGCACCTGCACGCGATTTCGCCTACATGGCGGCGCGTAGCGGCAAGATCTCGCCGAACCGGATAGAAAACACCGCCATGACCGGCCTCGTGCTCAAGGAAGATATCAATGAAACCGTGCGCAACGGGATCGTGCGCAGCCTGCAGTTGTCCGGTTTTCATCTCGACGCGGGCAAACGGATTCTGAGCGGCAGCATCGAAAAATTCACCGTGGACGACGAACGCTCACCCGCGTCCTGGACATTGAAAATGCGCTATGTGGTCACCGACGCCGCGACCCAGAAAGTGGTGTTTTCCACCACCAAGACGGTCCGGCAAAAGTCACCGAAATTCACCAGCACCACCATTGCGATCGAAGATACCGTGAAGCTGAGCATCGATGCGTTGATCGGCGATCCGGGCTTTGTCAAAAGCGTGAATTGAACGGAACGCCCGGTCGCTTTGAGGTCCGATTCCACGCCGTTTCAATCGCTGCCGCGGCGCACGGCACGTGCCGCGATTTCCACGTTGCCGTAATACATGGTGCGATCGCTGACGTCGGACGGCCGCGTTTTCCACCACCACTTGTAAATGCCGATCTTCAGGTAAGCGTCCTTGTCGCCGGGATAGGCGTTGACCATACCGGTGCTGTGCAGCACGCGCACGCCGTCTTTGTACAACTCCGTCAAAGCCTGCGTGCCTTGGTCGTCGGGGCGATAGTGCAGAACCCAGTTCACGGCGTTGCCGGCGTCGGCAGCGGGCGCGCCGAACTTGACCGATCGATTCGCGCCGCTTGCGCCGCCTCTCACGTCGGCCTGGTACTGATCGCCCGCGAGCAGGAGCGCAAAGGGCGGCGATCCGGTTGCGCCGCCTTGATGCAATTGCGTGATGATTTCAGGCTGCCGCGTGTCGAATCGATACCCGGCCGGGATCAGCGTGGACCACCGGACTTCGTATTCCTTCCCCACCGCGAAATGCACAACCGGCGCGAAAACAATTTCCGCGCGAGGCGTGCCGCTCGCAACAGCCGAGAAATCGTCCGAGCGACGCATCGTCGTTTTCAGCGCCACGCCTTTCAACTGCGGCATCGTGACGGTCGAAACGGAATCCGGCGCGGGGGCTTGAATCGTCAAGCGGGGATCGATGCCGTCACGCCACGCGCTGCGATACAAAACCGTATATGCGCCGCCGTCGTGCCAGGATTGCCACGCGTGCGATACCGTACTGCATGCCATCGCCGCTACCAGCACCCCGGCGACCCCGATCAGTCTATTTTTCATAGCCGTCTGCCGAACCGTGATACAGGCGCCGAAACGTCATGGCGACACGCGCCTTGAGCAGCATCAGCGCGAAGCGATGGTTGGTGACGAAATAGCGCTTCCACATGCGGCGCGGTTCCTGCGCGACACGATAGGCCCATTCGAGGCCGCTGCGCTGCATCCAGGGCGGCGCACGGCGCACCTTGCCGGCGACGACGTCGAACGTACCGCCCACCCCCATCACGAAGTCGACCCCGAGGTGCGCCTTCCAGCGTTGAATAAACATTTCTTTTTTCGGCGACGTGATCGCGACGAACAGCAATCGCGCGCCCGAACGACGGACCATGTCCACGACCGCGGCTTCATCGTCCCAGAAGTAGCCATGGTGATAGCCGACGACCCGCAATCCGGCATAACGCGCCGAGACCGCCGCAGCCACGCGCGTCACTACCGTCTCCGTTGCGCCGAGCAGGAACACTGGCAGCGAACGTTGCGCCGACATCTGTAACAGCCGCTCGAACAGATCGATGCCGGCCACGCGTTCGCGCACCGGCAGCCCTAACATCCGCGCACCCCACACCACACCCATACCGTCGATATTGACGATATCGCACGCGCGCACCGAGGCCGCCAGTTCCGCGTCGGTCTGCAGATGGACGAGCTTCGCCACGTTGACCACGACATGCTGCGTGAACTGCTGGCGTTCGATCCGCGCGCCGATCCAGTCGACGGTCTCGTTCATCGTTGCAATATCCACGGGACAGGAGAAAAGTTCGACGCGTTTCATGACGGTTCCTGCTGCTTCGGCGGGCGAGCCGAATTCATGGCGGCGGAGGAAGCAAGGCGTTGCCGATCGCCGCGAACTTCGCCGAGAATCGATCGGTAGAGCAGGTTGATTTGCGCCGCCACATCCGCTGAAAAATAGCCGAGCGACCTCAACCGTTGCCGCCCATTCGAACGTTTCGCGTGGTTCAGCACCTCGGCCGTGGCGCACGCAAGCGTCGCCGCGTCGCGGCCCTCGATCACCGTGCAATTCGATACGCCCTGGAGTAAATGCCTGACGTCGCCCACGTCGACGGATACGACGGGTAGATTGACCGCCATGGCTTCTTTCACCGACTGCGGCGAGCCTTCCCTTCTGGAGGTCATGACGAGGCAATCGGCTTGCAGGAGCAGATCGCGCACCTCCCGGCGATCGAGGCCGTCGATATGCCGCGCCGCCACCTCGCTTCGCAGCAACGCCGGCAACTGCGCCATGACCGCGCTGAAAAGCGGGTAGTCCTTCTCCGCTCTTTTCGGCGACGAAGGAAAGACCACGATTTTCCGGCTAGCGGCAGCTTTCTCGCAGTCGACCGGTTCCACGAATAGCGTCTCGTTGACCGCACAGGGAATGGTTGCGCAGTAACGTGAGCCACGGCTCACGCTTGCGGAGATCTCGTCGCTCACGCCAATGCAGGCGTGAGCGAAGCGTGCCGCGGCGAGAGAAATCGCCCTGATCCAGCCGCGCCCCATGACATCGGAACCATGAAACGTCACGACGACTTTTGAGCGGGAGACGAGTCTGACCAGCGGCGCCGAACAGGCACTCAGGCCGAAATGGTAATGAACGACGTCGTACGCGTTACCTTTGACTCGGCTTACCACATGGGCAAGCGACCGCAGGTACGCGAGCCGGCCGCGCCAGCCCTCGATCACCACAACGTCGACCGTATCGCCGCGCAGTTCACGCAACGCCATGACCTGTTCGGTCACGAACACGCCCTGCGTCGGTTGGGCCGCGTTGCATCCGGCGTACATGTTCGTTACTACGAGAATCTTCATCGGCGCATCCCGAAGTTTTTGCGTGAGCGGACCATGCCGGAATCAAGTGATTGATCGGCGAGCCCCGACAAGGCGTGCATGACGAGCAACGCCGAAAATACATACGAAGGGGAAACAAAGGCCATTGAAAAAACGTTGTCGAAGCAGAACGCCGAGACAAGGAACAGCCACGCCATGCCGACGCGTCGTCCCTGCCCATAGCGCAACACGAACCCAAGCCACACCAGGGCGCCGAGCAAGCCGATTTCGACAAACAGGTGCGGATAGAAGGTGTCGGTTGTCTTCAGGATGCTGCCGAGTCCATACCAGTTGAAGTGATAGAGACCGTAAAGCGGCGAACCATATTTGACCGATGCGGGACCGCCGAACGACCCCAGCCCCTCGCCGAGGAAATTACCGTTGAGCAGCGACTCGCACATCACCCGGTAAGACTCCGCCCGCGCGGAATTGCCCTCGACGATATAGAACGCGATCTTGGCGGACGCCACGTTAATCACCGAATCCAGATAGCCGTTGGCAATCACCCAAATTACAACGCCTGCCGCCGCGCCGCCCATCAGCCAGACACGCGCACGCACCTTCCTCGCAATCAGCGGGTAAACCGCCAACGTGGCAAACATCTTGAACGAGAAGCCGAGAAGCGCGAACAGAACGAATAGCCACGACAGGGCACGAAATCGCTCCGCCGGCTGGTACTGTCGGCACAGCAGAAACGCACAGAAGTTGATGAAACTGAACTCCGAAAAGAACCCCATCCAGCCTTGCGCCCGCAGGAACAGACCTGAATCGATACGGACCGGCAGCAGCACCGGCAGCCCTGTCAGATAGGCAAGATAGAAATAGCACTGAAAGAGGTCGTTGCTGAGTACGACCACGAAGAACATCGTCATCACCGCATCGATGCGGTCGCGATAGGCGAATAGCGCCACCGTGATAACGATCGGAAACAGAAAGCGGAGCAGCTCCTCCATGCCGGCGTCCGTGTTGAACGACCGCGCGAGGCCGATCCCAAGCATGAACAGAAGCGGCGCAGCCAGCACGATCAGGCGATGAAATCTCGGTCTGAGCGAGATTGCCAGCAGCAGCAGGCAGAACGCGAAAATTTTCACGAGTTGCGCACGTTCGTCTTCGAGCGTGAGCATCGTGTCGCTGATGCAGAACATCAGGTATGCCAACGCGACGGCCCACGCGCCGAATGAACGCAGCGTCAACGGCCGTCGCGCCGCGGCACCGGAACCGCCCCATCGCGTGGCATTCATGACGGCGACCTCTGCGTCACGGAAGCCGTGAGCCTGCTGTCGGACCCGGTACCGGCGTGCTGCGTCGCGTATTGGCGGTACACCTCGGCGGCCTTGCCGCAGACCAGCCGGTTACGAAGGCCTGTCACCGCAATGGCCGATACCAGCACCAGCAGAAAGCCCGCCTGACCACCCCACCCTACACAGAGCACGAACAACCCGGCGAACGTCCCGGTGGCCACCAGGTTGATCCTCGCCGTGTCGGCGCTTT
Source organism: Paraburkholderia bryophila (assembly GCF_003269035.1). Taxonomy (GTDB): domain Bacteria; phylum Pseudomonadota; class Gammaproteobacteria; order Burkholderiales; family Burkholderiaceae; genus Paraburkholderia; species Paraburkholderia bryophila. Next base: position 36,712 of record NZ_QLTK01000019.1, on the reverse strand, counting down.
TTTCAAACGCCATCATCACACTGCTGCCGACCATGCCCATCATGCCGACCGCGCACTGAACCGCAAGCAGCAATCCGGCAACCATCACGGCCGTGCGTTCGCCACCGTCGCCCACGCGCCATACCGTCATGCCGACAACCATCACCACGTTGATCGCCAGCACCGCGCCGTTCGACCAGCCAATGCTTCGACGCATGTGACGCAGCGTGTCGCCGAACGGCAGCCCCGCCGACTTGCACCTTGCCAGCTCGGGCAATTGCGCGATCGAAATCGCGCGCGGCAACAGCATGCCGACCGCCGTCACCGAGGCGAGCAGCGACAGCATGCCCGCGAACACGGCGCCGCACATCAGCGTTGCCGCCGGCACGAGAACCAGCGCAATACCGCCGGAAAGAAAGTTCGTGAGGCCGAACTGCAGGCCTTTCATGTCGAACCGCCGCCACCACGCGCCGCGCGACGGCAGACCGATTGCGATGAACATGCCCGCTGCCGTGAGGCCGAGCGCCGCGGCGAGAGCGCACGACGGCGGCCATCCACTCCGTTGCCCGACATACAGCAATGACCCGGAACACGCGATCAGCGCCACGTCGAATAAAACCGCCGTTCGATAGCGCTTGTGCGCGACGAAGTAATGCCGCGCGACCTGATAAGCGGTCCATCCCCACAGCAGGGACACGAAACCCGGGAAGTCGAAGTGGAACAGACCGGACAGGCTCGGCAAGGTGCTGGCCAACGTCACCGCCAGCGTCGTCACCAGCGCCATTGCCGCGAGCGGATAGAAAGTGTCGATGGCGGCCCGCTCGTCGGCCGCGCCCGGCAGGCGTACCAGAATCAGCGTGGCCCAGCCGATTGCCGTGAAAAAGGCCGCCATCTGCGCGAGCGACATGATCGACGCGACGTGCCCCAGTTCGGCCAGCGAGTAGATACGCTGCACGGCGAAGAACGTCACCACGCGATACAACCCCGGCGAACCGGTGCATAAGAGCGCTTCGCACCGTTTGAGCGCACCGTTACGCATGAGCCGGTCCCTGCGACGCCGTATGCCGCTTCTGCCGCTTCAGCCGCCTCTGTCGCTTAACCATTCGCTAGCAATCCACGCGTGTCGATCACCACCTTCGCCTGCAATCGCACCGGATCGACGCGCTTGAACGGCTCATGGTCGACGAGCACCAGTATCACGTCCGCTTCGGCGAGCGCATCATTCAGTTCGCAGAGCCGGGCTTTGCCCTCGAGGGCGGCCGGCAATGTTCCGATGTTCGGCTCGACCACCAGCACCTGCCCGGCATACCGCTCCACCAGCTCGCGCGTGATTGCCAGCGCGGGACTCTCGCGCAGATCGTCGATATTCGCCTTGAACGCCAGCCCGAGGCAGGCAATGACCGGCTCCTTGAAGCGCTTCGCCGCGCGCTCGACCCGCTCGATCACGTAGCGCGGTTTGTCGTCGTTGACATGGCGCGCGGTACGGATCAGACGCGCCTGTTCCGGCGCCGAATCGACGATGAACCACGGGTCCACTGCAATGCAGTGGCCACCCACACCCGGTCCCGGTTGCAGAATATTCACGCGTGGATGACGATTGGCGAGCCGGATCAACTCCCACACGTTGATGTCGAGCTTGTCGCAAATCACCGACATCTCGTTCGCAAACGCAATATTCACGTCGCGAAACGAGTTCTCGGTGAGCTTGCACATTTCGGCGGTACGTGCATCGGTCAGGATGCATTCGCCGCGCACGAAGCACTGATACAAATCACGCGCGCGCTCGCTGCATGTCGGCGTCATGCCGCCGATCACGCGGTCGTTCTCGACCAGTTCGCGAAGCACGTGTCCCGGCAGCACGCGCTCGGGACAATGCGCGATCCGGATATCCGAGTTTTCGCCAGCCTGCTGCGGGAACGTCAGATCCGGGCGAGCCTCGGCCATCCACGCGGCCATCCGCTCGGTCGCGCCAACCGGCGAGGTCGACTCGAGCACCACCAGATCGCCCTTCTTCAACACGGGCGCAATCGCCCGGCTCGCGGCTTCGATATAGCTGAGGTCGGGTTTATAACCGTCGGCGAACGGCGTCGGCACCGCGACCAGGAATGCATCGGCCGGCTCCGGCGTCGAGGCCGCGCGCAAATAACCTTGCGTCACCGCCGCGTGCACCAGCATGTCCAACTCGGGTTCCACGATATGAATCTCGCCGCGATTGATGGTGTCGACCGCGTGCTGGTTCACGTCCACGCCGATCACCTGCTTTCGGCGTGCCGCGAAAACCGCCGCGGTCGGCAATCCGATATAACCCAGGCCGATCACTGAGACGACTTCGAAACTCATGACGCTTCCTTCTACTGTTTGACTTGTTTCACGCGGCGAGCGCGTCGTTCCAGAACGTTGCGAGCGCATCGACGATGCGTTCGCAAGCCTGGCCATTTCCATACGGATTGCCGCCGCGCGTCATGGCGCGATAACGGTCGGCGTCGTTCAGCAGGTGCGCCACGCCGTCCGCGATGCGCTGCGCGTGGGTACCCACCAGCCGCACGACGCCCGCGTCGACCGCCTCCTGGCGTTCGGTCGTCTCGCGCATCACGAGGACCGGCTTGCCGAGCGACGGCGCTTCTTCCTGCACACCGCCCGAGTCGGTCAGAATCAGCGACGCGCGGTCCATCAGGCGCACGAACGGCAGGTAGTCGAGCGGCTCCAGCAAATGAATGTTCGCCACTCCGGTCAGGAGCCGGCTCACCGGCTCGCGCACGCTCGGATTCAGATGCACCGGGTACACGATGTCGACCTCCGGATACGCGCGCGCAATCTGCAGCAACGCGGCGCAGATCTGTTCGAAGCCCGAGCCGAAACTTTCGCGCCGATGGCCCGTCACCAGAATCACGCGTCGTTCAGGCGCGAAGCACGGTAGCAGCCGCTCGGCGGCGCGGCATAACGAAGCGTCGGTCGCGAGCCTGGCGCGCACCTGCAGCAACGCGTCGATCACGGTGTTGCCCGTCACCACGATGCGATGCGCGGCGACGCCTTCGGCCAGCAGGTTGTCTCGCGCCCGTTCGGTCGGCGCGAAGTGCAGCGAGGCCAGCACACTGGTTATCTTGCGGTTGGCCTCCTCGGGCCAGGGCGACAATAGATCGCCGGTTCGCAAACCGGCTTCGACATGACCGACCGGAATGCGCTGATAGAAGGCCGCGAGCGTCGCGGCCAAGGTGGTGGTGGTGTCGCCGTGAACCAGCACCATGTCGGGCCGGCACGCGCTCAACACGTCGCGCATGCCTAGCATGATCGAGGCAGTCACGTCGTACAGATCCTGGCCGCGCTTCATCACGTTCAGATCGAAGTCCGGGCGAATGTCGAATAGCTCGAGCACCTGGTCGAGCATCTCGCGATGCTGGCCGGTCACGCACACGAGGCACTCCACCCCGGCGGCACGTTGCAGCCGCTTGACGAGCGGCGCCATCTTGATCGCCTCGGGCCGGGTGCCGAACGTCAGTAAAACTCTTCTTCTCATCGATTCATCTCCAACGCGACATGGGCTCAAGGCGCCGTCTCGGGCATGCTGTGATAGGGGGAATACGCGTAGTCGGACGCCCGTTGCGGCACGTCGCTCAGCACGATTGCGTCGACCGGCACGCCGGCCGCGCCGAGCAGCCGGGTGGTCTCGCGCAGTTCCGCGACGCTGTGGCGCGCATGGCGCATCACCAGCAAGGTCGTGCCGGCGTGCTTGCCGATCAGCGCCGAGTCGGTCACCGCGAGCACCGGCGGCGTGTCGAGAATCACGATGTCGTACGCCTTGGCCAACTGCTCGACGACAATGCCCAGGCGCTCGCCGAACAGCATTTCCGCCGGCATCGGCGAGCCGCCGCCGCGCGTCAGCACGTCGAGGTTCGGCAACACTTCGCGGCTTACCACGCTATCGAGGCTGGCGCCGCCGATCATGTCCGGCAAGCCGCGTTCGCGCGACAACCCGAAGTACTGGTGCAGCTTGCCGCGCCGCATGTCGCCGTCGACGATCAGCACGCGCTTGCCCACCGACGCCAGCACCACGGCGAGATTGCCGGACAGGAACGACTTGCCGATGTTGGGCCGCGGCCCGGTGATCATCACGACGTTATTCGGCGCCTCGGCAAGCCGGAACTGCAGCGCCGTGCGCAAACTGCGCACGCCTTCGACAGCAATGTCGTCGGGCGCGGCCACCGCCAGAATGTGAGCGCCCGGTTCGTTGCGGCCAGCGGCACGCTGCAGGCGCAGTTGCCGCTCGCTGTGCGGGATCACCGCGTAGACCGGTGCGTCGGCGATCTGCTCGATCTCGAACGGGCTTTCCAGACCGTTCAGCAAGGCGCGGCGCACGAACGCGGCCGCGATGCCCGCCATCAATCCCAGCGCTGCGGCGGCCGCGATCACGATGGCCTGCTTCGGTTTCACCGGTTCTTCGGCCGTTACCGCGTAATCGACCACGCGCACGTTGCCCTGCTGTCCGGCCTTCATCACGCCTAGCTGCTGCGCGCTGTCCATCAGACTGGTGTAAAGACCCGAATTGATGTCGACGTCGCGCATCAGCCGCCCGGCCGATTGCTGCGTATCCGGCAGTGCGGCGAGCGTCGCACCCCGTTCGGTCTGCTGACGCCGCAGACTGGCCAGTTGCGCGTCGATCGCGGTCACCGACGGATGTGTCGGCGTGAAACGCTGCAGCAATGCCGAGCGTTCCTGTTGCAACGCGGCGGCTTGCGTCTTGCCGTCGGCAATCGCCTGCAGCAACAAGCGGCTCTCCGCGTCGAGATCGACGGTGCCGTTGCGGTTTCGAAAGGTGTTGTAGCGCTGCTCCGCCTGCTCCAGGTCGCCCCGCAACTGCGGCAACTGATTGCCGAGGAAGCCGAGCATCTGCTGCGCCTGTGCGGACTTCCAGCCGACGTTGCGGCGCACGTAGCCGGACACGATCGCGTTGACCGTCGCGGCGGTGCGCGCGCTGTCGTCACCATCGAGCCGGATACCGATCACCCCGGACTGCTTGGTTTTCTCGCCGACTTCCACGGTCTTTTGCAATAACGCCGTGGTGAGTTGCGTCGACGCGCGGCTCAACCTGAACTCGGTGCCGGCTCGCGCGACCAGACCGTCCACCCGCAGGCGGACCGGTCCGTCCGGCGTCATGCTGTACAGCAGGCTGCCGACGTGCCCCTTCAGCACTAAATTGCCGTGCCGGTCCATCAACTGGAATTGCTGGTCGGCGCCGGCGATCAACGTGAATTTCCGGTCATAGAGGCTCGGCGGCACGTCGAATTGCGACACGCGCAGCACTTCGCCGCCCCAGCCGAAACGCGCCAATCCCCACAGCGGATCGGCGAGCGTATCGCCGGCTGCGCCGCGCGCGATCCGTCGACCGATCAGCGGGAAATAGCGCGGCCGTGCGTCGATATCGAGGTGCAACTGCCGCACCGCGTCGTCCACCACGCCGCGCGAGCGGATCAGTTCGATCTCGGCGTCCGCGCTCGCCTTGCCGTTGAACATCTGCGCGAGATCGCCCAGCTTGTCGTTGAGCGCGCCGTTGGCGTCGTCGACCTGAACCGTGGCGTCGGCCCGATACACCGGCGTGGCAAGAAAGGCGTAGGCAACGCCGATCGCGAGAATCGCGGCGGTAACCGCCGCGATCAGCACACGGTTTTCGATCATCACGGAGGTGATTTCGGACAGGTCGATTTCATCGTCGTGGCGAGCCTCGACGGGAACAGGATTAGTGTGAATGCTCATGATTCAGTGCTGCAGTCCGGCAATCGCGTCCAGCCAGCGCAGCACGCCCTGCTCGATCTGGGCCACCGCCATTTCAAAAGTGAATCGACCGCGTCGATACGGGTCGACGATGTCGAGTCGATCGTGCTCGCCGAGGCGGTACACCTTACCCCGGGCAAACGGAAAGACGCGCTCGATCAAGCCGCATTGCGCTCGCGTCATGGCCAGGATCAATTGCGCGCCGCGCACCTGCGCCGACGTCAACGCCGTCGCCACATGCGGGCGCAGGTCGATGCCCTGCTCGTCCATCAACGCCACGGCTAACGGCGCCGCGCGATGACCCGCGAGCGCGCGCGTGCCGGCCGAGCGCGTGGCGACTTGCGGCAACGCCCGGGTGAGCAGCGCGGCCGCGATCGGGCTACGGCAGACGTTGCCTTCACAGACCATCAGTACGCCGGTCATTTCGCGATCACTCCCGCGGTCAAACCGGAACTGATCAACGGCATCAACAGGGTCAACACACGGTTGAAGCGAACCAGGCCACTGCCGTCCACATAGACGACGTCTTTCGGCTGCAAGTCGAAGTCTTTGGCGAGCAGCATCGCGACGGGCGAACGGCCATCGAGATGGAACACTTCCGGCGTGCCCGTCAACGAACCGCGAATCACGAACATCTGCGCGGCGTCCGCGGTCGAGGCGTTCACGCTGCCGGCCTGCGACAGCGCATCGGCCAGCGTGATGACACCGGTTCTACGCGGCAGGGCCGAGATCGGCTTATTCACTTCACCCATTACGTACACGCCGTTTTCGTCGCGCGGCATGACACGCAGTACGTCGCCGGTATTCAGAAACAGCCGCGACGGACTCACCCCCTGCGCGAGCAACCGGGTCAGATTCACGCGATGCGATTGGCCGCCGCGCACCAGCACGAGGTCGCTTTGATCGGCCGTTTCGCTGAAGCCACCGGCGCGGCTGAGCGCTTCGTACAGCGTCATGGGGACGTCGTTCACGGACAACGCGCCGGGGCTATGCACTTCACCGTCCACATAAACCTGATGCGCGCGGTAAGACGCCATCCGCACGGTCACCTGCGGTTTCACGAAGTACTTGCCGAGCGCGCTGCTCAGGCGTTGCTGGATCTCATCGGTGCGCAAGCCCGCCACTTGCAGCGTGCCCGCATAGGGAAACGTCAGACTGCCGTTCTGATCGACGATAAAACCGGCGAGTGGATCGCCGGGCCGCGCCGACGACTGGATCTGCGAAGACCCCAGCGCGGTCGCGAATTCCGGATGATCCCAAACCACGATCTGCAGCACGTCGCCCGGGCCGACCGTGTACTCGCGCGGCGTGCCCGACAGTAGTCGCGACAGGTCGAGTTGTTGCTGTTGACGGCGTTGGGCCAGTTGCGAAATCAGCGCCGCGTCGACTTCGGTGATCGCGATCTCGGGCGTGGCGGGGGACGCGTCGACTTTCCCGTTCGCGGCGGCCTGACTATTTTTCTCCACGGACTGCGACGATTCAGCCGCAGCCGCAGCCGCAGCCGAAGTCTGCATGTGCATACCCGGCGCCACGGCGCACGCGCTGTTCAATAGCGTCACCGCCATTGTCAGTATGCCAAGCCGATAACGGGACCGGTTCTTCATTAAAGCAAACATCGTGTTCAACCTACTCCTCAAGCGAGCGTGCCGAAGCATTGCTCTCGCCTGCCACGCCGTGGCAGACAGATTCATGATGTGACGAAACGTAATCCCTACAGGCTCGGCAATGCTCGATGCCCATGCTTCACCGCGGCATTCGCGGCAATCGCATGTCAATAGGCATTGCGATTCAGAAAACCCTTTACGACCGTTGCGACGACAATGCGCATGTCCAATCCGAACGACCAGTTGCGCAAGTAGTACAGATCGTGTTCGACGCGCCTTTGCATTTTTTCGATCCGATCGGTCTCGCCGCGCAAGCCGTTCACCTGCGCCCACCCGGTAATGCCAGGCTTGATCCGGTAGCGGTGGATATAGCCGTCCACCAGGCTGCGGTATTGATCGTCGTGTTCTATGGCGTGCGGCCTGGGGCCCACCACCGACATTTCCCCGCGCAGCACGTTGAGAAATTGCGGCAACTCGTCGAGACTAGTGCGCCGCAAGAACGCGCCGACGCTCGTGATGCGCGAATCGCCTCGCGTGGCCTGGCGAACCACACCGGGTTGCTGCGCTTGCGCACGCATCGAGCGGAACTTGTAGATGCGAAAGACGCGGCCGTCGGCGCCCTTGCGTCGCTGCGTAAACAGCACCGGCCCCTTCGATGTGGTCTTCACGGCAATCGCAATGGACAGCATCAGCGGCGCCAACGCAAGCAGCGCCACGGCGGCGAACAACCGGTCGAACAGCGCTTTCTGCAGCCGCGCGTAAGGCGTCATCGGCGAGGCCATCAGGTTGATGGCCGGCGAGCCGAGCAGATCGACCACATGGCGATCGAACATCACGAGACTGCGTACGTCCGGCAGAAAACGCACATTGACGAGGTCGCCGCTGAACGCCGCGAGGACCCGCAACACGGTGTCTTCCTCGGCCATGGGCAGTGCGATCCAGACCTCGTCGATCTGTTCCCGGCGCACCCAGTCGGCAAATTCAGGGAGTTGCCGGAACGCCGGCAAACCCGCAACGTCCTGCTCGCGGCCGGGCCAGGTGGTCAAGGTCGCCACGGCACGAAAACCCGCGTCGGGCGAGCCCGCGATATGAGCGAGCACGCCGTCGCGATGCGCGCCGGCGCCCACCACGGCGACCGTGCGCAGATTGCGGCCGGCACGCCGCATCCGGCCGAGCGCGGCATGCACCAGCAGCCGCGACGCCACCAATGCGCAGGCCGTCAGCACAGTCCACGTCACGCACCAGAGCCGCGACAACGACGCGGTGCGGTGCAGCAGGAACATGACGGCCAGACCGCACGCCTGCACCGCGATCCAGCCGAACACGATGCAGACGCTCAAGCGCCATTTCGAACGCCCACGCCATGAGTCGTACACGCTGAACCATGGCAGCAGCAAGATGGCAAAGGCCATATCGAATGCCACGAAAGACGTTTCGACAATCGAAAGGCCGAGGTCGCCAAGGCAGAGCAACGACGCCAGCGCCGCCCCCAGCGCGACCAGCATCACGTCGAGCAGGCGCGCGAGTGCGCTTTCCATGTCGGCGAAATCACGGCCCGTGGTTTGACGAATCACTGTGTGCATTGCGCTATCGAATACTTCGTTCTTCAGAAGGACTCGCATTCTGCCTTCGCGTCCGCGACTTAGGTCCGAGAAATTTCCCAATTTGTCGCAGCATTCGCCGAGACATTTTTTGAACTGCCTTGAGTAATCCGAATGTAAGCGTCATTGCCGACCGACGCATTCCATAACGGATACCGAATGCATCGACCGAGCAACTTTAACTATCTGTATCGCCCTCGAATCCGTATGCTGATGCCGTGACCCGCCGCCGCGCATGACGCGTTTTCCGGCATCGGTTCAGCGACTTTTCATCGTCACAGGAGCGGCACCATGAAGATCTGTGTCTTCGGAGCGGGAGCAATAGGTGGTTTGATGGGCGTGCAGCTGGCACGCGCCGGCGCCGACGTGAGTTTCGTCGCACGCGGCGCGCATCTGGCGGCCATGCGCGAGCACGGCGCGCGGCTGATTATGGACGGCGAAACGATCAGCACGCCGGTGCGCTGTACGTCCGACCCGAGCGAACTCGGCGTGCAGGACTTCGTGATCATCACGCTGAAAGCGCACTCGCTGCCCGGCGTGGTGGATGCAATGCAGCCGCTGCTCGGCAAGCACACGGCGATCGTCACGGGCGTCAACGGCATTCCGTATTGGTATTTCCATCAACACGGCGGCAAGTTCGCCGGCACGCGTCTCGCCAGCATCGATCCGGACGGCGCGCAGTGGACCAAACTCGGCCCTGAACGGGCAATCGGCTGCGTGCTTTATCCTGCGGCCGAGATCGTCGAGCCGGGCGTCATCAAACATGTGTACGGCAAGAAATTCCCGATCGGCGAGCCCAACGGCGAACGCACACCGCGCATTCAGCAGTTGCACGAGATCATGCAGGCAGCGGGTTTCGACGCGCCGATCCGCGACAATATCCGCGACGAGATCTGGCTCAAGCTGTGGGGCAATCTGTGCTTCAATCCGATCAGCGCGTTGACGCATGCCACGCTCGACGTGCTCACCAGCGACCCCGGCACTCGCTCGGTATCGCGCACCATGATGCTCGAAGCGCAACGCATCGCGGAGCAGTTCGGCGTGCATTTCCGGGTAGACGTGGAGCGGCGCATCGACGGCGCGGGCGCGGTCGGCGCGCACAAGACGTCGACGCTGGTCGACCTGGAAAACCGCCGGCCCATGGAGATCGACCCGCTGCTGACTGTCGTGCAGGAGATGGGCCGGCTCGTCGCCGAGCCCACGCCGACTATCGACGTGGTGCTGGCACTGGTGAAACTGCGTGAACGGATGGCGTTGCAGGGCGCCTGAGCGTTTTCAGGTTTGCATCGATGTGAAAAAGGATCGAACGCCATGCGCGTTCGATCCTTTTTTCATGGGGCGCTTCGCCTGGTTATTGGTCGATCGCGAGCCACACCGCTTTCGGCTCGGTGAAGTTCTCGATCGCCACATCGCCGTGCTCGCGGCCGAACCCGGAATCGCCCGAGCCGCCCCACGGCAGCCGCACGTCGGTGTAGCCATAGGTATTGATCCATACGGTGCCCGCTTTCAGATCTCGCGCAACCCGATGCACCCGTCCGATGTCCGCGCTCCATACACCCGCCGCGAGGCTGTACAGCGTGCCGTTGGCGATACGCAGCGCGTCGGCTTCGTCGTTGAAACGAATCACGCTGGCCACTGGGCCGAAAATCTCCTCCTGCGAAATACGCATCTCATGCTCGACGTTCGCGAACACCGTGGGCTCGACGAAAAAACCGCGCTCGCCGATTCGCGCGCCGCCGGTGACGAGCGACGCCCCTCCCGCGCGGCCGGTTTCTACATAGCCGAGCACCGTTTTCATCTGCGCGGCGGAGATGAGCGGACCCATCGACGTTTCGCGTGCCGACGGATCGCCGACCTTGATCGATCTGGCGCGCGCCGCCAGCCGCTCGACCACTTCGTCGTACACGTCGCGGTGCGCGAGAATCCGCGAGCCCGCCGAACACACCTGGCCGGTGTTGAAGAAGATGCCCGAGGCGGCGGCGCGCACCGCGTTGTCGAGATTGGCGTCGGGAAAAATCAGATTGGCCGACTTGCCGCCGAGTTCGAGCGTGACGCGTTTGAAGTTGCCGGCCGCGCCTTGCAGAATGCCGCGTCCGACCGAAGGCGAACCCGTGAACGTCACTTTATCGACGCCCGGATGCGCGACCAGTGCGTCGCCCACCACTCGCCCCTTACCTGTGACGATATTCAGCACGCCGGGCGGCACGCCGGCTTCGAGCGCCAGTTCGCCGATCCGCAACGCGGTGAGCGGAGTGATTTCCGCCGGTTTGACGATCAGCGTGCAACCGCACGCAAGCGCCGGCGCGATCTTCCACATGCCGATCATCAACGGGAAATTCCACGGCACGATCGCGGCGACCACGCCGACCGGCTCACGCAAGGTGTACGTCAACGCATCGGGCCGCACCGGCACGACCTGGCCGTTGATCTTGTCGCACCAGCCGGCGTAGTACTCGAGCGTATCGATCGCGGCGGGAATGTCCTGGCGCATCACTGCCGCGATCGGCTTGCCGGCGTCGAGACTTTCGAGCGCGGCGAGTTCCTCCAGATTGGCGCGCATCAGTGCGGCGAGGCGCAAAAGAATCCGGCCGCGTTCGGCGGCGCGAATCCCGTTCCACACTTTCAACGCGGCGCGCGCCGACTGCACGGCGGTGTCCACATCGGCGGCGCTGCCTTGCGCGACCAGCGCGATCGGCTGTTCGGTAGCGGGGTCGATGTCGACGGAGTACTCGCCACTGCCCGGCGGCAAGCGCTTGCCATCGATCAGCAGATCATGGCGCTGGAGTTCGGTTGCGGTATCCATGGTGACGCTCCTTGCGTGGCGTGTTGCGTGGGCTGACTGGCTGCGGGCCGGTCGGTGAGCGGCCGGGAGGCTGGGGCAAAGGGTGAGGTCGAGGAGGCTAAGGCTCCTCGTGCAGTGCGGCGCCGCCGTGTAGCGCGGCCGTGCGCGAGTCTGCCGGGGAAGTGGCGGGCTGCGCGCCGGTCGTGGGCGACGATATCGTGGTGGACGAATACGAAGACAAGGCCGCCGCCGCGTCTAACGGCCTGGCGCGGTCCGTGTGCGAATGCGCAGTCGCGTCCCCCTGCAAAGGGCCGGCCGCCGCGGCGAACTGCGCCCTCGCCGCTGCTGCATTCGGCCGAAGAGAACGATTGCGGCGATGCACGAGCCACGTGGTCAGCTTCACCTCCGGCCCGAGCGGCCGGCTGACTAACCCGGCACTCAACATAGGCCAGTGCGCGTCGACCGGTAAAACGCCGACGCCAAGATCAAGCTCGACCATGCGCAGCACCGCCGTGACGTGGCCGAGCTCCTGAATTGGCCGCCGTTTCATTCCATTCGAATTCAACGCGAGCTCGAGCGCCGCGCGCACCCCCGCATCGGCATTGAGCGTGACGATCGGGTGCTCGCTCAAGCGTGGCCATGCCACGTTGCTCTGCCGGGCTAGCACATGGGTAGCCGGCAACACGGCGTGCAGCGGCGTCGTGAAAACCGCTTGCGCGTGCAACAGATCGCTGTCCGGCGCCTCGGCCGACGACACCACACCGAAATCCACCTCGCCCTGCTCCACACTCGCCAGTACGCTGCTCTGCGGCTGATCCCTGACCGACACGCTCAACCCCGGCAACGCCGCCGCGCAAGCGGCCACGCCCTGCGCCACCCAACCGGACGACAACACCGGATTGCTTGCAACCACAACCACGCCGGTGTGGCCGTCGAAAGCCGCGCGTTCTTCACGCAGCGTCAATTCGATTTCGTCGAGCAGGCGGCCGATTCGTCGTTCGAGGCTCGCGCCCGCATTCGTCAATTCGACCTGACGTGTGGTGCGATCGAACAGTTTCAATTCGACAGCGTCTTCGAGTTCGCGCACGCAACGGCTCACCGCCGACTGCGTGAGATCGAACTCGCGCGCCGCGCGCGTAAAGCTCCGTTCACGTGCGACGGCTACGAACACCCTGAGCTGCTGCAGCGAAACATTCATGACGTCACGGCCCAATGCGCTCGATTCACCTCATTCCCCGGTCTGCTCGGGCCAGTGGCCCAGGCGCGAAGCGTTGCCGGCGGCGGCTGGCGCCAGCACGCCTTGCGGCTGATTGTGCGATTCGATCCAGCGCGAGCGCATCGGCGCGAGAATGAATTTCGCCGAGACGCCGGCGGCGATCGTCACGACCGCCGACACGATAAAGACGAGATTCCAGCCACCGGTGGCGGCCAGCACGGAAGCGATCGGCACGATCAGCGAAGCCGTGCCCTTCGCGGTGTACAAGGTGCCCGCATTGGCCGCCGCGTATTTGCTGCCGAACGTGTCGGCGCAGATGGCCGGAAAGATCGAGAAGATCTCACCCCAGAACAGGAAGATCAGCGCGGCGAACGTCATGAATGCATAGGGGTTGCTGCCGTACTGCATCAAGCCGAGCAACGCGAGACCTTCGCCGATAAAGATCACGAACATGGTGTTCTCGCGGCCGAGCTTGTCGGAAATGAAACCGCACAGCGGCCGCGTAAAGCCGTTGCAGGCGTTGTCGATGGACAGGGTCATGGTGAGCAGCGGCAAGGTCATGCCGAACATCGTCATCGGAATGCGCGCGAGCCCCCAGTCCTTCGCGATCGGACCGATCTGCGCGGTCGCCATCAAGCCGCCCGCAGCCACCGCGACGAACGACACGTAGATCACCCAGAACACCGGCGTTCTGATCATCTGCCCAGGCGTGTAGTCGACCTTGGACACCGAGAACTTCTTGCGCGCCACCACCTGCTGACGCAAGGTCGGTTTCTTCAACAGCAGCGCGAGCGCCAGAATGCAGCCGCCTTGCAGAATGCCGAAGAAGAAGAACGTATGCTCGTAACCCGTGCGCGTGATCATGTTGGCGATCGGAATCACCGTCACCGCCGCGCCCGCGCCGAAGCCCGCGGCCGTGAGGCCAGCCGCGAGACCGCGACGATCGGGAAACCACTTCAACGCATTGCCCACGCATGTGCCATACACGCCGCCGGCGCCGATCCCCGCGATCACCGCCGACACATACAACACCGGCAAGGTAGTCGCATACGAATTCATCACCCACGCGAGTCCCGCGCACACCGCGCCGCCCGCGACGACCGGCCGGGGTCCGAACTTGTCGACCAGCCAGCCTTCGAGCGGCACGAGCCACGTTTCGGTCAGAATGAAAATCGTGAAGGCGAGTTGAATGGACGCTTCGCCCCAATGGTGGCGTGAGTTCATCGGCGTGACGAACAAGGTCCATGCGTATTGCAGGTTCGCCACCAGCGCCATGCACACCATGCCGATAGCGAGCTGCCACCAGCGGTTCGTCCAGAAGGCGCGCGTGGGGGCCTGCCGAGTAATATCGTCCATGAGACTTGTCTCCGCCATTTATTCAGTGCGGCGGATCGACCGGCCGCACTGTATGCGTCCCACCTTATGGTTATGACCCGAAAAGCCCGGCAATTCGGGAATGTTTAATAGTTGCGTCTTTAAACCGCCTGCTTTTTATTTCGCCGGACTGCCTGAATTGCATCGCTTTCCGGAAAGTACTTTATTCGTATCAATTAATTGTCCGCGCGGCAGGTCATTTGTGCCTGTCTTGCCGTTTCGTACCTTGATGCAAGCGTTAACCCGACTACGACGACCCGCTCTACCAGCACCGAGTACTTCTCCCAATACGCAGTTGCAATTCCGCCTCTTATACGAACTCATGCTAGGGTCATTGCTGAATTACGAATAATTAAAGTTTGTTATTATGTCGATTCACGTTTGCTTATACATCGGCCATGACGATGCGCAATGCGACTCTGCGGCAGTTGAAGGTTTTCGAAACGGTGGCACGCCACCTGAGCTTCTCGCGCGCCGCGGAGGAATTGCATCTCACGCAGCCCGCCGTCTCCACTCAGGTGCGGCAACTCGAGGAACATGCCGGTCTGCCGCTGTTCGAACAGCTCGGCAAAAAGATCTACCTGACGCCGGCCGGCACCGAAATGCTCCACTACAGCCGTGCGATCATTCAGCAGTTCCACGAAGTCGACGAAGCCATGAGTCAGCTCAAGGGCGTCTCCGGCGGCAAGCTGGACGTGGCGGTGATCAGCGCCGGCGACTACTTCTTTCCGCGCGTGCTCGCCGAATTCACGCGCCGCTACTCGGGTGTCGTGTTGAATCTCGCGGTACACAACCGCGCGGAACTGCTGCATCAACTCGCCACCAATCAAACCGATCTCGCGGTCATGGTGCGTCCGCCGCACGAGACCGACGCCACCAACGAACCGTTCGCGCCGCATCCTTACGTGATCGTGGCAGCGCCCACGCATCCGCTCGCGCACAAGCGCAACATCAAGATGAGCCAGTTGGCGGGCGAAGCGTTTATCGTGCGCGAGCGCGGCTCGGACACGTGGAATTCGATGGAAGAAGGTTTCGCGGGACGCCTCGCCAACCTGAAGATCGCCATGGAGATCAAAAGCACCGAGACGATCAAGCAGGCGGTCATTGCCGGCATGGGGATCGCCTTTCTGTCCGCACACACCATCAGCCTCGAGTTGCAGCTCGGCCATCTGGTGGTGCTCGACGTCGAGAGCTTTCCGGTCATGCTCAACTGGTACGTCGTGCATCGCAAGAACAAACGGCTGCCGCCGGTCGCGGTCGCGTTCAAACGCTTCCTGATGGAAGAAGGCGCGAATCTGATCGAGAAGATCACGCGTGTGAAGGAACTGAGTGTGTATAAGCAGTAGGCGCTGGCAACGCGACTGAGCCTGCCAAGGCAGGCTCAGTCGTACTACGGCGAATTCTCCGCGGCGGGCGTTCGAGCTGCTTGAGCCAATAGAACCGGTTGAGTCGATCGTACCTTGCGGCATGCGTACTCCCCGAATTGCGATGCCATCACGCGCGGTCAATTGACCGCGCGATCTTCTATTGCGCCAATCAGACCGCAGCGATCGTCGAGGCGTTTTGCGTTGCCGTCTGCATAGCGGTCAAGGTATTGCTGAGCGTGCCGATTCCGTCGATCGTAATCGATACGGTTGCGCCGTCCCTGATCGAACCGACGCCCACCGACGTGCCGCACGCGATCACGTCGCCCGCTTCGAGCGTGAGATCCTGCGACAGAAGACTCACCTGCTCCGCCGGCGAAAACACCATATCGTCGAGCGGATAGTTCTGCCGTTCGACACCATCGAGTAGCGTCACGAGACGCGCTTGCCGCCAGTCGAAACCGGAGACGATCGCCGGGCCAAGGCAGCAGAACGTATCGAAGCCCTTCGCGCGCGCCCATTGCGGAAAGTGCGGGTTCTCGTTCAATAGATCCGCGGCGGTGACGTCGTTGACGAGCGTATAGCCGAAGATCGCGGCGCCCGCTTCCTCGATACTCGCGTCGCGACAACGCTTTCCGATCACAATCCCGAGTTCGCCTTCGTAGACGATCTTGCCCGCGTAACCGGGGGGCCGGCGAATCGGCTCACCCGCACCGATCACCGAGCCCGCCGGCTTCAACAGAAATAGCGGATGCGTCGGCACCGGCTTATCGAGCTTCGCGGCGAGCGCGTGATAGTTGTTCCACAACGCAACGATCTTGCCGGGCGCGCACGGCGCGAGCGGTGTGAGCGCGCGCGTCGACAGAACCACGCCGGTCGGCACCGGCTGATCGAGACTGGCGTACTCGTGCAGATAGCCGCCTTCGACACGGCCGAACACGAGGCCACCGTCGCTCGACATGAAACGCATCCACGTGTCCATATCGTTCGCTCCTAGATCGCGCCGGCGGTACGCAATGCGCTGATCTGCTCGGGTGAATAGCCGAGCTCCGCCATCACCTCGTCGGTATGTTCACCGAGCAGCGGCGAACGTTTGACTTCGGTCGGGCTGTCCGACAGTTTGATCGGATTGCCGACCGTCAGATACTTGCCGCGGGTCGGATGGTCCACTTCGACGATCGTGCCGGTTTTGCGCAGCGAAGGCTCTTCAGCGATTTCCTTCATCGACAGGATCGGGCCGCACGGAATGTCGTACTCGTTGAGGATCTGCATGGCCTCGAACTTGGTCTTGGTCATGGTCCAGCGTTCGATCTCGGCGAAAATCTCCTTCAGACGCGGCAAGCGCGCGGCGGGCGTCGCGTAGTCGGGATCGGTGGCCCACTCTTCCTTGCCGATCACGTTGCAGATCTTCGTCCACACCGGCGCCTGGGTGATGAAGTAGATATACGCGTTGGGGTCGGTCTCCCAGCCCTTGCACTTCAGAATCCAGCCCGGCTGTCCGCCGCCCGACGCATTGCCCGCCCGCGGCACCGCTTCGCCGAAGGTGCCGTTCGGATACTGCGGATACTCCTTCATCGTGCCGTTGCGCTCGAGCCGCTGCTGGTCGCGCAGTTTCACGCGGCACAGATTCAGCACGCCGTCCTGCATCGCGGCGAGCACGCGCTGGCCGCGACCGGTTTGCGTGCGCTGAAACAGCGCCGTCACGATGCCGAGCGCCAGATGCAGACCCGTACCACTGTCGCCGATCTGCGCGCCGGTCACGACCGGCGGGCCGTCGTCGAAACCGGTGGTCGAGGCCGCGCCGCCCGCGCATTGCGCGACGTTCTCGTAGACCTTGCAGTCTTCGTAGGGCCCGGGACCGAAGCCCTTCACCGAGGCGACGATCATGCGCGGATTCAATTCCTGAATCCGCTCCCACGTGAAGCCCATGCGATCCAGCGCGCCCGGCGCGAAGTTCTCGACCAGCACGTCGCATTTCTGGATCAGCGCTTCGAGTACCTGCTTGCCTTCTGGGTTCTTCGTGTCGATCGTGACCGAGCGCTTGTTGTGATTCAGCATCGTGAAGTACAGGCTGTCGACGTCTGGAATGTCGCGCAACTGCTCGCGCGTGATGTCGCCGGCGCCGGCCCGCTCCACCTTGATCACATCCGCGCCGAACCACGCGAGCAATTGCGTGCAGGTCGGACCCGATTGCACATGCGTGAAGTCGAGAATGCGCACACCGTCGAGTGCTTGGCTCATATCGTGTCTCCGTTCGGCCAGGATCGGCGCCTGGGCGCCGATCCTTGTTCCATGCAGGTTAGTTGCGGAAGCTGCGTTTTATGGGTCCATCGTTTGACTGTTCGTGCCCGGCTCGCCAGTTGATATATCACATACCATATTTTAAAGACCGTCAAGCGCGGCTTTTCCCGTAGCGCCCGCGCCGCGGCAACAAAAACTAAAAAGCCCGCGGTGTTTTCACACCGCGGGCTCGATTCAATCCGCCGAAACCGGTCAGACAGACGCTTGAAGCATCAATCCAGAAAGTCGCAATTCGCCTCGACGAACGCGGCCAGATCCAGCGAATGCTGCCGCGTGAGACGCTCGGCCAGTTCAGTATCGCGCTGCTCGAGCGCCTCGATAATGCGCAAATGATCGACGATGGAACGCGAAGCGCGATCGCTCTGCGAGATGGTCATGCGGCGAATCGCGCGCACGTGAATGAAGATGTTCTTGATGGTGTCGAGAATGATCTGCGACTTCGACAGTTCCACGATCGCCTGGTGGAACGCGATGTTGGCGTCCGAATACTCGGCGATATGCTCGGCCGGCGTGGCGTCGCGGAAATGGTCGAACATGTGCCGCAGACGGGCGATTTCCTCGTCGCTCGCGTGCAGCGTGGCGAGCCGCGCCGCCATGCTTTCGAGCGCGGCCCACATCTGGATCATCTCCACGATTTCGCGTTTGCTCTTGCGCACGATATAGATGCCGCGCCGCGGCACCATGCGCAGAAAACCTTCCTGTTCGAGCAGCGTCATCGCTTCACGCACCGGCGTGCGGCTCACGCCGAGCGATTCGCTCAGTACGCGTTCGTCGAGACGGATTTCTTCGCGGTTCTGGTAGATGTCCGCGTCGGCGATCGCCTGGCGCAACATCGCATACGCCTGATCGCGCAGGCTGACGCTCGCGCCGATCGGCTGCAACGACAAAGTCAGCGGTGTACCCACTGCTTCAGTTTGAAGTTCTGACGACATTCATCGCCTCGTGTTGACCGTGCGCACGATACGGTGCGGCCACTGCGCCCCCGTATTGTTCACCCAAACCGACGAACCGGCCATGCTGCGCAGCAAGTTGCGCGACCGGCTGCGGAATCCAGCGGGTCAGCAGAACCGTGGCGGCAGCGCCCAAACCAACGGCCGAGACGGCCAGCAGTGCGAGAGGAACGAATTCCATGTGCAACTCCGAATGATTGAGTGAACGAATCCCTCAATCATATGCTGCGGCGCCGCATTTATCAATATTCCGTATGTAGTATATCAGTGATTGTTGTTTTCAAGATGACATTCTCAAGGTAGCACGGGTGCGTCGCCGATGGTTCGGGGCCGTTGTTCAAACACTCAACGCCTGGATCGCGTCGGTGTAAACGCGCAAAACGCGCGCTATGCGCGCAGTCACGTCCGATAATCGCGCACTCTGCCTTCGATGCCGATTGTGAGATCCGTCGCGCATCATTAACCTTCGGGGAAATCCTGCCAGAAGACGAGCGGCGGCACGCCGCCCGGCCTCTTCACAGCAGTTCGAAAGTTTTCAGGAGACACCGTCATGAGCACTACCCTTCCGACGGCCGCGCCGGCCGACAACCGTACGGCACGCAGCCAGGCCCGCAAGGCGGCGCTCGGCAGCTTCATCGGCGCCGTGGTCGACTGGTACGACTTTCTGCTGTACGGCATCGTCGCCGCGCTGGTGTTCAACGCCGAGTTCTTCCCGAAGGTCAGCCCGGCGATGGGCACGCTCGCCGCCTTCGCCACCTTCGGCGTCGGCTTTCTGTTCCGGCCGCTCGGCGGCTTCGTGTTCGGTCATTACGGCGACCGGCTCGGACGCAAACGCATGCTCGTGCTCACCGTGATGATGATGGGCCTCTCGACCGCGGCGATCGGTTTGCTGCCGGCATTCTCGACGATCGGCTGGTGGGCGCCGGTGCTGCTCGTGACCTTGCGCGCGATTCAGGGTTTCGCGGTGGGCGGCGAATGGGGCGGCGCCGCGTTGATGGCGGTGGAAAGCGCGCCGGAGAAGAAGAAGGCCTTCTACAGCAGCGGCGTGCAGGTCGGCTACGGCGTGGGCCTCGTGCTGTCGACCGGGCTGATCGCGATCATCAGCCGCTCGATGGACAACGCGTCGTTCCTGAACTGGGGCTGGCGCCTGCCGTTCCTGTTCAGCGTGGTGCTGGTGCTGATCGCACTGTGGATCCGCTCGAGCATGGAAGAGTCGAAGGAGTTCGTCGAAAAAGTCGGCCAGCATGGCGAACGCAGCGTGCGTCTGCCGATCGTCGAGGCATTGCTGCGGCATCCGCAAGCGTTCCTGCTGATCATCGCGCTGCGTCTCGCCGAACTGTTCACCATGTATATCGTGACCGCGTTCGCACTGAACTACTCGACCGCGAACCTGCACATGCCGCGCGAATTCTTCCTCACGATCGGCCTGCTGGTCGGCGCGCTGAGTTGCGTGACGATCCCGTGCTTCGCGCTACTCGCGGACCGCTTTGGCCGGCGCCGCGTGTATATGATCGGCGCGCTGATCGGCATGCTGAGCGCGGTGCCGTTCTTCCTCGCGCTCGAAGCACGCGCGACGGTCTGGATCGTGATCTTTGCGGTGATGCTCGCGAACGTCGCGCACGACATGGTCGTTAGCGTGCAGCAGCCGATGTTCACCGAACTGTTCGGCACCGAGTACCGCTATAGCGGCGCGGGCGTCGGTTATCAGGTGGCGAGCGTGGTAGGCGGCGGCTTCACGCCGTTCATCGCGGTCGCGCTGGTCAACTTCGCGGGCGGCTCGTGGCATCCGGTGGCCGCTTATCTCGCGGGGGGCTGCCTGATCTCGGTGCTGGTCGCGGCAAAAATGAAGACCGGACGCGGTATCGCCTGAGTCTTACCCTCTCACTGTCGAGCCGGGCCGGCGTGGCGATATTGCCACCGCCGGCCCGTTTGCTTTTGGGCGACCGGTAATGCGTTCTGCGGGTTTCCACGGCAAGCCGCCGCAATTCGGCAGATTACGGTCGCATTTCACCAGGCTAATGCCTTATGTTTTTGCATCTCATATTGCAAACGCATACTTCGCGACCTATCGTTCCACGAAGCGGGTCCACGCCATGATTTTTCCACGTCATATGAAATAAAAATACATATATTGACGCCCTACAACACTGTAATTTTTACGCCGCGAGACCTAAAGCATTTTGTATGGAAGCCGATAACAAAGAATTCGTAACTGGAGACCGACCATGAGTAGCATCACCGAGCCGAGCGGCAGTTCAGGCTCCGCCCCATTCTTTTCCAAACAGGCCACCGTTGCGAAACCCGGGTTTTCGCGTTGGATGGTTCCGCCCGCGGCGCTCGCCGTCCACCTTTGTATCGGCCAGGCGTACGCGTTTTCCGTGTTCAACGGACCGCTGACCAAAGTGATCGGCATCACGCAATCCACCGCCGATGACTGGACGCTGACCTCGCTCGGCTGGATCTTTTCACTGGCGATCGTGTTCCTCGGTTTGTCGGCGGCGTTCGCCGGCAAATGGCTCGAACATGTCGGCCCGCGCCGCACCATGTTTACCGCCGCGTGCTGCTTCGGCGGCGGCTTCCTTGTGTCGGCGCTCGGCGTGCATCTGCATCAGATCGCGCTGCTGTATCTCGGCTATGGGGTGATCGGCGGCATCGGACTGGGGCTCGGTTATGTCTCGCCCGTGTCGACGTTGATCCGCTGGTTCCCGGACCGCCGCGGCATGGCGACCGGCATGGCGATCATGGGCTTCGGCGGCGGCGCGATGATCGCCGCGCCGTTGTCGGTGGCGTTGATGAAGCACTTCCAGAGCGCGACCAGCATCGGCGTGGCCGAGACCTTCGTCGTGCTCGGCATTGCGTATTTCATCTCGATGTCGATCGGCGCACTCGCGATCCGCGTGCCGCCGGCGGACTGGAAACCGGCCGGCTGGACGCCGCCCGCGACCAATCAGAAGAAGATGATTTCGCGTAATCACGTGCACATCGATCAGGCGTTGAAGACGCCGCAGTTCTACCTGATCTGGCTGGTGCTGTTCCTGAACGTGACGGCCGGTATCGGCATTCTCGGCCAGGCGTCGGTGATGATTCAGGAGAGCTTCAAGGACACGGTCACGGCGTCCGCGGCGGCCGGTTTCGTGGGCCTGCTGTCGTTGTTCAACATGAGCGGCCGCTTCGTGTGGGCGTCGGCGTCGGACTGGCTCGGCCGCAAGAACACCTACTTCATCTTCTTCGCGCTAGGCGCGGTGCTGTACTACCTGGTGCCGACGTTCGCCGCGTCTGGTCAGATCGCGTTGTTCGTGCTGGCCTACTGCGTGATTCTGACCATGTATGGCGGCGGCTTCGCCACGGTGCCCGCGTATCTCGCGGACATGTTCGGCACGGCGTTCGTAGGCGGTATTCATGGCCGTCTGCTGACGGCGTGGGCGGCCGCCGGCGTGGCCGGTCCGGTGCTGGTGAACTACATTCGCGCGTATGAAGTGGCGCACGGGGTGGCCAAGGCGGATGCGTACACGATGACCGTTCACATCATGGCCGTGCTGCTGGTGATCGGCTTCGTCTGCAATCTGCTGGTCAAGCGGGTGGACGACAAGCACCACATGACCGACGCACAACTCGCCAAAGGCGCCTGAGGAGACCCGCATGTCGACCATTCAAACCGCGCATCCGACCAACAAGGGCAAGCTCGTCGTGTTCTGGTTATATGTGACGCTGCCCCTCGCATGGGGCGTGTTCAATACGCTCACGCAAGCGATGAAGCTGTTCCACTAAGTCGCATCCGGCGCCCCGCGTTTCGACACGCGGGGCGTTGCGCTTTCCGCGCGTTCAGATCTTCTCGAACAGCACGTCCTGCGCACCTTCCCACAACACCTTGGTACCGAGCTCGCGCAGCTTGTCCCGGCCTTCGACGATGGTCAGGAAATGATTGCCCGCGAGCTGCCCCATCTTGCTCGCGAAACAGCACGAGCCGTACGCGAGAATGATCTCGGTTTCGCTATAGCCGCCGGGATAGAACAGAATGTCGCCGACCGACGGATGGCTCGTGTGATTCTCGAAGCCGACCGCCGCGCCGTCGTTCTCGAGTTTGAAATCGCCGAGCGGCACCCAGCAGCCTTCGCCGCTCCAGCGCACGTGAATGATCTTCTGACGGTACGGCAACAGCTTCAGAAAGGCCGCGACGGTTTGCGGCGCGTCGGGATGAGTTTCGGCGGTAAAGACGTGGCCGCAGGAGGTGATTCGGAGTCGGGTCATCGCTAGATATCCGGTGAGACGGTTGATGAAATGGTCGGTCGGACGCTGGCAAGGGGCCATGCTGCAGGCAAGCTATTCTGTCGTCCGATGCAAGGCTTCGACAGATACAGTTCCCTTCCGCCCGGTCAGGCCAGTTGGACCAGTTGACGTGACCTGTGCGCTATGCGGTCTAAATCATGGGAAGCCCGCCCCATGCCAGATTCAGGCATCCCTGGCCACGAAAGTTCGTAGTTTGCAAGCCGCGCAATGCACCGCACACTGCGCAAGGTGCGTAATTACCCTCAGGACGATTCATCGGCTTGCTTGCCCCGGTGAGCGACCCACGGCCCGCCGTCAGACTCATGGCGGCAGCACGGTGCGGCAACGCAAAAATCGTCGTGCCGCCCGGCGGCGAGACCGGCTGATATCCGGCGCCATCAACTAATGTACTTAAGCGTCGGCGGCGAGCCAACCTTTGTCTGCCGGCCCACCAACCGCCGACCCGCTGTTCACCCCTGCCGCCGCGCAATCCGTACCATCAGCCGCGCAGCCGGTAAGCGAGCGGCGTCACGCCGTAGCCACGCTTGAACTGCACGGAGAAATGACTGGCGTTCTCGAAACCAACCGCAAGAGCAATCTGCAACACAGTTTGATTGGTGGCGCGCAGCAGTCTTGCCGCTTCCTCGAGCCGTAAACGCGTCACGAACTGATGCGGCGTCTCGCCGGTCTCGCGGCGAAACACGCGCGCAAAATGAAAACTGCTCAGGCCGGCCTGCGCGGCCAGTTCGCTGATCGCCAGATCGCCCACCAGATTCGCGCGAATGTAGTCGGTCACGCGGCGAATCCGCCGCGGCACCAGCCGTTCGGGCGGCACGGGCGAACCGGCGGAGGCGCCGCGGCCACGCGAGTAGTGCTGCAGCAGGTGCGCGGTCAGCGCGTGAAGCAGTGCGTCGACATACAGGCGCGAGTCGGCTGGATCGGCGGCGGCGCGATGCAGGGCGCCCAGCATCGCGGCCACCAGCGGATCCTGAAACCGCATCGCGTCGCCGAGCGACAGTTCGTGGGAGCCGTTCAGTTCCATCTGCTCCGCAACGCTGTCGACCAGGCTGCGCTCGATATGCAGGTGAACGGTCGACAGCGGCTCGTCGCTGATCGAGCGCCAGCGCCACGAGATCGGCACGGGCGGCACGAACCAGACGTCGCCCACCCGCAGATCCGTGCTCTCCCAGCGTCCGTTCAGGTTGCGTTCGAGATGCTCGGCGCCGCTCGCGAGCGTCATCAGCGTGAGGTCCTGCAGGCCGGGCGCCTCCAGTAGTTCCTGCTCGTTCGGTTCGAGATACGAGCGCAACACCAGATGCCGCCACGGGCGGTCGACGCTCGACACCAGATTTTGGCCCGCCATGTAGCGATCGTAGGCGAGCGTCGTTGTCAGCTTTGGAATTCGTGCCATGACGTCTATTCCCAGGAGGTGCCGTATGCAAATGAAAGAAGCCCGCCACACTCGAGTTGCCGGTCGACTATCGGAGCAAGAACTCAAAAATGATAGCAAGGAACCGGCTACCGTAATTTTTGGAAATAGCTAATCATTCAGGTTGTCGTCTTTCACGCGTTTCGAACGCTGGAGCTACCGTTTCATGGAACACGAATGCGATGCGCTGCCGCATTGGCTGACCGGCTCGCCGTCAGGCGAAACCGGGCATACGCCGGCGGCATACAACTCCGTGGTGTCCGCACAACCGGCTTACCCGGCCGGCACGCGGCAACCCGGAAAGTCGGCCCACGCGGCCGAAGCACCCAGGGCGTCAAGCCGTACCGCGGCAGGCGCGGCGCCCACCGGTTTTCTCACGCTCTTCACCGAAGAAGAGATCGGCACGCCCTCGCCCGCCGCACGGCGAGCGGCGCCGGTCATCAGTCCGCTGGTGCGTTTTGGCAGTGCGCAGGACCGCATTGAATTCGTGCGGCAGCGCATCAAGCAACTCGGCTTCGACTCGTTCAGCTATACGGCCACGCGCACGTCGGCGCATCACAAGACGATGTTCGTGCTGACCAGCTACGAATCGCAGACCTGGCTCACGCGCTATTTTCGCGAGCGTTATTTCGAGCTCGATCCGCGCGTGGCGTCGGCGTCGCCGACCGGTCTGCCATTCATCTGGAACACGGCCGACATGCGCGCCGATCTGCCGCGTGCGCAAATGCGCAGCGAGCGGCTCGGCGGTCTGATCGACATGCTGGAGGCGACCGGCCGCAAAAGCGGGATTCTCACGCAGATGCCGCTGCCGGAGCCGGAGCTGTCCGCCAGCCTGTGTTTCAACTCGGCGATCGGCAACCCGCGCTGGATGACGGAGTCGATCGTGGCGGAAACGCTGATGTTCGCGCACACGATCCACGAATTCATCTGGACGCACGCGAAGAGCGTGATCGGCCTCGCGCCCGAGCAACAGCGGCGCGTGACGCTGAGCGAGTTGCAGCATGCGGTGCTGCGGGCGGTCGTGCAGGGGCAGCGGGACAAGGAGATCGCTTACTTCCTTGGACTGTCGCCGCATAACGTCGACTACCATCTGCGCCGCTTGCGGCAGTTGTTCAACGTGCGCAACCGCGTGCAGTTGATCAATGTGGCGCAGGGCTATGTGTCGTAGGGGTTGGCGCAGGTGTTCAGTCGAGTTGAGACCAGCAGTGCAGCAATGAAGTAGTCAAGCAGTAAAGCCAAGTAGTGAGAGCCGCGGCCGGCCCGATTGGCGGGTCGGCCGCGGCGAATTCGCTGGACGCTGGCAGCAAAGTGCCCAACAGCGAAGCGCCGCGTTCAAAGCTGCAACACATAGCACGCGCATTTCGCGCGGTATCCGCGCACAACAAAACCCCTCGCCGTCAAACCACTTCGCGCAACGTGCGCAAACAGTCCGCCGCGAGTTGCTGATACACCCGCGTTCCAGACGACTTCGCGCGAATCTCCTCGTCGCTCAGCAGGCGCGCCACGCGCCCCGGCACACCCGCCACCAGCACGCGCGGCGGCACCCGCCAGTCCTTCCTGACGAACGCGCAGGCGGCCACGATGCTGGCCTCGCCGACCACCACACCGTCCATCACCACCGCGTGCATGCCGATCATCGTGTTCGGCTCGAGCGTCGCGCCATGAACGATCGCACCGTGACCGACATGGCTGTCGACGCCCAGCCAGCAGTGGTTATCGACACCGGTGTGCAGCACACAACCGTCCTGCACATTGCTGCCGCGCTCCACCACCACCGCGCCGAAATCGCCGCGCAGACTCGCGAACGGCGCGATGTAACAGCACGCGCCGATCGTCACGTCGCCGATCAGCACCGCGCTCGGATGCACATACGCGGACGGGTCGACGCGCGGCCGCTTGCCGTTGAACTCAAAGAGCGCCATGGCGTGAATCCGGATGCGCTCGTGGAGGTGAGCGCTGAAGCACCATCCCGCGCATCAAGCCGCGCGCTCTGTCAGGTGATAGTCGTCGGCGCCCCAATACGCGCGCATGCGCACGATCTTGCCGGCGGCGTCGAAATCCATCACGTCGGTTACGTCGATATGAGCCGGCTGCCCGTCCTGCGCCGCGATATGCACGCGAAAGCTGATCGACGCGCTCTGGCCGTGCGAACCGCGCGGCGGCGCGATCAGTTCGAGCCGCGCGCCCACCGAGGTCGCATACGCGTAGAACGCGTCGACCTCACTGCGGCCTTCCTTGAGCGGCGTGCCGACCGGATCTTCGATCGTCGCGTTATCGGCGAACAGCGCCGCGACGCGCGCGGCATCGGCCGCATTGAATGCATCGATATAGTCGAGCAGACGCGCCTTCATGGTTTCGCTGGTGTTCATGCTGGCTCCTTACCGCGCGGTGTAGCCGCCGTCGATCACCAGCTCAGTGCCCGTCACATAGCGGCCGGCCGGCGACACGAGGTACAGGATGCCCGCCGCGATATCCTGCGGATCGCCGATCTTCGCGAGCGGCACGAGCGTTTTCATATGCGCAAAAATCTGCTCCGGGTCGCCGAGTTTGGCGAAGGCTTCCTCGAGCAGCGGCGTACGGATAAAACCAGGGTGCACGGAATTCGCGCGAATGTTCTGCGCCGCGTACAGCATCGCTTCGGTCTTCGCCATCAACCGCACCGCCCCTTTCGACGCGTGATACGCGGGCACATCCGGTCCGCCGACCAGTCCGTACATCGACGACAGATTCACGATCGACCCGCCGCCCGCGGTGAGCAGGTGCGGAATCGCGTACTTGGTGCAGAGGAACACGCCGGTCACGTTCACGTCGATCACTTTCTGCCATTGCTGCAGCGTCATTTCGTGCGTCGGCAGATTCGCGCCTTCGATGCCCGCGTTATTCACCAACGCGTCGAGCCGGCCGAAACGTGCGGCGATGTCGCCGAACACGCGCTGCACGTCGTCTTCCTGCGTGACGTCCATCTTCCAGAAGGCCGCCTTGCCGCCCGCCGCGTTGATCTCGGCGACCAGTTGCTCGCCGGCCTCCGTCAGCACATCGAGCACCGCCACGGCCGAGCCGGCCGCCGCCAGCGTGCGCGCGGTTTGCGCGCCGATGCCGCGCGCGCCGCCGGTGATCGCGGCCACCTTGCCGCTCATGTCGAACAATTGATGGGGAAATGTCATATCGTCTCCGTCGTGTTGTAGTGGGACTGCCGGGCCCCGTCGAACCGCGCGGCGCCGCAGCCTGCAGGATGCCTCAAGCGGCGCGCCTGTCCGCGAGAAATGCCAGACATTCGCGATTGAAATACTCGCGATGCTCGACCATGACCCAATGGCCGCAGCGATTCATCAGCACGAAGCGCGCGTCGGCGCAGTGTTCGAGAAAACGCATCGCGCCGCTGGCCGGATTGAAGCGGTCGTCGCTGCCCCAGAAACCGAGTACCGGGCATTGCAGTTCGGCGAGACGTCCGGTGAGATTCGGCACACGCATGGTCGACAGCACTTCGGGCGGCTGCTGTTCGCACACGCGCAGGCGTTCCTCGACCAGGGCATCCGTCACGAGGCTGCGGTCGTACACCAGCATGTCGAGCAGTTGACGCATGGTCAGCCGGTTCATCTGCCGGTTCGTGAACAGCGACACCATCTTCTGGATGCCGTCCATTCTGAAGTACGTTTCGCGTTCCTCGACGCCGCCCGGCGCCATCATGATCAGACTGTCGACGTCGTCGGGATAGTCGAGCGCGTATTGCAGCGCGATCGCGCCGCCCAGCGAATTACCGAGCAGCGTGGCGCGGCCGATGCCGTTGGCGGTCAGTTGCGCGCGCAACGCTTCGACGAAAAAGTCGAGCGTGTAGAGCGCGTCCGCAGGCTTCGACGAGGCGCCGTAACCCGGCAGATCGACCACGATCGCGCGGTATCCGGCCGCAGCGAAGCACGGATAGTTGTGTTTGAAATTACTGAAGCCGCTCGCACCGGGCCCGCTGCCGTGAATGAACACGACGGGCGCGCCGCTGCCGGCTTCGAAGTGATGAAGCATGAGGCCGCCGGGCGCCTCGGTGAAAATCCCGACCGGCGCTTCCGCAGGCGGGCGAGTGGTCGGTGTGGCTTCCTGGAAGCCGGTGGGCGTTGCGGTCATGCGCGCTTGTCTCCTTCGACCGGGGTCGGCGCTGCTGCGCCTACTGCGGTCCATGCAACACGGTTGCGGTCTCGCGCCGCGCTCTTCGGCGCGGCCGATGGTACGAACATCACCAGCGCAACCATGATCGGCGCGCGGGCGCGCGTCGGCATCGTCTTTTCAGACTACGAGGCGCCGTCGCATTTCTCCTACCATCGGGCCCACACGAACGAATGGAGACAGCGGCAATGACGGGATTCGATTACAGCGGCAAGGTCGTGCTGGTGACCGGCGGCACCAAGGGGATCGGCGCGGGCATCGCGCGGGCGTTCGTCGCGGCGGGTGCGACGGTTTATGTCTGCGGACGCACCGATCCCCACACCCGGAACCCACGTTTCATCGCCGCCGACGTACGCGACATCGACGCGATCGACGCCTTGCTCGCGCAGATAGAACAGGAAGCCGGCCGCCTCGACGTGGTGATCAACAACGCGGGCGGCGCACCGTTCGCACTCGCCGCCGACGCCTCGCCGCGCTTCACCGAGGCAGTGATCCGCCTGAATCTGCTTGCGCCGCTGCAACTCGCGCAACGCGCCAACGCACGCATGCAGCGGCAAAGCGGAGGCGGCGTGCTGCTGTTTATCGGCAGCGTGAGCGGCTTGCGCGCGTCGCCCGGCACGGCGGCTTACGGTGCCGCAAAAGCGGGCCTGCTCAACGCGGTGCGCTCGCTCGCGGTCGAATGGGCGCCGCACGTGCGTGTCTGCGCGGTGAGCCCGAGTCTGGTGGAGACCGAAGCCGCCACCAGCGGCCACACGGGGTCGTCCGCAGCGGACCCGCACGGCGCGCTCGCCGCCATTAGCGCGACGATTCCCGCCGGTCGTCTCGCGCAGCCCGCCGACATCGCGTCCGCCTGCCTGTTCCTCGCGTCGCCGCACGCGGCCTATGCGTCGGGCAGCAACCTGATTCTCGAAGGGGGTGGTGAAGTACCGGCATTTCTCGCCGCGAGCGGCCAGCTTCGCACCTCGACAACGTAGACCACGCGCACGCCTAGCCCGCGTCCCCCAGGACAAGCGACTAGTCCGTTTTGACGATTCCCGCCCCGCACGTGACCCCTAACCTCTGAGCACAACAAATTTCAGACGTGACCACAGAGGAGACAGGATGCAGATCAACGGAACACAGGAGCGCGCACCCGTACTGCGCGCGGTGTGCGCGGCATGCAAACTCGCCATGCTGGCAGCGGCGACGCTGACCGTCGCCCCCGCTTATGCGGGCGACACGGTCAATCTCGGCGCCGACACCACGCTCGATTACACCTTCACGCTCGGTTACGGTCTGGGCATGCGTACGCGTGCGCCGAGCGGCAATCTGCTGACCCCCGCGAACATCAACGGCGATGACGGCGACCGCAATTTCGCCAGGAACAAGCTGATCGAAAACCAGGTGAGCGTGCTTGGCGAAGTGAACCTCAAGCACGACGACTGGGGCGTCTTCGTGCGCGCGGACACGTTCTACGATCAGGCGTACCAACACTCGAACTACAACGACGCGCCCGGGACCGTGAATCACGGCGGCGTGTACAACAACTTCACCGAGCAGGCCAACTACTGGGCGGGCGGCCGCACGCAACTGCTTGCCGCGTATGTCTACAACACCTTCAAACTGGGCGGCACGAGCCTGAACGTGAAGGTCGGCGATCAGGTCGTGGCGTGGGGCGAGAGTGTTTTCTTCCCGAACATCGCGGGCGCGCAAGGCCCCGCCGACGCGACCAAATCGTTCGTGGCGGGTGCGGAGGTCAAAGACATTCTGTTGCCGGTGCCGCAGATCTCGACGCAATGGCAGATCGCGCCGAACTTCAGCCTGCTCGGCTACTACCAGTTCTCGTTCCAGCCGAATCAACTCAGCGCGCCGGGCAGCTACATGAGCTATTCCGACGTAGTCGGCCCGGGCGCCGAATACATCATCGGACCGGGCGGCGTGCAGATTCCGCGCGCTCCCGACAGCCGTCCCGGCAACAGCGGCCAATGGGGTCTCGGCGCACGCTGGCGAGTCCTCGGCGACACCGAGATCGGCGCTTACTACCTGCACTACAACGACATGAATCCCAGTGTCGTGACGACGTACTTCCCCACACTGTCGTATCAGGAGAAGTTCTTCGACAACATCAAGCTCACCGGTCTGAGTTTCTCGACCGATCTGAACGGCGTGAACGTCGCCGGCGAAACCTCGTACCGCCAGGGCGCGGCCGTGCTGGTCAACACGCCGCTCGGCGCGCAGTCCACGCGTGGCGACGTCTGGCAATCGAACCTGTCCGCGATCTATTCGATCGGCCCGACCTTCCTTGCCGCCTCGCAGACGCTGGTGGGTGAAGTCTCGTACGTTCACGCCGGCAATATCACGCCGCTGCTCGGTTCCACCACGCTCGCCAACACGCGCAACGCAGCCGCGTTCGAAGTGGCGTGGACGCTCAGTTACAAGAACGTCTTCAACGGTTGGGACGTCGATGTGCCGCTTACCTACTCCGACGACTTCACCGGCAAGTCGTCGCTGGCCGGCGCGCTCGGTTCGATGACCGGCGTGGGCGACCACCGCGTGACGGTCGGCGTGACCTTCACGCGCCTGAGCAACCTGCAGCTCGCGCTGGTCTATGCCAAGTTCCTCGGCACGCCGGACCCGGTCAACCGTCCGCTCGCCGATCGCGATTACGTGCTCGCGACCGCGAAGTACTCGTTCTGAGCGTTCCGACGCTCACGCGCCGGAGCCTTGGAACACGCATCACCCTTTGAATCAGCCGTCTTTTTACTGCAAGAGGATTTGGTCATGAGTCGAATTTTCAATCCCGCCCTGCGTGTCTGCGTGTTCGCCGCGGGTGCCGCGCTCGCGGCCTCACTCGGCGCCCCGTCGTTCGCCAAAACCAGCCCGGAAGATCTCGCCAAACTCGAAGGCCCCCTCACGCCGATGGGCGCCGAGCGCGCGGGCAACGCCGACGGCACGATCCCCGCGTGGAGCGGCAAATGGTTCGGCACGCCGCCGGGCGTCGACTATAAAGCGGGGCAACGCTTCCCCGATCCGTATGCGAGCGAGAAGCCGCTCTTCGTGATTACCGCGCAAAACATGCAGCAATACGAAGCGCGTCTGACCGACGGCGAAAAAGCGCTGCTGAAAAAATATCCCGACACCTTCAAGATTCCGGTCTATCCGAGCCACCGTGATTTCAGCTACGGCGACGCCGTGTACAAGGACATTCGCCTGTACGCGCCGACCACGACGATGACAAAAGATCAGAACGGCCTGAAGGATTTCCCGCCGGTCACGCCGTTCCCGGTGCCGAAAAGCGGCGTGGAAGCCATGTGGGACCTGCGCTTCGCCTCGGCGATCGAAGGCGAAACCGCCACCTACGACCAGGCGGTCGTTTATCCGGACGGCAACATTGCCTGGGGAAAGGTGCAATACGCGATTTACGGACCGCGCAGCGCGGACCGTTTCGATCCGAAGAACGTGCTGAACGCGAAGAGCTTCTTCCGCCAGACCACCATGTTGCCGCTGTCCGATCGCGGCACGATCATCACCGGCTACGAAATGTGGGACCAGGAGGGCTCCGACACGCGCCGTACCTGGTCGTATAACCCCGGCACGCGGCGCGTGCGCCAGGCGCCCGAATTCGGTTTCGACCAGCCCGAAGGCCCCGGCGGTTTCCGCACCGTCGACGACGATCGCCTGTTCAACGGCTCGGGCGAACGCTACGACTGGAAGATCGTCGGCAAGCGCGAAGTGTACGTACCGTACGACAACTACAAGCTGATGGACCCGTCGATCAAGTACACCGATCTGTTGACGAAGGGTCACGAGAACACCCAGTACATGCGCTTCGAACTGCATCGCGTGTGGGTACTGCAGGCCACGCTGAAATCCGGCTACCGCCATCAATACGCGAAACGGGTGCTGTATCTCGACGAGGACACGTGGAATGCCGTCGCCGCCGACAACTACGACGCCCGCGGCACGCTGTGGCGCACCAACCTTGCGCCGACCCTGTATGCATTCGACGCCAAGTCGTTCTATTCGACCGCGGTGTTCTATCACGACCTGATTTCGGGCGCCTATTACGCCGACCGTCTGTCGAATCAGGAACCGATGCCAGTGCTCACGCGCGGCTCGCAACTGACCGAAGCGTACTTCTCGCCCGACGCGATTCGGGGCGCGGGCAACTAAACCTGTTTGCGCTTTCGGGCGCACGGAGCCTGGCCATGGCGAATCGAGCCATGGTCCGCTTCTCACCCCTCCATTCAAATGCGATGACTTCGACTCTACACGCCGAACTCGGCGACACGCTTTATCGCGCCTGGCTCGAGCGCGCGCCGATCGCCCCTCTTTCCGCCCGGGATGACGGCTTGCCGCTCGCCGACGCTTACCGGGTGCAACAGCATTTCATCGCGCGCCGGATCGAGGCGGGCGAGACCGTCGTCGGCAAGAAGATCGGCCTGACGAGCGCGGCCGTGCAGAACATGCTCGGCGTTCATCAGCCGGACTTCGGCATTTTGCTGTCGGGCATGCACTACGTCGCCGGCGAGGCGATTCCGATCGACACGCTGATCGCGCCGCGCGCCGAAGGCGAAATCGCGTTCTATCTGAAACACGATCTGCGCGGCCCCGGCGTGACGCGCGCGGCCGTGCTCGCCGCCACGGACGCCGTCGGCGCGTGCTTCGAAATCGTCGATTCGCGGATTCGCGACTGGGCGATCCGCATTGGCGACACGGTCGCCGACAACGCGTCGTGCGGCGTCTACGTGCTCGGCCACGAACGCGTGTCGCCCGACGCGCTGGATCTCGCGGCCTGCCGCATGACGCTCGACAAAAACGGCGAGCGTGTCGCGCAAGGCATCGGCGCCGCCGCGCTCGGCCACCCCGCCGACGCCGTTGCGTGGCTCGCGAATACGCTCGGCGAACTCGGCGTGCCGCTGCTTGCGGGCGAGGTCGTGCTGTCGGGCTCGCTCGCGGCGTTGATTCCCGTCACTGGCGGCGACCTGCTGGAGATGCACATCGAAGGCATCGGCGGTTGTTCGGTGCGCTTCGTCTGATTGCCTGACCGTCTTTCATTAAAGGATGCATTGAATGAGCAAGATCAAATGCGCGTTGATCGGGCCCGGCAACATCGGCACCGATCTGCTGTACAAGCTGCGTCGCAGCACGGTACTCGAACCCGTCTGGATGGTCGGCGTGGACGCAGCTTCGGAAGGCCTCGCCCGCGCCCGCGAGCTGGGCCTGAAAACCACCGCCGACGGCATAGACGGCTTGTTGCCGCATCTCGCCACCGACGACATCCGCATTGCGTTCGACGCCACTTCCGCGTACGTCCACCGCGAGCACTCCGACAAACTGACCTCGCGCGGCGTGCGCATGATCGACCTGACGCCTGCCGCCATTGGCCCGTTCTGCGTGCCGCCGGTGAATCTTGCCGCGCAGAACGACCAGCAGGTGATGAACGTCAACATGGTGACGTGCGGCGGGCAGGCGACCATTCCGATGGTGCATGCCGTGTCGCGTGTGCAGCGCGTGGTGTACGGCGAGATCGTCGCGACGGTGTCGTCGCGTTCGGTCGGTCCCGGCACGCGCAAGAACATCGACGAATTTACCCGCACCACGTCGCTCGCGATCGAGCAGATTGGCGGCGCGGCGGTGGGCAAGGCGATCATCGTGATCAACCCGGCCGAGCCGCCGTTGATCATGCGCGACACGATTCACTGTTTGACGGAGAGCGATCCCGACATCGACGCGATCACCGCTTCCGTGCATGCGATGGTCGACGAAGTACGCCAATACGTGCCCGGCTACACGCTGAAGAACGGCCCCGTGTTCGACGGCCGGCGCGTTTCCGTCTTCATGGAAGTGGAAGGTCTCGGCGACTATCTGCCGAAATACGCCGGCAATCTCGACATCATGACCGCGGCTGCCGCGCGCACGGCGGAAGTCTTCGCCCAACAGATGCTCGCCGCATCCACCCTTGCTTAAGGAGCGACCATGTCATTAGCAGGAACGCGAATTACCGTACACGACATGACGTTGCGCGACGGCATGCATCCGAAGCGTCATCAGATTTCGCTGGACCAGATGCGCGGCATTGCGCGCGGGCTCGATGCGGCCGGTGTGCCGTTAATTGAAGTGACGCATGGCGACGGTCTGGGTGGTGCGTCGGTGAATTATGGTTTTCCGGCGCATACCGACGAAGCTTATCTGACTGCCGTGATCGCCGAGTTGAAGCAGGCGAAGGTCTCGGCGTTGTTGATACCGGGCATTGGTACTGTCGAACATTTGCGGATGGCGCACGATCTCGGCGTACATACGATACGGGTGGCGACGCACTGTACCGAGGCGGACGTATCCGAGCAGCACATTGGGTTAGCGCGCAAGCTCGGCATGGATACGGTCGGTTTTCTGATGATGGCGCATATGTCGCCGGCGGGGGCGTTGGTCGCGCAGGCGAAGCTGATGGAGTCGTATGGGGCGAATTGCATCTATATCACCGACTCCGCGGGGCATATGTTGCCCGACGATGTGACTGCGCGGATTAGCCGGGTAAGGGAAGCGTTGCGACCTGAGACCGAGCTTGGGTTTCATGGGCATCACAATCTCGCGATGGGCGTGGCGAATTCTATTGCGGCTGTGGCTGCCGGGGCTAATCGGATCGATGCGGCTGCTGCTGGGCTTGGTGCTGGCGCTGGGAACACGCCGATGGAAGTGTTGGTCGCGGTTTGCGAGCGGATGGAGATTCATACGGGGGTGGATGTGTTTCGGATCTCCGATGTGGCGGAGGATCTTGTTGTGCCTATTATGGATTCGCCTATTCGGCTTGATCGGGATGCGTTGACGCTTGGGTATGCTGGGGTGTATTCGTCGTTCCTCCTTTTTGCCAAGCGGGCTGAGGTTAAGTATCGGGTTTCTGCGAGGGATATTCTTGTTGAGCTTGGGAGGCAGAGGCTGGTGGGGGGGCAGGAGGATATGATTGAAGATACAGCTATTACGCTTGCTAAATTGCAGGTGGGCTGAATTTTTTTTGCCTGTGCGGTGCTTCTTTTTTTGGGGCTCTCTTTTGGGGGGGCTTTCCTTGCGTTCTTGGTGGTCTGCTAGCGTTCCCCCTGTGCGGGGGGGCACCTACTTTTCTTTGCTTGCCGCAAAGAAAAGTAGGCAAAAGAAAGCGGCTCACACCGCTAACCATTAAGCGGGGCCCTCGCGCAGTCACGGTAGTGGTGCATCTGGAATCTGTGTTCTCGCGCATTTGGCGTTAGTGACAAAGGCGTCATTTTTCCGGCGGCGCTGCGCGCGCCGCGGCGGTCGTTCACGTCAGGCCCCTGCTAAGTGGGGTCCTCGCGTTGTTGCGGTAGTGGTGCATCTGGAATCTGTGCTCTCGCACACTCCGCGTTCGTGGTACAGCAGTCATTCATCCCGCCTCGCGCGAAGCGCTCGCCGGAGCGGTTCGCTTTGCAGTCCGCGTTTTGGCGCGGTGGGGTCGTCGGCTTCGCCTCAGAGCCGGAAATGGTCGCCGAATGCGGCGTGGCCGCCCGCCAACAGCTGCTGATTTGCCGCACGACCGCCACGGCGCGCGCAGCGCCGCCGGAAGAATGACACCTTTGTCACTAACGCGAAGTGTGCGAGAACACAGATTCCAGATGCACCACTACCGTGGCTGCGCAAGGGACCCGCTTAGCAGGGGTGTTGCTTGAACAACCGCCACGGCGCGCACAGCGCTGCCGGAAGAATGACGCCTTTGTCACTAACGCGAAGTGTGCGAGAGCACGGATTCCAGATGCACCACTACCGGAGGAGTACCACGAAACCCACTTATGAGCTGGCGGTGTGAGCCGCTTTCTTTTGCCTACTTTTCTTTGCGGCATGCCCTCCATGTCAGGCTAGTTGTCGCCTCAGCCGAACCGATTAGTGTAAAGATGGAGGGCGGACAGCGAATGGAAGATGAAACGCTATTCAGCGGA
>NZ_QLTK01000018.1 GCF_003269035.1 Paraburkholderia bryophila | reverse complement strand
AAAGCCAAACCGCACTTCCATCTCGCGTACAAACTCGCTTGATGCGGTGGGGCTTAGGCTTAAGTTGAGAGCATTGCCCCGCACAGGGGCAACGCCAATAAACCACTAACAAATCAAGAAAAGGCCAACACCGCAAGCCCGCACCCAAAATCGCCGAACAGGCAAAAAACTCAAACCGCCGCCGCCCCCTCCCGCCGCCCCTTCCTGGACTCCCACCGAACCCGAATCCGATCCATATAAAGATAAACAACCGGCGTAGTGTAAAGCGTGAGCATCTGACTAACGATCAACCCACCGACGATAGCGATACCAAGAGGAGCCCTCAACTCAGCCCCCTCCCCACGCCCAAAAGCCAACGGCAAAGCCCCCAACAAAGCAGCACAAGTCGTCATCATAATCGGCCGAAACCGCAACAAACACGCCTGATGAATCGCATCGCGCGAGGACAGCCCTTGCCGGGAAGCCTCAATAGCAAAGTCCACCATCATGATCGCGTTCTTCTTAACGATACCAATAAGAAGAATCACGCCAATCAGAGCAATGATGCTGAACTCAGTCTTGAACAGCAACAAAGCCAGCAGCGCCCCAACCCCCGCCGAAGGCAACGTCGACAGAATCGTGAGCGGATGAATATAGCTTTCATAAAGCATCCCCAGCACGATATAAACCGCCGCCAGCGCGGCAAGAATAAGAATCGGCTGATCCGACATCGACTGTTGAAACGCCTGCGCGGTGCCCTGGAAGCTGCCATGAATGGTGCCGGGCATGCCGATCTGCGCCATCGTGTCGTAAATCGCCTGCGTCGCCGTCGACAACGACACCCCCGGCGGCAAATTGAACGATATCGTCGACGCGACGAACTGGCTCTGATGGTTCACCGACAACGGCGTATTCCCGGGCCCAAAGCTGGCGATCGCCGACAACGGCACCATCGTCTCTTTGGAGGTCGACACAGCCGCCCCAGAAGAAGCACTCGACTTCCCGCTCGCCGCAATCGAGTTGATCGCCTGATTGCGCGCCGAGTCGGCCGCGATACTGGCCACGCTGGAAGCGGTCGTCCCCGCTGTACCACCCGTAGAAGCGCTGGTAGAACTCACCGCAGCAGCAGCCGTCACCGTCCCGGCCGGCGCGTTGGTGGTCTGCGCACCGCTAGCACTGCCCCCCGACGTACTGACGTAAATCTGCTTCAGCATATCCGGGCTCTGCCAGTACTTCGGCGCGACTTCCATCACAACGTGATACTGGTTCAACGGGTTATAAATCGTCGACACCTGACGCTGCCCGAACGCGTCATACAAGGTGTTATCGATCTGCGCCGGTTTGATCCCCAACCGCGAAGCCGTCGCGCGATCGATCGTCACCATTGCCTCAAGACCGCCTTGCTGCTGGTCCGAGTTCACGTCGGCCAGTTCGGGGCGCGCCTGCAGCGCTTCGGTCAGCAACGGTCCCCACTTGTACAGATCGGGCGTCGAATCGGCGAGCAACGTGAACTGATACTGCGCGTTCGATTGCCGCCCGCCGACGCGAATATCCTGCACCGCTTGCAGGAACGTTCGCGCGCCGGCCACGTCGCCGAGTGGGGCGCGCAGTTGCTGGATCACCTGATCCGCCGACAGCTTGCGCTGGCTCTTCGGCTTCAGGGTCACGAACATGAAGCCGGAGTTGGTTTGCCGTCCACCAGTAAAACCGGCCACGCTATCCACGGCGGGATTCTTGCCGACGATCTCCATCATCTGCGCGAATTTGCCTTTCATTGCCTGGAACGACGTGCTCTGGTCGGCCTGAATGCCGCCGATCATGCGGCCCGTGTCCTGCTGCGGAAAAAAGCCCTTCGGCACGATGATGTACAGCCACACGTTCAAGCCGATCGTCGCGATCAGAATCGCCACGATCAGGCGCGGATGCAGCAGCGCCCATCCCAGCGTGCGCTCATAGCCGCGCTGCATGCTCGCGAAGCCGCGTTCCAGCCACTGCGCGAAACGGCCTTCTTCCTTCTGCTCGTGCGGTTCGCGCAAAAGGCGCGAACACATCATGGGCGTGAGGGTGAGGGAGACGATCAGCGATACGCCGATCGCCAGCGACAGCGTCAGCGCGAACTCGCGGAACAGCCGCCCGACGATGCCGCCCATCAGCAGAATCGGCAGGAACACGGCGACCAGCGAAATACTGATCGACAGCACCGTGAAGCCCACCTCGCGCGCGCCGAGAAACGCGGCTTTCATGCGCGGCACGCCGTTTTCGATGTGCCGTGAGATGTTCTCCAGCACGACGATCGCGTCGTCGACCACGAAGCCGGTCGCGATGGTCAAGGCCATTAACGACAGGTTGTCGATCGAAAAGCCCAGCAGATACATCGCGCCGAACGTGCCGATGATCGAAATCGGCACGGCGATACTCGGAATCAGCGTCGCGCGCCAATTGCGCAGGAACAGGAACACGACCATCGTGACCAGCGCGACGGCGATCAGCAGCGTGCGCTCGGTGTCCTTCAGCGACGCGCGGATCGTGGTCGAGCGGTCGCCCGCCGGCGCGATGTCGACGTCGGCCGGCAGCGATGCGTGCAGTTGCGGCAGCATCGCCATCACCCGGTCGATGGTGTCGATAATGTTGGCGCCCGGCTGGCGGTACAGAATCACCAGCACCGAACGCTTGCCGTTGAAGAGGCCGAGATTGCGCAGATCCTCGACCGAATCGACCACCTCGGCAACGTCGGACAGCTTCACCGCCGAGCCGTTGCGATACGCGATGATCAGGTCCTTGTACTGCGACGCCTTGCTCGCCTGATCGTTGGTATAGATCTGCACGCGGTTCGCGCCGAACTCGATCGAACCCTTCGGGCTGTTCGCGTTCGCCGCGGCCAGTGCTGCGCGCACGTCCTCGAGACCGATGCCGTAATGGGACAGCATATTCGGCTCGAGTTCGACGCGCACCGCCGGATTCGCCGAGCCGCTCACGTCCACTTCGCCGACGCCATCCACCTGCGACAGCGACTGCTGCAGCACCGTCGCCGCGGAGTCGTACAGCTGCCCGGCGGTCAGCGTCTTCGACGTGAGCGCCAGAATCAGGATCGGCGCGTCGGCCGGATTGACCTTGTGATACGTCGGGTTGCTGCGCAAGCTGGCCGGCAGGTCGGCGCGCGCGGCATTGATGGCCGCCTGCACGTCGCGCGCGGCGCCGTCGATGTCGCGATTCAAGCCGAATTGCAGCGTGATACGGGTCGAGCCGACCGAACTCATCGAGGTCATTTCGGTGACGTCGGCAATCGAGCCGAGATGTCGCTCGAGCGGGCTGGCCACACTCGTGGCCACCGTATCCGGGCTCGCGCCCGGCAAGCTGGCCTGCACCGAGATGGTCGGGAAATCGACCTGCGGCAGCGGCGCCACCGGCAGCCTGGTGAACGCGAACACGCCGGCCAGCGCAATGCCGACCGCCAGCAACGTGGTGGCGACCGGGCGGGAGATAAACGGACGCGACAGGTTCATCGCTCAGTTCCCTGCATCGGTGGCGGGCGACGTAGGCTTGCTACGGTTGAAACGTTCACGCGCGCGACGGCCCAGCGAGTCGAACGCGAGGTAGATCACCGGCGTGGTGAACAGCGTCAGCAACTGGCTGACGATCAAACCGCCCGCAATCGCGATACCCAGCGGCCGGCGCAGTTCGGAACCCGCGCCCGTGCCGAGCATCAGCGGCAACGCGCCGAGCAGCGCGGCGAGCGTGGTCATCAGAATCGGCCGGAAACGCAGCAGACACGCCTGATAGATCGCCTCGCGCGGCGGCTTGCCTTCCTCGCGCTCCGCGTAGAGCGCGAAGTCGATCATCATGATCGCGTTCTTCTTCACGATACCGATCAGCAGCACGATGCCGATAATGCCGATGATGTCGAGATCGTGCCCGGTGATCAGCAGCGCCAGCAATGCGCCGACGCCGGCGGAGGGCAGCGTCGACAGAATCGTGATCGGGTGAATAAAGCTCTCGTACAGCACGCCGAGCACGATATACATCGTGACGATGGCCGCGAGAATCAGGAACAGTTCGTTCGACAGCGACGCCTGGAACGCCAGCGCCGCGCCCTGATAGCGCGTCTGGAACGACGCCGGCAAGCCGATGTCCTTCTGCGCCTGATCGATCGCCTTGACCGCGGCGCCGAGCGACGAGCCCGGCGCGAGGTTGAACGACACGGTCGTGGCCGGGAACTGACTCAGGTGCGTGACCAGCAACGGCGCGGGCTTCTCGGTGAAGCGCGCGATCGAGGACAGCGGCACCTGTCCGCCCGACGACGTCGAGGAGGGCAGGTAGATCGAATTCAGCGAGTCGGTGTAGTGCTGCATCGACGGCTGGGCTTCGAGGATCACGCGGTACTGATTCGACTGCGTGAAGATGGTCGAGATGATGCGTTGCCCGAACGCGTCGTACAGCGCGCTATCCACCGTAGCGGGCGTGATGCCGTAGCGCGACGCCGTGGCGCGGTCGATCTCGATGTACACCGACTGGCCGTTGTCCTGCAGGTCGGTCGCGACGTCGGCGAGTTCGGGCGACTGCTTCAGCCGGTCGACCAGCTTCGGCACCCACGTGGTGAATTCGCCGATATTCGGATCGGTCAGCATGAACTGATACTGCGTCGGGCTGACGGTCGAATCGATCGTCAAATCCTGCACCGGTTGCATGTACAGCGACGCGCCCGCGATGTGTTGGACATCTTTCTGCAATTGGCGGATCACGTCGCTCGCGGTATTGCTACGGTCGTCGCGCGGCTTCAGGTTGATCAGCATGCGGCCGCTGTTCAGCGTGATATTGCTGCCGTCCACGCCGATAAACGAGGTCAGGCTTTCCACGTCCGGATTCTTCAGGATCTGCGCGGCGAGTTCCTGCTGGCGCTCGGCCATCGACGCATACGACACCGACTGCGGCGCCTGCGTAATGGCCTGGATCACGCCGGTGTCCTGCACCGGGAAGAAGCCCTTCGGAATGAAGACGTACAGCACGCCGGTCAGCACCAGCGTGAGCAGCGCGACGAACAAGGTGGAGCGTTGGCGCTCCAGCACCCACGTGAGCGCCACGGCGTAACGGGCGATCACCCAGTCGATCGCCCGGTGGGCCTTCGCTTCGAAGCGGTGGCTCTCGTGCGGCGGCGTGTGGCGCAACAGCTTCGCGCACATCATCGGCACGAGCGTGAGCGACACCACCGCCGAAATCACGATCGTCACCGCCAGCGTGATCGCAAATTCGTGGAACAGACGGCCCACCACGTCGCCCATGAAGAGCAGCGGAATCAGCACGGCGATCAGCGACACGGTCAACGAAATGATCGTGAAGCCGATCTGTTTCGAGCCCTTCAGCGCGGCTTCGAGCGGATCCTCGCCTTCTTCGACGTAACGCGCGATGTTCTCGATCATCACGATCGCGTCGTCGACCACGAAGCCGGTCGCGATGGTCAGCGCCATCAACGATAAGTTATCCAGCGAGAAGCCGCACAGGTACATCACGGCGAGCGTGCCGATCAGCGACAGCGGCACCGACAGACTCGGAATGATGGTCGCGTAGACGTTGGCGAGGAACAGGTACATGACCAGCACCACCAGCACGACCGACATGGCCAGTTC
Source organism: Paraburkholderia bryophila (assembly GCF_003269035.1). GTDB lineage: Bacteria > Pseudomonadota > Gammaproteobacteria > Burkholderiales > Burkholderiaceae > Paraburkholderia > Paraburkholderia bryophila. Next base: position 147,271 of record NZ_QLTK01000018.1, on the reverse strand, counting down.
GAACTGCACGTCGCGCACGGAAGCGCGGATCGTGGTGGTGCGATCGGTGACGATCCGCACGTCGAGCGCGGCGGGCAGCGATTGCTGCAATTGCGGCAGCAGCGCCTTGATGCTGTCCACCACCTGGATCACGTTCGCGCCCGGCTGGCGCTGCACGTTCAGAATGATCGCGGGCGTACCGTCGACCCACGCGCCGAGCTTGGTGTTCTCCGCGCCCTGCACGATGGTCGCGACGTCGGTCAGCATCACCGCGCGGCCGTTCTTGTACGCGATCACCGCGCTCTTGTACGCCTCGGCGTCGGTGAGCTGGTCGTTCGCGTTGATCGTGTAATTGCGCGTCGGGCCGTCGAAGTTACCCTTCGGCGTGTTGACGTTCAGGTTCGAAATCGTGGTGCGCAGATCGTCCAGATTCAGACCGTACGCGGCCAGCGCGCGCGGGTTCGCCTGAATGCGCACGGCCGGGCGCTGGCCGCCGGACAGGCTCACCAGACCCACGCCCGCGACCTGCGAAATTTTCTGCGCGAGACGCGTGTCGGCCAGATCCTGCACGTCGGTCAGCGGCATCGTCTTCGAGGTGATGGCGAGCGTGATGATCGGCGCGTCGGCCGGATTGACCTTGGCATAGATCGGCGGGGCGGGCAGGTCCGACGGCAGCAGATTGCCCGCCGCGTTGATCGCGGCCTGGACTTCCTGCTCGGCGATATCCAGCGGCAAATCGAGGCTGAACTGCAGCGTGATGATCGACGAACCGGCCGAGCTCTGCGACGACATCTGATTCAGCGACGGCATCTGCCCGAACTGCCGCTCGAGCGGCGCGGTCACGGACGAGGTCATCACGTCCGGGCTCGCGCCCGGATAGAAGGTCTGCACCTGGATGGTCGGATAGTCGACCTCGGGCAGCGCGGAGAGCGGCAGGAAGCGCAGCGCGACGAGACCGACCAGCATGATCGCCGCCATCAGCAGCGCGGTGCCGACGGGACGCAGAATAAAAGCGCGGGATGGATTCATGCGGTAAGTGCCGTGCCTTTATTGCGAGTCTTGCGTCGCGTGTTTGCGATGGTGTCCGCGCGTGCCGGATGCGCCCGAGGCCGCAGCCGCGCCGCTGGCACCATGGGCACCGCGTGCGCCCGACGCGCCGCGCGGCTTGTCGGCCGGGATCGTGATCCTGGCGCCTTCCTTCAGGCGGTCCGAACCGTCGATCACCACGCGCTCGCCGACCTGCACACCCGACTTGATGCTGGTGCGCTCGCCGTCCACCGGGCCGACCTTGACCGGCCGCACGGTGACCGTGTTGTCCGGCTTCACGACGTAGACGAACTGACCCATCGAGCCGTTCAGCACGGCGGTGGTCGGCACGATCACCGCATCTTTGATCGTATCGACCAGCAGGCGCGTATTGACGAACTGGTTCGGGAACAGCAGGTTGTTCGGGTTCTGGAAAATCGCGCGCAGCTTGACGGTGCCCGTCGTGGTGTCGATCTGGTTGTCCAGCGTTTCGAGCGTACCGCCTTCGAGCGATGTGGTGTTGCTGCGGTCGTACGCGGTGACCGACAGCTTCGCGCCCGTTTGGGTCTGCTGGATGATCTGTTGCAGGTTGTCTTCGGAGGTGGTGAAGATCACGCTGATCGGCTGCAACTGCGTAATCACGACGAGACCGTTGGTCAGGCTCGGTGTCACGTAGTTGCCCGGATCCACCTGGCGCAAGCCGACGCGCCCGGACACCGGCGCAGTGATGCGCGCGTAGATGAGGTCGAGCTTGTACGTGTCGATGTTCGCCTGGTCGGATTTCACCGTGCCTTCGTATTGCCGCACCAGCGAAGCCTGCGTGTCGACCTGCTGGCTCGCGATCGAGTCTTGCGCGAGCAGGGTCTGATAGCGCTTCAGGTCGAGGCGGGCGGTTTGCAGCAACGCCTGGTCGCGGGCGAGCGTGCCTTGCGCGTTTTCAAGCGAGATCTGATACGGGCGCGGGTCGATCTGGGCGAGCACGTCGCCCTTTTTGACCATCTGGCCTTCCTTGAAGAACACGTCCTGCAGCGTGCCGCTCAACTGCGGCAGCACGGTGACATTGGCCAGCGGGGTGACCGTGCCGAGCGCGGTCAGCACGACCGGCATTTCGCCTTGCGTTGCCGTGGCCACGTGAACCGGTTGCGCCAGGTTAGCCATGGCGCCGCGGCCACCACGACCGCCGCCGCTCGCGCCACTGGCGCCGGCTGCCCCGCTTGCGCCGCCGCCGGGGCCGCCCCACGGATGCCAGCGCCACAGCACGACGCCGAGGATCACCAGCGCCGCGACGATCAGCGCGATGTTCCGGCCGCGATGCCGCTTGACCGCGCCTGGCGCGTAGCCGGACGAATGCGCTGGGCCGCCGCTAGTGGACGGTTGGGAAGCCGGAGTGGCAGGGCGAGTGGTTTCCGAATGCTTTTGTTGTTCGTCCATCGGTTCGGTCTGGTGGCTGGCTTTGAGTGAGCCGCTCGCGCGGTCGAGCCGCTTCGACTTCAGGCGGACCGGCACGCGGGCGTGACAGGCGGTTTCGACAGCGGGAGCGGCGTGCTTGTTCTGCGCGATGCTACCGGAGGCGCGGGACAAAGATGTTAACGCAATGCGGCGTCAATAAATGGCCGACGGGGTGTTATCTAAGGGGATAACGCCCGGCCGGCGCCGCGGCCCGCGACGGGAATGCATGATCCTACGTCTTCGGCTCTGTAACAGTCCACCCGTGTTTTTTTCCTTTGATTACGAAGGTTACAGGATGGATTGAGGCGCTCATGACGCCGTGCGGCGTGTATTGTGGCCCACCGCCGCGACCTGTCAGGTATCGAGCCGACGTCCTGGCGTGCCGCCGATCTCCAGCACGATTTGCGCCACGCATTCGAGCAGGGCAGGCGCCGCGCGCGAAATCAGCCAGTCGCGCGGGCACTGGTCGGCAGAGCCGCCGCAATTGACCGCATAGCGCTCACCCGAGGGTCCGGTGAAGCCCAGTGCAATCGCGTTCAGGCCGTTGTGCCATTCGCCCGTGGCGATCGCATAACCGCGTTCGATGGTATCTTCCAGCGCCGCGTCGAGGCGGTTGCCGACGTGGCCCCAGTCGTCGCCTTCGGCGGCTTGCAGGCCGATCAGCAGCGCGTCCCGATCCGCCGGCGCGAGTGCGGCCAGATAGGCGCGGCCGATGGCGGTGCGGCTCAGGTTCATCCGCGAGCCGATTTCGAGGCGCGACACGAGCACCGCCGAACGCGGACGGATTGCGTCGATCACGACCATGTCGAGACGGTCGCGCACTGCCAGATGGACGGACAGTGCGGTGCGCTCGGCGAGCGCGATCAGAAACGGCCGGGCGCGTGCGCGGATGTCGAAATTGCGCAGGAAGCCGTTGCTCAACTCCAGCACCGACGAGGTCAGCACGAAGCGCTCGCTGTCCGGCAGTCTGAACAGGAAGCCCGCACCGACCAGCGTGGCGGTGATGCGCGACACGGTGGGCTTTGGAATGCCGGTCAACTCGGTCAGTTCGCGATTGCTGAGCGGCGCGTCGGCCGCGGCGACCGCGCGCAAGACGGTCAGACCGCGGGCGAGCGCGGTGACTTCGTCGCTCGAACCTTCTTTGTCTTTCAGCGGGTCCACGTCGGGCCGGGAGGGCTTAGGTCTGTTCATGTGGTTTTTGTGGAACTTTATTTCAGTTTTTTGGACGCGGCCCCTGTGGCGACGGTCCCGGGAAGTATCGCTGACAGGCCCCAAAATGGGGCATAAACTGCATTTTTCATCAGAAGATTCATTGTATCGGAATATTTTGCCGGGACGAGGAACGTCTCTTTAGATTTTGCTTGACTTAGTCAGCATAACCATAAAAAATGGAATCTCATTTCGAAAGACGGTTTCAGGTTCTTTATTTTGAATGTCAGGAACCCCGCCGTGGCCCGCGCAGTGTCTGGTCGAGTGTCTTCAAACAGTCCACCGTAACAGTCTGTGCCGCGCGTCCTTCAGGGCGCCGCATCGTTGGGTCAACTCTTTCGAATACCGTCTCTCAGGTTCTAGCACGGCCCTCGGAATGGCTAGAACTTTTTAAGGCGTCACGGCAACGTGACGCCTTTTTTTTCGCCGGCCGGATACGCGTGACATTTTCAGTAAGCAAGTTATTTCCAATGCCAAGGAATAATCGCGCGCGGCTGATGTTTAGTCGTTAGTGCGTGCGGATTGCATGCGCGCGGCGGAGAACCTGATGCGTGGTTATAGGTGGTCCAGCAGTCGCACTCAAGCGGATCACGGTTTCATTGTCGTTGCGGCAATGGTCGTCGTCCCCCATGCATGGACGGACGAAGCCTTCGACCCGCATAACCCGAGCTACGGTTTCCGCTAGGGTCTCGTGCTCGAAAACCGAAAACCGCGCCTTGACCAATGGCCGGAATACGCCAGCCCGACGGCCCTCAAAGCAACTGCAAATGCTCCACGAGAATGATGCAGCCAATGCCGATCAACACCACGCCACCCGCCATCTCCGCGCGCTTGCCGACCACGTCGCCGATCACACGGCCGAGCAGCACGCCGATCGTGACCATCGTTGCAGTGGCTAGTCCGATTGCCGCCGCGGTCGAGTAAATATTGACGTCGACGAAGGCGAGACCCGCACCGACCGCCATGGCGTCGATACTCGTGGCGAAGCCGGTCAACGCCAGCAGCCAGAACGAGTGCGCGGCCGGTTTTTTCTCGTCGGCTTCGCTGGCCTCGAAGCCGTTGCGGATCATGCGCGCGCCGAGGATGGACAGCAGCGCGAACGCGATCCAGTGATCCCAGGCGGACACGTATTGCGCCGCCGCCTTGCCGACGAACCATCCGGCCAGCGGCGTCAGCGCTTCGATCACACCGAAGATGAGACCCGTGCGTAGCGCTTCGCGCCAGTGCGGGCGATGCAGCGTGGCGCCTTTGCCGATAGCGGCCGCGAAGGCGTCGGTGGACATGGCGAAAGCGAGGAACAGTGTGGCGACGGGATTCATGAAAGGAGGCGCTCGAGGTCGGGCGGAAACCGCGACACACCGCGCGCCCGACCGGTCGCGTGATGTGTCGATGGTCTTGCCAACCCAAGGGCTACCTGCACCACGGTCTGCGCGACCGAGAATGTTGACGCAGGCGCTTCTACGCAGATAGAAGCCGGCTACTCCCCAAAGACAGCGGCGAGCATAGCATGCATGAAAGGTTTATGTAATAACGTTCGCGTGACGTCGCGCTCGTGATTCATCGGCAACGGCAACGTGCTAGGCGACCAGGTCGTCCAAGCGCTCGTCCTTGATGCCCGCCGGCTCGAGATGCGCAACGACATCGGCGGCCTGGAATAAACGCTGCACCGCTTTTTCGGCGTTGTCGCCGATCGTATGGCCCGCTTCGACCGTGAGCGATCCGTCGACTTCCACATGAAACTCGACGAAGACCCGGTCGCCGCCATTGCGGGTCCGCATATCGTGCAGGCCTTTCACGCCGTCGCAGCCGAGCACCGCCGCCTCGATCCGCGTGCGATCCGCTTCGTCCAGTTCACGGTCGAGCAGTTGCAGCAAAGCCTGCGCCGCCATGCCCCGCGCATTCCACACCATGTACACGGAGATGGCCAGGGCGCCGATGGCATCGGCACGGGTCCAGTCAAGAAAGCGTTCGAGCAGAAGCGCGACCAGCACCGCGAGATTGACGGCCACGTCCGTGACATAGTGAGCCCGGTCGGCGGCGATCGCGGTGGAACCCGTGCGCCGGACCACGAGCGTCTGCATGCCGACGAGTCCCGCCGCGATCACGGAACTGGCGACGATCACCCAGATGCCGAGGCCCGTCTGGTTCAATACCTCCGGCACGAAGAGGCGATGAATGGACTCGGCGCCGAGCCCGAGCGCGGCGCCCGCCAGCAGCAGTGCCTGGACGAAAGCGGCGACCGCTTCGGCTTTGCCGTGACCGTAGCGATGCCCGCGATCGGCGGGCCGCGCGGCATAGCGGACACCCGCAAACGTCACCGAGGACGCCACGACGTCCACCAACCCGTCGGCCGCGGAAGTCAGCAGGGAAATGGAGCCCGTTGCCAGCCACGCCCACACCTTGACGACCACCAGCCCCAGCGCGACCCCGAGCGCGATCATGGAGGCCATGCGTCGAAGTGCTTCGTCGGACATGCGTTCGGACATCGTGTCGGCCTCTTTACCGGGACAGGGGCAAGGATCAGAACATTGGGTGGGCGTCGGGGTAAAGCGCCGTGCGCAACGCGAAACCGCCGAGCACCACGAAGATGACCGCCGCCAGTATATGCACGGCCTTCGTCGGCAGACGGTCGGCGAACTTGTGTCCCAGATAGATCACCGGCACGTTGGCCAGCATCATGCCCAGCGTCGTACCAGCCACCACGCCGAAAAATTCGTGAAATCGTGCTGCCAGCGCGACCGTCACGATTTGCGTCTTATCGCCCATTTCCGCAATGAAAAACGTGATCGCGGTCGTGCCGAACACGCCCATCGAATCCTTCATGGGCAAGGTGTCGGCGTCGTCGAGCTTGTCCGGAACAAGAATCCACACCGCCATGACCGCGAACGACGCCACGACCGCCCAGTTCATGATCTCCGGCCGGATGACGCTGGCAAGCCAGGCGCCTAGCGCGCCGGAACAGGCGTGGTTGATCAGGGTCGCGGCGAACACGCCAAGCACGATCGGGATGGGTTTGCGATACCGCGCGGCCAGGACCAGCGATAGCAACTGGGTCTTGTCGCCGATTTCGGCGAGCCCGACCACGCTTGTGGAGACGAGGAATGATTGCATGGAGATTTTTTATAACCGGGCCGCACGGTCAATACACGATGACACGCACTCCCGCGACCCGGCTGGTGGGAGTGTGAGTCATCGGTCTTGCCAGGCGAAACGCTGCACGCGCCATGACCGGTCTGGCGACCGGGCAAGTATGTTGACGCGAGCCCCTGAACCTGAAGTCCAGGGCGGCTACTCCCCGAAGAGGGGCCGATTATAGCTGTCGGCTCGTGACCGCAGCAAGGCGTTTGGCCCGGTCTTGCGACGCGTTCGCTCGAAAGACGCCGTTCGCCGTGCGCTTCGTTCGTGTTTCAGCGCGCCGTCAGTGCGCCGTTGCCGTTACCGCGACAGCAGCGAGACGGTGGCGATGCCGAGCATGGTCATCATCAGCGACGCGCCGACGTGAAGGACGATCTCGCCCGCTGCCCAGCCGAGCCGACCGTCCTGCAGGCGTTGCACGACTTCCGCGGAAAACGTGGAGAAGGTAGACAGGCCGCCCATCAGCCCCGTGATGACGAACAGCCGCCATTCCGGCGCGATCTGTGGCGCGCGCGCGAAGCCGGCGACCGCAACGCCGATCACGTAACCGGCGATCACATTGGCGGCGAACGTGCCGAGCGGCAGGCCGGTGAACACGCCGTTCAGGCGGATGCCGAGAAACCAGCGAAATAGCGAACCGAGTGCGCCGCCAATGGCGACAGCAAGAATGGACCAATACATGGGAGGAGACCTGGCAAGACAGGAGGGTCGACAAACCGGCCTGGGCGGACAATGCGCGATGCCGCGTCCGCAATCATCCGGGCGTAGCAGGCATCATCAGCCCGAGGGCGGTTAAGGGAGAATGCCATCTCCAGGGCGCAAGTCTAACATTGGCGAGTGCTTGTGGGGACAGGGTGGCGCGACGGGGCGCGGCTCACTCCGAGGTCGCCGAGATCCGGTGAATCGACAGATCCGCGCCGTTGTACTCCTCTTCCTGATCGAGCCGCAAGCCCACCGTCAGGCGAATCGCGCCGTACACCAGCGTGCCGCCGAGCGTCGCCACCGCGATACCGCCCAGCGTGCCGACCAGCTGCGCGCCGAACGACACGCCGCCCATGCCGCCCAGCGCGCGCAGACCGAAGATGCCCGCCGCGAGGCCGCCCCATGCGCCGCACAAGCCATGCAGCGGCCATACGCCGAGCACGTCGTCGATACGCCAGCGGTTCTGCACGCACGTGAACATATGGACGAACAACACGCCGGCGATACCGCCCGTTACCAGTGCGCCCAGCGGGTGCATCAGATCCGACCCGGCGCAGACCGCCACGAGGCCGGCCAGCGGCCCGTTGTACGTGAAGCCGGGGTCGTTGCGGCCCGCGAGCCACGCGGTCAGCGTGCCGCCGACCATCGCCATCAACGAATTGACGGCGACGAGGCCGCTGATCTTGTCGACGGTCTGCGCGCTCATCACGTTGAAGCCAAACCAGCCGACCGCCAGCACCCACGCACCCAGCGCCAGAAACGGAATGTTCGACGGCGGATGCGCGGCGATGCCGCCGTCGCGATGGTAGCGACCGTGCCGCGGACCCAGCAGCAGCACCGCCGGCAGCGCGACCCAGCCGCCGAACGCGTGCACCACCACGGAGCCGGCGAAGTCGTGGAACGGCATCCCGAAGGCGTGGGTCAGCCAGTCCTGAATGCCGAAGCGTCCGTTCCAGGCGATCCCTTCGAAGAACGGATAAACGAAGCCGACCAGCACGAAGGTCGCGAACAGTTGCGGATTGAATTTCGAGCGCTCGGCGATACCGCCGGACACGATGGCCGGAATCGCGGCGGCGAAGGTCAGCAGGAAGAAGAAGCGCACCAGCGCATAACCGTTATGTGCGGCCAATGTCTCGGCGCTGTCGAAGAACCGCACCCCATACGCGATGGTGTAGCCGATGAAGAAATACGCAATCGTCGAGACCGAAAAGTCCACCAGAATTTTGACGAGTGCATTGACCTGATTCTTTTTGCGGACCGTACCGAGTTCGAGGAATGCGAACCCTGCGTGCATGGCGAGCACCATGGCCGCGCCCAGCAAAAGGAACAGGGTGTCGGTGCCGGTTTTCAGACTTTCCATCGAGGTGTCCCGCTTATTGGCAAAAAGCGGGCAGTGAATGCAAGAAGTGGGCCAAATAGGTGCCGACAAACGCGGTGGCGGTGCAATGACGCACCGGAATGGGCGGGTGTGGCGATCCGGAAAATTACGACACCGGGTTATTTGCACCTTTAGTTTCGTATAAAGCACTATTTAAGTGCGTCTCCGTTCATCGCAGGGCGCCGTGATTCAAACTCGTGCATGACCTTGTGAATTGCTTACTTTTCATTCAATCACCCAACGATTTATGCGGATTCGCTGCACGCGTCCGCGGCGCCTGGCGGCTCAGACCTGGTTCATGGCGTGGCCGCTTTGTTTCCCGTGCAAACGCCGACATAATGTGCCGTCCCGAGCACGATCTGCCGGCTACCGACTTCTACCGCGCACGCATGAGACTGACCACCAAAGGCCTGTTGCTGATCGCAATTCCGGCCCTCTTCGAACTGGCGCTTCTGTCCGGCCTGGTGAAGGCGCAGTCGGACGCGACGCAGGCGGAGCGTTGGGCGATCCATAGCGAAGACGTGCTGCGCCAGACCACCGCGATTCTCGATCCGGTGCTGGGCGAATCCGTGGCGCTGCGCGGTGCGGTGCTCGCCAACGACGCGCGCTTTGTCACGCCGGTCACGGTATGGATGGACGTCGACCGGCGGATCGATCAACTGGCCGACCTGGTGGCCGACAATCCGGCACAGGTCGAGCGGGTCGTGCAGGTGCGGCAGGCGGCACAGGCTTATCGCCAATGGTCGGACCGCGTGCAGGACATGCTGCATTCCGGCCGGCGGCGCGATGTGCTCGATCGTTTCCGCGATCTGGCGGCCGCCGACGTGCTCGATCGTTTCCGGCAGCAGGTGGCGGCATTCCAGTCCGAAGAGCGACGCCTCGACGCACTGCGCTCGAATGCCGCGGAATCCGCGCGCGAACGCCAGCAGATTCTCGTGGTCGCGGCCGTGCTCGGCTCGCTGCTGTTCGTCGCGTTGGCCGTCTGGCTGTTTACGCGCGGCGTGCGCGGCCGGCTCGCCTTGCTGTCCGACAACGCCGGACGGTTGGCCGGCAATGAGCCGCTGGCGCCGATCGGCCCGGGCCGCGACGAAATCGCCCGGCTCGATCTGACCTTGCACGACACCAGCCGGCGCCTGCTCGAAGCCGAGCGGATCCAGGCGCGCTTTCAGGCCGACCTCGCGCGCCGCGCCGGCGAACTCGCACGAATCAACGAGACCTTGCGGCAACAGACTCAGGAAAACGAAATGTTCATCTACAGCGTGTCGCACGATCTGCGTGCGCCGCTGGTGAACCTGCAGGGTTTTTCGAAGGAATTGATCCGCGCGTGCGACGAACTGCGCGCGGCGGTGCGCGAGTCGTCGCTCGGCGCCGAGGCGCGGCAGCGGATCGAGCGGGTGGTCGACGAGGACATCGGCGAAGCACTGCACTATCTGCAGACGGCCGTGCTGCGCGCGTCGCACATTATCGACGCGCTGTTGCGACTGTCGCGCGTCGGCCGCGTCGAGTACCGGCAGCAGAAGGTCGAAGTGCGCGATATCGTGCCGCGCGTGATCGACGCGATGCAAGGCTCGATCCGGGCGCGGCATGCGCATGTCAGCGTGCATGAGTTGCCCGCGGTGTGGGGCGATCCGACCGCGCTCGAACAGGTGTTCGCCAATCTGATCGGCAATGCGGTGAACTATCTCGACCTGGCGCGCGAAGGCCGGATCGAAATCGGCACGACGGCAGCGCCGCCGGGCGTGCACTCGCTGCGAATTTTCTACGTGCGGGACAACGGTTTGGGCATTCCGGCCGTCGCCTTGCCGCGGCTATTCAATGCGTTTCAGCGGCTGCACGGTAACGCGGCGGCCGGCGAGGGCATCGGTCTGGCGCTCGTGCGCCGCGTGGTGGAGCGCCACGGCGGACGCGTGTGGGCGGAATCGAAAGAAGGGGTGGGCACGACGTTTTATCTGTCGCTGCCCGAAGCCGAGGCCAGGTCGGCGCAACTGGCTGCCGAATCGCGCGTTGCGCCGGCAGCGCCCGCGGCTGGGGTTCAACCGGTGGGCGGACCGCGCAACCTGCCGCGTGACGTCGAGGGGCGTGACCGCACGAACCTGATAGTGAGTGGCAGCGCGACAAGCCAAGTTGTGGATGAGAAGCCGGGTGTCAGCGCGGGCTGATGCGGCAGGGGGCCGCCCATGCGGGATGCGGCCGGCCAACGGCGGGTGGAACGAAATTGGGCGCGAGCGTCAGCACGCGGTGAAAAGTTGCCGGGGTCTAAGGAGGCGGCGGCCGCGGATCGACCAGTAGCAACCGAACGCTGCCAGAACGACGACGCTCGCGAGTGCTTCGACCGGCCCAAGATGCCGGCCGCCCAAACCTTCCAGTGTGACCAGACTGCGTTCGATAATCAGCAGCGCGCCCCATAGCGAGCACGCGGCCTGCGCCAGCAGACGTGTGCCGGCCAGACGCCGCGCGCGGTTCTCGCGCGACCAGCCGGCCCGCGTGCGTGCGCAGAAAAAAATAATCGCCATCAACGTGACGGCGAGCATGACGATCCAATCGGTCAGTTCCATCGGAAGACCCTCCCAAGTCGATCGGCGACTATAGGAAGCCCCTCCGTTGAACACTATCGGACGAGTCTCAAATTTGGGATGGAAGGCGGCGAGCGCGGCTTGCCGCATCGGGCAACGCGTTCGCCGCTGGGCCGGCGCTGAAGCTAAAGCTAAAGCTCAGCGCTCAGGGCGGATCAGAGCTCGATCCGGGTGCCGAGCAGCACGAGGAATTGACGCAGCCATTCCGGATGCGCGGGCCATGCGGGCGCGGTGACGAAATTGGCGTCGGTGATCGCGGCGTCGACCGGAATGTCGGCGTAGTCGCCGCCGGCCATTTTCACTTCCGGCGCGCAGGCCGGGTAGGCGGAGATGCGCTTGCCGCGAATCACGTCGGCGGCGGCCAGCAGTTGCGCGGCGTGGCAGATCGCGGCGATCGGCTTGCCAGCTTCGGCGAATTGCCGCACCAGTTCGATGACCTTCGGATTGAGCCGCAGATACTCCGGCGCGCGGCCGCCGGCGATGGCCAGCGCATCGTACTGACGCGGATCGGCGTCGTCGAACGATGCGTTGAGCGCGAACAGATGGCCCGGCTTCTCGGTGTAGGTCTGGTCGCCTTCGAAATCGTGGATCGCCGTCTTGATGCGATCGCCCGCCTTCTTGTTCGGGCACACGGCGTCGACGATATGGCCGACTGCCTGCAGTGCCTGGAACGGCACCATCGTTTCGTAATCCTCGGCGAAGTCGCCGGTCAGGAACAGGATTTTCTTTGCTGCCATTGCATGCCTCCAATTGAGCAACGCTACACATCGAGCGCGGAAATACGCTTCGGCAGTCTACTCCAACCCGTTTGACAGAACCGCGACGATGCAGGCGATCAACGCGAGCTACGCGATCAACGAACGCGATGCGTGGTCAGATGGCGAAGCGGTGCGGCGTGATGCGATTTGACTCGATACGCATTGCCGCTAGCGACGCTGAACGTGCGGCCTGAGCTCGCGTGCCTGGCCGCTCGAAGGCACGCAAAGGCCGATGTGCGATGCGACGGCGTATCATTGGCGCGTTTTCGCAAGCGGAAGCCGCTCGATGCGGCTCACACTAAACCATGATTTCATTGCTCCATTCGCGTTTGTTGCGCCGTGCCGCCGTCGTCCTCGTCGTATTCGGCGGGCTGGCGGCTTGTCAGAAGAACGACGCGTCGGCGGGACAGGTTGCCGGCACGCTCAACAATGCCGCGCAGGTCGCCAGTCAGAAACTCGATCAGGCGGCCAGCTATGTCGGCCAGCAGGTCGACGCGACCAAAGATGCCGCCCAGCAGAACCTCGACTCGGCAGCCTCCGCGCCGTCCATCAAGATCGATCCCAGCGCATTGGCGTCGACCGCGCAGGCGAATTTGCAGAGCGCGGCGAGTTCGGCCAACGCGCAGCTCGGCAAGGCCGCGTCGCTGACCGGGCAGGGCCTCGAAACCGCCGGGCGCAAGCTGCAGGACTGGTCGGCGCAAAACTCGGCGTCGGCGGCGAATGCGTCGGCTTCGGGATCGTCCATGGGCGATTCGAGCGACGCGCAAAAGCAGATGGACAAGTGACCGGGCCGCTTGGCCGGGTCACCCGTTTGACAGTCGGATTAAATGTAATTACCATGGTTACACATTGTCGTCGCCGGGCAGGTTTGCTGTGAATACGAGTAGCCGGTTTGCCTTCGCGGTGCACGTGCTCGCGCTGCTGTCGTTGCAGGAGGGCGTGCCGCTCTCGTCGGAAATGATCGCGGGCAGTGTCAACACGAATCCCGCGTTGATCCGGCGGCTGTTGTCCATGCTGGCCGAGGCGGGTCTCACCACCTCGCAACTCGGCGCGGGCGGCGGCGCGCTACTCGCGCGGCCGCCGGAGCAGATCAGTCTGCTCGAGGTATATCGGGCGGTGGACGACGCGCAATTATTCGCATTGCATCGCGAGGAGCCGAATCCGGCGTGCATGGTCGGGCGTCATATCCAGGGTGTGCTACGTGGCATCGTCGACGACGCGCAACGGGCCATGGAGGCGTCGCTCGGCGCACGGACGCTGGCCGATGCCACGGCGGACGTGGTGCGGGCCGAGCGGCAGCGGGAACGCAAGCGGCGCGCGCATCACGCCGGTGGCGACGTCGCGAAGAAGTAGCAGGGCGGGAGGGCGCATGTGCATGTCGAAACGACATGCGTGCCTGATCGCGGACAGGGGCTTGGGCCCCTCTTTTTTTCGCTCTATATGTAATCGACATAGTTACATATAAGCCAATCACAGGAGTATTGAAATGAGTAAGCTATTGAAGATCGCGTTGTTTGGCGCCACCGGCATGATCGGCTCGCGAATCGCCACGGAAGCCGCGCGCCGCGGGCATCAGGTGACGGCGCTGGTGCGCAACCCGGCGCGCGTGCCGGCCGGCGTGGCGGATCTGACCGCGGTGCAGGCGGATCTACTCGACGCGGCGAGCGTCGGCGCCGCGGTGCGCGGGCATGACGTGGTGGCGAGCGCGTATTCGCCGCCGCAAGGCGAAGCCACGGTGGTGGGCACGGCGACCCGAGCCTTGGTGGACGGCGTGCGCGCGGCGGGCCTGAAGCGCCTCGTGGCGGTCGGCGGCGCAGGTTCGCTCGAAGTCGCGCCGGGCAAACAGCTGGTCGATACGGAAGGCTTCCCGGACGCGTACAAAGCGGTCGCGCTCGCGCATCGCGACGTGCTGACGTACTACCGCGGCGTCACCGATCTCGACTGGACCTTCTTCGCGCCGGCCGCGCTGATCGCGCCGGGCGAGCGCACCGGCACGTTCCGCACCGGCACGAACACGCTGCTGGCCGATGCACAAGGCAATAGCCGGATTTCGGCGGAAGACTATGCGGTCGCCTTCGTCGACGAGTTGGAGCAGGGGCGTTTCATTCGTCAGATCGCGACGGTGGCGTATTGAGCTTGTTGAGTTTGACGGCGGACAGAGCCGGCTTTCCGGCCTAGGACGGGACCGCGCGCAGTGTGCTGGTGAAGGCATCGGCGCGCGGCGTCCTAACATTCGGTTACGCATGTTCGGTCGCGCCCGATAAAACTGCGGCTACACTGGCGTCTCCCGTTTTCTTACGGATTGCCATGCAGTCATGCCCATTGCGGCGTGAGTCCGAGGCTGCGCCGTCCAACGGCGGGCAGCCGGCGATTCACGCCGTGTTTCATTTTTCCGCGCTTCGTGAGGGGCCCGGCATTTGCCGTTGCCATGGCGCTCGCGCGCGTTTTGCCGCGTGGTTCCGTGCTTGTTTCAGTGCATGGTTCGGCGCTTGGACGGCCGCGTTCTGTGCCGTGCTGATCCTGTGCGCCGGCTCGCTGCCTGTGAATGCCTGGGCCGCCGGCGTGGCGACCAGCACACCGGTGATTCCCGCGTTGCAAAGCCTGATCAACAGCGCGACGGCGAACCCGCCCGCCGCGGCGTCCGGCGCCTCAGCGGCGGATGCCGCGTCCGCGCCGACCGCCGCAAGCCAGGCGGAACTGGCGCGCTCGCTCGACAGTGTGATCGCCACGCTCGACAACGACCGCCAGCGTACCGCGCTCGTCACCCAGCTCAAGAAGCTGCGCGCCGTCTCGCAGAACGTCGCGCCGCCCGCGCCGGCTCAAGCGAGTCCCGGCTTGCTCGGCGCGATCGCGTCGGGCATTGCGGCGTTCGAATCCGACGTGCATCAGGGCCGCACGCCGGTGCGCTATTGGGGCGGCCGCTTCAACGCGGCCGGCAACGAGCTGTACACGATCGTCTCGGGCCAGGGTCAGGAAAGCTTCGGCCGCATCCTGTTCTCGATGATCGCGATGCTGGCCGGCTGGGGCGCCTGTGCCGGCGCGCTGGTCTATGTGCAGCATCGGTTGTACCGGCGGTTCGGCATTCTCATGGGACTCAACCCGAATCCCACCACGGGCGAGTTGCTGATCTTCGCGCTGCGCCGTGTCGGGCCGTGGATCGTCGCGTTTCTTGCCGCGCTGCTTTTTGTCCGCGCGATGCCCGATGCGCTCGGCCGAACGCTCGGCATGGTGGTCGCGTATGCGATCGTCGCGGGCGCGGTGTTTTCGGCGATCTGCCTGATCATGTTTTCGCTGTTCGGCTCGGGGCACCGGCGGGTGGCGGTGCGCCTGCTGATCGATCACGCGCGGCGCCTGCTGTTCCTGGTCGGCGTGTGCGGGGCGCTCGGCGACGCAGCCGTCAATTACGACGTCGCGCATCAGCTCGGTTCGAATCTCGCCGCGTTGATTTCGACGGCGGCCAATATGACGGCCGCGATTCTCGCCGGTTACTTCGCGCTGGCGTTCCGTCGGCCGATCGCGCATCTGATCCGCAACCGGCCGTATCAGCAACGGACCGACCACAAGGCCGCGACCGATGCCTTCGAGGTGCTCGCCGCGCTCTGGCATGTGCCGGTGCTGGTGCTGGCAACCGCCTCGGTGGTCGCCACGCTTGGCGGGTCCGGGTCCAGCGAGAACGTGCTGCAGATTTCGGTGGTGACCGCGCTGCTGCTGGTGCTGGCGTTTTTCCTCTCGGCCGTCGTGTTGCGCATGACGCGTCCGCGCAACGCGCGTTCCCGTCGCCGCTCGCCGTATCTGACGCGTTTGCTGCGGTTTTGCGGCACGCTGCTGACGCTCTTCATCTGGCTGTTTTTCTTTGAACTCGCGGCGCGCTTGTGGGGGGTGTCGCTCGCGGAAGTGATCGAGGAAAACGTCGCGGCGCGCGGAATCGCGCATGCGGTGACGGCCATCATCGCCACGGTGTTTATCGCGTGGCTGTTGTGGATTCTGGTGGACACGGCAATCACCGAGGCGCTCAGTCCCGGCGGCTCGCGCAACAAGGGGCGCGGTCCGAGCATGCGGGCTCGCACGATGCTGCCGCTCGTGCGAAACGTGCTGCTGGTGTCGATCATGACGGTCGCCGGGATCGTTACGGCGGCCAACCTCGGGATCAACGTCACGCCGCTACTGGCGGGCGCCGGGGTGATCGGTCTGGCGATCGGCTTTGGCGCGCAGTCGCTCGTGACCGACCTGATCACGGGGCTGTTCATCATTATCGAAGACACGATTTCGGTTGGCGACTGGATCGACGTGGACGGCGGTCACGCGGGCACGGTCGAGCATCTGTCGATCCGGACCGTGCGCTTGCGCGATGGACAGGGCGCGATCCACGCGATTCCGTTCTCGCAGATCAAGATCGTCAAGAACCTGTCGCGCGATTTCGCGTACGCGGTGTTCGAAGTGCGCATGTCGTTTTCCACCGACGTCGATCAGATCACGCAGTTGATTCGCGAAGTCGGCGCCGATCTGATGGCCGATTTCCGTTACCGGCGCGAGATGCTTGGCCCGATCGAGGTGTGGGGACTCGACCGTTTCGATCCGAACTGGATGGTCGTCAAAGGGCAGATCAAGACGCGGCCGCTGCAGCAATGGAGCGTCGCGCGTGCGTTCAATCTGCGGCTTAAACGCAAGATGGACGAAGCCGGCATTGAGATTCCGGTGCCGCAGATGCGGGTGTACACGTCGTCGAAGGATAGCGAAGGGCAGCCTTTGCGGGACGATGAGATGTCCGGGTTCGTGCCGCAGGGACATGGTCCTGCGCAGACGGGTGCGGACTCGTTTTCAGCTTCCGCGTCGCGGGGCGTGCATGCGCCATTGACGGTGGCGCGCGACGTGTCCCACGAACCGCGTCCGGCACCGCCGCCGACCGGGCAGACCGCGCCGATCCCGCCGCAGATTCCGACGGCTGGCGAAGCGGGCGGGAAGAGTTGATAGACGTTGCCGCGGATTGGGCCGCCGGCGATGGATGCGCCGGCCGGTGACGTGTTCGACCGGCTGACGCGTTGCTGTCTTGTACCGCAGTGAAAGCGTGCCATTGCAGCCTGGCCAGGCCGGAACCTACGTTTAACGATCGATCAAATCAGGCCAGTGCCGGCGCATCGGCCGTGCGGACGATGTCATTGACGTGCGTCGACATCCGCTCGCCCGCGACGCCGTAAACATGCAGGGAAACGGCCGGCGCGTCGCCGCGATTACCCAACTGATGAATCCCGCCGCGACCGCCACGCACGAACGACACCGCGCCGTGCTTGCGCGCTTGTGTGCGGGTCGCGCTGGCGCAATGCCGTGCATCGTTCCATTCGAATATCGTTTCGCTCAGCGTGCCGTCCAGCACCGCGTAGCCGCACCAGGTGTGGTGCGCGTGGACAGGGCTCGCCTGGTGCGGCAGCCACACCAGCGCGGCGATCGCATAGCGGCCGTGCGGATCGGCGGCCAGCAGATGACGGCGGTAGTTTTCCGCCGTGCCTTCGCGTTGCGCCGACGTCAGCAAATTGGGGCTGGCCGCGGCGTGAGCCAGCGCAATGCGCATACTGCGCGCGAAGAACGTGGAATCCGACGGCTCGGGGAATGCCGCGCAGGCCTCGAAGATGGCGTCGAGCGCATCGCACAGATGGGCGAGGGGAGCGGTGCGCTGGGCGGCTGAGTGCACGTCCGATTGCGCGTCGGCGTGTTCAGGCGAGTTGGTCAACTGAGATGAAGCGGCGACCCGCGCTGAGAGAGGGGCGATAAGGGCGTTACGAAGGGCTTGGCTCATGATCGTCGCGCAGCCGTGCGGCTGTCTGGGAGTTATTTTCGGATAGCGACATTTATACCCGTTTGCTCGGAGAAAGAGTTTCCATATAATTCCCCTCGGAGTCTCAAAAGTAGAATAATTTCCTATGGGGGTGTCATGATGGGAATGGATATCATCGACCGGAAGCTGTTGGAGCTGTTGCAGGAGGATGCGACCATGCCGATCGCCGAGCTGGCGCAGCGCGTGAATCTGTCGCAAACGCCCTGCTGGAAGCGGCTGCAGCGCCTGAAAGAGGCCGGCGTGATTCGTGCACAGGTGGCGTTATGCGATGCGCGCAAGCTTGGGGTGGGCACGACGGTGTTCGTCGCGGTGCGCACGAATCAGCATACGGAGGAGTGGGCCCAGACCTTCACGCGCGCGGTGCAGCAGATACCGGAGGTCGTGGAGGTTTATCGGATGAGCGGGGAAACCGATTATCTGTTGCGGGTCGTGGTGTCTGACATCGATGACTATGACCGGGTTTATAAGCTTCTTATTGCCGCCGTGCCGCTTTATGACGTGAGTTCCAGTTTTGCCATGGAGCAGATCAAGTATTCGACGGCGCTGCCGGTTCGGTATTCGGCGTAAAGGCGATTTGACGGGCATAGCCTTTTCCGGCGGGCCTTCCCGGTTCAATGCTTGTGAATGATCGCCAACTATCCGATATACCGGCGGATACGGCAGCCGGGAATCCGTGCGCGAGCAGGTGATGATTTTCAACTGGGACGCCACCGCACAACCGGGCGGATTGTTTCGATTGTCTGAGCGGATGCATGCGGCGATGGCCAAAGTGCCTGAAATCTTCACCGTTTCAATTGTTTGATAGGTATTCCAAATCAACGCGGTGGAGTCGTCCCCGTAAGAAACGACTCCCTGCTGGCCTCAGAACGGCTTGGTCGGCAGATACTTACCGTCGAGCGTGATGACGGCGCGCGAGCCGCCTTCCGGGTCGTCGACTTTCTTGATGTCGAGCTTGAAGTTAATCGCGCTGATGATCCCGTCGCCAAACTTCTCGTGAACCAGCGCCTTCAGCGTCGAACCGTAGATCTGTACCATTTCGTAGAACCGGTAGATCGTCGGATCGGTCGGCACGCCTCCCGGGATGCTGCCGCGCACGGGGATGGTTTGAAGCAGGCGAACTGCGTCTTCGCCGAGTTCGAGCTTGTCGGCCACGGCCTTCGCGGCGTCGGCCGGCAACGGATGCTGGCCGAGCAGTGCGGCGGTGACGAATGCGACGCTGAGGCCCGTGCCTTCGTTGATCTGCTCGAACGTCAGGTTCTTGCGGACCTTCGCGTCGATGATCGCGTCGGCCAGTGCTTCACGGGGGGCTTGGCTATATTGCGATTGCGTCATGATGATGCTCCTTGAAATGGCGTGAAATTGAACGGAAGTCGTTCAGGCAGCGAGGTTGAGTCGAGCCGGGGTTGCACGAACATGCGGCTGTTCCGCGAGAGAAACGAAGCGGTTCGTCGTGCCGTCGAGCGCATCGATCGAGCCGGTTTCGATGTCGTACACCCAGCCGTGCAGAGCCAGATGTCCTTGTTCGAGTGCAAGTCGTACGGAAGGATGAGTCTTGATGTTCGCGAGTTGGGCAATCACGTTTTCGCGCACCATCGAGTCGACCCGGTCGTGTTCGCTCTTGTGCTCGCGCGCCTCGTTGACGACTTTCGCGGAATCCGCGTAATGCAGCCAATTACGCACGGCCGGCATGTGATCCATGCACTTGCAGGTGGCAATGGCCGTCATCGCGCCGCAGTCGGAGTGACCGCAGATCACCACGTCGGTGACGCCGAGCGCCGCGACCGCGTATTCGACCGTGGCGGTCACGCCGCCCGGTTCCGGGCCATAGGACGGCACGATGTTGCCGGCGTTGCGGATCACGAACAGGTCGCCCGGCTCGCGCTGCGTGACAAGTTCCGGTACGAGCCGGCTGTCCGAGCACGAGATGAATAACGTACGCGGATGCTGGCTCGTGGCCAACTGCCTGAAAAGCTCGGAACGCTGCGGAAACGCGTCGCGCTGAAACTTCAGGAAGCCGTCGATAATTTCTTGCATGTTTCGCTCCATCAGGGTGTTGGTCGAGAACCGATGGACGAAGAATGCGCCGATCAAACTATAGCGTCAAAGACCGGTTTATTATCATGTCTATAGGCAAATCAAATAGTTTAAGGAGGGCGCATGCTGCTTCGGCACATCCGTTACTTTCTGGCGGTCGCGGAGCACCGAAATTTCACGCGCGCGGCCGAGGCGCTGCACGTGTCGCAGCCGACGCTGTCGCAACAGATCCGGCAACTCGAGGACACGTTGCGGGTTCAATTGCTCGACCGGTCCGGCCGGACGATCCAGCTGACCGACGCGGGTGCGGCCTATGTGCAGTACGCGCGGCGCGCGCTGCAGGATCTCGAGGCGGGGACTCGGGCGATTCACGACGTGCAGGAATTGAGCCGCGGCTCGCTGCGTCTTGCGATGACTCCGACGTTCACGGCGTACCTGATCGGTCCTTTGCTAGAGAAGTTCAACCGCCGCTATCCGAACATCACGCTAAAAATCCTCGAAATGCCGCAGGACCGGATGGAGACGTTGCTGAACGAAGATGCGCTCGATGTCGGCATCGCATTCGACGATACGTCCTCCCCCGACATCGAGACTCAGACGCTGTTCGTCGAAACCCTGGCGGTGGTGGTCGGGAAGTCGCATCCGCATGCAAAGAAGCGCGCCGCGTTGACGCTTCGCGAGTTCGAGGGCGAAGCGCTCGTGCTGCTCAACGAAGAGTTTGCTACGCGCCACTACATCGATCGATATTGCCGGCAGCATGGCGTTGCGCCGCGCATTGCGATGGAGGTCAATTCCATCAACGCGGTGATTGAACTCGTGCGGAGGAGCACGCTGGCGACTCTGCTGCCGGCGGCGATCGCGCGCGAACACAGTGAACTGCGTCTGGTGGATCTGGTGCCGGCGTTGCCGCAGCGAAGTGCTGCGTTGCTACTGCGCAAAGGTGCGTATCGAAGCGCGGCGACGCGCGCATTTATCGAGCTTGCAATTGAAGAAACTGCGGTTGAGCGGAGTGGTCGGCGGGAAAAGCCGGCTTCGCGCAAACGACGGACTGTCGCGATCGAGGCCGGGCGGGAGAGGGTGGTAAGGCCGTCGACTGAAAAATCTTAAATCATTGAGCGTCACGCTCTTCAGCCGATTCAGCCGAGCAAACCCGAACCCACCACCGACGCCTTACTCCGCAGTCGCCGCTTCAGCCGTCTGTGCCTGCACCATGGCTCGCACGATCAGATAGACAGTGGGCAGGTCGTCGTCGTCGAGCCGCCAGTCGACGGGTTCGTCCAGATCCACTCCCGACAGGCGACTGTCGCTGAATCGGAGAAACATCGAGCGGACGGCTTCCTTGTGCCTCGCCACGAAGCCGCGGTTTTCGAAGACCAGTTCGTCGATCGTCTGCAGCGTGCGCCAGGTCGGCGATTGCGTACCACTCGCGTAACGGCGCCGGCCGCTGTCGAGATGACGACCGGCGGTCGTTGCCATGATCTGCTGAAGGTCTAGCGAGGCGCTTCGAAGCGCTCGTTCGAGGGCAACAGCGCCCATTTGACCGACATCCGTATCGAGGTCAGTAGCGTTCATACAGGTATTTTCCTTAGGGCTCGGGTCAACTAACGGCTTCAAAGCGCTTCAAAGGCGCTGCTTCAACGGCGCCTGGTTTCGCTGTGCCAGCAACAGGCGGATCTGGGCGAGATGACTGTCTCCGACCGTGCAATCTCCAACGGGTCGATCAGACTGTCGCGGCGGCGGCGGACGCACGCCGAGATAGCGGCACACCGCGGACACATAGGGCTTGCCGCTGCCGCCTAGATCTCGCGCAGCGGCGGCTACGCGGACGTCCCCGACATGCTTGCACAACCAGGCAAGCGTTTCGCGATCACCGTCGTTCAAGATGCGTATAAGGTAGGTCATGGCCTGATCCTGTATGGGCATACACCTGTAAATTTATACAGTATTTGTCCGGGATGCAAGTCGAAAGTTGAGGCTATCGGAACGAGGGGGAAACCCGGTCTGCCTCGCAGCACGGCTTCTCCGGATGCCGATCCGGCATCGCCCGCTTTCCCCTCGCGTCGGGCGCGCCGCTCTGGCAACATTCTCTTCCGGCAAGAATCAATCGCGAGGAAGGACCCATGGAGGAAATGCTGGAGAGCCTGTCCGCGACTGTGGCAAAGGCGAACAGTCTGGAGGCGCTCACCCGGCCGCTACTGGAAATGCTCGAAGTCGTCACGGGACTCGAGTCGACGTACCTCACGTCGATCGACGAGGAAAACGCGGTTCAGTCGATCACGATTGCCCGCAATACGGGCGAACTCCTCATCCCGGAAGGGCTGACCGTCCCCTGGTCGGACACGTTGTGCAAGCGCTGCCTCGAACAGGGCCGGCGAGTCGTTTCCAATGTCAGCGAGGTTTGGGGCGACTCGCAGGCGGCCGCCGCTCTCGGCATCCAGACGTATGCGAGCGCACCGGTTTGCGGCAGCAACGGTGAAGTCATCGGCACGCTGTGCGCTGCCGGCAAGAACAGCAAGACGCTCGGACCCCGGGCGCGCAGCGCGCTCAACCTGTTTTCGAAACTGATTGCACAACATATCGAACGGGAACGGCTGGTCGAGGAACTGCGTCGTTCGAACGAGTACCTGACCAGGTTTTCGCTGACCGATTCGCTGACCGAACTGCCGAACCGTCGGGCTCTGCGCGACGAACTCGGCAGGTTGCTGGCGCGCGCCGCGCGCGACGGTTCCTACGTTCTCGTCGGCGTGTTCGATCTGGACGGCTTCAAGCAGATCAACGACCAGTTTGGTCATCTGTCGGGAGATCAGTTGTTGCATCAATGTGCAGGGCGCCTCGCCGGCATGACACGGGACACCGATATGCTCGCCCGCGTCGGTGGCGACGAGTTCGCTTTCGTCGGACCGGGGCCTGTCGATGAGAAGGAGGCAAACCAAGCAGCGGCCGGGCTCGCTGCTCGCGCCGCCGAGGTTACCGCCGGCGCCTATTCCCTGCGTGATACACGCCTGACGTACTCAGGCGTCAGCGCTGGCGTTGTAGCCGTGCGCTTTCTTTCCGTGGATCAGGCGCTCGGGCAAGCGGACGCCGCCATGTACCTTGCCAAACGCGCGCGTCAGCAAAGGAAAAACGAAGCGGCGGGGGCGGGACCGGCGGCAACGTAGGGCACGAGGGCGTGGCAGTCCGATTGCTCGAACTCGCACAACCGGACCGCTGGGCTATATCGAGGTTTCACGATTCGAGCCAGGAAAGGATAGTCGAGGCATCAAGCCGAATGACTGTTCCGCCCGATCCGGACATTGGAGAAATAACGCGTGTCGTTACCGTCGAAACTGCTTTTCCTGCCAGGTGCATCGGGCAATACTGAATTCTGGCGTCCGTTGGCGAATCGGCTGACCGTTGGTGGCTCAAGGGTGATGCTCGGCTATCCAGGATTTGGCCAGGAGCCCGCCGTTCCAGACGTCAATAGCCTCGACGACCTCGTCCGGAAAGTGGTGTCCCACATGGACCAGCCGACCGCGTTGATCGCTCAATCGATGGGCGGGGTAATCGCTGTTCTGGCCGCGCTCGAAAAGCCGGAGAGGGTGACTCATCTGGTGTTGACAGTCACGTCCGGCGGGATCGACATGCGCGGATCAGGCGCCCGGGATTGGCGACGCGGATTCCTCGAGGCCAACTCATCGCTGCCCGATTGGTTTGTGTCGTTCGAGTCGGATTTAACGCCTGCACTGGAACGCATTCTTCAACCCGTTCTTTTACTTTGGGGCGATGCGGATCCGTTCAGCCCGGTTGAAGTAGGCCAGCGACTTTCTGAACGACTGCCGGATGCGCGGCTGCACGTTGTCTCGGGTGGTAACCACGACCTGGCGAATGTTCATGCGGAACAACTAGCGCCGATTGTCAACGCGCACTTGTCGCGGACATGAAGCGTGAGTGGCCTCGCGTTTACTCTCCGAATAGGCCAACGATAGAGAAGGGCCCGCTCTGGAGGTTCGCCCCACGAACCCCTTCACCCCACCGCACTGCAAGCCCCACGCAAGCTCACTCAGCGTAGAATGCCGCCTTCCCCGACATCAACCGCGACTGTTTCTCGAACCGAGTCCGCCTCATGAACAAACCTCCGCGCAAGAAGAACCCGACCATCGGCATTGCGATTTTCATCGTGGTCGCGGTGTTGCTGGTGATCGCCACGCTGTTCTACAACGCAATCACGGAGAAGCGCGAGTTCGACAACGCGACTGCGCCGGCGCCGACGATTTCATCCGATGCGGCAGCAGCAGCGACCGTCGCGAAACCGGCCAGCGGCACGGCGCAGTAAGCCTGCGCTCACCGCAGTACCGCCGCTCACCGCAATAAACCGCCGCTCAGCGCGGCGAACCCGCGCTCACTCTTCAGGCAGCCGGATCACGCTCGCATCTTTGCGAATCAGCGCCGCCGCCGCCAGCATCTGCTTGCACTGATGCGCCAGCAGCTTCATGTCATGGACCGCGTCGGCCGATACATCCGCCGACTTCTCCGTCTCGACCACCATCGCATCCAGTTCCCGGTTCAGCAATTTGATCTGCTCGCCCTGATCGGCGGGCGGCGCGGTGCCGGCTTCGGCCTCGGTCAAATTGTCGCGGACCACACTGAGCGCGCGCTGCAACGGTTGGAGCGAAACACCTTCCCCATGCTGCTGCGCGGACGTACGCAGTAACGGCGCGGCCGCCGTGATCTGCGACGCAAGTACATGGCTGCGCACCAGCAGACCATTCAGTTCCGGCACGAACTTCTGCGCGGACTTCGGCTCGAGCATCATGCGTTGGAACGCTTGCCCGAGATTGGCAAATGCCACATGGACGTTCTTGCGCGCCAGCCGATAACGATAGTCGCGGTCGAGCGCGGTGGCCGCAGCCCTGGTGGCCACCGCGGGCTGACCCGACTCGATCGCCGGATCCGCCATGGCCGCCGCCGGCGCTCGCGCGCCGGCTTCGGTCACGGTCGCCACCACCGCTGCGGCCGGCTTGCCGCTCCACCACCAGCTCGCTTCCAGATACTGCCGCGTGGCACCGATCATCGTATTGACGAGCTTGCCCATCAAGCGGTATTCCCAGTACGGAAACAGATGGCTCGCCGCGATCGCGATCGCGCAGCCGACCACCGTGTCGATCGCGCGTTCTCCGATAATGCGCATGCTGCCCGGCGCCAGCAGATGGAACATGAGCAGCACATACGACGAAGTGAACACTACGCTAGCCGTGTAATTGAACAGCAGCAGGCTGTAGCTCATCACCATCGACGCGAACATCACCACCAGCAGAATGTGCGGATCCTTCACGAAGATCATCAGCGCGATACTCACCGCGCAGCCGATCAGCGTGCCGACGATCCGCTGCCCGTTACGCTGCTTGGTCAGCGAATAGCCGGGCTTGAGAATGATGACGGTGGTCATCACGATCCAGTACGCGTTGGTGAGCGGCAGCAATCGGCCGAGCCAGAACCCCACCGCAACGGCGATCGTCACGCGCAACGCATGCCGGAAACTCGGCGAAGCCATGGTCAGGTTCGAGAAGATCTGCCCGAACGGCACGCGCCGGCTCGATACGAAGCGGTTGAGCGCCTGGTCGAGGCGCAATTCGGTTTCGCCGGTGCTGGGATCGCTCGACAGGCTCTTGCGCATTTTGTCGATCAGCCGCGTGGCGCTCCAGATACGCCGGAAATTAGCCGACACCGCCGAATACGCCTCGGGATTCTTGCGCGGCAAGTCATGCTTGCGCATCAACTCGATCTCGAACTCGATCGCGCGCAATTCGGCCTTGACGTTCGAGCGCTTGCGCGGCGGATGGTTTTGCAGCACCGCGAGCCCGATCTCCTCGAGATCGGCGGCCGCCTTGCGAATCAGGTCGCGGTAAAACACCAGCAGATCGGAACCGCCGAAGGTATTGCGCACCAGCGAGTAATCGGTATGCGCGCCGACGAACAACTCGTGCAGGTCGACGGTATTGATAAACAGATTGAACAACATTGCGCGGCGCGGTTCGAGCGTGCCGCTCTTCAACCTGGGCAGGTTGCGCAGCACGATGTCGCGCGCGGCTTCCTGACGGTCCACCGCGACGATCTGCTTGTCGACCAGATTGCGATAACACTCGTCGAGATCGTTGTCGAGGTCATAGAACGCGGCGCGCGCGAGCAGATAGTCGGCGCATGCAAACACGCTCTCGGCCAGCGCCTGCTGTTCGATGCGGTGCATCATCCAGCGGCTCATGAAGGTCGACCAGTACGTGTACCAGAGCCCGCCCACCAGAATCCACGACGCGTTGACGAGCGCCTGCATCGGCGTGAAATGCTCCTCCAGCGTCATGATCATCATGAACAGCGTGGCGAAGCTGATCTGCGGCCAGCGGTTGCCGTACACCACGATCAGGGACAGCACGAACGTGAGCGGCACGACCGTACACCACAGCGCCACCGGATTCACCGTGGCCAGCCCGGTAGCGAGCGCCGACAGGAAGCCGATCACCGTGCACGCCAGCATTTCGTTGTGCTTGTACTTCAGCGGACCCGGCATGTCGACCACGCACGCGCCGAGCGCGCCGGTCGCGATCGTGAAGCCGAGGTCGCGATCGTGGAACACGATCAGACACAGTACCGCCGGTAACGACACGCCGACCGCGATGCGCAGGCCGCCATAAAAGTACTGGCTGTAGAGGAATTTTTTTATTTCAACCGAATAGCGCATCGACTGCCTGGATTCCACTCACTGAGAAAACGCGGTTGAGGGACAGACTCAAACTGCCGTCGAGTCTAACTGATTTTGTCGGGGTTTCGACCTCGTCCGTTCGGCCAGGTTCTGCCCTGGGAGCGCGTTTGTTATGCTGTCGCTTCAATGGCCGGCGCGCTTCTCGCGCGCAGTGCGTGCCGCACGTTTTCCCCAGGATCCATGCTCCAGCTCTTCTATTCGAACCGCTATGAAACCCTTGTCGGCGCGCTGCTCGACGACCTGGCACAGGCGCCGTCCGACCCCTGGACCGCGCAGCCGGTGATCGTCCCGAGCGCGGCGGTCAGGCGCCGGCTCGAACTCGACATCGCCGCGCGGCAGGGCATCTGCGCGAATGTCAATTTTGGTTATCTCGCGCAGTGGCTGTGGGCGCAGATCGGCGGCGTGATCGAAGTGCCGAAGCATTCGCCGTTCGCGCCCGACCGTCTCGTGTGGCGCTGCTACCGGTTGCTGGGCGACGCAGATGAAGCGCTGCCCTGGAACGCGTCGCCGCGGCTGCGTACCTATCTCGACGCGGCAGATGCGTCGATGCGCTACGAACTCGCGCGCCGGGTGGCCACGGTACTCGACCACTATCTGACCTATCGTCCCGAATGGCTGTTGCAGTGGCAAAAGGGCGGCTCGATCTTCGCCAGCGGCGCGCTCGACGACACCGGCCCGCGTCTGACCGGCGCGAGCGAGGCGGCGCGCGAGGACGAGCGCTGGCAGGCCGCGCTGTGGCGTGCGGTGCTCGCCGAACTGGCCGAACTGACCAGCACGTCCGGCGAGGCGCAGACGCCCGCCGCCGCGTTGCCGCCCGCCGCCGCGTTGCCGCCCGCGTATCGTTTTCTCGAAGACATCGGCACGCTCGACCTCGAAGCGATTTCGAATGCGCGGTGGCCGGAAGCGGTGAGCGTGTTCGCGCTGCCCACCATGCCGCCGCTGCACGTTGCGTTGTTGCGGGCGCTGTCGCG
This sequence comes from Paraburkholderia bryophila, assembly GCF_003269035.1. GTDB lineage: Bacteria > Pseudomonadota > Gammaproteobacteria > Burkholderiales > Burkholderiaceae > Paraburkholderia > Paraburkholderia bryophila. The sequence continues at coordinate 119,494 of NZ_QLTK01000018.1, read as the reverse complement.
CTGGGTCGACGTGCGTTTGTACGTGATGAACCCATGCCGCGAGTTCTGGTTCGACGTGGTCAGCGCGGGGCGCGTCGAAGCGCTCGACGCGGCGGGGCAACTCGACTATCAGCAAGTCGGTCATCCGCTGCTCGCCGAATGGGGACGTCAGACTCAGGCGCAGTTGCACATGCTGCATGAACTGACCGAAAGCGCGGCATCGGGCGAGACCGGCGACTTCACCGAAAACCCCGCGCCGAGCTGGCTCGCCGCCGTGCAAAACGGCATTCTCGATCTGCGCGCGGAAACGGATACCGATGACCTGCCCGTCGAGCGCGGCATCGAGGTTCATGTCTGTCATAGCCTGTCGCGTCAACTGGAGGTGCTGCACGACCGCCTGCTCGGCTGGTTCGACGAGTTCGACGATCTGCAGCCGTCCGACGTGCTGGTGGCCGTCTCCGACCTCGCGGCGGCCGGTCCGTTGATCGACGCGGTGTTCGGCACCACGCCGGCCGGCGACGCGCGCCGCATTCCGTATCGGATCACCGGCCTGCCGCCGTCGCAGGCCAATCCGGTCGCGCGTTTGCTGCTCGACTGGCTGGCCTTGCCCGAGCGCAGCGTAGGCGCGCCGGATCTGATCGAATGGCTGCGCGTCGATGCCATCGCCGCACGCTACGAGATCGACGCCACGTCGCTCGAAGCCGCGCAGGAATGGCTGGCGGCAGCCGGTGCGCGGCGCGGGCTGGCGCCGGTGCCGCCGACCGGCGAGCACGTGCCGATCGCCCGGCATACGTTCTCCGACGCGCTGACGCGTCTCTACCTCGGCTACGCCATGCCCGAGGGCGGCGAACCTGTCGACGCGTGGCTTCCGGTGGAAGGCGCGGCGGGCTCGAATGCCGAACTGCTAGGCCGCCTGTCGCGTTTCGTCGACGACGTCGAGTCGTTCGCGGCGCAATGCGCGATCGAGCGAACGCCCGTCGAATGGACGCAGTTGCTGCTCGAAACGCTCGCACAGAGTTTCGACGGCGGCGTCGAGTTCGCCGATTCGCTGGCGGCCGTGCGCGACGCAATCGACAAAATGGGCGACGCGATGCAAGCCGGCGCGCAACACGTGCCGCTGCCCGCCGCAGTGGTACGCGGCGCGCTCACCGAAGCGCTCGACGACCCGGCGCGCGGTGGCGTGCCCTGGGGCAGCGTGACGTTTTCGTCGCTGACCAGCTTGCGCGGTTTGCCGTACCGGATCGTCTGCCTGCTCGGCATGGACGACGGCGTGCTGCCCAGTCTCGCGCGTGCCGACGAGTTCGACCTGATGGCCGCGTTCGGCAAAGCCGGCGACCGCCAGCGCCGCGACGACGAACGCAATCTGTTCCTCGATCTGCTGCTGGCCGCGCGCGACCAGTTGTTCATCGCGTACACCGGCCGCAGTATTCGCGACAACGCGCCGTTGCCGCCGGCCGCGCTGGTCGACGAATTGCTCGACCATCTCGCGCAAGTGTCGGCCGGCGAGGACGCGAGTCCGGCGGAAGTCGAGCGCGCGCGTCATGCGTTTATCGTCAATCACCCGCTGCAGGCGTTCGCGTCGGACTATTTCTTGCCGCCCAACGAACTGTTCAGCTACGACGCCGATCGTGCGGAACTGGCCACGCTGCTGGCCGCGCCCCAGCATCCGGCGGCCGGGCCGTTCTTCGATCAACCGTTGCCGCCCGAAGACGCTTCGGAGCCGGTGGCCTTCGACGAATTCGTGCGTTTCTGGCGTCATCCGGCGCGGGCGCTGTTGCGTGACCGTTTGGGCATCGTGTTGTCGGACGCGCAAGGCGAGTTGCTCGACACCGAGCCGTTCGACCTCGACTACGCGGGGCGCGACGCGTTAGCGGAGCGGCTGCTGCCGGTGCTGCTCGACGTCGAGATTGAAGACAACGTGATGTTCGAACGCGTGCGCCGCATGGCCGCCGCGAGTCCCGAATTGCCGGGCGGCGCGACCGGCGCGGTCTGGCGCGCGCGCGAACTCGGCGCGCTGCGCCAGCTTGCGGACAGCGTGCGCAGCGAGCTTGCCTCGGGCGTCGAGCGTTTGCCGTTCGTGCTCGACATTCCGTCACGCTGGCCCGATGGCGCGGACATGGCCGGCGCGCTATTCGGTCCTCACGACGCGGCATTGCGCGATGCAGCTCAAACGCCGCTGCAACTGCATGGCACCTTAAATTTGCTGACTGAAACAGGGCAGGTGATTTTCCGCTACGCCAGGCCGACTGCCCGTGACTATCTGTCCGCGTGGCTCGCGCATCTGGCGTATTGCGCCGCGCGGCCGGCTGGCCCGCGCCGCACCGTTTGGCATGGCAGCGGCGAGAGTTTCGAGCTCACCCCGGTTGCCGCGCCGCTCGACCAGCTGGCGCCGCTCGTCGCGTTGTTCCGGGCAGGGCGCAGGCTGCCGCTGCGCTTCTTTCCGAAGAGCGCGTGGACCAAGGTCAGCGAAAGCGATTCCGCCGCCCAAGGCGTCTGGATCAACGACCGCGTACGCGGCGAATCCGACGACGCCGCCTTGCGCATCGCGCTGCGCGGCACGCCGCTCACGCTCGACGAACCGTTCGGCAGCCTGGCGTCGATCGTTTTCAAACCGCTGGTCCAGCATCTGCGGAGCGTGTCATGAGCGGCGCCGTGCACAGCTATGCGCTGGTCGCCGAAGAACTCGACGTGTTCGGCTGTTCGCTCGACGGCGTGAACCAGATCGAGGCCTCGGCGGGCACCGGCAAGACGTGGAACATCTGCGCGTTGTACGTGCGTTTGTTACTCGAAAAGAACCTGAACGCGGATCAGATTCTTGTCGTCACGTTCACGAAGGCGGCGACCGCGGAATTGCACGAGCGGATTCGCGGCCGTCTCGCGGAGCTGCATCGCGCGATCGAAATGGACGACGACGGCGGCGATCCGTTTATCCAGCGTCTCTTTGAAACGACGCTGGCGCCGGACAGCGGCATTGAGCGCGGAGCCGCGTTGAAGGTGGTGCGGCGCGCGCTGCGCACTTTCGACCAGGCGGCGATTCACACCATTCACGCTTTCTGTCAGCGCGCGCTGCAGGAGGCGCCGTTCGCCGCCGCAATGCCGTTCGCGTTCGACATGGAAGCCGACGACGCCGCGTTACGTTTCGAAATGGCCGCCGATTTCTGGCGCGAACAGGTCGAACCGGTTGCGCATGCGCATCCCGCGTTCGCCGCGTGGCTGGTGGCCAGACGCGCCGGTCCCGCATCCCTCGACGAGCAACTCGCGCGGCGTCTGAAAAAGCCCCTGGCGCAATTGCGTTGGGGCGCGGTGGACGCGAGCGGCGCTAGCGCCGATCCGCAAGCCGGATTCGACGCCGCCGGCGAACTCTGGCAGGCGGAGCGCGACGGGATCGTCCGCCTGCTTGCCGACGCGCAAGACCGGTTGAGCAAGACCACCCACAAGCCCGACCATGTGAGCGCCGCGATCGCTGCGTGGACCGATTATTTTGCGCAAGGCGACTGCCATGCGCCGCCGCCGCGTGCCGCGTTGAAGCTCACCGTGTCGGCGTTGAAGAAGGCGACCAAGGTCAAGTTCGAACCGCCCGAACACGTGTTCTTCGAGCACGCGGAAGCGCTCGCGGCAGCCGTGATCGCGGCCGAAGCCGCGCAACGCGCACGCTGGCTTTCGCTGGTCGAAACCTGGCTCGACTACGCGCCGGCCGAACTGGTGGCGCGCAAGCGCACCCGCCGGGTGGTGTCGTTCGACGATCTGCTATCCAACCTGTACCGTGCGCTCGAAGCGAATCCGTGGCTGGCCGACGCCTTGCGCGCGCGCTATCCGGCCGCGCTGATCGACGAGTTCCAGGATACCGATCCTTTGCAGTTCGCGATTTTCAGCCGCATCTTCGCGCCGGCCGGTCCGCTGTTTCTGGTCGGCGATCCGAAGCAGGCCATTTACAGTTTTCGTGCGGCGGATCTGCATACGTATCTGGCGGCACGCGCGGCGGCATCCGCGTGTTACACGCTGGCGGTCAATCAGCGCTCGACCGCGCCGATCGTCGAAGCGTGCAACCGTTTCTTCGAAGCGAACCCGCGCGCGTTCGTGCTGGACGGCCTCGACTACCAGCCGGTGCGTGCGGGCGAACGGCGCCGGCCGCCGTTTGTCGACCCCGACGCGAGCGCCGGCGATTTCCGGATCTGGACGTTGCCACAAGGCGACGCCGCGCTGACCAAGCGCGACGCGCAGCGCGAAGCGAGCGAAGCGTGCGCCGCCGAGATCGTGCGCCTGTTGCGCGGCGCGCGACACGGCGCGGTGACGATCGGCGACGCGCCGCTCGCGCCGGGCAATATCGCGGTGCTGGTGCAAACGCACCGGCAGGGCAGTCTGATCAAGCGCGTGCTGGCGGCGTGGGGCGTCGGCAGTGTCGAGCTGGCGCAGGCCTCGGTGTTCGCCACGCTCGACGCCGAGCAGATCGAGCGCGTGCTGGCCGCCGTCGATACGCCCGGCGATCTGCGTCGTCTGCGTGCCGCGCTGGCTACCGACTGGCTCGGGCTCGACGCCACGTCGTTGTGGCGTCTCGAGCAGGTCGCCGACTCGCCCGCGCCCGCCGACGATCCCGCGCATGCCGCGGACGCGATGGGTTGGGTCGAGCGTTTTTCGCGCTATCGCACGTTGTGGCACGAACGCGGCTTCGCGGTGATGTGGCGCACGCTGATGCGTGAACTGCGCGTCGCGCAGCGGCTGGTGGCGGGTGCGGACGGCGAGCGTCGTCTGACGAACGTGAATCATCTGGCTGAGCTGGTGCAGGCACGCGCCGCGACCCAACCGGGGATCGCGCCCACCTTGCGCTGGCTCGCCGCGCAACGCACGCAGGGCGGCGGAGAAGATGCGCAACTGCGGCTCGAATCGGACCGCAACCTCGTGCAGATCGTGACCGTGCACAAATCGAAAGGGCTCGAATATGCCGTGGTGTTCTGTCCGTTCCTGAACGATGGCGCGTTGCGCGATCCGCCGTCGTCCGGGTTGCCCGACGCCCGCGAGTATCACGACGAGGACGGCACGGCGGTACTGCACTACGGTTGCGACGACGAAGAGGCCGAACGCGCATCGCGCTATGCGTCGCGCGAGCAGGCGGCCGAACGCGCGCGGCTCGTGTATGTGGCGCTGACGCGCGCGGTGTACCGCTGCTATCTGGTCGCCGGTACGTACCTGTCGTCGCGCTCCACCAAAGAGTCGCGCCGCAGCGTGCTGAACTGGCTGGCGGGCGGTGGCGCGCACAGTTTCGACGACTGGCTTGCTGAACCACCCGACGAAGCCGCGCTGGCCGCGAGTTGGCAGGCGTTGGCGGGCGGTGCGGTGACGCTGCAACCGTTACCGGAGGTGGCGCGCCGCGTGCCGCTGGAAAGTCTGCAGGACAGCGGCGCGCGGATGCAGGCGCGCGCCAGCCGCCGGCCGTTGCGCGATCAGTGGCGGATGGCGAGCTTCAGCGGACTGATCGCAGCAGGCAGCAGGGCCGAGGAGATGCACGCGGCGGCGGAAGAAGTGCGTCCCGATCACGACGAGATCGCGGATGCACTCGCGCCGCCGCCCGTGCTCGCGCCCGCGCTGCAAACGCCCCCTTTCGCCGAGGACGACATTCTCGCGTTTCCGCGCGGCGCGGCGGCGGGCGAGTGTCTGCATCGCATGTTCGAACTCGCTGACTTCAGCGATCCGGGCACGTGGCCGGATGCGATCCGTGGTGCGTTGCGCGAGCGGCCGGCGCCGGCCGTGCCGGAACTCGCCGCGCGTCTGCCCACGATGATGCATAACCTGCTGACGGACATCGTCCATACCGAACTGGTGCCGGGCCTGACGCTCGCCAGGTTGAATCCGCAACGGCGGTTGAACGAACTCGAGTTTCTGTTCGCCGCGCCGTCGCTCGATTTCCCGGCGTTGCGCGAACTGCTGATCGAACACGGCTATCCCGACGTCGCACTCGAGCCGGGCGCGCTGCGGGGTTTCGTCAAAGGATTTATCGACATGATCGTCGAGCACGACGGACGCTTCTGGGTCGTCGACTGGAAGTCGAACCATCTTGGCGACACCGTGGCCGACTATGCGTCGGCGCCGCTCGAAGCCGCGATGGCGAGTCACGCATATCACCTGCAGGCTTTGCTTTATACGGTCGCCTTGCATCGCTATCTGAAGACGCGGGTGCGCAATTACACCTACGACACGCATATCGGCGGCTACCTGTATCTGTTCGTGCGCGGCGTGCGTCCGGATTGGCGGGATGCCGACGCGGTGGCCGGCGTGCATGTGCGCCGGCCCGCATTCGAACTGGTGGCGCTGCTCGACGCGGCCATGATTGGAGGTGGCGCATGAGCACGATCGAGCAGAGCGCGTCGACGCCGCCGGAGATCGACGACATCGGCGTAAGTTTGCCCGCGCCGGCCGATTTCAGCGTTGCGCTGGCCGAGGGTTTTGCGCGCCGCATCGGCACCTTGGCACGGCGTGGCGGGGCATCGACCGACGCGGTGAAATGGGCGGCGCGGGGCGCGTTTGCCGCCAGCCGCGCGACCGACGAAGGCCACGTGTGCGTGCCGCTGGCGGTGCTGGCGCGGCGTTTCGATGCGTCGAGCGCCGAAGTGCGCGCGGCGTTGTTCGCGAGCGGCATGGCGAGTGATGGGTCGCGGAATTCGGCGGCGTTGCGGCCGCTGGTGATCGACGGGCAAGGGCGTTTGTACCTCGCGCGTTACTACGATTACGAGCGGCGCCTGGCACGCTCGCTGGTGGCGCATGCGGGGGTGGGTGACCTTACTGCGGAAAGGCGTTCCGAACAGTCCGATGCAGCAACGCTTCATCAACGCCTGCTGCGCTATTTCGGCCGGCCCAAAGACGACGAAGTCGACTGGCAGCGCGTCGCGGCCGTCATGGCGTTGTCTGGGCGCCTGACGATCGTCAGCGGCGGCCCCGGCACCGGCAAGACCACCACCGTGGTCGGCGTGCTGGCCTGTCTGCTCGATGCCCAGGCCGATTTGCGCATCGCCCTCGCGGCGCCCACCGGCAAGGCCGCGCAACGCATGCAGGAAGCCTTGCTCGCGCGCGCCGGCGAGCTGCCCCCCGAGCTGGCCGCGCGTTTGCCGCAGACGTCGTACACGTTGCATCGCCTGCTCGGCTCCGGGCCGGGCGGACGTTTCCGGCATCATCGCGACAATCCGTTGCCGTACGACGTCGTCGTGATCGACGAGGCGTCGATGATCGACGTCGCCATGGCCGCGCATCTGCTCGACGCGATCGCGCCGCGGACGCGCCTCGTGATGCTCGGCGACAAGGACCAGCTCGCCGCCGTCGAAGCGGGCGCGGTGTTCGCCGAACTCAGCGCGCGGCCGGCGTTCACGCAGCCCGGCTTGCAGCGAGTCGCCGATGCTTTGGGACTCGACAAGGCACGGCTCGCGCAGGCGCTGCCCGACGTCTCGCGCGGTGTCGACGAAGAGCCGGGTGGGTTGTTCGCCGACATCGACATCCACGCCGACACTGGTGCGCTTGACGACGGGGCGTCGTCCGCCTCCCATGCCGGCAATCCGCTCGCCGATTGTGTCGTCTGGCTCGAGCGCAACTACCGTTTCGGTCTCGATTCGCCGATCGGCCGGCTGTCGGTGGCGATCCGTAACGGCGCGGCTGGCGCGGCGCTCGACGTGCTCGTCACCGATCCGCTCGAGGCGTGCGCCGCGGCGCTGCACGAAGACACCCACGCGACCCTCGCGGAGCGCACCGTCGCACGGCTCGCCGCCGGCTTCGCGCCGTATGCCGACGCGCTGGCCAAAGCACTCGCCGCCGGGACACCTGACCCGCTGCCCCTGTTCGACGCGCTGAACCGTTTCCGGATTCTGTGCGCCACCCGTTCAGGACCACGCGGCGTCGATCAGGTGAATACGCTCATGGCCGCGCAGGTGCGGCGCTCGGCTGGGGTGACGCTGGCCGTGGGCGCGCATTGGTTCGCCGGGCGCCCGGTGATGGTGACGCGCAACGACTACGCGCTGGGCCTGTTCAACGGCGATATCGGCATTGCATTGCCGGGGGCGGGCGGTGCGTTGCGCGTCTATTTCCGTACCGGCGACGGCGGTCTGCGAGCGGTGTCGCCCGCCGCGCTCCCGCCGCACGATACGGCGTTCGCGCTCACGGTCCACAAGTCGCAAGGCTCAGAGTTCGAGCACGCGGTATTGATGCTGCCGGCGGTATTCAGCCGTGTGTTGTCGCGCGAACTGGTGTACACGGCGATTACCCGGGCACGTGAGCGGGTCGAGGTAATCGGCTCGCGGGCCGTGCTGGCGCAAGCGATCGCGACGCCCACGCAGCGCGATTCGGGGCTGGCGGCGCGCATCGCGGAGGCGTGGCGCTGATCAGCCTGTCATGCCGTCCGCCGGTACGCCTGCTTCGCTGCGTTTGCGCAGGCTCTTGCGGTACCACACGGTCCAGGCCGTTAGCGCGCCGTAAATGCCATAGCCGATGAATGGCGACACCACCAGGAAGCGCTCGATCGGCCACGTCAGCGCCATCCACGATCTGAGCGCCGTTTCGCCGGTCAGGCCGACGCCCCACACCAGCGTCATCATGCGTAGCGCGGCCGGCAGGCCCGGCCGTTCCTGCATCAACGCTTCGAAGCGCGCGGCGCCGCCTTCCATTTCACGCGCGACACTGGCGCGCGCGAGGTAAAAAATCAGCGGACGGCGCATTGGCAGAGAGAGCAGAAACGCCACGCCGATCGCGCCGGACACCAGCGACTCGCGCAACAGCAGCATGCGCGGACTGCCGCCCAGCGCCATGGCGCCGATCGACAGCACGATGCCGGCGACGACGATCACGCTGAGCGCGTCGACGCGCCGGAAGCGCACCAGTTCGATCAGGCTCCAGAGGATCGGCGGCACCGCGGAGGCGATCAGCGCGCCGGTTTCACCGAGCTGCGGATGCGAATACCGGTACACGAGCCACGGCAGCAGAAAATTGACCACCAGTTCCAGCACAAAACCCGGACGGAGTTTCATATGAATTTACGCTGTAAGCGGAGAGCGCAGTATCCGCGAACCGGGTGCGTCGACGCAAATAGTTTTTCGCATCGGCGCTCGTGTCCGATAGTCCGTAGCCCGTGACAGGCTGCGCGCCGCGCGCCTCGCTGTGTACACTGACGTCTCTTTGCCCAGACTCGCCTCATGACTTCCCGCTATCCGATCCCGCCGAACGAAATCGAGTTGACTGCCGTGCGCGCGCAAGGCGCGGGCGGGCAGAACGTCAACAAGGTGTCGAGCGCCATTCATCTGCGTTTCGACGTGCAGGCTTCGTCGTTGCCGGAGGTGTTGAAAATGCGTCTGCTCGCGCTGTCCGATCATCGCCTCACGCGCGACGGCGTGGTGATCATCAAGGCGCAGGAGCATCGCACGCAAGATATGAATCGCGCGGCGGCGCTGGCGCGGCTCGATGAGTTGATCGAGAGCGTCAGCGTGACGCGCAAGCCGCGGGTTGCAACCCGGCCCACGCGCGCATCGAATCGGCGGCGCCTCGACGGCAAGGCGAAACGCAGCGAGATCAAATCCGGCCGCGGACGCGTGGAGGAGTGATTGGCGTGGGTTGGGTGACGCGACTAACGTGTCGGTGGGCGGCTAGACGGGCAAACCCGCCGCGCTTCAGGTCGACCAGGCAGCGCGACTAACTACCGCGACTACCGCTTACCGCCGCGCCCGCCATGACGCACATCCACCGGAGTCGCGATCGGCACGAAGTCGACACACAGCACATGCGTCGCGCCGTCGCGCTCGAACGCAATCGCCGCGGTATAGCAGTCCTGACCGTCAGCCAGCGAATAATGCGGACCCATCATCGCAACGCGGCCCGGCGCGGCGAGCGCGTGTTTGAAATAGGCGCGCCGCGACCAGTTGCTGCGCGTCTCGGTATAGAGCGGCGCGAGCCGCAGCGGCGGTGGCGGCACCGAGGCGGCGGTGACCGAAGGCTGGGTTTGCTCGCCCTGACCGTCGGTCACGAACACCCGGCGCGCTTCGCTCAGATGCCAGATCTTTTGCGCCGCCTGACGCAGATCGCCGGTGGTTTTGAACGTATCGACGGCGGCCAGCACGCTTTCCGCGAAACCTTCGAAACCGAGGCGCTGGTGGCCCGCATGCTGGCGTTCGTAAGCGGCGAACTTGGTCCACATCGACTCGATCAGTGCCGGTACTTTGGCGCAGGCCGCCTGTACCGATCCCTTCGGCTGACCGAGCCAGAAACCTTGCACGAAATCGACGTCGGCCTGCATCAGGATCATCAGTTCTTCGTCGGTCTCGACGCCTTCGGCCAGCACCAGCGTGCCGGACTGATGCAGCATCGCGATCAGATGGCTGATCATCGAATCGTCGCCTTCGCGCTTGCCCGCGCGCGCCACCAGCGAACGGTCGAGCTTGACGATGTCCGGACGGAAGCGCCACACGCGATCGAAGTTCGAAAAGCCGGTGCCGAAGTCGTCGATCGCGATCAGGAAATCGCGTGGTTGCGACGCGGCGAGCATGCTGGCGACGGCGGATTCGTCGTCGGCGGGTTGCTCCAGCACCTCGATCACGATGCGTTCCTGCGGCAGGCCGAAATGCGCCGACAGTTCATCGATAAAAGTACGCTGCGGCCAACCCGTTTCGAACACCTGCGGACGCGTATTCAAAAACAGCCAGCCGGTGCTGATGCCTTGCTCCATGAAATTGGCCACATGCAGGCAGCGCGCGATGCGGTCGAGTTCGCGCGCGTCGGCGGCGGAGCGGGTGCCGGAGAACAGTACTTCCGGCGAGACCGGCAGGCCGACCGGATCGAACGCGCGCAGCAAGCCCTCGTAACCCACCACGCACTGATGCGTGACCGACAGCACGGGCTGGAACACGCTATGCAGCGTCAAGGCACGCCACGTCGCGGTCCAGCCGGACTCGTCCCGGACCAGATGCGGCAGCAGGCCGCTCAGAGTCACTTCGCTGACGCTTGGCATAGACGCGGGCATAAAGGCGGGCACGAGAGCGGACATGGTGACATCGCGGCAAGCAGGTGACGGGGCGCGCAAACTGCTGCGGCGCGCAACGGATGCACAGCCCATTCGTCGGCAGGGCAGGACGGATACAGCCCAGGAACGCGCAGAGCGATGCCAGCCATGCCGGACTCCGGCGGAGTATTCAAACCAGTCTAGCAGTTTGCAATTTGCATGAATGTGCGGGTTATCACAGAGCGGGGGCCGAACTGATGGCCATGCGAAACCGCTTGCAACAACGTTTTACGGCGGGCTTGCCGCGCCCGCATTTCGCGCGATCCGCTCGACTCTGTCGGCGTGCTCGCCGCGCATGGAGACAGCTTGCGCGTTGCGCAATCAATCGTCCGTATGAAACCGAGCGTAGCAGCGCGGTAAATGGGCACCCGCCAAAATTTAGGCCAGGACGGTGCTCAGACGTTTTGGGCGGCACGAACGGGCTTAGGCGGTTTTGTCAGGCGAGACGCGAGACGGTTCCGGCGGTCGTTTCGGGTCGCGGCGCCCGCCTGCACGATCGACGCCCGGCGGGTATGCTGCTGCTTCTTTTCGTCAATTGGAGGTCAGGCATGTCGGAAATCGCAGTGGTCGCAATCTCGGTCGCGAAACCGGGCTATGAAGAGCAACTGCGTCAGGCGCTCGAAGGGATCGTCGGACCGACGCGCAAAGAGCAGGGCGCGCTTCAGTACGATCTGCATCGCGACGTGCAGGAGCCGCGCCGGTTTGTGTTCGTCGAGCGTTGGGAAAGTCAGGCGGCGCTGGCGGCGCATGCCAAATCCGCGCACATCGCGGCGTACAAGCAAGCCGTGGCGGACTGGGTCGAGCACTCGGAAATTCGCGTGGTGTCGAAGATCGCGTAAGTGGTCGAACGGGCGATCGAACGATTCGTTCGATCGCCAGAAGCAACGGCGAGCGGCTGGCGGTCCGGAAAACGGGGCCGCGCGGCGCTCGCCGTTGGTGTTGACGGCGTGGGTTTAATGCGTGGCTTGCGGGACGTCGAGGATCAGGATGATGGTCCAGTCGGCGTCGCCGTCATGGTGATACTGGCGTTCCGCGACGATGAACGGTTGCTGCTTGCCGTCCGGGCCGAGAAACAGCACGTCGCCTTCCATCGGCAGGCATTCGACGGGCGGCAGCGCCAGAAACGCTTCCTGACCGCCGCGCGGCATCAGTTTTTCGATTTTTTTCGATGCTGCTTCGGTCCATTCGATATCTAGCTGGATGTTGCTCATGCTGTCCTCCGCACCAGGGTGCGCACGGGTTAGGGGAGTCCGGCCAGGCGCCGGACGGTGCGCGACTTTAGCACACCGTCAGCGAGGCGCCGCGGCTTTGCCGACGGACCATTAGACAACAAAAAAGCCGAAGCCGGCGGTGCCGGCTTCGGCTTTTCACCTTCGCGGCGAGGCCGCGGGTGACGGTTGTCGTGCGCTAAAAATCCCCGCTGCGGATGCGTGCAGCGAAGCGGCGCTTACGAACTGGCGGCGTCGGCCTTGGCGGCCTTCTTGTGATGATGCGGAGCCATCTTGTGATGTTTCATCGGCATGGCCGGTGCGCTTTCCATCGCCTGCTGACGGTTTTGCAAATCTTGCGCACGTTGTTCGACGTCGGCGGCCTTGGCCGGATCGGTGCTCATCATGACGCCGTTGTCCTGCGCATACGCCGCGCCCGTTACGGCACTGAGGGAAACCAGGATCGCCAGGGACACTTTCTTCATCGTTACCTCCGCAGAGTGGTTATGGACCCGAGTATTTGCCTGTCCAAACGGAAAGACAATGCATTCTAGCGAGCAATATCCGCTCCAGCAGATGCTTTTGTAACTGCAATGACAATTGGTTACATCTCGTTACGTTCCATCAACAGATCGTGCCCGGGACGATTCAGGTCCATCTGCTTCACCGAGATGCATGGCGGATACGCGAATATTCGCATCTCTAAATAACGCGGCGCGTTTTGCCGCCGACGTTTCAAAACCACCCCATCGCGCGATACACATAAAACTGCGCGATGCCGATCAGCTCATGCAACGCGGTTTCCGCGCTCACCAGGTTGTCATAACGCGGCAGTACACCGAGTTGTGCGCGGCGTGCGCTCGAGATCAGCGGCTGCGGTTCCAGACCGAAGCGCTGGAAGTCGAGCAGCGCGCGCGGCATCTGATACGCGGACGTGACGAGTATCACGGCGTCGTAGCGCGATCGGTTGAGAATGGACGACACGTTGCGGGCGTTTTCGTAGGTCGTGCGGCTGGTGTTTTCCAGCACGATATCCGCGCGCGGCACCTGGTCGCGCAGCAGATAGGGCAGGTAAGTATCGGCCTCCGTCGCGCTATGCCGCTGCGGATTGCCGCCGCTCACGATCACCTGGCAACTGGCCGCGCTGCGCTTGCAGGCGGTGTAGCTCTGCGCGCTCACGGCAATACGCGCGAGGACGTCGTGCGGCGGCACGAGCACATGGTCGCGGTCGTAGAGAGTGCCGCCGCCGAGCAGAATGATCGCGGTGCGCGGCGCAAATCTGGCTGGGATGGCGCTCTGTTCGCGTGGCTGCGCGAGGTCGAGCAATGGCGCGGTAAGCCAGCCTGCGGCGAGCAGCCAGAACACGGCGAGCGCGCCGGCGGCAAGGGGGCGGCGGGCGCCTTTCCATAGCACGATTGCTGCAAAAAAAAGCGCTAATAAAGTGAATAGAATCAATTTAAATGGGGTAACGTATGACTTTCGGGATAAATCTACGGGCTTGCTATCGCGCCGCAGCGGTTGCATCGTCGGTTCGTGGACAGAACGCTAACATGCCGTTCAGACGGGGGTTCCGAAAACGAGGCCAGGCAGCACCTGGCGGATTCGGCCGCACGAGATGCAGCCAGATTCCAGCCAAGGGCGGGTGCTGAGCGCGTCACTGGTGGCGCGGTGACGTGTTGGGCATAAATGTGTCATAGCTGCACTTTAAGAAAGAAGTGAGATGACCACGTATTCCAACGAAGCGGTACTTGAAGCGCTGCGGCGGGCGCAATATCGCCAGGTCCCATGGGCCAGAAGGCCGGGTGTTTTCCAATATCTTCGCACGCTGGGTCTGATGGACACCGTTCGTCAACGCACCGTCGCACCGGCTCCGGGATTTCACGCACCTGTCGATATCGCCGTGCTCACCGAGCGGGGCAGAGCCGAATTCAATCGGCTCGCGCACGACGAACGCCTGCTCAGCTGGACCGCACAGCGCATGAACGACTACGTCGTCACCCCTGCGGAAACGCGGCCAGCCGCCGCGCTCGAAGTCCTCCGGTCCTAGCGCCGTAGACAGGGACGCTGACGCTGCTTTCCGGCCGCTTCGCGCGGCTGGAAGTGGCGGTATTGCTGCGGCGGTCCTACTCTCGGGGCGCTCCTGTTTTTGCACACTACTTTCACCCGCTCCGCGCGGCGCCGTGGGCTGCTACGTGCTTGCCGCTCCCGCCCGGAATCGCCCAAAAAAAAGCCCGTATCGCGAGGATACGGGCGTACCGGATTTACTACTGCCACGCTGTGCTAATGGCATTAAATCAGACTAGCGCAATGCCGCCTGGTTCCCCAGCGATTCAATTCGACGACGCGGTCGCGCCTTAACGTCGGCGTGGCGCATTCTCACGCGGCATATCCGGCCGCGCACGCACGTTACTGGCGATATCGCCGCGCAGATCGCCACGCGGCGCCGGCGGCGTGAAATCACGGCCGCGCGCGTCACCCTGTTGCCAGGCTTCCAGGCTGGCCGTTCGTTCCGGCCGCCAGTTCCATCCTTCGGGGCGCTGCTGGGCAAGCGCCGGTGCGGCCATTGATGAAATCACAATGCCGCACAGAAGCAGTGACATTGGTTTCATGCTGAGCTCCCGTCAAGCCGATCGATTCACGGCCTGTTTGCATAGCCATAAGGTATGCCGGGTTGCGAAAGCACGCTGTAAGTAATAGTAAATGGATGTTTCATCCGCAACAAACGCGCGGCTTCAGGCGTCTGAAGTCGCGCGATATCGAGCTTGGCCCGGCGGGAAGGGACGACGGTGGTGGGCGCGCCGAGGGCGGTGCCCATCCGGAGCCGGCAGACGTCGATACGGACGCACGGCGGCCCAGATACACGCCGGGCGCCCGCAGGCGCCCGGAGGCAAAACAATTCGCGTCAGGCCATCTTGACCGGCGCGCGCCACGATTCCGGATTGGTCCAGAACGCGCCACGCAGACGGTCACGGCTCGGCGGTGCTGGCGGCTTCGCCGCGGTGGCGCCAATGCGGCCGCGCAGCGAAACTTCACGACCGCTCGTGTTGAGTCGCTTAACTATTTCGGCGAGCGTACCATCGGCTTGCCACTCGTCGAAACGGCGGCGGCAGGTCGGCGGCGACGGATAGCGGCCCGGCAGCTTGGACCAGCCTTCGCCCGTCGACAGCACCCACAGCACGGCATTGACGACCGCGCGTGCTTCCACGCGTGGCCGGCCGCGCCGCTCGCTGCGTGCGGGCTCCGCACAGAACAAAGCCTCGACCAGCGCCCACTCGTTGTCTCTCAAATCGTCGAACAGCATCATGTTTCACCTCAGCGAAGCTAACTCCGGTGCGCTGCCCCGCGCCGCGCACTCTCCATGCACTCGATAGGCGAGTGCCAAGGGGGGTCGGGCTTGCCACGGTCTGCTATGCAGTCAGAAGTCATGGCGCCGACCCTGTGTGCATGTAAATGCAGGAAGTGTGCCAAGTTGAGTCCGACCGCCTGAAAGCCCTGTGACAGCGGGCCAGCGCGGGCGCTAGCTAGGGGCGTATGAGAATCCAAAAAACCCATCCCGCAAATCAGGACAATCACCAATCTTGTGCAATCAGGCCCGTCCAGCGTGCGTTTGCGCCTTATTGCTGCATTGCAGCGATGTGCTTAAAAGCGAGGAGGGGCGCCGGTTTCACCATACAATGCGCATTAAACGGCGAAATTGATGAGGTTGGTAAATGAATGTGACGCTGCGGCAACTAAGGGTTTTCATTGAGGTCGCACGCTTGCAAAGCTTCAGCCGGGCGGGGGATGAGATCGGTCTGACGCAGTCGGCCGTCAGCCGTTGCGTGCGGGAATTGGAGGGTGAGATCGGCCTGAAGCTGATCGATCGGACCACGCGCGAGGTGCAGTTGACGGATGTCGGCGGCAATCTGGTGTCGAGCGTGTCGCGGTTATTGACCGATCTCGACGACGCCTTGCGCGAGATTCGCGAAATCGGCGAGCAACGCCGCGGCCGGGTGGTGGTGGCCGCCAGCCCGACGGTGGCGTGCCGCCTGATGCCCGGCGTGGTGGCGGCTTGCGGGCGGCAGTTTCCTTATGTAACGCTGGGTTTGCGCGACGACGTGCAGAGCGACGTGGTGCGCAAGGTCAAATCGGGCGAGGTGGATTTCGGCGTGATCATCGGCCCGTTTTCCGCCGACGATCTGCTCAGCGAGTCCCTCATGACCGATTCGTTCTGCGTCGTGTCGCGCGACGATCACCCACTGGCGCGGAAGTCGCAGGTGGCCTGGACCGACCTCGAAAGCCAGCAGCTCGTCATGCTCGACTACGCGTCGGGCAGCCGGCCGATCATCGACGCCGTGATGCAGGAATACGGCGTAAGCGCCACGGTCGTGCAGGAGCTGGGGCATTCCGCGACCGTTTTTGGGCTGGTCGAAGCCGGCGTGGGCGTGAGCGTCCTGCCGTGGCTGGCGTTGCCGCTGCCGGCCGGGGCTTCGCTGGTGGCGCGGCCGCTCGTGCCACGCGCCGAGCGCACGGTCGAACTGGTGCGACGGCGCGACCGCTCACTGTCGCCGGCGGCGGAAGCGGTGTGGGGGCTGATCCGCGAATTGCCGGCGCGTGCCGAGGATCTGGTTTGACGGCGCAGGCCGGGCGCCTGGGCGGGCGGCAATGCGCTTGCGGCGACCGTGGCCGAGCGCGGGCGCGTGTGCGTGCGCTTTCCCCGCCGGCCTGGTCGTCACCGAAACAACCCTCACGCTAAACTGTCGGCGCTGCTGAACGCCAAACCCTATCCTCCACCGTCTGTCTGGATGTCTCGATGAGCGAATCGGATCTGCCTGTGCCCTCCGTCCCCAACGCGCGTGACGCCGTGCGCGCACTCCGTCCTTCGCAAATCCGCGAAGTCGCCAATGCCGGTTTCGGCGTCGACGACGTGTTGCCCTTCTGGTTCGGCGAATCCGACCGGGTCACGCCGGCCTTTATTCGCGACGCCGCCAGCGCGGCACTGGCCGCCGGCGCAACGTTCTACACGCACAACCTGGGTATCGCGCCGCTGCGCGCCGCGCTCGCGCAATATGTCGGCGAACTGCACGGCTCGACGTCGCCGGACCACATTGCGGTGACGAGCGCGGGCGTCAACGCGCTAATGCTCGCGGCGCAACTGGTGGTGGGCGCGGGCGATCGTGTCGTCGCGGTGACGCCGCTGTGGCCGAATCTGGTCGAAATTCCCAAGATTCTCGGCGCGCAGGTGGAAACTGTCGCGCTCGGCTATGGCGAGCACGGCTGGCAGCTCGACATGGCGCGGTTGCTCGCGGCGCTGACGCCGGAGACGAAAATGCTGTTGGTCAACTCGCCGAACAATCCGACTGGCTGGGTGATGAGCCGCGACGAGCAGCGTACCGTGCTGGCGCATTGCCGGCGCCAAGGCATCTGGATCGTCGCGGATGAGGTCTACGAGCGCTTGTACTACGCTGACGCGGACGCCGTCGCGGGCACCACGCGATCGCGTACCGCGCCGTCGTTTCTCGATCTCGCCTCGCGCGACGAGCGCGTGATCTGCGTCAACTCGTTTTCAAAGGCCTGGCTCATGACCGGCTGGCGACTCGGTTGGATCGTCGCGCCGGCCGCGTTGATGGACGATCTGGGCAAGCTGGTCGAATACAACACGTCGTGCGCGCCCGCTTTCGTGCAGCAGGCGGGTATCGTGGCCGTCCAGCAGGGCGAACGCTTTACACAGGAGCTGGTGCTCGATCTAAAGGCGTCACGCGATCATCTGACGCGCGCGCTTTCGGGCATCCCGGGTGTCGACGTCAAGGCGCCGCCGGGCGCGATGTACCTGTTTTTCTCGATGCCGGGCGCAACCCGTAGTCTCGACCTCTGTAAATCGATGGTGCGCGAGGTGGGGCTTGGCCTGGCGCCGGGCAGCGCGTTCGGGCCGCAGGGCGAACGCTTCGTGCGCTGGTGCTACGCGTGCGACACGGCGCGGCTGGATGCGGGTGTCGAGCGTCTCAAACGCTTCCTCGCACAACACGGTGCTGCGGGTTAAGCGGCTCGAATGAATGGCGGAAAAGAGCGAGACGGGAGCCGTTCGAACGGGATTGACCAAGAAAACTCTGTTTTTTGTCCAATTACTCCCGTTTTTTCTCAAAAGCATGTCCGCCAACGTCTTGCTGGAAAATGCGCCGGGGATTTCGTCTTTACGCACCGATTGTTTTTGCGTAATATGGCGCTCAGTCACGCGGTTCCTTTCAGGAATTTCGCTGCTCCGTCCGGCTGGGTTTGGCTCGATAGTCTGTTTCGCCACCCCCCGGTGCGTGCTCCCATCAATATGACCGATCAGAATCGGGCGAGCGCGTCTTCAGTTCCAAATCGTCTGTTTGATCCGGTTCTTTGACCACAGGGTCTGACCTAGCTGCATGAATACCCAAGAGGCGAAGATCGTCCTCGAGACTGCCTTGATCTGCGCGCAGGAGCCGTTAAAGCTCGGCGAGTTGCGCAAGCTCTTTGCCGACGGCGTGTCGGCAGACACCGTTCGAACTTTGCTCGAAGACCTCAGGCATGACTGGTCGGGGCGCGGTGTGGAGCTGGTCGGGCTGGCGTCGGGCTGGCGGTTTCAAAGCAAGCCCGCGATGCGCTCGTATCTGGATCGTTTGCATCCTGAGAAACCGCCGAAATATTCGCGCGCGGTGCTCGAAACGCTCGCGATCATTGCCTATCGGCAGCCGGTCACGCGCGGCGATATCGAAGAGATTCGCGGCGTGACGGTGAATACGCAGGTCGTCAAGCAGCTCGAGGATCGCAACTGGATCGAAGTGATCGGTCATCGCGACGTGCCGGGGCGTCCGGCGCTGTACGCGACCACGCGTCAGTTTCTCGACGACCTCGGATTGAGGGCGCTCGACGAATTGCCGCCACTGGCCGATCCGTCGGCGCAGTTGAACGCGGACTTGCTTGGCCAGCACGCCATCGAGTTTGCCGACATCGGAACCGCTGCGCAGGCTTCGATCTCGGATGAAGAAGAGGGTTCACCAGGCGCGGCGATGGAATCCGGCGCTAGCGAGGCAGAGGTGATTGCGGATGAATCGCTTGACGCGATTGCCGCAGGCGAAGATCAGGATATTCCGCAAGCAGCAGGCGAGGCGCCGCTACCGAACGCTGGCATGGCCGGCTCCGCGTCCACGCCGGACACGCATCCGGCTGCCGCGAGCGCTCCGGCCGCGCAAGAACATGCCGAAGAAACGGCAAACGTTGAACCGCAGGCCGGCGTCGCCGAGTCTGCACCGCATCACGATCCGGTCTCCCAGACCGATCCGGCAATACCCGCGCACGACTCGGGCGTACTCCGCGATACGGAGCACGCCGCCGAGCCGAACCCGACCACGGCGGCGCACGACGATTCTGAAGATCATCGCGATGCCGCACAGGACGCAGGCATTCTGACCGACGACGAACCCGAGTCGCGCAGCGCCTGACGTAACCGAACTTTTTTGCCGCGCCCGCAATGGGCGTGCGCGACCTGACATTTTGAGGTTGTTTTGACACATACCCACGACACCGATTCGTCCGAATCCGACCGCGCCGTGCCGTCGGCGCGTGCTGACGAAACGCGCAACAAGCAAGCGTCGGCTGCCGAGGGCGAACGCCCTGCGCAGACCGCGGAAGCAGACGGCGAAGACCGTCCGCGCCGCGGCCTGCGTCGCGGCCCGCGCAGCCTGATCGCGCGCCGCCGCGCCGGAGCGAAGACGAAGGGCGCCGAAGGCGCGCCCGCGCAAGGTGCGCCGGTCGTCACCGAAGCGCCGCCGGACGGCGAAGTCGTCGCGCAAGTGCGGATGCCGCGCAAAGACGCAGGCGCGAAGGGTCAAGGGCAGCGCCGCAACGCGGCCGGTGGCGCAAAGCGTGAAGGCGGTCAGCGCGATGGCGCGCCTCGTGAAGGTCAGCGTGAGCGTCAGCCGCGTGAAGGTGGGCAGCGCCAGGGGCGCCGCGGCGCCGAGGCGCCGGCGGGCGCAACTGCATCTGCAGCGCCCGAAGGAGGCCAGGATGATCTGTTCTCGTACGTCACGTCGCCCGCATTCGATGCGGATAACGGCACGACCGGCGGCGCGCCCGCGCCGATGCTGCGCCGTGGCAAGCCTGCCGCGCCCAAGCGCGTGCTGGCCGCCGACGACGATGCACCCAAACTGCACAAGGTGCTGGCCGAGGCCGGCATGGGCTCGCGTCGCGACATGGAAGAGCTGATCGTCGCCGGCCGGGTGTCGGTGAACGGCGAGCCGGCTCACATCGGCCAGCGCATCATGCCGACCGACCAGGTCCGCATCAACGGCAAGCCGGTCAAGCGCAAGCTCGCCAGCAAGCCGCCGCGCGTGCTGCTGTATCACAAACCGACCGGCGAAATCGTCAGCCACGCCGATCCGGAAGGCCGTCCGTCGGTGTTCGACAAGTTGCCGCCGATGAAAACCGCCAAGTGGCTCGCGGTCGGCCGTCTCGACTTCAATACCGAAGGTCTGCTGATGCTGACCACGTCCGGCGACCTGGCGAACCGTTTCATGCATCCACGTTATAGCGTCGAGCGTGAATACGCGGTGCGTGTGGTCGGCCAGCTGGCCGAAGGCATGCGCCAGAAGCTGCTGCACGGCGTCGAGCTGGAAGACGGGCCGGCGAATTTCCTGCGCATCCGCGACGGCGGCGGCGAAGGCACGAATCACTGGTATCACGTCGCGCTCGCCGAAGGGCGGAACCGCGAAGTGCGTCGGATGTTCGAAGCGGCCGGGCTGATGGTCAGCCGTCTGATCCGTACGCGTCACGGCCCGATTTCGCTGCCGAAGGGCCTGAAGCGCGGCCGCTGGGAAGAGCTCGAAGACAATCAGGTACGCGCGCTGATGGCGTCGGTCGGCCTGAAGGCGCCGTCGGAAGAGCGCGGCAGCCGCAATTCGGCGCCGGAGCGCAAGCAGCCGGATCCGATGCAAACGTCGATGGGCTTTATCAACCGTGAGCCGGTGCTGATGTCGCATGGCCGCTTCGATCAGCAGCAGCCACGCGGTCAAGGCCGGCGCGGCGTGGCGGGTGGTGGCTTCGGCGGCGGTGCAGGCGGGGCCGGTGGCGCAGGTGGTGGTTTCGGTGGCGGCTACGGTAATCGCGGTGCGGGTCGCAGTGCGGGTGGTTTCGCGGGTCCGATGGGCGGTGGCGCGGCAGGCCCGCGTGGTGGCCGCGATATCGACGGCAATCGCGCGCCGTCAGGCAACGGCAATCGCGCGGCGGGCGGCGGTAAGCGCGCCGGCGGTGCCGGCCCCAATCCCGGCAACGGTGGCGGTCGCGGGCCGGGTGCCAACCGTGGCGGCAACGGCAACCGCGCCGGCGGCGGCAACGCTAACCCGGGTGGCGGCGCCAATCGTAGCGGCGGCGCACCGCGCGGCCGGACACGCGGGCGTTAAGGCAGCCTTGGTGAGGCCTTGAGCGGCTATTAACAGACTTAACGGGCTGCGACGAGCGGTCAGGTTCTTCGAGCTTCTGTTATGCAACCGTCAGGGCTCTCCTGGGGCGGCAGGTAATCTCTCTGTGACGGTCGGCCGCTCATCGTTCTTCAGCGATTGCAGGAGGCCGCCGTCGAGATCGATCGAAACGTCTCGTCGGTTCCTGCAACCCATAAAACCACGCTGTAGATAAAAGTAGGGGCAGGTTTCTTTTCCCCTCACTGTCGGGCGCGGGCGGGCGCGGTACAAGCCGCCTTGCAAAAGCCTCGCAATGCCGTCATATCCTCGAAAGATTCCCATGAAATCAAGCGGAAATGCGCTTCGCACGGCGTTCTGCGGTTTGCGTTTGTCCCGAAAAATGGCTACAATCGCGGAGTCGCTGGGCGTGCGGCTTTTTATGTGCGGCTCAGGTGCGACCACCGGTAATAAGATGATGGGCGTTTAGCCCATTTTTTTTTGCCGCTCAGTTCCTCGTGGTTCGGCATCTCGGGTAGCACGAACGTGCGCCAGCTTGGCGCGCGGCCCGCATTGGTTGTTTGCAAAACAAGCGGCAGGCTCGCTGCGCGAACATCTAAGAGGGCATTGTGCAACTGACGGAACTGATTGAAACCACGGTCGTGGGACTCGGCTACGAGCTCGTCGATCTCGAGCGCACCGGGCGCGGCATGTTGTGTATCTATATCGACCAGCCGGCCGGCATCGGGATTGAAGACTGCGAGAAAGTCACGCGTCAGCTCCAGCACGTTCTGACGGTCGAAAATATCGATTACGAGCGGCTTGAAGTGTCGTCGCCGGGTCTCGATCGCCCGCTTAAGAAACTGGCGGATTTCGAACGCTTCGCAGGCAGCGAAGTGGTAATCACATTGAAAAAGCCATTGGACGGACGGAAATCGTACCGGGGCATCCTGCATGCTCCGCAAGGCGAAACGATCGGTCTGGAATTTGAAGGGAAGGAAGGCGCCGCGATGCTCGATTTCACGCTCGCGGACATGGACAAAGCACGCCTCGTTCCGAAAGTTGACTTTAGGAGCCGCAAACAATGAGTCGCGAAGTGTTGATGCTGGTGGATGCGCTGGCACGCGAGAAGAACGTCGATAAAGACGTGGTATATGCCGCGCTCGAAGCGGCTCTCGCTTCGGCCTCCAAGAAACTCTTCGAAGAAGATGCGGATATCCGCGTCCATATCGACCGTGAAAGCGGCGAGCACGAAACGTTTCGTCGTTGGAAGGTCGTGCCGGACGAAGCCGGTTTGCAGGAACCGGATCAGGAAATCCTGTTGTTCGAAGCGCGCGAACAGCAACCCGAAATTCAGCTCGACGAATACATCGAAGAACCGGTGCCGTCGATCGAATTCGGTCGTATCGGCGCGCAGGCCGCCAAGCAGGTGATTCTGCAGAAGGTGCGCGACGCTGAGCGCGAGCAGATCCTGAACGACTTCCTCGAGCGCGGCGAGCACATCATGACCGGCTCGGTGAAGCGTCTCGACAAGGGCAACTTCATCGTCGAAACCGGCCGCGTCGAAGCGCTGCTGCGCCGCGATCAGCTGATTCCGAAGGAAAACCTGCGCGTGGGCGACCGCGTGCGCGCCTACATCGCGAAGGTCGATCGCACCGCGCGTGGTCCGCAGATCGAACTGTCGCGTACGGCGCCCGAATTTCTGATGAAGCTGTTCGAAATGGAAGTGCCGGAAATCGAACAGGGCCTGCTTGAAATCAAGGCGGCGGCCCGCGATCCTGGCGTGCGCGCCAAGATCGGCGTGATCGCGTACGACAAGCGCATCGATCCGATCGGCACGTGCGTCGGTATTCGCGGTTCGCGCGTGCAGGCTGTGCGTAACGAGCTCGGTGGCGAAAACGTCGACATCGTGCTATGGTCGGAAGATCCCGCCCAGTTTGTGATCGGCGCCCTCGCGCCGGCAGCTGTCCAGTCGATCGTCGTCGACGAAGAAAAGCATTCGATGGACGTCGTCGTAGACGAAAACGAACTGGCGGTCGCGATCGGCCGCAGCGGCCAGAACGTGCGTCTTGCCAGCGAACTCACCGGCTGGCAGATCAACATCATGACGCCGGACGAATCCGCGCAAAAGCAGAATCAGGAACGCGGTGTACTGCGTGACCTGTTCATGGCGCGTCTCGATGTCGACGAAGAAGTCGCCGACATCCTGATCGACGAAGGCTTCACGAGCCTCGAAGAGATTGCCTACGTGCCGCTCAACGAAATGCTTGAAATCGAAGCATTCGACGAAGACACCGTTCACGAACTGCGTAATCGCTCGCGCGACGCGTTGCTGACGCAGGCTATCGCGAATGAAGAAAAGGTCGAAAATGTAGCGCTCGACCTGAAGAGCCTGGACGGCATGGATGCCGACCTGCTCGCAAAGCTGGCTGAACACCAGGTCCAGACGCGCGACGAACTCGCCGAACTGGCTGTGGATGAACTGGTCGAGATGACCGGGATGGAAGAGGATGCCGCTAAGGCGTTGATCATGAAAGCACGTGAACACTGGTTCCAGTGAGAAATGACCATGGCGCACTAAATTGAACGCGGCCGTCAGGCCGCATGACCCGATGCTAACCGCAAGGAATCGGTCCTTGCATTAAGAGGAATGAATGGCGAGTAACAACGTAGCCCAATTTGCCGCGGAACTGAAAATGCCTGCAGGCGTGCTGCTTGAGCAGCTGCAGGCGGCTGGCGTCACCAAGGCGAGCGAAGCCGACGCTTTGTCCGAAACGGACAAAGCGCGTCTGCTCGACCACTTGCGCAAGTCTCACGGCTCGACTGATGCAGACAAGCGCAAGATCACGCTGACCAAACGGCATACGTCGGAGATCAAGCAGTCCGATGCGACGGGCAAAGCTCGCACCATTCAGGTCGAGGTGCGCAAGAAGCGCACTTTCGTCCGCCGCGACGAAGCCGCCGGTGAAGGCGGGGATGCATCGAATCATGTGGCCGAAGATGTCGAGGTCGAAGTCGACGATCTCGAACTGCAGCGTCGTGAAGAGGAAGCTCGTCACGAAGCTGAGCTGCTCGAAAAGCAGGCTCAGGAGCTGAAGGCGCGTCAGGAACAACTCGAGCGCGAAGAAGCCGAGCGTCAGGCGCGCGAGCAGGCTGCTGAAGCCGAGCGCCGTCGCGCGGAAGAAGACGCGGCGAAGAAGCGCGCAGCGGCTGCGGCCGAGGCGGCAACCCGCGAGAAAGCTCCGCAAACGGCAACGCAAGCCGCGCAGCCAGTAACGGCCAAGGCCGAGCCGGCCGCTGCCAAGGTCGCCGAGCCGGTGGTCGCGAAGGAAAGCGAGCAGGACGACGAACGCGCCGCGGCAGAACGCGCAGCGCAACGCGAAGCCGCGAAGAAGGCCGAAGACGCAGCGCGTCAGGCAGCCGAAAAAGCGCGCGCCGAGCAGGAAGAAATCGCCAAGCGCCGTGCCGCGGCTGAAGCCGAAGCACGTGCGATCCGCGAAATGATGAACACGCCGCGCAAGGCACAGGTCAAGGCGCCGGAACCGGCACCGAAGCCCGCCGAGCCGGCCAAGGCCGCAGAGGCCAAGGGCACGCTGCACAAGCCGGCGCGTCCGGCGGGTGAGGCGCCTGCACGTCCGGCTGCCAAGAAACCGGCTGCCGCGGCTCCGGCTGCTACAACCACGCCGGCTGTCGGCGACAAGAAGAAGCCGGGCGGCGGTAAGGGCGGCTGGCAGGACGACGCCGCCAAGCGCCGCGGTATCAAGACGCGCGGCGACACGAGCGGCGGTGTCGATCGTGGCTGGCGCGGTGGCCCGAAGGGTCGCGGCAAGCATCAGGATCAGAACACCACGTTCCAGGCGCCGACCGAACCGATCGTGCGTGAAGTGCACGTGCCGGAAACCATCACGGTCGCCGATCTGGCGCACAAGATGGCGGTGAAGGCGTCGGAAGTCATCAAATCGATGATGAAGCTCGGCCAGATGGTCACGATCAACCAGATGCTGGACCAGGAAACGGCGATGATCATCGTCGAGGAACTGGGGCACCACGCGGTGGCGGCCAAGCTGGACGATCCGGAAGCCATGCTGGTCGAAGGCGAAATCTCGGATGCGGAAGCGTTGCCGCGTCCGCCGGTCGTCACGGTCATGGGTCACGTCGACCACGGCAAGACCTCGCTGCTCGATTACATCCGTCGTGCGAAGGTAGCAGCGGGTGAAGCGGGCGGGATTACGCAGCACATCGGCGCGTACCACGTGGAAACGCCGCGTGGCGTGATCACGTTCCTCGACACGCCGGGTCACGAAGCCTTCACGGCCATGCGTGCTCGCGGTGCGAAGGCAACCGACATCGTGATTCTGGTGGTCGCAGCCGACGACGGCGTGATGCCGCAAACGAAGGAAGCGATCGCCCACGCGAAGGCGGGCGGCGTGCCGCTCGTCGTCGCGATCAACAAGATCGACAAGCCGGATGCGAATCCGGAACGCGTGAAGCAGGAACTCGTCGCCGAAGGCGTCGTGCCGGAAGAGTACGGTGGCGAATCGCCGTTCGTGCCGGTGTCGGCCAAGACTGGCGCGGGCATCGACGATCTGCTCGAGCAAGTGCTGTTGCAAGCCGAAGTGCTGGAACTGACGGCACCGGTCGAAGCACCGGCCAAGGGTCTCGTAATTGAAGCGAAGCTCGACAAGGGTAAGGGTCCGGTGGCAACGATCCTGGTTCAGTCGGGTACGCTGAACCGCGGCGACGTGGTGCTGGCAGGTAGCGCTTACGGCCGTGTGCGAGCCATGCTCGACGAAACCGGCAAGCCGACCAAGTCGGCGGGCCCGTCGATCCCGGTCGAAATTCAGGGGCTGTCGGAAGTCCCGCAGGCTGGCGAAGAAGTCATTGTCATGCCGGACGACCGCAAGGCACGTGAAGTCGCGCTGTTCCGTCAAGGCAAGTTCCGCGACGTCAAGCTGGCCAAGCAACAGGCCGCGAAGCTCGAGAACATGCTGGAACAGATGACCGAAGGCGAAGTGGCGTACATGCCGCTCATCGTCAAGGCCGACGTGCAGGGTTCGCAGGAAGCGTTGGTGCAGTCGCTGCTCAAACTGTCGACAGACGAAGTGCGCGTACAGATCGTGCACGGCGCCGTGGGTGGTATCAGCGAGTCCGACGTCAACCTGGCAACGGCGTCGAAGGCGGTCATAATCGGCTTCAACACACGTGCGGATGCGCAGGCTCGCAAGCTGGCGGAATCCAACGGTGTGGATATTCGCTACTACAACATCATCTATGACGCAGTAGATGACGTGAAGGCCGCGATGTCGGGCATGCTGGCGCCGGAGAAACGCGAAATCATCACCGGTACGGTCGAAGTGCGTCAGGTCTTCAAGGTACCGAAGATCGGCGCGGTGGCGGGTTGTATGGTCACGGACGGTTTCGTCAAGCGCTCGTCGTCGGTGCGCGTACTGCGCAACAACGTCGTCATCTTCACGGGCGAGCTCGATTCGCTCAAGCGCTTCAAGGACGACGTCAAGGAAGTCCGTCAAGGCTTCGAGTGCGGTATGTCGATCAAGAACTTCAACGATATCGTCGAAGGCGATCAGTTCGAAGTCTTCGAGATTACCGAAGTCGCGCGTACGCTGTAATTCACGCGGCACGGCTCAACGGGCGGAGCGGGCTTTAACGCCCGCTCCGCCCGTTGTTTTTGGGCCCGCCGTTTCGCGCAGGCGGTCTGACTTGTCGTGAATGGAATGGAGCCGCTCAGGCGTCGCGCCACGAACCATCGGCAAGTCGCCGCTGTGCGAACCCACTTTTTTGCATCCGCCCAGCGGATCACATAACACCATGCCTAAAAAACGTACTTCTCCCAATCGTAACGTGCAGATTGCCGATCAGATCCAGCGCGATCTGTCCGAGCTGCTGCGCGAGGTCAAGGATCCGCGGATCGGTATCGTCACGATTCAAAGTGTCGAACTCACGCCGGATTACGCGCACGCCAAGGTCTATTTCACGACGCTGACGGGTGACCCGCAACAGACGCTCGAAGCGCTCATCCACGCGGCCGGCCATCTGCACAATCAGTTGTTCAAACGTCTGCACATCCATACCGTGCCGACGCTGCATTTTCACTACGACCAGACGATCGAGCGGGCCGTGGAGATGTCGAAGCTGATCGACGAAGCCAACGCCAGTCGCGCGAAAGAAGATTGAGGGCGCGGCGGGCCCGGTTGCTGACGGCGTCGAGCCGAAAGCATCGAGCCGAAGCCATCAATCCGCAGCGCATCCCGCGTCGTTTTCCGTATCCATCGAAGACTCCGTCTTTCTGACATGACCGCACCTCAACGTCCCCGCGTGCCGCGTCGCGCGCTCGACGGCGTGCTGCTGCTCGACAAGCCGCTCGGCCTGTCGAGCAACGACGCGCTGATTCGCGCGAAGCGTCTCTATCTGGCAAAAAAGGCGGGCCATACCGGCACGCTCGATCCGCTCGCCACGGGTTTGCTCCCGCTGTGTTTCGGCGAAGCGACCAAGTTCTCGCAGGACCTGCTCGAAGCCGACAAGACCTACGAGGCCACCCTGCGCCTGGGCATTCGTACGACCACCGGTGACGCCGAAGGCGAAGCGATCGACACGCGCGTCGTCACGTGCGACGAGGCCGCCGTTCAGGCGGCCATGAGCCGTTTCCTCGGCGAAATCACCCAGATTCCGCCGATGTATTCGGCGCTCAAGCGCGACGGCAAACCGCTGTACGAATACGCGCGCGCCGGCCAGACGGTCGAACGGGAAGGGCGCCAGGTGACGATCCTCAAGCTCGACCTGCTCGCCTGCGCGCTGCCGGACGCGACGTTCCGGGTGACCTGCACCAAGGGGACGTACGTGCGCACGCTGGCCGAGGATATCGGCGAAGCGTTGGGTTGCGGCGCGCATCTGGTCGCACTGCGGCGCACCGGGGTCGGTGCGTTGACGCTGGAGAACTCGGTGACGCTCGACGCGTTGTCCGACGCCACGGAAGCGGAGCGTGATACGTGGCTGCAACCGGTCGATGCATTGCTGTCGACGTTCCCGGCAGTCGAGCTGAACGAAGACGCGACGCGCCGCTTCCTGCACGGTCAGCGGCTGAAACTGTCGGAGTTGAGCATCAGTGCTGAAGCGGCGAATGCGCCGCGTGTCAGGGTGTATGCGGCGGCAGGCCGTCTGCTTGGCGTCGCGAAGCCGGGCGAGGGTGTGCTGGCGCCCGAGCGGTTGGTGGTTACCGCGGAGAGTTAAGACGACACCAACGCGGCAGCCAAACGTACGCGCCACAAATGAAAAGGCGGGACCGCTCGATAGCGGCCCCGCCTTTTTTACGTCACGTCACACCAGATCGTCTCTAACGCGCGCTAACCCACCCGAATCTCAATGCGCCGCCGCAGCCGCCGCGCCTGCATCGCCACCCGCACGTTCCGGGCGCGCCATCCAGATCAACGCGATCAGCGCGACGAAAATCCCCGCTGACACAAAGAACAGATCGTTCACGCCCAACTGCGCGGCCTGCTGCGTGGCCATCGTGTTGAACAGACCATACGCTTGCGGCTGGCTGAAACCGGCTGCGCCCATCTGCCGGATCGACTGATCGAACACCGGGTTGTACGCGCTCGCCTGCTCAGCCAGTTGCGCGTGATGCATGATCGTGCGGTGATCCCAGGCCGTCTGGAAGATCGAGGTGCCGATACCGCCGCACATGATCCGCACGAAATTCGACAGCCCGGATGCCGCCGGAATCCGGTTGCCCGGCAAGCCGGACAGGGTGATCGATACCAGCGGGATAAAGAACCCGGCCATGCCGATCCCCTGAATCAACGTGGGTACCAGCAGCGAATAGGTATCGACGCCGGTCGTGTAACGTGAGCGCATCCAGAAACACAGCGCGAACACGAGGAACGACAGCGTCGCGATATAACGCGGGTCGGTTCGCGGCAGCACCTTGCCGGTAATCGGCGACAGCAGCACCGCGAACAGGCCGACCGGCGCCATCACGAGACCGGCTTCGGTGGCGGTGTAGCCGATATCGGTTTGCAGCCACAACGGCAGCAACACGAGGTTGCCGAAGTACAGCCCGTAACCGATCGACAGCGCGATCGTGCCGCTCGTGAAATTGCGCCGGCTGAACAGCGAAAGATCGACCACCGGATGCTCGGCCGTCAGTTCCCACACGATAAAGAATGCGAGCGAGATCACCGCGGTGAGCGCCAGCACGACGACGGTCGTCGACGAGAACCAGTCGAGGTCCTTGCCCTTGTCGAGCATGACCTGCAGCGAGCCGACCCAGAGGATCAGCAAGCCGAGACCGACACCGTCGATCGGTGCTTTTCTGATTTCCGAATCGCGGTTGCGGAAGATCATCCATGTCGCCCCGGCGGCAATCGCGCCGACCGGAATGTTGACGTAGAAGATCCACGGCCACGAGATGTTGTCCGAGATCCAGCCGCCGAGAATCGGCCCCGCCACCGGCGCGATCAGCGTGGTCATCGCCCACATCGATAAAGCCATTGGCGCCTTGGCGCGTGGATAACTGGCGAGCAGCAGCGTTTGCGACAGTGGAATCATCGGGCCGGCCACCGCGCCTTGCAGCACGCGCGAGGCGAGCAGGAAGGGCAGCGTCGGCGCGAGGCCGCACATCCACGACGAGATCACGAACAGAATGATCGACGCCATGAAGAGGCGCACCTGCCCGAACCGTTGGGTAAGCCAGCCGGTCAGCGGCACGGAGATCGCATTGGCGACCGCGAACGACGTAATCACCCACGTGCCCTGGTCGGACGACACGCCGAGGTCGCCCGAAATGGACGGAATCGACACGTTCGCGATCGACGTGTCGAGCACGTTCATGAACACGGCAAGCGACACCGCGATGGTGCCGATCACCAGTTGCGCGCCCTCGAGCGGCGGGTGAGGGACTTGCGCCTGAGCCTGAGCCATTAAAAAAACCTTGTATGAATCGTCGCGCCGCTTACATCAGTTTTGCTGCGGGTTTGGCCGAAGCCGCGGCCGCTTGCGCCGGCTTCGGCGTGCCGCCGTTCGGGCCTGCATTTTCCGAGATGATGCGGGCGATTTCCGCGTCGGCCTGATCGCCGTACTTCTCGAACACGTTGGTCTGGTAGACCGTGTTCGGCGCTTCGCCGAGCTGGCCGCCGCTCTGATCCTTGATGCTGACGTCGGCTTGCATCGACAGGCCGATACGCAGCGGATGCTTTTCAAGTTCCTGCGGATCGAGCGCGATCCGCACCGGCAGACGCTGTACCACCTTGATCCAGTTGCCGGTCGCGTTCTGCGCGGGCAGCAGTGAGAACGCCGAACCCGTGCCCGCCGAGAAGCCGACCACCTTGCCGTGATACACCACCGACGAACCGTACACGTCGGCCGTCAGTTCGACCGGCTGGCCGATGTGCATGTACTTCAGTTGCACTTCCTTGAAGTTCGCATCGACCCACACGCCGCCGAGCGGCACGATCGCCATCAGCGGGGTGCCCGGCGAAACGCGCTGGCCGACCTGCACCGAACGCTTCGCGACATAGCCCGTGACCGGCGCCGGCAGGTTGTTACGCGCGTTGTTCAGGTACGCGTCGCGCACCTTCGCGGCAGCCGCCTGCACGTTCGGGTGATTCGCGATCGTGGTGTTGGCAGTGAGGGCGCGGTTCGACGCCAGTTGTTGCTGGGCGGCGTCGACGGAGGCCTGCGCGCTCTTCACGGCGTCGCGGGCGTGCGAGATTTCTTCCAGTGACACCGCGCCGGTCTGCGCGACGGCCAGGCGGCGCTTCAGGTCGTCCTGAGCGCGCGACAGATCCGACTGGCGCTGGGCGACTTGCGCTTCGTACTGGTTGTCGTCGGCGAACAGGCCGCGCACCTGGCGCACCGTTTGCGCCAGATTCGCCTCGGCCTGCTCCAGCGCGACGCGCGCGTCGGCCGGATCGAGCACGACCAGCGGATCGCCGGCCTTGACGGTCTGCGTGTCGTCCGCGTTCACGGCGACCACGGTGCCGGTGACCTGCGGCGTGATCTGCACGACGTTGCCGTTCACGTAAGCGTCGTCGGTGTCTTCGTGGAAGCGCGCGACGAGGAAGTAGTAAAGGCCGTAGGCGATCGCGGCGATCAGGATCACGATGACGAGCAGCGTCATCATGCGCTTGCGTTTGCCGTTGTTCGCCGGTTGGGCCGGTTGGGGGTTAGCCGCGGGCTGCTGGGGGGTGCTCATTGATGTGCTCCGGGTTCTCTTGAACGTCGTCGTTTATTCGGGTGTTCTGCGTGTTGGGTGTGGCTTCGTGCGATGCGTTCAGTTGGCCGCCGCGGTCGCGGCGGTGGCCGATGCCGGAGCATCGGTCGGCGCCACGAGGCCGGTTTGCGTCGCGTCGAAGCCGCCGCCCAGCGCCTTGATGAGGCCGATCTGCATATCGCGGCGGCGCATCGTCAGGCTGGTGACCGTCTGTTCGGCGGCGAGGCGGTTCTGGTCGGCGGTCAGCACCTGCAACTGCGGCGACAGCCCGGCCTTATAGCGGATCACGGCCAGCTGGTACGCCTTGGTCGACGCGTCGAGCGCGCGCTGGGCATCGCCGGACTGCTGGTCGATCGAACGGATCGACGAGACTTGCGTCGCGACGTCCGACAGCGCGTTGATCAGCGTCTGGTTGTAGTTCGCCACGTCCAGGTCGAAATCGGCGAAACGGCCCTTCAACTGGGAGCGCAGCGCGCCGGCGTCGAAGATCGGCAGATGGATCGCCGGGCCGAGTTGCATCTGACGGCTGCCGGATTTGAGGAAACGGCCCCAGCCGAACGCGTCGAAGCCGACGCCGGCCGCGAGATTCACGTCCGGGAAGAATTCGGCCTTGGCTTCCTTCACGTCGTGCATCGCGGCTTCCACTTGCCAGCGTGCGGCGACGATATCCGCACGACGCGCGACGAGGTCGGCCGGCAGGTTATCCGGCAGCGCCACGGCGTTGCCGTTGGTCAGCACCGGCTTGTCGATCTGCAGGCCGCGGTCCGGGCCCTTGCCGAGCAGCGCGCCCAACTGGTATCGCACCACGGTGATCTGGCCGTCGAGGTCGGTCAAATTCGACTGGCTGGTCGCGATGTTGCCGTTCGCGGTCTGCCGCTCCACATTGGTGTCGAGACCGGCGGCCACGCGTCCGTTGGTAATGCGGCCGATATCCTGGCGGTTGGCGATCTCGCGGGCGGCGATATCGCGGAACGCATAGAGCTGCGCGAGCTGGTTATACGAGCTCGCCACCGACGCGGCGAGCGTGACGCGCGCCTGCTGCATGTCGGCCTCGGCGGCCTTTTCCTGCGACACGGCCTGGCCGAGACGCTGGCGATTCTTGCCCCACAGGTCGAGATCCCACGACGCGCTGGTGAGCACGTTGTTCTCGCTATACCAGGTGCCGCCGTACGGAGGCGGGTAGAGCGCGTTGCCGGAGAACAGTTCGCGGGTCCACGAATAGCTGCCGTTGACTTTCGGATACAGCGCCGAGCGCGAGCTTTCGATATACGACGACGCCTTCGCGAGCCGCGCCTGTGCCTGCGCGATCGACGGGCTGCCTTCCAGCGCTTCCGCGATCAGCTTGGGCAATTGCGGGTCGCCGAACTGGTTGGCCCAGTCGAGCGACGGCCACTGGCCGCCCTGGCCCGACAGACTCTGGGAGGACTCGTACTGAGCCGGCGACGAGATCTGCTTGTCGCTTTTCATGCCGAAGTAGTTCGCGCACCCCGTGAGGGCGAGCGCCGTCACCGCGGCGGCGACAGCGGTCCGGCGCGAAAGCGCGGACGCGGACAGGGAAAGGGATTTCATCGCTCGACTCTTTGAGTGGAATTTAATGATGGACACTGCAAGCAATCTATGACGATTTGCTGTCGAAATTGCTTGCTGCATCACGGGTTAGTCCCGTTTGTTCACCGGAATTGACGAGCACACGGCGCAACATGCTCTTCAGAAAGCCCACTTCCTCGGGGGTGAAACCGTTGAGCAGGTCGTCCAGCACACCGTTGAAAATGGCCGGCATTTTCGCCGCGATCGCGTGACCTTCCGGGGTCAGCGCGAGGCGCACCACGCGCCGGTCTTCATTGCTGCGCACGCGGGTCAGCAGGCCGCGCTTCTCCAGACGGTCGACCAGACGCGTGACCGCGCTCGCGTCGATGCCGTATTCGCGCGCCAGTTCGGCCGCCAGCAGACACTTGCCGCTCGCCACCATGAACAGGATGCTGCCTTGCTGGCTGGTGATGCCCAATTCGGCCATGCTGCGTTGCGTGACCAGATTCGACATGGTCGATTTCACGCGCGACAGCAGATAGCCGACGCTTTCGCCGAGCTGATACTGACTGAGGTCCGACGTGGGAGTAGGAGAATGCTCCGTCATGATTCTCGTGCGAATGCAATGGTTGACTAGGCAGGATTATAGGGGCCCATTGATTGACGCGGCAAGCGTTATTACAGCTTAGGCAAGGATCTATTGCGACTCAAGGCATGATGCGCGCGGGTTTGCGTAGGTTGCGCCGAGCGCCACGGAGAGAGAGTTGCGCGCGCAACGACAGGGACGCCAGCAGGGTCTATCGGGGAATACCAGAAAGCTTCATTTCTGCGTGCTATAATTTTGGGTTCCCAAAAGTGCGCTTTGGGCTTGTCGTGGTTTCGTGGTTTATCAGGCAACCGATAAGTAACCGGCATAAGCAAGCGGCGCACTCCAACTGTCTCCAGGTTTCCTATGACCCGCGCCCTACGCAACATCGCCATCATTGCCCACGTCGACCACGGTAAGACCACGCTCGTCGACCAGCTGCTCCGTCAGACCGCCACGTTCCGTGACAACCAGCAGGTCGTCGAGCGCGTGATGGACTCGAACGACATCGAAAAAGAACGTGGCATCACGATTCTGTCGAAGAACTGCGCGGTCGAGTACGAAGGCACGCACATCAACATCGTCGACACCCCGGGCCACGCCGACTTCGGCGGCGAAGTGGAACGCGTGCTGTCGATGGTCGACTCGGTGCTGCTGCTGGTGGACGCGGTCGAAGGCCCGATGCCGCAAACGCGCTTCGTGACCAAGAAAGCGCTGGCGCTCGGCCTGAAGCCGATCGTCGTGATCAATAAGGTCGACCGGCCGGGCGCGCGGATCGACTGGGTGATCAACCAGACGTTCGACCTGTTCGACAAGCTGGGCGCAACGGATGAACAACTCGACTTCCCGATCGTCTACGCATCGGGCCTGAACGGCTACGCGGGTTTGACCCCGGACGTGCGCGAAGGCGACATGCGTCCGCTGTTCGAAGCCGTGCTGAAGCACGTGCCGGTTCGCCCGGCCGATCCGGCTGCGCCGCTGCAATTGCAGATCACGTCGCTGGACTATTCGTCGTACGTTGGCCGTATCGGCGTGGGCCGTATCACGCGCGGCACGATCAAGCCAGGCATGGCGGTTGCCGTTCGTTCGGGCCCTGACGGCGCGATCCTGAACCGCAAGATCAACCAGGTGCTGTCGTTCAAGGGTCTGGAGCGCGTGCAGGTGGAGTCGGCTGAAGCCGGCGACATCGTGCTGATCAACGGTATCGAGGAAATCGGTATCGGCGTGACCATCTGCGCACCGGAACAACCGGAAGCGCTGCCCATGATCACCGTCGACGAACCGACGCTGACCATGAACTTCCTCGTCAACTCGTCGCCGCTGGCCGGTCGCGAAGGCAAGTTCGTCACGAGCCGTCAGATTCGTGACCGCCTGATGAAGGAGCTGAACCACAACGTCGCGTTGCGCGTGAAGGAAACCGGCGACGAAACCACGTTCGAAGTGGCGGGCCGCGGTGAACTGCACCTGACCATTCTGGTGGAAAACATGCGCCGCGAAGGCTACGAGCTGGCCGTGTCGCGTCCGCGCGTGGTGATGCAGGAAATCGACGGTGTGAAGCACGAGCCGTACGAAAACCTGACCGTCGACATGGAAGACGGCCATCAAGGTGGCGTGATGGAAGAGTTGGGCCGCCGCAAGGGCGAAATGCTCGACATGGCGTCGGACGGTCGTGGCCGTACGCGTCTCGAGTACCGTATTTCGGCGCGTGGCCTGATCGGCTTCCAGTCGGAATTCCTCACGCTCACGCGCGGCACGGGCCTGATGAGCCACACGTTCGACTCGTATCAGCCGGTCAAGGAAGGCGCGGTCGGCGAGCGTCGCAACGGCGTGCTGATTTCGCAGGACGACGGCGCGGCTGTCGCGTACGCACTGTGGAAGCTGCAGGATCGCGGCCGTATGTTCGTGTCGCCGGGCGAGCCGTTGTACGAAGGCATGATCATCGGCATTCACAGCCGTGATAACGACCTGGTCGTGAACCCGATCAAGGGCAAGCAACTGACCAACGTGCGTTCGTCAGGTACCGACGAAGCGGTGCGCCTCGTGCCGCCGATCCAGATGTCGCTGGAATACGCGGTCGAATTCATCGACGACGACGAACTGGTCGAAGTCACGCCGCAATCCATCCGTCTGCGCAAGCGTTACCTGAAGGAACACGAGCGCCGCAGCGCAAGCCGTAAGGGCGCAGTGGACTAAGCAGCGCAATGGATCAAGCACGCGGATAACCGGGCGCCAAACCCGGTTCGCTGTCAGGCAAAAGCCACCTTCGGGTGGCTTTTGCCGTTTCTGCGCGCATCTAACTCAATGCGCCCTGATGCAAGTTGGCAGACTATTGGCCCCGTTTGCCGCAGAAGACTGTTAACTATCTTGAAAGTGGCCCGAAAGCCCCGTCGGAAAAGGCTTAAGCGGCAATCCGTCTGCTATCTGGAGTATCGGTTCTGTGATATGCTCCCCGGGTGCAAAGTTTTAGGTCCTTCCAAGCAAGACTTGATTCGCGCAATCCGCCAAACGGTCAGGCCGTGTCGCGGAAGGTTCTGTAACCCGCTATTTCTCGAGAAACTCGAAGAAAGGTGAGCGTAAAAATGATGAAGCAATTCCAGTCGAACTCTTATCTGTTCGGCGGCAATGCTCCGTACGTAGAAGAAATGTACGAAGCGTATCTCGACAATCCGGCGTCAGTGCCCGAGAACTGGCGCAGCTATTTCGACGCGTTGCAGAATGTTCCTGCATCGGACGGCAGCAATGCCAACGACGTGGCCCATGGCCCGATCGTCGAATCGTTTGCTCAACGGGCCAAGGCTAACGCCTTCATCCCGCGCGCGGCGTCTGGCGGCGAAGACCTCGCTACCTCCCGCAAGCAAGTCTATGTGCAGTCCCTCATCGGCGCATATCGCTTCCTCGGCTCGCAATGGGCCAATCTCGATCCCCTGAAGCGCCGCGAACGTCCCGCGATTCCCGAACTCGAACCCGCGTTCTACGACTTCACCGAAGCCGACCTGGACCAGGAGTTCAGCGCCACGAACCTGTATTTCGGTTTCGAGCGCGCATCGTTGCGTGAGATCGTCAAGGCATTGCGTGACACGTACTGCGGCACGATCGGCGCCGAGTACATGTACATCAGCGATCCGGAACAGAAGCGCTGGTGGAAAGAGAAGCTCGAGTCGATCCGCTCGACGCCGAATTTCTCGAACGACAAGAAAAAGCACATCCTGAATCGTTTGACGGCCGCTGAAGGCCTCGAGCGCTTCCTGCACACCAAGTACGTCGGCCAGAAACGCTTCTCGCTCGAAGGCGGCGAAAGCTTCATCGCGGCGATGGACGAGGTCGTGCGTCACGGCGGCGCCAACGGCGTCCAGGAAATCGTCATCGGCATGGCCCACCGCGGCCGTCTGAACGTGCTGGTCAACACGCTGGGCAAGATGCCGGCGGACCTGTTCGCCGAATTCGAAGGTAAGCACGTCGACGACCTGCCGGCCGGCGACGTCAAGTACCACAAGGGTTTCTCGTCGGACGTCTCGACCGAAGGCGGCCCGGTTCACCTGTCGCTCGCGTTCAACCCGTCGCACCTCGAAATCGTCAACCCGGTGGTCGAAGGGTCGGCGAAGGCCCGTATGGACCGTCGCGGCGACGACAGCGGCCTGCAGGTTCTGCCGGTGCAGATCCACGGCGACGCGGCGTTCGCGGGCCAGGGCGTCGTGATGGAAACGCTGAACCTCGCGCAAACGCGCGGTTACGGCACGCACGGCACGCTGCACATCGTCATCAACAATCAGATCGGTTTCACGACGTCGGATCCGCGCGACTCGCGCTCCACGTTGTACTGCTCGGACGTCGTCAAGATGATCGAAGCGCCGGTGCTGCACGTGAACGGCGACGATCCCGAAGCGGTCGTGCTGGCTACGCAGCTGGCCATCGACTTCCGGATGCAGTTCCACAAAGACGTGGTCGTCGACATCGTCTGTTTCCGCAAGCTGGGTCACAACGAGCAGGACACGCCGGCGGTCACGCAGCCGCTGATGTACAAGACCATCGCCAAGCACCCGGGCACGCGCGCGCTGTACGCTGAAAAGCTGGTGCAGCAAGGCGTGATCACGGCGGAAGAAGGCGACGATTTCGTCAAGGCCTACCGCAAGGCCATGGACGAAGGTCACCACACGGTCGACCCGGTCCTGTCGAACTACAAGAGCAAGTACGCGGTGGATTGGGTGCCGTTCCTGAACCGCAAGTGGACCGACGCAGCCGACACGGCCGTGCCGCTCGCGGAACTGAAGCGCCTTGCCGAACGCATCACCACGGTGCCGGAAAACTTCAAGGTTCACCCGCTGGTCGAGCGCGTTCTCAACGACCGTCGCGCGATGGGCCGTGGCGAAGCCAAGCTCGACTGGGGCATGGGCGAGCACCTGGCCTTCGCGTCGCTGGTCGCCTCCGGCTATGCCGTGCGCCTGACCGGTCAGGACTCGGGCCGTGGCACGTTCACGCACCGTCACGCGGTGCTGCACGATCAGAACCGCGAACGCTGGAACGACGGCACCTACGTGCCGCTGCAGAACATCGCCGAAGGTCAGGCGAAGTTCAACGTGATCGACTCGGTGCTGTCGGAAGAAGCGGTGCTCGGTTTCGAATACGGCTACTCGACCGCTGAACCGAATACGTTCGTCGCGTGGGAAGCGCAGTTCGGCGACTTCGTGAACGGCGCGCAAGTCGTGATCGACCAGTTCATCTCGTCGGGCGAAGTGAAGTGGGGCCGCGTCTCGGGTCTCACGATGCTGCTGCCGCACGGTTACGAAGGCCAGGGTCCGGAACACTCGTCGGCGCGTATCGAGCGTTTCCTGCAACTGTGCGCGGATCACAACATGCAGGTCGTTCAACCGACCACGCCGGCGCAGATTTTCCATCTGTTGCGCCGTCAGATGATCCGCCTGTTCCGCAAGCCGCTGATCGTCGCGACGCCGAAGTCGCTGCTGCGCCACAAGGAAGCCGTCTCGGATCTGTCCGAACTGGCCAAGGGCGCGTTCCAGCCGATCATCGGCGAAGTGGACGAAGCCGTGGACGCGAAGAAGGTCAAGCGCGTGGTGGTCTGTTCGGGCCGCGTGTATTACGACCTCGTCGCGCATCGCCGCGAAGCGAAGCAGTACGACGTCGCGATCGTCCGTATCGAACAGCTCTATCCGTTCGCGCACAAGCAGTTCGAAGCGGAAATGAAGAAGTACGACAACGCGACCGAAGTGGTCTGGGTGCAGGACGAGCCGCAGAATCAAGGCCCGTGGTTCTACATCGAGCATCACCTGAAGGAAGGCATGAAGGACGGGCAGAAGCTGGCGTACAGCGGCCGTCCGGCTTCGGCCTCGCCAGCAGTCGGCTACTACGCGAAGCACTACGAGCAGCAGAAGGCGCTGGTCGAAGGCGCGTTCGGCCGTCTCAAGAGCTCGTCGATCGCTAAATAAGCAAAACAGACGAACCGGGAAAGCGCGCTGCGCTTTCCCGTGCCGCCGCTCACCGAACTAACGAAGGTTTATTACCAGGTTCACAAACGGCAGGCATGGTTCGCAGGCGGTCGTCGTTCACCGCGCCGTCACCCGATACGTATTCAGGATATTCATAATGGCTATTGTTGAAGTCAAGGTTCCCCAGCTGTCCGAGTCGGTCTCGGAAGCCACGATGCTGCAGTGGAAGAAGAAGCCCGGCGAGGCTGTCGCCGTCGACGAAATTCTCATCGAAATCGAGACCGACAAGGTCGTGCTCGAAGTGCCGGCACCCGCAGCCGGCGTGCTCGCGCAAATCATCTCGAACGACGGCGACATCGTCGCCGCCGATCAGGTGATCGCGAAGATCGACACCGAAGGCAAGGCTGGCGCCGCTGCCGTCGAAGCCGAAGTGAAGCCGGCTCCGGTCGCTGAACCGGCACAAGCCGCTGCTCCGGCCGCGCAAGCCGCATCCGCAACGGGTGCGAACACCGCAGCTTCGCCGGCTGCCGGCAAGCTGATGGCGGAGAAGGGCCTCGCGTCGGGCGACGTCGCCGGCACGGGCCGCGACGGCCGCATCACCAAGGGCGACGTGCTGAGCGCGGGCGCTCCGGCTGCCAAGGCCGCACCGGCACCGGCCGCTGCCGCACCGAAGGCGGCCAAGCCGTCGCTGCCGGAAGTCAAGGGTCCGGCCTCGGCCGACCAGTGGCTGAAGGACCGCCCGGAACAACGCGTGCCGATGTCGCGTCTGCGCGCACGGATCGCCGAACGTCTGCTCGAGTCGCAGCAAACCAACGCCATCCTGACCACGTTCAACGAAGTGAACATGGCTCCGGTCATGGACCTGCGCAACAAGTACAAAGACAAGTTCGAAAAAGAACATGGCGTGAAGCTCGGCTTCATGTCGTTCTTCGTCAAGGCGGCGGTTCACGCGCTGAAGAAGTACCCGCTGGTGAACGCGTCGATCGACGGTAACGACATCGTCTATCACGGCTACTTCGACATTGGTATCGCGGTCGGTTCGCCGCGCGGCCTGGTGGTGCCGATCCTGCGCAATGCAGATCAACTGAGCCTCGCTGAAATCGAGAAGAAGATCGCCGAGTTCGGTCAGAAAGCGAAAGACGGCAAGCTGTCGATCGACGAAATGACCGGCGGTACGTTCTCGATCTCGAACGGTGGTGTGTTCGGTTCGATGCTGTCGACCCCGATCATCAACCCGCCGCAATCCGCGATTCTCGGCGTGCACGCCACCAAGGAACGCGCTGTGGTCGAAAACGGCCAGATCGTGATCCGCCCGATGAACTACCTGGCGCTGTCGTACGACCACCGCATCATCGACGGTCGCGAAGCGGTGCTGTCGCTGGTGGCCATGAAAGACGCGCTGGAAGATCCGGCTCGTCTGTTGCTCGACCTGTAAGCCCGAGTCGGGTTGGGCCGGCGTCGGCTTGTCATCGCACGATTCGACGCCATATAAGCACTACGTCTTTCCAGCATTCCGCAGCATAGGAACGCCGCGCGCCTCGAAGCGTGGCCGCGCGCCGTTCCGCCATCAAAAGGATTGTCATGTCCAAAGAATTTGACGTCGTCGTGATCGGCGCAGGCCCCGGCGGTTATATCGCCGCTATCCGCGCAGCGCAACTCGGCAAGACCGTCGCGTGTATCGAGAAATGGAAAAACCCGGCCGGCGCGCTGAAGCTCGGCGGCACGTGCCTGAACGTGGGTTGCATTCCGTCGAAGGCGCTGCTCGCGTCGTCGGAAGAATTTGAAAACGCATCGCATCACCTCGGCGACCACGGCATCTCCGTGGAAAACGTCAAGGTCGACATCGCGAAGATGCTGGCCCGCAAGGAAAGCATCGTCGAGAAAATGACCAAGGG
The DNA here is from genome assembly GCF_003269035.1 of Paraburkholderia bryophila. Taxonomy (GTDB): domain Bacteria; phylum Pseudomonadota; class Gammaproteobacteria; order Burkholderiales; family Burkholderiaceae; genus Paraburkholderia; species Paraburkholderia bryophila. The sequence goes on along the minus strand of NZ_QLTK01000018.1, from coordinate 78,215 downwards.
TATCGAATTCCTGTTCCGCAAGAACAAGATCACGTGGCTCAAGGGTCACGGCAAGTTCACCGGTAAGACGGACGCCGGCGTGCAGATCGAAGTGAGCGGCGAAGGCGAGACGGAAGTCGTCACGGCAAAGAACGTGATCATCGCCACGGGTTCGAAGGCGCGTCATCTGCCCGGCATTCCGGTCGACAACAGGATCGTTGCCGACAACGAAGGCGCACTGACGTTCGACACCGTGCCGAAAAAGCTGGCCGTGATCGGCGCCGGCGTGATCGGTCTGGAACTCGGTTCGGTGTGGCGTCGTCTGGGCGCGGACGTGACCGTGCTTGAAGCGTTGCCGGAATTCCTCGGCGCGGCTGACCAGTCGCTCGCTAAAGAAGCCGCCAAGCAGTTCAAGAAGCAGGGTCTCGACATTCACGTCGGCGTGAAGGTCGGCGAAATCAAGGCAACGGACAAGAGCGTCACGATCGCCTACACGGACAAGGACGGCAACGCGCAATCGCTCGAAGCCGACCGTCTGATCGTGTCGATCGGCCGGGTGCCGAACACCGACAACCTCGGCCTCGAAGCGATCGGCCTGAAGGCCAACGAGCGCGGCTTTATCGACGTCGACGACCACTGCGCGACGGCGGTGCCGAACGTGTATGCGATCGGCGACGTGGTGCGCGGCCCGATGCTCGCGCATAAGGCGGAAGACGAAGGCGTGCTGGTGGCCGAGATCATCGACGGTCAGAAGCCGCATATCGACTACAACTGCATTCCGTGGGTGATCTACACCGAACCGGAAATCGCGTGGGTCGGCAAGACGGAACAGCAACTCAAGGCGGAAGGCCGCGAAGTCAAGACGGGCCAGTTCCCGTTCATGGCGAACGGCCGCGCGCTGGGCATCAACAAGGCGGATGGTTTCGTCAAGATGATCGCCGACGCGAAGACCGACGAACTGCTCGGCGTGCATATCATCTCGGCCAACGCATCGGACCTGATCGCGGAAGCCGTGGTGGCGATGGAATTCAAGGCGGCGTCGGAAGATATCGGCCGCATTTGCCATCCGCACCCGTCGCTGTCTGAAGTCATGCGCGAAGCGGCTCTGGCCGTGGACAAGCGCGGGCTGAACATGTAATACGCGCACGCCTGACTGAACGCAATTCGGCATCACCACGAAGGCGGGCGGGTTCATTCCCTCCCGCCTTTCTTTTTTGCAGCAACCCAATGAACGTCACCGAATACTACGAAAAAGAACTGCAGACGCGCGGCTATCAATCGGACCCGGCGCAGCTCGCGGCGGTCGACCGCCTGCAGCGGTGTTTTGAAGAGTGGACCGAGTACAAATCGCGTCGCTCGAATGCGTTCAAGAAGCTGATCATTCACCCGGATCTGCCGCGCGGCGTCTACCTGTGGGGCGGCGTGGGGCGGGGCAAGAGCTTCCTGATGGACAGCTTCTACATGATCGTGCCGGTGCAGCGCAAAACGCGACTGCATTTCCACGAGTTCATGCGCGAGGTGCACCGCGAACTGGAAGAGCTGAAAGGCACCGCCGATCCGCTCGACGAACTTGCGCGCCGGATTGCCAAACGCTACCGGCTGATCTGTTTCGACGAATTTCACGTGTCGGATATCGCCGACGCGATGATCCTCTACCGTCTGCTGGACAAGCTGTTCGAGAACGGCGTGCAGTTCGTGATGACGTCCAACTACGATCCCGACACGCTGTATCCGGACGGCCTGCATCGCGACCGCATGCTGCCCGCGATCGAACTCATCAAGAGCAAGCTCGACGTGATCAACGTCGACGCCGGCATCGACTACCGGCAACGCACGCTGGCGCAGGTCGAGGTGTATCACACGCCGCTCGGTGCGGCATCGGACAAAGCCTTGCGCGATGCGTTCGCGCGCCTTGCGGCGGTGCCCGACGAGAGCCCGATTCTGCGCATCGAAAAGCGCGAGCTGAAGGCGCTGCGTAAAGCGGACGGCGTCGTCTGGTTCGATTTCGCGACGCTGTGCGGCGGCCCGCGCTCGCAGAACGACTACCTCGAACTGGCGAGCCGCTTTCACGCGGTGGTGCTCTCCGGCGTGCCGCAGATGTCGGTGCGCATGGCGTCGGAAGCGCGCCGCTTCACGTGGCTGATCGACGTGTTTTACGACCACAAGGTCAAGCTGCTGATGTCGGCGGCGGTGCCGCCGGAAGAGCTGTATGTCGACGGCCCGATGGCGAACGAATTCGCGCGCACGGTCTCGCGCATCGTCGAAATGCAATCGAAGGAATACCTCGATACGCCGCGTCGTATCGTGGATACGTCGCTGACCTGAGCAGTCGCGTCAACCGGCCGGGCTATTCTTTTACGATAGGTCGCGCTCCGCTCAGTGAACAGGCGACGCGCGCCGACGTATTTTCAAGATTCGGACTGATCTTATATTCCGGCTGCGGACGACTGGATATCTTCTGTCGTGGTTCTGACGAAGGAGAAACCCATGGATCCGTACCGTGATATCAACGATGAAGAATGGCAACGCGTTGCACCGTTGCTCCCCGAACTGCGGCCGCGCGCCGAACTGCGCGGCCGGCCTCTCGCCAATACCCGTTCGGTGCTGAATGGCGTGCTGTGGGTCATGTACAGCGGCGCCACCTGGTCCGCCATGCCGCGTAAATATCCGTCTTATCAGACGTGTCATCGCCGCTTCAAGACGTGGTATGCGTCGGGCGTGCTCAAGCGCGTGACGGAGCAACTGTTCGGCGCAGCGAGCGAAGAGCTTTGCAGTTTGATGGAAGCGCGCATGCGCACGCATCCGGGCGGGGAACCGAAGAGCGTCGAGGCCGACCCCACGCGCACGGTCGCGCCGGCCGTGTACAAACCGGCATCCACGAAACCGCTTCCGGTTTCGCCATTCGCCTTTGGGTCGCCTTTCAAGCACGCTGCATGACGACACCGATCCCACTCACTTCACACAAACAAAACGGCCGAACGATGGCGATCGTCGGCCGTTTTTTCATGCGTCAATCGAAGCCACGCCAAGGCGGCCTCACGCTGACTTACTGCTGACGCACCCACGTCTGCGAGCGGCCCAGCAGCGCAATGCCGATATAGCCGCGCACCACCAGTTTGTTGCCACCGTCTTCCAGGTGCATCTTGCACTTGTAGAGCTTGCCATTTTCCGGGTCGAGAATCTGCCCGTGATCCCAGCTGTCGCCGTCCTTCTTCATGTCGTTGATGATCGTCATGCCGAGAATCGGCTGATCCTTGCGCGCGTCGGTGCAGGCGGTGCAGCGGCGATCCGGCTGGTCGTTCGGTCCGAGCCCCTTGACCACCTTGCCGGTCAGCGAACCGCCGCTGTCTTGCGCGATCTGTACGAGCGCCTTGGGCTGGCCGGTGTGATCGTCGATGGTTTGCCACATGCCGACCGGGCTGTCGGTTTGCGCCATGGCGGTCATGGCGCTGGCCAGCAATACGCCGGCGAGTGCGGCCTGCTTTGCCGTGCGAAGCGCGATGGCACGCGCGCGTTGAGTGAATTGCATCATTGTCTTCCTCCTTGATTAAAGACAGCGCGATCGTGGTCGCGCAGCGTTATCGGCACCTCGGGCGGGCTGCTGGTTTCTGCCGCCGTGATGCCTTGTACGGCCCCTCTGTTTCTCTGCTCCGCCTGGGTGGCGGCGCGTGGGTTGCGCGCCGCCGGCCGCACATCGTCAGCGCAGAATACGTGAAAGTGCGCGCGTCGTTTGATAGTGGACCCTCTAATCAGAACGCGGCACTTTCGCGGCTCAGACATCGCTCGATGTTTCGCTCAGGCATCGCTCAACCACTGCTCAACCACCGCTCAAGCGCCTATCGCGCGAGCTTCAATTCAACTGGTACGAGAAGGTCGCGTTGACGCGCGGCGCGCGCGATGCGCTTTCCACCGGCGCGTCGCCGATCGCCTTGGCCACCGACAGATCCAGGCTGTAGTACTTCGCATCGGAGATGCGGAAACCGAACGCGATCGAAGAAAGCCGCGACGGCGACGGCGTGCCCGCATGCAGATAAACACGCGCCATGTCGAACGATACATACGGCGTGAGCGTGCGCAGATAGGTGAAGCCCGGCGTGAACGGCCGGTTGATTTCGAACATCGCACCCCAGCCGGAATCGCCCGACGCTTCGCCCGGTTGGTAGCCCTGCGCGAAACGTTGCGCGCCGAACGAGATCTGTTCCGAAGTCGGCAGCGAGACGGCGCTGTACTGGCCCGTCAGCGACACCGCGGTGCCGATCTTCATCGGCCAATCGTTGCTTTGCGAGAAGCTTGCGCCGGTGCGCACGAAGGTGATCGACGCCGGGTTCGTGACCGGCGAGCCGGGCACGTTCGAGTCGCCGGCTTTGGACGCGCCGAGAATATCGAACGCCTTCGCCACGTTGATACTCGCGCGGCGCACCTGGCCGGTCTGTACGTTGGTGTAATCGGCCTGCAATTGCATGACGCGCACCTGCGAACGCAAGCCGATCTGCGCGCCGCTTATCGTGTTGTTGTAGCGATCCTCGTCGTGCGACGCGTACACCGACGCCGTGCCGATCACGCTCTGCGTGTTGCTCAACAGGAGCGGATAGGCGAGCGAGCCGCCCACCTTGTCGTTGATCACCGTGCGCTCGATGTAGGAGGGCAGGCCGGGGTTGTCGACCGGATTGCCGCGATAGTGGGTCGCGTCGATTTTCGCGATCAGCCCGTTGCTGCCGATCGGCACCGCCGCGTGCGCGGCGAGATACGTGACATTGTCGCGACCCTTCGGCAGCAAGGCCGACACGCTCAACTGTTCGCCGAGCGCGGTCAGGCCGTTTTCCGTGGCGGTCAGCAGTCCCTGCACGCCGGGGTGATTGAAATCGATCCCCATGCTGACGTCGAACGGCTTGCGGTCCACGTTCAGTTCGAGCGTGGTGGCGCCGTCGGTGTTCTGCGGCGGCGGCACGTTCGCCGCCACCTTCACGCCCGGCAGCAGGCCGAGCACGTTGATATAGCGTTCGAAGGTGGCGCGCCGCAACGGCCGGTCGGCGACGATGTGGTCGGCGATCGCGCGGATCTTGTCTTCGACCGCGCCGGGCTTGCCTGTCACCTTGACCGCGGACACGTAGCCTTCCACCACGGTCACGCGCACCACGCCGCCTTCGAAGGTCTGCGCCGGAATGAACGCGAACGAGAGCGCATAGCCGCGATCCTGGTAAAGCTTGGTGACGCCGTTGGCGACCTGGATCAGATCGCCGATCGTGGTGTCCTTGCCGACGAGCGGCGTGAAGCGTGCCGCGACTTCGTCGAACGGAATCGACTTCACGCCCTCGACCTGCACGCGCGAGGGCGTCAGATGGCGGGCCAGCAGTTCCTGAAGTTGGGGTGCTTGCGGTGCGACCTGCACGGTCACGTTGGGTCCTTTGTCGGGCGCCTTGATCTGCGGCAGCGAGTCGAGCGGATTGCCGCCGACGGCGCTGCCCGGGCGCGCCTGGGCTTGTGCCTCCACCTGCATGGCGCTCGCCGCGAGCGCCGCGAGCACGATGGTCCATTTGCTGCCGTACCCGAGTTTCATCGGATTTTCCTCGTATGCCGTTCTTGTGCCGCGGCGTGCCGCCTGGCCGGGCGGGTCGCGATCGCTTATGTGTGGCTCGACGCATACTGCCATGCTTGCTTGTATTACGTCACGCGCTCCGTGGAGCTTGAGCGTCGATGGCGCAAGCGCGGAGCACGTGATGAATCGGACTGCTTATGCGTGATGCTTAAACTGCTTCGCTAGATACCCGATGTGTCTGGTCTCCACGCTCCGGCGAGACGCGCTTCGAGGTGCGTTTCGAGGTACATCTCGCCGGACAACCTCCGCGTGCGGCATTCATCGATGCCGTTAGGTGGACTATTTATGGCTGGCCGGCAGCAGACCGCCGAGCAGTGTCGTCAGGCCGCCCGTCGGGCTGCTCGAGCCGCTCGTCGAACCCGCTGCGGAACTGAGCGTGCCGGTCAGTTGCCCGACCAGTCCCGTGACCGGCGCGAGCGCCTGGCCGCTGCCGCTTGCGCCGCCGGTGACGCCGGTAACGCCACCCAGCGCACCCGTCAGCGACGACAGCGGACCTGCGCCGCTACCCGCGCCGCCCAGTGCGGAGGTCAACGAGCCCAACGGCGTGCTGCCCAGCACCGACGTCAACGAACTCAGCGGCGAGCCGCTCAATCCCGAGCTCAGCGCGCCCAACGGCGTGCCGCCGAGCGCCGACGTCAGACCGGAGAGCGGCGTGCCGCCGAGCAGCGTCGACAGCGAGCCGACCGGGTTGCTGCCGAGCCCGAGGCTCGCCAGCGAGCTTTGCAGCGGCGCCAGCGGGCTGCTGTTCGCCGGCGGCCCATTGACCACGCCCACGTTGGTGGCGCCGACCAGGCTCGTGATCAGCCCGGGAATCGGCATCGCGCCATTCGGGCCGTTCGGATTGACGAAGCCGCCGGCGTTCGTCACGGTGTTGCCGAGCGATCCGACCAGCGTGCCGAGGTCCGCGCCGACCGGATTTTTGGTCGCCCCGCCCACTTGCGAGGCGGCCGAACTCAACGCGCCGCCCACTTGTGCGAGCACGCCGCCCAGCGGCGCACCGAGCCCGCTCTGCGTGCCGACCGTCTGCGTGACGAGTCCGGCGGTCGTGACGATCGGTGTGATCGCGGTGCTGAGTGGCTGGGTGATCTGTTGCACCGGCCCGGAGTTGACCACGTTGCCGAGCGTCGCGCCGCCCGCGTTCAGCGCGCCGGCGGTGGTGGCGAGCGCACCGGCCAACGGCGTGGTGAGCGGCGACAGCGGCGCGAGATTGCCGGTGCCGAGACCGCCGACCGCGGTGCTCAGACCTTGCACCACACCGCTCGTCGAACTGACCACGCTGCCGAGGCCGCCCACGGTCGCGCCGACCGGATTGGCGCTCGTACCGATCTGGCCGAGACCGTTGCTGACCGCGTTGGCGGCCGCGTTGAGCGTGCCGCTGGTGCTCGACACCGCGTTGCCCAGCCCTTGCGTGACCTGCGGGCTGAGGCCGGGAATGGTCGTCGAGGCGATCGTGTTGCCGAGGTCGCTGGTGGTTTGCGCGGCGGCGGTGACGAGGCCGCTCGTGCTGGTGGTCGCGACGGTGCCGGAGCCGCTGCCGCCCGAACCCGAGCCGCCGCCGCTACCGGTGCCTGAGGTAGTCGGCGGCGCGCTGACGGTGCTGCCGCCACACGCGGCGAGTACGCTGGCGACCGCGACGGCGATCAACGGTGCGCGCAACGACGACACAGTCGCGCACGCCGCATGGAGAGTAAAAAAACGATGAGTGGACATGGTGCTCCTCTGTGTCTTTTAGGGGTGTCGTGTGTGCGTTTGGTCAAGTGCGCCGTTGCAACGGGTTTCTGAGCGGCGCGGCCCAGTTCGGCCGAGGTCGGGCAACCGGGTGCGGCCGATGGGCCGCGTTCCGGTTTGCCGTTCCTTGTAGTGCGTGTGCTATCGGTACGATGTGACTGCCTGCGAATCGCGCGGCAGCGGCTTACTTCTTGCCCAGTCCGCCGAGCAGTCCGCCGACGAGCGAGGTCACCGGGGCCAGCGGGTTGCTGGCCGATCCTTTGCCCGAGGTGGTCGACAGCGACAGGCCGGCGCCGGAGTTGGTCGCGGCGGTCGTGGTCGTCGAGGTCGGCGTGGCGGCTGCCGTGGTGGTGACGCCGCCAAGTGCGCTGGTGACGCCGGACAACAGGCCGGTGACCGGTGCGAGCGGGCCGCTGCTGCCGCCGGCTGCGCCGGACAGGCCGCCCGTCACGCTCGACAGCAAGCCGGTCACGGGCGCGAGCGGGCTGCTGCCGCCGCTTGCGCCGCCGAGTGCACCCGTCAAGCCGCTGAGCGGGCTGCCACCGGCGCCGCCGGTCAAACCGCCGAGGGTGCTGGTGAGCGGTGCGAGCGGGCTGCTGCCGCTGCCGCCGGCGAGGCCGCCGAGCACACCCGTGAGCGGTGCGAGCGGACCGCTGCTGGTGCCGCCGCCCAGGCCGCCAAGCACGCTGGTCAGCGGAGCGAGCGGGTTGCCGCCGCTGCCGCCGGTGAGCAGGCCGCCCACCGATGCGACCGTGGTGCCGGTGTCGGTCACGGTATGGCCGAGCGCGGCCGTGATCGGGTTGCCGCCGGTTGCGCTCAACAGTGCGCCGGCCGTGCCGAGCCCGCCGCCCACTTTCGACAACAACGAGTTCAGCGGTGCGCCGAGTCCAGTGGTGTTGCCGACCGTTTGCGTGGTAGACGCCACCATCGTCGTGATCGGCGTGATCGCCGTGCTGAGGGTTTGCGTGACTTGCTGGACCGGACCGGTCGAGAGTGCGTTGGTGAGCGTGCTACCGCCGTTCGTGACCGCGCCGCCGAGCGTCGTGACGACGCCACCGAGCGGCGAGGTGAGCGCGGACAACGGCGCGAGCGGGCCGCTGCCGAGGCTCGTCACGAGGCTGCCGGCGTCTGTCACCGCGCCGCCGACATGACCCACGACGCCGCCCAGGCTCGACACCGTCGTGCCGACCGCGTTGCTGCCGGTGCCGAGTTGACCGAGGCCTTGCGAGACGCCGCCGCCGAGCGTCGACACCGCAGCGCCGACTTGCTGCACGATGCCGCCGGCGGCTTGCGTGGTTTGCGGGCTGACGCCCGGCAGGTTTTGCGAGCCGATCACGCTGCCGATGCTCGACACCGTCTGACCGGCATCGCCGATGATCCCGCCGCCGTTGTTCACCACCGTGCCGAGCGCGTTGGCGACCGGGGTCGTGCCGCTGGTGCCCGAGGTGCCGCTGGTGCCGGAGCTGCCCGAGGTGCCGCTCGTGCCGGACGAACCGACCGTGGTGCCCGAGGTGCCGGAGCCGCCCGAGCCCATCGAGCCGCTGCCGCTGGTGGACAACGTGCCGCCGGCGGAGCCGCTGCCGTTGCTGCCGGTGCCGGAACTGAGGCTGCCGGAGCCGCCGCAGGCGGCCAGCGTCAGCATCGCGGCAATGCTTGCCGCCATCAGGGTGGTCCGTACCGTGGTGTTGGTCGTTTGAATGTTCATGTCGCCCTCGCATCGCATGTGGTTGTTGGGTGCTGCTGCGTGCCTATCTCTGCATGAGCCGTGCCATTTCAGCTGAGCAATCCACAGGTTTTTTTCAGCGCATGGCGCAGAGCCATGCGCAATGCGGCTCTGCGATGTTTTGATGGAGTGGGCGCTAAATCAGAAAGACGGTATTTGCAGCGATGCATTTCGCATTAACGAGCGCTGCGTAACGTAACGAGCCGCGCACGCCGTTACGGTGTAAGGCGTAACGCAAGCGCAAAGCGGGGACTGCCGCGCTTGAAACGTTCTGTTCAAACAAATAATTAGTGCAGCGAATCTAACTTATGGTTAGTACTATGTGCTGCAACGCACGAACGGACGTTAACCTGTGTGAAGCGTTAAAACGCATAGGCTATAGGGATCAGGGAAGCGGACAATTGCTTAAATAAGATTGTTCGGCTATAAAACCCGAAAGCAGTGCGGATTGGTGAGGGAGGTGCGTTATCGAACAGACAGCTGACACTGACGCGTTTTATTGAGGCAAGCTGCAAGGCGAGTGTTACCGCGGCGCAACAAACAGGACCAGGAATGAGAGCTCAATGGTCCGTAGCGCTAAAGAATGAGCGGTTCGATGCAGCAGGCAAACAAACGAAATAGACGAAGTCCGAGGGTAAAAATGAAAAAGTTCACACTACGGTTCCTGAGAGATAACAAGGGCGTGACGGCCATCGAATATGGACTGATCGCGGGGTTGATCGTGCTGGTCATCGCGGCCAGCGTCACGACCATCGGCGGCAATCTGAAAACCGTGCTGACTGCGATCGCCGGACAGATAACCGTCCCGGCGGCGTAAAGCAACGCTGAAAGTCCCGCGGAACAGCCGGCAATTCAACGCCCGCTCGTTTCGCGGCCTTTTTATGCCATAGCCATTATGGTTAATGCGGATTGCCTGGCAATTCGCATGGCTTTGCTTCGCCTGTCGAGTGCGAAATGAAAGTTTTTCTCGGGGTCGTGATATTCGTGGCTTGGGCCGTGGTGGTCGCAGTTTGCGACTATCGCCGCCGACGCATTCCCAATTCCGTTGTCGTGGCTGGATTCGTCGCGGCATTCGGGTGCGCGCTCGTGCAATCGGGCCCATTCGGTGTTTCCCTTACACAAGCATTAACGGGCGCGTTGATCGGGCTCGTCGCGCTATTGCCATTTTTCGCGCTCGGGGTAATGGGCGCGGGCGATGTCAAAGTGTTCGCGGTGCTGGGCGCGTGGTGCGGAATGCATGCGCTGCTCGGCTTGTGGATGGCGGCGAGTCTTGCCGCAGGAATTCATGCGCTGTGGTTGCTGACGGTGACGCGCACCCGGCTGGCCGACCTCGGCCGCGACAGCGGCCCGACCTTCGAGGTAGTCGGCAAAGCGTCCACGCCTTTTGCGGCGTGTCTGACGATCGCCGCAAGTGGCTGGCTCGGGCTGCAGGTGCTGAGCGGAGGCCTGCGATGAACCCGCGGCGCCTTCACGCTCGCGCTCCGTTGGCGGCGGCCCGGCGCGTTCGCCCGTCCCGCGCTCGGCGCGTGGCACAGCGCGGCACGATGACCGTCGAATTCGCGCTGATATTTCCCGTGTTTTTCACGGTGCTGTACGCCATCGTCAGTTTCAGTCTGATCATGCTGGCCCAGCAGATCATGACACTGGCCGCCGAAGAGGGCGCACGCGCCGCCTTGAACTGGACCAGCAACACGTCGCTGCAAAGCGCGCTGACCAATCGCGGCAATAACGCGTGTAGCGCGGCGAATCAGTTGACTGCCTCGCTCGCGAAACTAGCCGGCACCGCAATCACCTGCACGCCGACTTCCGCGCCTTGCGGGGCCGGTAACGCGATGCAATGCATCAATGTCGCGCTGACCTACAACTACGCGAGCAAGCCGCTCGTGCCGGCTTTGCCGATCATGCAGAACGTGCTGCCCAACACGTTGAGCAGCCTCGCCACGGTTCAACTCAACCCGGAGAATATCCAGTGACGCACGCGCCGGCTCCACGCCTTTCCGTCGCTGCCCATGCGCAGGCGCTTGAGTTCCAGCGCGCGTGTGGTCACTCGCACGGCAATGCATCGTTCAACCGACGCAGCGGGTTCTCATGCCGAATCTGACCAAAATTCTCGCGGGTGTGCTCATCGTGCTCGCGCTGCTGCTGGGGATCCTCGCGTGGACGTTGTCGCGCCGGCCGCCGCCGACCACGGTCACGGCCGCGCCGCAAGCGAGCTTCGCCGTGGTCGTGGCGACCCGCGTGCTGCCGGCCGGCAAGCCGATCACGGCCGACGAACTGCGCGTGCAGTCGCTGCCGATCAATCCGAACGGCACGTTCACCGATCCCGCACAACTGACCGGCCGCGTGCCGAACGCCGATATCGGCGTGGATTCGCCGATTCTGGAAACGCAGTTGGCGTCGGGGCTCGCCGAGCGCGTCGAACCGGGCGAACGGGCGCTCGCCGTGCGGGTCGACGAAAGCAATGCGGTCGGCAACCGGCTGCGGCCCGGCAATTTCGTCGACGTGTTCTTTACGCTCAAGCGTGACGGCTCGATGGGCGGCAACGGCGAAATCGACCGTACCCAGGCGCGTCTGTTGATGTCGAAAGTGCGCGTGCTGACGTTCGGCAACGCGACCGCGAGTGGCGACAGCGCGGGCGATCCGAACGGCATGGTGCGCACGGCGGTGCTGGCGGTGCCGGTGGCCGACGTCGATCGTTTGATGCTCGCCGAAAGCGCGGGCCGTCTGATCTTCGCGTTACGTAATGCCAAGGATCCCGAAGTAGCCGATCAGAGCGCGTTGCCGGCTTATCCGGGCGTGCTGAAAACTGCGCTGCGCCCGGGCGCGGAGCCGTTGCAGGACTCGACCCGTGCCGCGGCCGGCGTGGCGCTCGATGCGTTGTCCGGCAGTAGCGGCCCGGCGGGGGCGGGCGCACGGCTGCCGCCCTTGCCGTCGCTGCCGTCGCATATGCCGGTGCCGGCGACACGCGTCACGGCCAGTACGAACACTACAAAGAGCGGTATCGAAGTGATACGGGGTGGGCGAGCCGAAACGGTCGCCTGGTAAGGGGTTTAGGGAGCGGGCGGCCTGACTCGGCCATGACTACATGACAAAACGGATTGTTGTATCTGGCATGACCGCCTGGCTTGGGCTGACGCTGCTGGCGGTATCGGTGGCGACCGACGCGGCCGGACCGGTGGTGGTACAGCGGGGCCAGGCCACGCAGGCAGCGACGCCGCTACCGGGCGAGGCCGCGCAAAGCATCGAACTGACGGTCGGCGCGCAGCGTTCGCTCGCGGGCGGTCACACGTTGCAGCGGGTGGCGATCGGCGATCCGGCGGTGGCCGACGTGCTGATCATCAAGGGTGACAAGCGCGGCGGCGTGCTGCTGGTCGGCAAGGCGGCGGGCACCACCAGTCTGATGGTGTGGGAGCGCGATCGAGACGTGCCGCAGACCTATACGGTCAACGTGATCACGCCGGCGGCCGCCTCGTTGCTCGGTCCCGACACGCCGAGCCTGAAGGTGCTCGGCGGCACGGCGGTGGTGGCCGGTTCGGCGGCGACGATGGAAGCGCATCAGCGCGCCGTGGTCGCGGCGGAGGGCTCGCTCGGCAAGGACGGCTCGGTGTTCGACACGTCGACGGTGGCGAGCCGCGCGGTGGTGCAGGTCGATGTGCGGGTGGTCGAGTTCAGCCGCACTGTGCTGAAGGAGATGGGCTTCAACTTCTTCAAGCAGAACAACGGTTTTTCGTTCGGTTCGTTCGCGCCGTCGGCGCTGACCTCGGTGTCGGCCACGGCGGGGCAGCAGCCGCAGGTGTCGAGTACGACGCCCATCACGTCGGCGTTCAACCTGCTGTTCAACTCGGCCACGCATGGACTGTTCGCGAATCTGAGTTTGCTGGAAAACAACAACCTCGCGCGCATTCTGGCCGAGCCGACGCTGGTGGCGCTGTCCGGCCAGAGTGCGAGCTTTCTCGCCGGTGGTGAGATCCCAGTGCCGGTGCCGCAGGCGTTGGGTTCGACCTCGATCGTCTACAAGCCCTACGGCGTCGGGCTGACGTTGACCCCGACGGTGCTCAGCCCGCAGCGCATCGCGCTGAAGGTCGCGCCGGAAGCGAGCCAGCTCGACTTCACGAATGCGGTGACGATCAGCGGCGTGTCGGTGCCCGCGTTCACGACGCGACGCGCGGATACCACCGTCGAACTCGGCGACGGCGAGAGTTTCGTGATTGGCGGGCTGATCGATCGGGAGACCGCGTCGAACGTGTCGAAGGTGCCTTTGCTCGGCGATCTGCCGGTGATCGGCACGTTCTTCAAGCAGTTGAACTACCAGCAGAACGAGAAGGAGCTGGTGATCATCGTGACGCCGCATCTGGTGTCGCCGCTGGCCAAGGGCGCGACCTTGCCGTCGACGCCGGGCGAGCAGTCCGAACAGCGCGACGCGCCGGTGTGGCGTTCGTTGATCGGCGGCGTGGTGACGCGAGACGCCGCGCCGGGCTTTTCGAAATGAACGCGGCGCGCGCGCGGGCGCCGCGCCGGTGGACTGAAGCAGCAAGCCGCAGGACGTGCGATCAGCGCACGTCCGCCGGCGGGCAGGACGAAGCGGCGGCCTTGCAGCCCATGCCGCATGAGGATGTTCCCCATGAACGCGAGAACGCATTCATTGACTGAACGGGCGGTCACCGACTATTTCGTGTTCGCGTCGCTTACCGACCAACACGTGCGCTGGCTTACCGATACGCTGGTAGGCGCGGGCGTGGTCGAGGCCGCCACACTCGATCCGACCATGCTCATGCAGCGCATCGCGACGCTCAACGCGTCGCTGGTGTTCGTCGACTTTTCGGGCGGCCGCGCGGCGGCGGCGAGTGCGGCCGCGAGCGCGGTGCGCAGCGCCTATCCGGGCATGCAGATCGTCGCGCTCGGCACGCTGGCCGAACCCGAAAGCGCGCTGGCCGCGCTGCGCGCCGGCGTACGCGATTTCGTCGATATGTCCGCGCCGGCCGAGGACGCGCTGCGCATCACGCGGCAGGTGCTCGACAACCTGGTCGAGCCGGTCAGCCGTCATGGGCACGTGACCGCGCTGCTCGGCGCCCGCATCGGCATGGGCGTCAGCACGCTGGCCGCGAACCTCGCCGTGATGCTGCAACGGCGCGACGTCGCGCAGGGGCGTCAGGCCGCCTTGCTGGATCTCGGTCTGCCCGCCGGCGACGGCTCGCTGCTGTTGAACACGCGTAGCGAATTCAATTTCGTCGAAGCCGTGCGCAATCTGCGCCGCTTCGATCAGACCTTCGTGTCGACCGCGCTGTCGCATCACACGAGCGGCCTCGCGCTGACCACGTTGCCGCCGAATCTGGCTGACATGCGCGAGGTGTCGTACTCGTCGTCGATCGGTTTGCTGAACCGGCTGCGGGCGTTTTTCGACCAGCAGATCGTCGACCTCGGCGGCTTTGCCAATAGCGAATTCATCGCGCACGTGGTGCAGGCGGCCGACGAAACCTGGCTGCTGTGCGACCAGGGCGTGGCGTCGATCGTGTCGGCCGTCGGCGTGCTCGACGCGCTGCGCGAAGAGGGCGTGGACACCGCGAATGTGCGCCTGATCGTCAACAAGTTCGACGCCGATCTCGGCCTTGCCGCCGCGCAGATCGCGCAGCGCCTGGACATTCCGCTGCTCGCCACCTTGCCGGAGCGGCGCGTCGCGCTCGGTCAGGCGGTCAACCAGGGGCATCTGCTGGTCGACGCCGCCGCGCGCGATCCGTATGCGCGCGCGCTCGAACCGCTGATCGAACGTCTCGGCGGCGCCCAGCGCGCGGCCGCGCAGGCGCACGGTAAATCGGCGCTTGGCGCGCTCAAGCGTTTCATCCCAACCACTCACAAGCGGTCATAGACGATGGCAAAAGAGATCGAATTTGCCGACGACGCGCCGTCGTTCGCGCACAGCCAGCAGTTCCAGGATATCAAGAACGCTGCGCACGAACATCTGCTGACGCGTATCGAGGAACTCGGCTCCGAGTTCGGCCGCTGGTCGCGCAATGCGATCAACCAGTTCGTGGATCTGGAGATGGACAGCTTCGTCAGGCTGCGCCGCATTCCGATCAACGAGAGCGAGGTGCGCCTGATCGCCGAGGCGCTGACCAAGGAACTGGCCGGCTTCGGACCGATCGAGGACCTGCTCGCCGATCCGGCCGTCGAAGATATTCTGATCAACGGCTACAACGACGTGTACGTATCGCGGCACGGCATTCTGACGCGCATTCAGGTGCGCTTTGCCGACAACGCGCATCTGCTGCGGATCATCCGCCGCATTCTCGCGCCGATCGGGCGGCGGCTGGACGAGTCGAACCCGATGGTCGACGCGCGTCTGCCGAACGGCGGCCGGGTCAACGTGGTGATCGAGCCGCTGTCGATCGACGGCCCGATCGTGTCGATCCGGAAATTCCGTAAAGATCCGATGCGGCCGGACGATCTGCTCGGCAACGGCACCTACAACGCGGAAATCGGCGCGTTGCTCGAAGCAGCGGTGGCGGCGCGCTGCAATGTGCTGGTGTCGGGCGGGACGAGCTCGGGCAAGACCTCGCTGCTGAACGCACTGGCGTTTCATATTCCCGAGCCGGAGCGGGTCGTGACGATCGAGGACACGGCCGAGCTGTCGCTGAACCATCCGCATGTGGTGCGGCTCGAAAGCCGGCCGGGTGGTTTCGACGGCGCGGGTGTGGTGACGATCCGCGACCTGCTGCGCAATACGCTGCGGATGCGGCCGGATCGCATCATCGTCGGCGAAGTGCGCGGCGGCGAGGTGCTCGAAATGCTGCAGGCGATGAACACCGGCCACGACGGTTCGATGGGCACCGTGCACGCCAGCTCGCCGCGCGAATGTCTGTACCGGCTCGAAATGCTGGCCGGCTTCGCGGGCTTTCAGGGCACCGAGTCGAGCTTGCGCCGCCAGATCGCCAACGCGGTCGACTTCATCGTGCAGATCGGCCGGCTCTCGAATGGTCGGCGGCGGATTCTATCGATCACGGAAGTCACCGGGCTGTCGGACAACATCATCGCGACCCAGGAGCTGTATCGCTACGAGCCGGTGATGACCGCCGAGGGCGACGAGCTGGATAGCTGGGTCTCGCTCGGGATCCATCCGCATTCGCCGAAGCTGGTGCGGTTCCGGCAGGCGTTGGGCGGCAGTGAGCAACGCGGCAACGCGTTCGGCAATGCGGGGTTTGGCGGCGGTAACGGCGGCTTCGGTGGAGGCTTCAATGTCTAGCGCGGTGCTGGTCGTCGCGGCGCTCGCGCTTCTGTGCGCGGCGCTGGCGTTGCTGCTGTGGCAACGCAGCGCGCAACGCAAAGGCCAGGTGAGCACCGAACGTTTTATCGATAGCCGGATGGCGGCGGCCATGCCGGGCGCCGCGGGACCGGCCGGACTCGCGAGCGGCCCGCGCGTCGCACCCACCCGTGCCGGGGCGCAGGTCGCGATCGCGCCGCAAGCGCCGCCCGCCGACGCGGGCTGGCTGGCTTCCTGCCGCTACCTGGTGGCGCGCGCGCGCTTCATGCTGCGCCACCTGCTGGAGCGCGCGGGGATCGTCGATGCCAAACGGCCGTTCGCCACCAGCGCGGCGATCGTGCTGCTGTTGTGCGGCTGGGCGGGGCTCGCCCGTGGCGTGCTCGCCGCGCTGGTGGTGTTCGGGATGTGCGGCCTGCTGATGTATTTTTTCCTGACGATGCGCGTGAACAAGCGTCGGCAGTTGATCGTGCGGCAGTTGCCGCTGTTTCTCGACGGCATCGTGCGTTTGATCACGCTCGGCAATAGCGTGCCGGCCGCGTTCCAGGCCGCGCTGCAAACCACCGAGACGCCGTTGCGCGAATGTCTCGACAACGTCTCGCGGATGTTGCGCACGGGCGTCGAAATCGATCGCGCGCTGTATCAGGTTTCGTTGATCTACGGCGTGCGCGAACTCGAACTGGTGGGCTCCGTGCTGCGTCTGTCCGTGAAGTACGGCGGCCGCGCCGACGTGATGCTCGACCGGATGGCGTCGTTCATGCGCGACCTCGAGCAGGCCGAGCGGGAGCTCGTGGCGATGTCGTCGGAAACGCGGATGTCGTCCTGGGTGCTGGGGGCTTTGCCGGTGGGCATCGGCGGGTTTCTGATCGTCTCCAACCCTTCGTATTTCGCTTCGATGTGGTTCGATCCGAGCGGGCGGCAACTGGTTTATCTGGCGTTCGCGTTGCAGGTGGTCGGCGCCTGGCTGCTGTACCGCATGGCGAGCCTGAGGGATTGACGATGCAAGCCCATCAACTGTTCGCACTCGCGCTGGCGCTCGCGGCGCTCGCCCTGCTGCTGGTCGCCGGTCTGGTGCTCGCGCGGGTGGCCGCGCAGCGGCGCACCGAACGCACCCTGGGCCATGCGCTCGACGAACGCGCCTTGCAGGCGGCTGCGCTGAACGCCGCAGCGGCTCGCGCGACGGACGGCGCACCCGCTGCGTCGAAGACGGCGGTGCGCACCGCGCGGCCGACGGGTTTCAAAGGCGTGTTCGAGCATCTCGTGCAGGTGGGGATTCGCTGGCTCGATACGCCGTTCGGACGCCAGGTGGTGGCCGAAGAAGATCGGCGCCTGCTCGAACAGTGCGGGTTCGTCGATACGCGCACGCGCGGCCTGTTCCTGGTGTCGCGCCTGCTGGGCGCGCTGGCGGCGCCCGTGGTGGCCGGTACGCTGGCGCGCGGACAGGTGGACGGCACGCGCTACGTGGTGCTGGTGGTCATTGCGATGATGGCGGGTTTCATGCTGCCGAAGATCCTGCTGAAACGCCGCGCCGGCAAGCGCCGCCGTCGCGTGGTCGACGAGTTGCCGCTGCTGGTCGATTTGCTGCGGCTGCTGCAAGGCGTGGGTCTGTCGCTCGATCAAAGTTTGCAGGTGATGGTCAACGATTTTCGCAGCGTGTTGCCGGTGCTCTCGAACGAGCTCGAAATCGCCCAGCGCCAGTTCGCCACGGGCCGCACGCGCGAGCAGTCGCTCAACCGGCTGGCCAGCAGCTACGACAACGAGGATCTGCGCGCGGTCATCCGTCTGCTGGTGCAGGTCGACCGGCACGGCGGCGCGGTGCAGGAGCCGCTCAAGCAGTTCGGCGACCGTCTGCGCAAAACGCGTCGCGCGATGCTGCGCGAACGCATTGGCCGGCTCGCGGTGAAGATGACGGGCGTGATGATCGTGACGCTGTTGCCCGCGCTGATGATCGTCACGGCGGGTCCTGGCGTGCTGGCCGTCACGCGTTCGTTTCATGCGGTGCATCAGTAAGGATTGCTCCATGGTTCAGTGTCTGCCTTTCGATCTCACCCGGCGCGTGTTGCGTTACGCGCCGGCTGTCGCCGCTTGCATGCTACTCGGCGCTTGCACGTCGCAGGTGCTGACGGGTTACGGCGTCGGGCCGCAGGCCGAGCGGGCGGCGATGGCGCAGCAACAGGCCAATCGCGATCCTGCGCCGGACACGCCCGGCGTGTATCTCGGCCTGATCGACAAGATGCAGGCGCAAGGGCTCTACTTCGCGTCGCTCGCGCATATCGACGCGTACGAAAAGCAGTACGGCGCGAGCCCGGACACCCATCTGCTGCGTGCCGACGCGCTGCGCATGACCGATCAGCCGGACGCGGCGGCGCAGGCATACGGTCTTCTGCTGAAGACGCCGCTGGCCGCGCGCGGCTACCGGGGGCTGGGCTTGATCGCCGGTGCGGGCGGCGATTTCGCGCGCGCCGCGCAAGCGTTGGAGCAGGCTTCGCAACTCGAGCCGACCGACGCGGTGACGCTGTCCGACCTCGGCTATGCGCGACTGCGTAACGGCGATGTGGATGGCGCTCGCGTGCCGCTGATGAAAGCGGCCGAGCTCGATCAGAACAATCCGAAGATCGTCAGCAACGTGGTGCTTTATCTGCTCGCCAACGGCGAGCAGGCGCAGGCGCAGGCGGTGATGAATCAGCAGAAATTGACGCCGGACGTGCGCGCCGCGATTCGCAGCGACACGGCGAAAGTGGCGGCGGCCGGGCGGGTTCAGACGCGCGGCGCGTCGGCGCCGGCGCAGCCGCGAGCCGGACAGATGGGGACCGTCGCGAGCGTGCAGGGTATCGAACCGGCGCCGCGTTTGCTGCAGCGGTTCGCGCAGTGACCGGGCGAAGGCGAGGCGAGCGTCGCACGAATGCCGGTCGGGAAATCAGGGGGCGGACATGACAGACAGAACACGAACATGGGGTGGGGTGGCGCGGCGGCTGGCCATGGGCGCCGCGCTGGCGGCGTCGATCGGCGCTTCCATCGGTGCACTTGCGCAGACAAACGACGCAGCGCAGGCCGCTCAGCCCTCGCCGACGATGCAACCACCGGTGCGCGCCAGCGAAGTGGGACACAGCACGCGTACGTGGCTCGACCTGCAGGGTAGCAACGCGCAAGCGGCGCCGGCGCTGCCGATGCTCGGCACGGAAGCCGGTCTCGCCTACCGGCGGTACATGGAATCGTTCAAGAGCAAGATTCCCGATCTGTACGGTTCGATGCTCAACACGACCGGCAGCGGCGGTGGCGGGTCGGGCGGCGCGACCGGCGGTGGCGCGAACTGATATGCGTGGCCGTCTGTCGTCCGCGACTCGCTCCGACCGCTGCGCGCACCCGCGAGCGGTGCGCCGCGCCGGCACGCGCAGGCACGGTCAACGTGGCGCGATCGCCGTACTCGCGGTGATCTGGCTGAGCGTGGCGATCGCGGCGCTCGGCGTGCTGGACGTCGGCAATGTGTATTTCGCGCGCCGGTCCTTGCAGCGCACGGCCGATCTGGCGGCGCTGGCGGCGGTGCAAATGATCAGCTCGTCAGGCGGCTGCGCGGCCGCGACTACCGCCGCGCAACAGAACGCGGCGGCCAACGGCTTCAGCGCCGGCGGCACGACGACGATCGCCACCACCTGCGGACGCTGGGACACCAGCACCAATACCTACTTCGGCACGACCGGCAATCCGCTGAATGCGGTGCAGGTGCAGACCAGCCAGGTGATACCGTATTTTTTCCTCGGACCGAGCCGCGCCGTGACGACGACCGCGACCGCGCTGGCATCGAACATCGACGCGTTCTCGCTCAGCACCGGCATCGCCACGATCAATACGCAACAGTCGGCGTTGCTCAACGCGATTCTCGGCGGTTTGTTGAACACCAGTGTGGCGTTGACCGTGGGTAATTTCCAGAGTCTCGCGGGGGCGACCATCAAGCTGTCGGATCTGATGGTGGCGCTAGGTGCTTCGTCGATGCAGGGCCTGCTCTCGACCACCGTGAGTTATCAGCAATTGATGCTGGCGATGGTCCAGGCGTTGCAGGCGGGAGGCGATACCGTCGACGCCGCGATCCTGCAGACGCTGGCCGTCACGGTGCCGGGCGGACAGAACATCACCATCGGGGACAACGGGCCGAGCGCGCCGGGGCTGCTGGCGTTGGGCCTGTCCAACCCGAACGCCGCGGCGACCGCGACGATCGACGCGCTCGACGCGGTGATGGTCGCCGCGCAGATCGCGCAGAGTAATCCGAACGGCACGGGGCCGGTGATCAACGTGAATGCCGGTCTGGCCGGTGTGGCTGGGCTGTCGCTGCAGATCACCCAGCCTCCGGTGCTGGCGGTGGGCGAGGGTGGCACCACCACGGTCGGCGGTGTCTCCACGGCGCGCACCGTAGCGCGCACGGCGTCGATCAATGCGGTGGTGACACTGCTGCCGATCGCGCTGCAGCCGATCAACCTCGGCGTGGCGACGATCTCGGCGCTCAGCACGCCGATCGTGCTGAACCTGAAGGTCGCGGCGGGCAAAGCAACGCTCAGTTCGGTGGACTGCGAAAGCAGCAAGGCGGCCACCAACGCCACGATTCAGGTGCAGCCCAGCATCGCGGCGCTGTGCCTCGGCACGAATTCGAGCTGCGGCGGGCCGATCGTGCTGGCGAACATTTCGGTGATCCTGGTCGGCAACGTGGCGAGCGTCCAGTTGGACGCTCTCGGGCCTTACTCGCTGACGCCCGGCTCGACGCCGATCGTGTTCAACGGTTCGTCCGGCAGTTTTGATTCCACGGCGAGCGCCAATTCCAATCCGGTCGGTACCGACGCTTCGGCGCTGGCCACACCGCTGCTGGCGGCATTGCCTTCGGCGCTGCATATCGAGGTATTCGGTAACTACGATCTGTCCGGCTTGCTGACTCCGCTGCTCAGCCTCGTCACGACCGCCGTAACGCCATTGCTTCAAACCGTCTTCAACCTGCTCGACGCCGTGCTCATTCCGACGCTCTCGCTGCTCGGCGTGCAAGTCGGCACGGCCACCGTCCACAACATGTCGCTGACATGCGGCGTCCCGCAACTGGTCAACTAGCCTATCCACGATGAGAACCACCGCCAAAATCGAGGAACTCGATATCTACGTCTGGGAGGGCAAGGCCGATATCGTCGACCGGGTCGCGCGCTGCATGGCGAGCTTCGACGTCGAAGTGATCCGCGCGGACGATGTCGCGATCTCGCCTGAACGGACCGCGTCGCGGCCGTCGCTCGCGATCATCAGCGTCTCGGTGATCGACAGCGGCGCGCTGATCCTGCGCGACTGGCAGGCCGCGCACGGCATCCCGGTCGTGTGGGTCGGCGCCGCGCCGCGCGACCACGATCCGGCCAGCTATCCGTCCGAGTACTCGCACATTCTGCCGCTCGACTTCACCTGCGCCGAGCTACGCGGCATGGTGATGAAGCTGGTCGCGCAGATCCGCGCGCACAGCGCCAAGACGCACGAATCCGACGCGATGATCGCCAACTCGGAGTGCATGCAGGCGCTGCTGCACGAGGTCGACACGTTCGCCGATTGCGACACGAGCGTGCTGGTGCATGGCGAGACCGGCGTCGGCAAGGAGCGCATCGCGCAGTTGCTGCACGAAAAACATAGTCGCTACGGGCAAGGCCCGTTCGTCGCGGTGAACTGCGGGGCGATTCCGGACGGGCTGTTCGAATCGCTGTTCTTCGGTCACTCGAAAGGCTCGTTCACCGGTGCGGTAGTGGCGCACAAGGGCTACTTCGAGCAGGCCGACGGCGGCACGCTATTCCTCGACGAAATCGGCGACCTGCCGCTCTATCAGCAGGTCAAGCTGCTGCGCGTGCTCGAAGACAGCGCGGTCACGCGGATCGGTTCGGCCACGCCGGTGAAGCTCGATTTCCGGCTGGTGGCGGCCTCCAACAAGGTGCTGCCGCAACTGGTGAAGGACGGCACGTTCCGCGCGGATCTCTACTACCGGCTGGCGGTGATCGAGTTGAAGATTCCGTCGCTGGAAGAGCGCGGCGCGGTCGACAAGATCGCGATCTTCAAGGCATTCATTTCGCAGGTGGTCGGCAATGAGCGTCTGTCGGCGTTACCCGATCTGCCGTACTGGCTCGCCGACGCGGTGGCCGACACCTACTTCCCCGGCAACGTGCGCGAGCTGCGCAATCTCGCCGAGCGGATCGGCGTGACCGTGCGCCAGATCGGCGCGTGGGACGCGGCCCGTCTGCAGCGGCTGCTGGCGCTGGCGCGCAGCAACCAGCCGGTGCCTGCCGAGAGCGTGGCCGAGGTGCTGGTGGACCGCAGCAAATGGGACATGGCGGAGCGCAACCGCGTGCTCGCCGCGCTCGACGCAAACGGTTGGCGTCGCCAGGATACGGCGCTCTATCTGGGCATCAGTCGTAAGGTTTTGTGGGAGAAGATGCGCAAGTACCAAATTTTCGACGAAGAGCCCGAAACCCGCGAAAGTGAGTAATAATGAGACGGTTGTACTAAAACAAAAACTGTTTAAGCAGGAATTACATGGACCACAAGTCGAAACTACGACAGATCACCCTGGCCGCTTTCATCGCGTTGGGGGCCGTGCAAGGCGTTTATGCGCAAGCTCTGCCGGACGGCGGCGCGAGCGCAGGCGGCGGTGCTGGCGTCGTTTCCCAGCCGGGCACGACGACCGCGTTGCCGGCCACGCCGCAAGCCGGAGCGGCCCAGACCACCGCTTTGACGCCGGACGAGGCGAAGCAATCCGCCGCGGGTAATGTCGCGGAATTGCAGCAAATGATTCACGGCTCGGATCTGGCGGAATTGCGCACCACCTACAACGGCAGCTACGGTGCGAGCCTGCTGTTTTATGGCAAGGAGATGACGTACTACGTGGCGTTGTTCCAACAGAAGAATTTCTGGCGCGTCATCAAGACGCAGGACGCCACGCGGGCCGACATGATCTATAAGGATTTCGTGCGTCAGACGCTGCAACTGTCGGATGTCGAAATTCGCCGCACGCAACTCGAGGCACAAAAGGCCTTCACGGAACGCATGATCGCGCTGTCGCAAGATCGCGCGAATCGTCTGCAGGCCGACCTCGACGTGGCGCGTCAGCAGCAGAGCATCGTGGCGAGCCAGCAGCAGCAGAGCCGTGCCGAAGCCTCGGCGCTGGCTCAGCAGAAGGCTGCCGCGCAAGACCAGTTGCGCGCCGCGCAACGCCAGGTGCGCGATCTGCAGCGTCAACTGGAAAGCGGCTTGCCGTCGCACTGAGTGCGATGGTCTGAAGACCTCGCGGATCGGTCGTGCCGTGTGAATGGCGCTGCGCGGTTTGCCGGGGGATAGGGCGGGTTGAGCGCCTTATCGTTGTCTTCGAGCCGTTATCCATGCGGACATAATCACGCACAAGCAGACACAAGCAGGCGGCTTTCGGGCCGCCTGATTCATTGTGGGTCGCCTTCGGCATCGCCCCCGGCAACCGCGCTCTGCGGTGGCGTACCGCTAATGCCGCTTCTTTCCCTGCGAAGACGTTTCTTTTTCCGGCGAGCGATGTGGATCGGTCGTGTCGACGGCGATCGGATCGCTGGCGGGAAAGCTCTCGTCGAGCGCCTCGTCGAGGCG
The DNA here is from genome assembly GCF_003269035.1 of Paraburkholderia bryophila. GTDB lineage: Bacteria > Pseudomonadota > Gammaproteobacteria > Burkholderiales > Burkholderiaceae > Paraburkholderia > Paraburkholderia bryophila. Next base: position 54,323 of record NZ_QLTK01000018.1, on the reverse strand, counting down.
GCTGTCGTCGGACTCCACGGGCGGCTCTGCTTGCGCGGGATGAGCCGCGGGGTGCTTCTTGCTGGTCATGACAGACTCCATTCGAAGAGAGGCGGTCACCCAGAATAGCGCATGGCGGCCGTCGGCGACCATCGGTCAGATGGCCTAAGGCGGTGGCACACGGCAAGCATGCCATGCGATCGCGGCGCATGGAAAACCACCCGCCGATATCGACGCCAAACAGCACTTCAAATCATCCGGCATCAACTCGTTTTTCGTGTGTCGCTGGCTGGCATCGACGGCAAGCAAGGGGCCGCGACATTCACCGGCCGCGTGGGCCGGCGCTCACACCCTGTCGCACGACGTGAACCGGCAGTGTCCAATTCGGCAGGGACGCAGGCTGACACTCGCGGACCCTCGCGAATCACCAGGCAGCGAATCACATGGACCGGAAAAAGACCGCGAGCAGGCCGCGCTTCAACGCGCTGCACGTCGTGGAAGCAGAACTGGAACACCTGGATTGGGCCACGCGGCAACCGGCGCTACGCATGCTGGACGCCGGTTATTGGCGTCGCCGCGTGATGGCGGTGAAACATGGATTCGAACTGACAGAGCAGCAGCTAGTGCGTCTGGAGAAAATCTTGATGCGGCTCGGCCATCCTAAGGAATAGCCGAGCGCCGAAGCGGCTGCTTACTCGCTGCCGCCGTTGTTGCCGTTGTTGCCGTTACCACCATGACCGCCATGGTTGCCGCCGCCGTGGCTACCGCCGTCGCCACCGCCCGTGCCGAACAGACGCCGGCGGCGCGTCACGACCACCGGGCCGTCTGACGTGCTGCTGCTGCGATCGGGTGTGGGCCGGTCGGAAGACGGTGCGCCATACGACTCGCGCGGTTCACGCGGTTCGCGCGGCTCACGATGGTCACGCGGCTCACGCGAGCCGTGCGGCCCCCGCGTGGTGTGCTCGCCATGTGACGGACGCCCCGCGCGCGGCGCCGGACGCGTGCCGGTGTCGAGCTGGATCGTCGAGATCGCGCGTTTGTAGATGCCTTGCAGGCCGACAGGCGTGCGCAGCATCACCAGGTACTGATCGAACGACTCGATGCACCCCGTCAGGCGAATGCCGTTGACGAGATAAATCTCGACGCGCTTTCGTTCTTTGCGCGCTGCGTTCATGAAGTCGTTTTGCGGATGCGATTCTGCGGAAGCCATGGACAATTCAGGTTAGAAAGACGGTTGTTCGCCGCGATTCTACCCTGTGTGGGGGCGGAACGCGTCGGCGGGCGAACTCCGTCCACTATAACGGCTTGCGCGCACATAAGCATCTGATAACGCCTGGCTGTAACGTTGCGTTACGAATCTGCCGATGAATGGCGCATTGTTCCGCCATGCCCGGGTGGTCGGGGCGTCGATGGCGGAAAAAGAAGGGGCGTGACGAGGTCGCGAGCGGAATAAATCGTCGCTCGTCTGCGTTATGACAGGTAGGGCAGCGACGCATCGTGCGGCGAGGCCGACTGAATGTGAGGCCGACGCGTGCCGTCGGCGGTGAGGAGATTCGACATGAAACCGTCCCGCGTACTTTCCGCGATCTTCATGCTGCTCGCGCTTGCGCTAGGTTCGCTTGCGGCGAGCGCCTGCACCTCGGCCACCGACTCCGGCGCGTCGAGCAGCAGCGGGAGCGGCAGCAGCGGCGGCTATTGAATGCCACGAGTGCTGTTAGTGCCACGAGTGCAGCTAGTGCCGCCAGTGCCGCCAGTGCCGCCAGTGCCGCTAATGTTCCGGGTGCCTCCGAACCTGCCGCGTCGCGCGAGTTTTCCCGAGCGGAATCCAGGCAAGCTGGCACGGCCCGGCATTTTCCTGGGAGCGTCGCAGACGGGATGAACTTCGAAGCGGAAGTGATCTCCTGGCTGCCGCAGTTGCGTCGCTACGCGCGCGCACTGACGGGCGACAGCGCATGGGCCGACGACCTCGTGCAGGATACGGCGGAGCGCGCGCTCGCCCGTTGGACGGCGTTCCGCCCGAACAGCAATCTGCGCGCATGGCTTCTCACGATTCTGCGGCATCTGTATATCGATCAGCTACGCGGCCGCCGCGAGATCACCGTAGACGACGACAGCGCGCCGTGGCGTAACCTGGAAGCGCCGCAGGGCGAAGTGGACGGCCTGGTGCTGCGCGATTTGCAGCGCGCGTTGTACTGTCTGCCGCTCGAACAGCGTGAGGTGCTGTTGCTGGTTGGGGTGGAAGAACTGTCTTATCAGGAAGCGTCGCGTGCGCTCGGCGTGCCGGTCGGCACGGTGATGTCACGGCTCTCGCGTGCGCGTGAGCATTTGCGCGTGTTGTTGTCGCAAGGGCCGGCTCAGGAGCCGGCGCGCAAAACACCGCCGTTGAAAGTGGTGAGAAATCCGTGATGAATAACGACGACCACGAAGCTGGCTTACCCGACGGGCTCGATCTGCGAGCGCTGTCGGCGTGGGTCGACGATGAACTGCCGCCCGCCGAACGTGCCGCACTCGAAGCGAAACTCGAGCAGCATCCGCAGGCCGCCGCGCGGGTCGCGGCGTGGCGCGCGCAGAAGGCCGCGCTGCGGGTGTTGTGCGGTGTGCCGCTGCAGGGTGAATATGGCGACCGCGGCGAACGTAGCGACCGCACTGAACATGGCGAACGTAACGTGCATGGCGACCGCAACGACCGCGAGCGTCACGAATATGGCGACCGCGCCGACGCGACACCCGAGCCCACCTTTATCGTCGTGCGTCGTGCGGCGCCGTGGTGGCAGCGCGTCGGCATCGCGGCATGCTGGCTCGTCGCCGGCGCGGGCATCGCGCTGGCTTTGGGGCCGCTCGCGCCGCGCCTGACGGGCGGCGCGTGGGGCGGTCTGGGCAGCCAGCCGCCGAGCTTCGCCGAGCGTGCGGACGTTGCCTATGCGGTGTATACGCCGGAGCGGCGTCATCCGGTGGAAGTGGCCGCGAGCGACGAAGAACATCTGATCAACTGGCTCTCCAAACGCCTGAACCGGCCGCTGTCGGTGCCGTCCTTGCAGGAGTACGGTTATTCGCTCGTCGGTGGGCGTTTGTTGCCCGGCGAGGCGGGGCCGGCCGCGCAGTTCATGTACGAGAACGCCGGCGGCGCGCGGCTCACGCTGTACGTGACCGGCACCGCGCGCGACGAAACCGCGTTCCGCCTGTTCCGCGACGGCAACCGGCGCACCTTCTACTGGATCAGCGACGGCATGGGCTACGCGTTGTCCGGACCGATCGCGGAGGGCAAGCTCCGCTCCATCGCCGTCGACGTATGCAGCGCGCTCGGCGGCAAACCGGAGACGTGGCAGTGAGCTTGCAAGCGTGGCCGCGCACGGCGTGTTGCGATGAGTTCGTGTGGTGCGTTGCGAAGAAAAAAACGGATGAAAGCGGCGGATAAAGACGCGCTGTTCCCGTTCGACGCCGTCGCGCCGCAACACGCGGTAACAGAAACACCTCGCGCTTCGTTCGCCGGGCCGGAATAGCTTCACGCGACGCTTCGTTTACTCATTGCTCGATCCCGCAAGCGCGTGCCCCGATGCATGCATGCGCAACTTCTCCGCAGGATGTCGGGCAAGGCAAACCGACGGGGTCTTTACGGTGTCGATGCGTTCTTCGCGTCGCAACGCCGGCGCGTCGAGGCAGCGACATCATGTTCACCTTTCATCAGTTCGGCACGAGGCTCGGTTCCGGCGTAGCCTGTCTGTGTCTGGGCGCGCTGTGCGCCATCCCTGCGGCCGCGCAAACGGGCGCGCAAATGGACCCGGACGCGCCGTTGACCGACACCTCGACGTGCCGGTTCGTCGTGGGTCAGGCGGAGATCGACGGCGTCGTGCAGCAGGTCAGCGGGCGCGCGTGTCTGCAACCGGACGGCACCTGGCAGATCGTTCAGGACGACGCCGGGGCGCTCGCGCCGGCCTATTACTACGATCCGTGGTACTGGGGCCCGCCGGTGGTGTTCGGGGTCGGCGTGTCGGTTATTTTCGTCGACCGGTTTCATCATTTTCATCACATGGATCATGTCCGCTATGTGCGTGGTTCGTATGGCGTGGGTGGTCGCGGTGGCTGGCATGGCGGCTCGTCCATGCATGTGTGGAGCGGCGGGGCGCACATGGGGGGTGGCATGCATCGCTAGCGCGCCGCGGCTGTCGCTCGCCAGGGAGCTTCCTTGAACCGCAGCCTGCCGCCCGAACTATCCGCCGCGCAATTCGATCGCGCGCTTGCCGGTTGGCGAGCAATCGTCGGCGCGCCGCATGTCGTGACGTCGGCGGCGGGACTCGCCGCGTATCTCGATCCGTTCGCACCCGGCGAGCCCACCGCGTTTTCGGCGAGCGCGGCGCTGCTGCCGGCCTCCGTCGATGAAATCCGCGCCGTGCTACGGATCGCCAACGAATACCGCATTCCGTTGTGGACAGTTTCGACCGGCCGCAACTTTGCGTATGGCGGCGCGGCGCCGCGTTTGTCCGGATCGGTCGTGCTCGATCTGCAACGGCTGAACCGCATCCTCGAAGTGAACGAGACGCTGGCCTATGCGCTGGTCGAACCGGGCGTGAGTTACTTCGATCTGTCCGCGCATTTGCGCGACAAGGGCTACCGGTTGTGGGTCGATCCGCCCGCCGCCGGGTGGGGCAGCGTGGTCGGCAATACACTCGAACGCGGCTTCGGCTATACCGACTACGGCGATCACGCGGCGACGCAATGCGGCATGGAAGTGGTGCTTGCCAACGGCGACGTGTTGCGCACCGGCATGGGCGGGATCGATGTCGGCACCGCATGGCAGCTGTATCGGCCGGGCTACGGACCGTCGTTCGACGCGATGTTCATGCAGTCGAATTACGGCATCGTCACGAAGCTGGGGGTCTGGTTGATGCCCGCGCCGCCCGCCTATCTGCTCGGTGAAATCCAGTTTCAGCATGAAACGGATCTCGACGCGATCGTGGAAATCTTGCGGCCGTTACGGCTCGACGACACGATCCGCAACAACGCGGTAATCGAAGGCGGCTTGCGTCGCGCGGCGGGACTGTCGTCGCGCGCACAGTGGTACGACGGCGCGGGCGCCATGCCGGAGAGCGCGGTGACGGCCATGCTGGAGAAACTGCAGGTCGGCCGCTGGAATCTGCATTTCGCGCTGTACGGTACGCCGGAATTGATCGACGCGCGCTACGCGATCGTGCAGCGCGCCTTTGCTCGCGTGCCGCAGGCGAGGTTGTCGGCCACACGCTATGCGGGCGATGCGCAGCCCGTGGCGGGCGGGGATCGCAACCTCGCCGGCATTCCGGCGATGAGCGCGTTTCGCATGCTCGACTGGCGCGGCGGCACGGGCGCGCATGTGGACTTCGCGCCGGTGTGTCCGGCGAGCGGGCGCGACGCATTGCGTCAATACATGATGATCAAGACGCGCGCCGCGGAATACGGCTTCGATTACTACGGGGGTTTTACGGCGGGCGTGCGTCATCTGCATCACATTTTCGCGGCGATTTTCGATCGTGACGACGCGAACCAGCTCGAGCAGGCCGGCGCGTTATTGCGTTCGCTGATGAGCGATGCGCGTGCGGCGGGATACGGTCAATATCGGGCGCATCTGGCGTATATGGATTTTGCGGCCGCGCAGTACGGATTCAACGACGGCGCGCTGTTGCGGCTGTCGGAAACGATCAAGGACGCGCTCGATCCGAACGGCATCCTTGCGCCGGGCAAGCAGGGGATCTGGCCGGAGAAATGGCGGGACCGGCGGGGCTATACGTGAACGGGGCGGCGAACCGCCCGCGTCGCGGCGACAGGATCAGGCCATGGACCGACGCACTTTCATGTTGAGCGGCGCGTGGTTGTCGAGCACCGCAGCGGGTGGCGCCTGGCCCTCGCTTGCGCGGGCCGCCGTGCCTCGCGATACGCTGGCGATTGTCGACACCACGCTGACGCACGGTCCGGCGTGCGCCGACTACGCCAGGCGTTTGAAGCTCGCGCTCTTCGAACCGGGCGACGACATCGGCGCGCTCTGGTACACCACGCTTGCGCCGCGTCTCGATGATCGAACTGTGTGGTGGACGCAGCCGTCGTTGATCGGCCTCATGCGTGGTTCCGATTACTTTGTGCTCAAGCAACTCGCCACGCGCGCAGGATATCGGGTCGAGGTGCGCGGCGGACGCGACAAGGCGTCGATCTCGCCGTTCGCCCCTGTCCCCTTCGTTTTCACCGCCCACCCGCAGCACTAAAACTTATACGCCTTGTTCTTCGGATCGAAGGTCGAATCGTCGAAGGTTTTCGGCGTGATGGTCTCGAACACGATCTTCTCGAAGAGCTTGCCGTCGTTGTTATACGACTCGACGGTGCGGAAATACGGATGCCGCAGATCGAGTCCGAGCGTTTCCTTCTTCGCATAGAACTGCGGCTGGCCGGTCGGCGTTTCGAAGGTGAAGGCCACCACGCGCACGCCGTCGATGGTTTGGACTTCCACCTGGGTCGAGCGCGGCAGGCCGGCCTCGACATATTTCTTGCCTTCGGACAGGTACTGGGCGGCAATGTACTCGGTGCCGAGATCGCGCACCTGGTGATTCGATTGCGCGCGGGCCAGCGCGCCGTTCAGCGAGGTCCACAACGGCATCACGTTCATGATGCCGCCGAGATGCCCGTACATTTCATCGGTGCGCTTGGACTCGTCGTAGATGATTTCCTGGCCTGCATGCGCGCCGTCGGGCAGCCACTTTGCGTAGATCCGCAGCGGGTCGTGCGCGAGACGCACCAGCATGTGATCGGGCTTATCGGGCCACTGGCCATGAATGCGTTCCGAACGCGCCATCGTGAACTCGTACGACGGGTAGCCGTTCGGGCCTTCCTTGATATAGCGCGGCAAGGTCAGCGGATCGAGCGACTGGAACAGCGCGACCAGTTGCGCGTCGTCGAGTTTTTCGAGCGCACCGCTCTGTTGCGCGGCGCGCAGCCACTTGACCTGCTGGTCCAGCGTGAGCTTGCCGACCTGGGAGGACGGCGTGGTCGGCGCCTTCACGCTGGAGGCCGTATCGAGCGGCGGCGGGGTGTCGTCGTTTTGCGCGAACGCGCACGGCGCGGCGAGACCGAAGGCCAGCGCCGCCAACGCGGCGGCCAGCATGGCGTGTGACGTGGTCTTGCGCGCTGCGCTGCGCGGGACCTGAGCCATGACCGCCGAGGAGCGGTGTGACAGGCGGTGCATCATGAATCTCTCCGAAATTAAGCGACGCAAAGCGCCTTGCCTGTCAGGCAGCCTTTTGCTTCGCGAGTTCCTCGTCGCGCAGCGCGCGGCGCAGAATCTTGCCGACGTTGGTTTGCGGCAGCTCGTCGCGGAACTCGACGAGCTTCGGCACCTTGTAGCCGGTCAGATTCTTGCGGCAATGGGCGATCACCTGTTCCGCGGTCAGCGACGGGTTGCGCTTGACGATGAACACCTTCACGCGCTCGCCCTGGGATTCGTCGGGCACGCCGATTGCCGCCACCTCGCGCACGTCCGGATGCGCGGCGATCACGTCTTCGATTTCGTTCGGGTAGACGTTGAAGCCGGACACCAGGATCATGTCCTTCTTGCGGTCGATCAGGCGAATGAAGCCGCGCGAGTCCATCACGCCAATGTCGCCGGTGGCGAGCCAGCCTTCGTCGTCGATCACCTTGGCGGTTTCGTCCGGCCGATTCCAGTAGCCTTTCATCACCTGCGGTCCCTTCACGCACAATTCGCCCGCCTCGCCGATGCCGGCCCAACTGCCGTCGTCTTTCCTGAAGCGCACCTGGGTGGACGGCGCGGGCAGGCCGATCGAGCCTTCGAAGTCGCGCATGTTGCTCAGGTCGACCGGATTCATCGAGACGATCGGCGAGCATTCGGTGAGGCCGTAGCCTTCGATGATCGGCTTGCCGGTGACGGCCTTGAAACGCTCGGCCACCGACTTCTGCGTCGCCATGCCACCGGCCATCGCGAGTTTCAGGTTCGAAAAGTCGCGCTTGCAGAACTCCTCGTTGTCGAGGAACGCGTTGTAGAGCGTATTCACGGCGGTCATGCCGGTAAATTTCTCGTGACGGATGATCATCATCACGCGCTTCATGTCGCGCGGATTGGCGATCAGGATGTTGCGCCCGCCGAGTCCCATGAAGATCAGCGCATTCACCGTCAGCGAGTAGATGTGATAAAGCGGCAGCGGCGTGAGCACGGTTTCGATCTCGCCGGTCAATTGCCCTTCGGACCACGCTTTCGCCTGCAGCAGGTTGGCGATGATGTTCTTGTGCGTGAGCATCGCCCCCTTGGCGACGCCGGTGGTGCCGCCGGTGTATTGCAGGAACGCGATGTCGTTATGCGCGAGACGCACGGGCGTGACCGGCCGCGTGTAACCGGTGGCGAGCGCACTGAGCAGCGGCACGGCTTGCGGCAGGTTGTAGGCGGGGACCATTTTCTTCACGTGCCGCAGCATGAAGTTGAGCAGACGTCCCTTCAGATTCAGACCGTCGGCGAGCAGATCGCCGAGCCCCGTCACGATGACGTTCTGGATCCTGGTGCCGGGTAGCGAGTCTTCCACCGTCTTCGCGAAGTTCTCGAACACGATGATCGTGGTCGCACCGCTGTCTTTCAATTGATGCGCGAGCTCGCGCACGGTGTACAACGGATTGACGTTGACCACCACGCCGCCGGCTTTCAGCACGCCGAACAGGGATACCGGATACTGGAACGTGTTCGGCAACATGATCGCGACACGCTCGCCGGGCTGCACGCCGATACTTTGCAGATAGGCGGCGAACGCGGTGGCCTTGCGGCCGAGCTCGCCGTAGGTCAGGTTGGCGCCGACGCTCACATACGCGACCCGCTCGCGGAACTTCGCGACGCACTCGTCGAAGAACTGCGGAATCGATTCGTATTGGCCGACGTCGATGTCATGCGGTACGTCGTGCGGATAGGAGGCGTACCAGATGCCGTCGGTGTTCGGTGCGGCGGAGGCGGCGCGGGTCGCGCCGGTTGCGTGCGCGGCATGCACGGCGCTCGACGCCTGATCGGCGGGCGAGAGCGGGGATTGAGCGGGCTGGGTCATCGGTCGTCTCCTGAAGCGGTGGCTTCATCTGTTTGTGTGCTGGTCGTGTGGCCAGTCATCCGGGCGTGCGTCGAAGCGATCCAAAACAAAGTTTGCAGCAATCTTTCGCGAAGCAACACTATTCGTTGGGGCCGGCCACGCGCGCCGGCTCAACGCTCCAGAATCGCCACCACGCCCTGGCCGCCCGCCGCGCAGATCGAGATCAGCCCGCGCGCGGTGCCGGCCGGTTTGTCGAGTTGCGCAAGCATCTTCGCCAGGCCGGCGACAATGCGCCCGCCGGTCGCCGCGAAAGGATGACCGGTCGCGAGCGAGCTGCCGTTCACGTTCAGTTTCGTGCGGTCGATCGCGCCGAGCGGTCCGGGCAAGCCGAGCTGCGTGCGGCAATACTCGTCATCCTGCCACGCGGTGAGCGTGCACAACACCTGGGCGGCGAACGCCTCGTGAATTTCGTAGAGATCGAAGTCCTGCAGCGTGAGGCCGGCGCGCGCGAGCATGCGCGGCACGGCATAGGCCGGCGCCATCAGCAGGCCTTCTTTCTTGTCGAAAAAGTCGACTGCGGCGGTTTCGGACCAACTCAGATAAGCGAGCACCGGCAGGCCATGTTGCGCGGCCCATGCCTCGCTCGCGAGCAGCACGGCGGAGGCGCCGTCGGTGAGCGGCGTCGAATTGCCGGCGGTCAGCGTGCCGGCGTCGCGGTCGAACACCGGCTTCAGACTCGCGAGTTTTTCGAGCGTGAGGTCGGCGCGCAGATTGTTGTCGCGCGAGAGGCCGCGATACGGCGTCATCAGATCGTTGACGAAGCCGCGTGCGTACGCTTCGTTGAGCTTGCGGTGGCTGTCGTAGGCGAGCACGTCCTGCGCCTCGCGCGAAATGTTCCAGCGCTTGGCCATCAGCTCGCAATGCTCGCCCATCGACAGGCCGGTGCGCGGCTCGCCATTGCGCGGCAACAGCGGCTTGAAGAACATGCCGGGCCGCAGCTTGGTCAGCGCGCCGACGCGCTGGCCGGTGCTGCGGCTGCGATTCACCTCGAGCAGGATTTTGCGCATCCGCTCGTTGACGCCGATCGGCGCGTCCGAAGTCGTATCCACGCCGCCCGCGATGCCCACCTCGATCTGCCCCAGCGCGATCTTGTTGGCGACGAGGATCGCCGCTTCGAGTCCGGTGCCGCAGGCCTGCTGCACGTCGTAGGCGGGGGTTTCCTTCGCGAGCGTGGTGGACAGCACCGCTTCGCGCGTCAGATTGAAGTCGCGCGAATGCTTGATGACGGCGCCCGCCGCGACTTCGCCCAGTCGCTCGCCATGCAGGTTGTAGCGATCGATCAGGCCTTGCAGCGTGAAGGTCAGCATGTCCTGATTCGACGCGGTCGCGTACGCGGTGTTCGAGCGGGCGAATGGAATCCGGTTGCCCCCGACAATGGCGACGCGGCGCACGGCTGGCTGCGGGTGAGTCATGCTCGGCTCCTTGAGGTTCTTGTTGTGATGAGGCGGCTCATAGCAGTTTCCACTGCATGCGGCCACGCAGATGCGGTTTTTCGCCGCCGATGTCGCGCACTTCGATATCGCGTTCGATCAGCGAAGCCGACGCGCTCCACAACGAGGCTTCGCCGGGCAGCAGCATCGGCAATTTGAATTCGGCGCTGAGCGTGCCTTCGGCGAGCGGCTTGGGCGGCTGCAGCGCGGCGGCGGCGCGCGCCAGGGTCCACATGCCGTGGGCGATCGCGCGCGGGAAACCGAAGGCCTTCGCGGACAGCGCGCTGAGGTGGATCGGGTTGTAGTCGCCCGAGACCTTCGCGTAGTCGCGGCCCAGTTGCGACGGCAACTGCCAGCGCGCGATGCGCTGCAGCGCGTCGGGCCCGAGTTCGAGCGGCGCGAGCGCGCTGCCGGTTGCCGGCACGCCGCGTTTCAGATAGACGCTGTCGCCGTCCCACACCGCTTCGCCGCGCCGGTACAGACGCGTGTGCAGCACGAACGCCTGACCCTTGTCGTGGCGCAGCAGCGCGCCGAATTCGACTTCCACGCGCAGCAGATCTTTATAGGCGAGCGGGCGGCGCAGGCGCACGTGATTGGCCAGATGCACGAGTCCGAGCGCGGGCCACGGAAACGCCGGATCGGTCAGCATCAGCAGATGCAGCGGAAACGCGAGCAGATGCGGATAGGTGAGCGGCACCCCGTGCTCGGGGATGAAGCCGCACACCCGCGCATAACGCCAGACCGCGCCCGGATCGAGCGCGACGGCGGGGCGCACGAGGCGTAGCGCCGGCAGTTGCGTGGGCCGGCCGCGCTTGACGATGCCGGACAACGCGCGCGCATAGAGTTTGGCGGGCGCGGGCAGCGGTTCGACCACAACGGTTTTCGGCCGCACCGCGTTGGGGCGCGGGTCGCCGAACGCACCTGAGGCACCTGAGGCACCTGAGGCACCCGAGGCGCCGCGGTCGTCGGACGGATCGCCGGGCTCGGCCATGCTCACGCTCCAATCAAACTTTGGCCGCACACGCGCACGATCTGGCCGGTGACCCCCGCCGACCCCGGATGCGCGAGCCACGCGATGGTCTGCGCGACATCGACCGGCTGGCCGCCCTGGCTCATCGAGTTCATGCGGCGGCCGGCCTCGCGGATGGCGAGCGGAATCTTCGCGGTCATCTGCGTTTCGATAAAGCCGGGCGCCACCGCGTTGATCGTGATGCCGCGCGCGCGCAGATGCGGCGCCATGCTCTGAACCCGGCCGATCACGCCGGCCTTCGAGGTGGCGTAATTGGTCTGGCCGAGATTGCCCGCGATGCCGCTGATCGACGACACCGCGACGATCCGCCCGCCGTCGCGCAGAATGCCGGCGGCGAGCAAGGCGTCGTCGATCCGTTCCTGCGCACCGAGGTTGATGTCGATGACGTTTTGCCACGCGGCGGCGGTCATCTTCGCGATGGTTTTGTCTTTCGTGATGCCGGCGTTGTGGACGACGATGTCCACGCCCTGTTCGTCGAGCGCGGCGGCGATCTGTGCGGGCGCTTCGGGCGCGGCGATGTCGAAGGCGAGGGCGCTGCCGTTCAGTTGCCGCAGGGTGGCCTCGAGCGCGTCGCGCGCCGACGGGATGTCGATGCCGATCACGTGCGCGCCTTCGGCCGCCAGCGCGCTCGCAATCGCGGCGCCGATGCCGCGTGCCGCGCCCGTGACGACCGCGCGCCGGCCGGCGAGGGGTTGGGCCCAGTCGAATCCGGGCGGCGGCGAGGCGGCCCCTGCCACGTCGTTTGCGCCGCTGCCCAGGCTCGCGTCCGACGCGTGGCGCAGGCCGCTCGCGCCGCTCGAAGCGCTTTCGCCCGCCGTGCCGATCCGCACCACCTGGCCCGACACATACGCCGACCGTGGCGACAGAAAAAATCGCAACGTCGCTTCAATCCCGCTTTCCGCGCCGTGCTCGACGTACACGAGGTTCGACGTGATACCGCGCCGCGCCTCCTTGCCGAGCGAGCGCGTGAGGCCCTCGAGCGCGCGCTGCGCGGTCCACTGGCGCGGCTTCGCGCAGCGCTCCGGCGGCCGCCCCAGCACGACGATGCGACCGCACTTGCCGAGCGAGCGCAGCGTGTCGTGAAAGAAGCCATGCAGCGGTTCCAGCTGGCTGCTGTCCTCGATGCCGCTCGCATCGAACAGCAGGGCGGCGAGCTTGCCGTGCGAGCCGCCCTCCGCGGCTTCGAAGCGGCCCGTCATCAGGCCGCGGCGATTCGCCAGCGGCACCCATAGCCCCGCGCTTTCATGCGCGACGCTGGTCACGCCGATGCTCGCCACCAGATTGGCGAGCGCGTCGAGCAGATGCGGTTCGCGGCCCGCGCCGAGCGCCACCATGCCGCCGAATTCAGGCTGGTCCGCGCGATAGCGGTGCAGCACCTCGGGCTTCGGCAAGCCGAGCGAACGCGCGAGGCGCGCACCGAATGGCGAGTTGACGAAGTTCAGGTATGAGTCGTTCATAGCGTGATTTGCTCCGCTGGCCACGTCCCGTACGCGCCGCTCCCGGCCGGTGCTTCGAAGCTTGAGCCGGTGGGGCTCGCCTCGTCGAGCGCCGCTTCAGGGGGCGCGCCGAAGGAGGGCCCCTTGCGGGACGTCAAACGTGTGTCAGTGTGCACTGAGTTCGGCGCCACGGGTGCGCCATCCCGGGATGTTTTTTTCATACGGTTCTGGTGGCGCTCAGGCCGCCAGTTCCAGTGCCTTGTCGAGCGATTCCTTGCGCTTCTGCAAACTCTCGAACAGGTCGAAGTCGGCCGGGAAGTCGTCGACCTTCACGACGTGCGCGCCATAGCGTGCATAGTCGTCCAGCACGCGGCGCTCGTCGGCGTCGATCAGGCCTTGACGCTGCGCCACGTCGGTCCACGCGCCCAGTTGCGGCAGGCTCTGCGGCATCGGCTCGAGCAGGCCCTGCTTGACGGCGTCGCGCAGCTTTTGCTCGATCTGCGTGAAGCGCGGGTTCAACTGGAACACCAGTTCGCCGTAGCCGAGCGCATCCACGTCCGGGTGCGGCACGTACGAGTCCGACACCAGGCGCTCGCGTGCCGCGCCGGGCGTCTGCATCAACTCGGCGATCTCGCTGCCGAGACGGTCGGACGGCTCGCGGTACGGCAGTCCGAACGGGAACGCGAGCGCGCGCACGAGGCCTGCGGCGAGACGGTTCGGATAGTTGGCGAGCACGCCGTCGAGTGCGTGTTGCGCCTTGTACAGCGAATCTTCGACGCCCCAGCGCACCAACGGCAGGTCGTCCTGCTGACGGCCTTCGTCCTCGAAACGCTTGAGCGTTGCCGAAATCAGATAGAGCTGCGATAGCACGTCGCCGAGCCGTCCGGAGATACGTTCACGACGCTTCAGATCGCCGCCGAGCACGAACATGGAGACGTCGGCGAGTAGCGCGAAGGCGGTCGACAGACGGGTGGCCGCGCGGTAGTACGCGTGCAGCGGTGCGTACGCCGTGCGCGGCGCGGCGATCACCGCGCCGCCCGTGATGCCGTAGACCAGACTGCGCACCACGTTGGAGAGCGTGAAGCCGACGTGGCCGAAGAAGGCGTCGTCGAAATCGCGCAGTGCCTTGGCGTGATCGGTTTCGCGGGTCGCGGCCATTTCCTTCAGCACGTACGGATGACAACGAATCGCGCCCTGACCGAAGATGATCAGGCAGCGCGTGAGAATGTTCGCGCCTTCCACGGTGATCGCGATCGGCACCTGCTGATAGGCGCGCGCGAGAAAGTTCGACGGCCCCATGCAGATGCCCTTGCCGGCGGCGATGTCCATGCCGTCGTTGATGACCATACGGGCGCGCTCGGTGATGTGATACTTGGCGATCGCCGAAATCACCGACGGCTTTTCGCCGAGATCGACCGCGTGCGCGGATAGCCGCCGCGCGGCGTCCATCACGTACAGGTTGCCGCCCATGCGGCCGAGTGCTTCCTGCACGCCCTCGAACTTGCCGACGGCGGTGCGGAACTGGCGGCGTACCGCCGCGTAGGCGCCGGTGCCGCGCACGGCGATTTTCGCCATGCCCACGTTCGACGACGGCAGCGAAATCGCCCGGCCCGCCGCGAGACATTCCATCAGCATGCGCCAGCCGTTGCCGACCTGCGCGCGACCGCCGATCACCCAGTCGAGCGGGATGAAGACGTCCTTGCCGGAGTTCGGGCCGTTCTGGAACACCGCGTTCAACGGCCAGTGACGGCGGCCGATATTCACGCCCGGATGGTCGGTCGGAATCAGCGCGCAGGTAATGCCGGGTTCGTCGTTCGGGCCGAGCAGATGGTCCGGATCGAGCGCGCGGAACGCGAGACCGAGCACGGTCGCGATCGGGCCGAGCGTGATGTAGCGCTTGTCCCAGGTGACGCGAAAGCCGAGCGTTTCACGGCCTTCGAACAGGCCCTTGCAGACGATGCCGAGGTCGGGAATCGCTGCGGCGTCCGAACCCGCGTACGGACTCGTCAATGCGAAGCAGGGGATTTCTTCACCGCGCGCGAGGCGTGGCAGATAGTGGTTCTTTTGCTCTTCGGTGCCGTAATGCATCAGCAGTTCGGCGGGGCCGAGCGAGTTCGGCACCATCACCGAGACGGCGGCGGCCGAGCAGCGCGTGGCGAGCTTCATGATGACCTGCGAATGCGCATACGCGGAGAACTGTTTGCCGCCGTACTGCTTCGGAATGATCATGCCGAGAAAGCCGCGTTCCTTGATGTATTGCCAGGTTTGCGGCGACAGGTCCTGCCAGACCATGGTCGTTTCCCAGTCGTTCGCGAGATCGCAGAGCCGTTCGCATTCGACGTCGAGGAACGCCTGTTCTTCCGCCGTCAGCGTGGCGGGACCGTAGCCGAGCAGCGTGTCCCAGTGCGGGCGTCCCGAGAACAGTTCAGCGTCCCACCAGACCGTGCCGGCCTCGATCGCGTCGCGTTCGGTCGGCGACATCTCCGGCAGGATCTTGCGGAACACGTCGAGCACGGGTTTCGCGAGCCACGCGCGACGCAGCGGCTTCACCGCGAGGACGAGGGCGGGGAGGACGAACACAATCGCAAGCAACGTCGTCGCCACCGGGCCCGCTGCGCCGCTGATATGCGCGGCCGCGACCCAGACGATCAGGAAGGCCAGCCACCAGGCAGCGCGCGCCTGAACGTAGACGAGCGCCAGGGCGGCAATGACGAGCACTAGGATGAACCACGGCATGACGTTTCCTCCTGTTTCGATGGTGCGTGCGAACGCCTCCACGGGGCGCGGACGGGCTCGCGTTCTGTTGATTCTGTTGATTCCGTTGCTTCGGTTCGCGGGCGGCGTTGCCGGTGTCTTGATTCGGTTACTGGTTCCTGGTTCGACACCGCGACGTCGCTTAGGTGCGGGTTTTAGACGGGCCGTTCGACTCGGGTATTTTCATGAGCACGTTTCATTCCGCGTTTTGCGTGGACGGACCGTTACGGTGCCGTCCACGTTGATCTGCCCGACGTATTGCTTTGGCGTTGCTTTTGCCTTGCTTTTGCGTTGATCCGCATGCGGTTGCGCTTAAGCCGTGCCGTGCAGCGCGTGTTGAAACGAACTGGCGTCCATGGTGCCGCCGCGGCGTTCGCCGTCTCGCGCATCCGTTGAATCGGATTCCGTCGACTGCATTGCGCCTTGCTCCGTCGATCGCATCGCGCCGGCCGGGCTCGCCGCCTGCGCGGCGCTTTCCAGCGGACAATCCACACCGCTCTCCGTCGCGTCGCCCAGCACCGCGGCGAACGCGGCCAGTTGCGTGCTGTCGGGCAGCGGCGCCTTGAGCGCGGCCACCATCAGCGACGCCAGACGCGCGATCAACTGCAGATCGTTCATCGACTTGCCCTGCGAGAACTCGGAGATCAGGCTGTCGGTATCGGTGCCCGCCAGCACACCCGACAACGCGCCGATCGCGAAGTGCAGACGCCAGCCGAGTTCCTCGCGCGGCAGATGCGGCAGCGCCCGCTGGAACGCGTCGAAAAAGCGCACCGCCACCGACTCGTAATGCGCATTCAGAAAGTCGCGAATGAACGACGACGGGTCCGTGTACGCGCGCCCCAGCAAGCGCAGAAACGCCTTGCCGCCCACCCGCGGATCGCGCGACAGACGCAGTGCCGGAATGAACATCGCGCCGAGCACGTGCTCGCAGGTCAGACGCGCGCCGAGCATTTCGTCGAAGCGATCGAGCAGTTTGAGGCGCTCCTGATTCAGCCTGTCGAGGCGGCGCGACAGCATCGAGTGAATCAGCGATTCCTTGCTGCCGAAGTGATAGTTGACCGCCGCGAGATTCACTTCGGCACGCGAAGTAATCTGGCGCAGCGACATCGCCTCGTAGCCGCATTCGATAAAGAGGGTTTCGGCGGCGTCGAGGATGCGGGACTTCGTATCGCCGGCGTGCCGGCCTGTTGTGCGAACTGCCATGTTGCGTCTCCCAGTTGCCGGGCGTCCGGCCCGCAAACAAGCGATTCAAATGTTGATTTGAAACAGCCGTTTTTTTCAGGATAAGAAGAATGAGGACTGCGATCAAGTGTCCGCTGTGGACTAACTCCTCTAGAAGACCTGACGAAAGTCTGGCTTTCCCGGTTTGCGCGGTGCGTCAAAACGCGCGGAAATAAAAAAGGCCGTTCCGATCGAAATCGGAACGGCCTCGTATGGCGTTGCTACTCTGATTGGTCCTGCTTTTGGCCCGGCTTACTGCTGCATTCTGTTGGCGACGCTGGCTTCTCGTCGTGGCGGATCGAGCCGCCTTTGTGCCTATTGTGCCCTAATGCGACGGCGAGTGGGCCGGCAAAATAGCTGTTTAGTTCGAACGCTTGAATCTAGGCCACGGCCTCTTTCGCCGACTGCGTCATGTCGATGCCGCGACGCTCGCGGCTAAACGGAATCAGCACCGCGATCACCACCGCGACGATGCCGATCACCGTGCCCATGATCAGCGCGTAGTTGTTGCCGTGCGCTTCCGCAGCGCTCGCTTGCAGCGGGCCGTTCACCGAGGCGATCAGATTGCCGAGCTGATACACGAGACCGGGGAACGTAGCGCGGATTTCATCGGGCGAGATTTCGTTCAGGTGAACCGGAATGACACCCCATGCGCCTTGCACGGAGATCTGCATCAGGAACGCGCCGAGCGCGAGCAGAATCGGCGTGCTCGAAAACGCCCACAGCGGCAGCACCGGCAACGCGATCAGCGCGGCGATGAAGATGGCGCGCTTGCGGCCGATCCTCTCCGACAGCGAGCCGAAGAACAGCCCGCCGCAAATCGCGCCGACGTTCAGCGTGATCGTGATCCACGACACCGTATGCGCGTCGAACTGATGCTGCACGCGCAGGAAGGTCGGATACAGATCCTGCGAGCCGTGCGAGAAGAAGTTGAACGCGGTCATCAAAATGATCGCGTAGATCGACAGCCCGACGTTCTGCTTGAGCGTGGCCACCAGGCCCGGACGGGCTTTCTTTTCGAGCGTCTGGAACGCGGGCGATTCCGGCACGTGCGCGCGCACATACAGCACGAGCAGCGCGGGCAACACGCCGACGAAGAACATGCCGCGCCAGCCGATGTATTGATAGAACACGCCGAACACCACCGACGCGAGCAGGTAACCGCTCGGGTAGCCGGCCTGCAGCAGACCGGAAACGAAGCCGCGCGACTTCGGCGGCACGGTTTCCATGGTCAATGCGCCGCCGACACCCCATTCGCCGCCCATCGCGATACCGAACAACGCGCGCAGCACGAGCAGGGTGGTCAGATTCGGCGAGAAGCCGGACAGCAATTCCAGCAGCGAGAAGCAAGCGATGTTGACCATCAGCGTGGGACGGCGGCCGTATTTGTCGGCGAGCCAGCCGAAAATCAATGCGCCGACCGGACGCATCATCAAGGTCAGCATGATGCCGAAGGCAACCGCCGGGATTTTCGTATTGAACTCCGCCGCGATATCTTTCAATACGAACACCATTAGAAAGAAATCGAATGCGTCGAGGGTCCAGCCCAGATAGGCGGCGATCGTGACGTTTCTCTGTTCCCGTGTCCAGCTCATTGATTGTTCTCCTGAGTCCCCAATTACCCGTGTTTCACGACGGGCGGCTCTGCAGCCCCGCAGCCCCGTGGCATGGGCTTCGAGCGAGTGTACGCCGAGCGTTAAGCGCTTGCATGAATGAACGCGCTTTTATCCGTATTAATCCCTGGAACGGATTTGATATCGCATTGCGATGCAGGCTTTATGTTTGGTTAATGTAATTATTGTAGTAATTTAGTTTGGATTTAAGTTAGTTATTTGTAATGTAAATTCAATACCGGTTCGGCGGATGAACTGTGGAAGGCAGATTGGCAAGCCACAGGTTCACTCAACCTATGCGTATAGCGCATTAGTCGAGATTAAAAATCAATTGGACTCATGTTGCGTTGCGAAATAACATGCCGGGATTCTCTCCACTTCGCTTTTGCCTACGCGCCATGTCCGTCAAATCCATCGCTTCACCATCCGTACGCCGCAACCAGGGCTCATTGCCGGCGTTGGCCGCGGTTACGTTGCTGACCGGTCTCGGCGCGGGTCTTGGCGGCATGTTGCTCGCGCTCCTGCTGCACGGCATTCAGCACCTCGCGTACGGTTATAGCGTCACGCATCTGATCAGCGGTGAAAGTTTTCTGCAGGGCGTGAGCGCGGCGGCGCCCGAGCGTCGCCTGCTGGTGCTGACGCTGTGCGGGTTGGTGGCGGGGTTCGGCTGGTGGGCGCTGTACCGTTTTGGCCGTCCGCTCGTGAGCATCCGGCAAGCCGTCAAATCCGACGATCCGTCCATGCCGCTGTTGAGCACGACCGTCCACGCCGTGCTGCAGATCGTCACCGTCGCCTTGGGTTCGCCGCTCGGCCGTGAGGTCGCGCCGCGTGAAATCGGCTCGATGCTGGCGGGCTGGTTGTCGCGGCGTGCGGGTTTGTCGGTCGCACAGAGCCGCATCATGGTGGCGTGCGGTGCGGGCGCGGGTCTCGCCGCGGTCTATAACGTGCCGCTCGGCGGCGCGGTGTTCGTGCTCGAAGTACTGCTCGGCATGTTCGGCTGGACGGCGTTGGTGCCGGCGATCGTGACGTCGGCGGTGGCCGCGCTGGTCGCGCAGGCGGGGTTGGGCAACGAGCATCAGTATCTGGTGCCGTCGCTGACGTTGAGCGCTTCGCTGGTGACGTGGTCGGTGGTGTGCGGGCCGATTTTCGGCGCAGCCGCATGGGGTTTCGCCGAACTCACGAAGCGTTCGCGCGCAGCGGCGCCGAAGGATTGGCGTCTGCCGGTGTTGTCGCTGTTGAACTTCGCGATCATCGGCGTGCTGGCCATGCATTTTCCGCAACTGCTCGGCAACGGCAAAGGACCGGCGGGTCTCGCGTTCGACGGCGGCTTGACGATCGGCCTCGCCGCGATGCTGCTGGTGCTGAAGGTCGTGATCACCGTCAGCAGTTTGCGCGCGGGCGCGGAGGGCGGCTTGCTGACGCCGGGGCTCGCGAATGGCGCCTTGCTCGCGATCGTGCTCGGCGGACTGTGGAGTCTGTTCTGGCCGGGCGCTTCGTTGGGCGGCTTCGCAGTGGTCGGCGCGACGGCGTTCCTGGCCGCGTCGATGCAGATGCCGATTACGGCGGTCGTGCTGATGTTCGAATTTACGCGTGTGAGCCAGGATTTTCTGGTCCCGGTGCTGTTCGCGGTCGGCGGTGCGTATCTGGGTTTTCAGGCCTGCGCGAAATGGTTGCCGTCGCTGCAGTTGGGTTTCGGTTTCAATGGCGGGGCGGGGAGTAACGCGCGATAGGGTCTTTTGCGCTGGCGAATATCGCGCTTGCTAAAATCTTTGGACAACAAAAAACCCCGTAAGACAATTAATCTTACGGGGTTTCTCGAACTACTTTCGGCTTAAGCCGGAACAACTTGTGGTGCCCAGGAGAGGACTCGAACCTCCACGGTGTTGCCACCGCTAGGACCTGAACCTAGTGCGTCTACCAATTCCGCCACCTGGGCACGTCTTCAAACTAGACCGCTATTTTAGCGTGAAGATTCAGCGTGTCAACCCTGCCGACAAACAAACTTCGCTGCTTCAATCGCCCGGTTAAATCGGGCGGCGAAGTGAGACTTCACCACCGACTACCGTCCTGCCAACTTCATGAAAACGAGCTGATCGGTTCCGAACAACATGAGCCGTATCAACCAGCCTCACACAAATAGTAAAGCCGCCCGGAGGCGGCTTTACTTTTGAATCTGGTGCCCAAGAGAGGACTCGAACCTCCACAGTGTTGCCACCGCTAGGACCTGAACCTAGTGCGTCTACCAATTTCGCCACCTGGGCAGGTGATGAACAGCAAAGAACGCCATTATAGCGACCGATTCAGGCCTGTCAAGCGTTTCTGGGAAGTTTCTAAGAACTTGCTTAAACATCGCGATAGCGGGTCCGCACGTCTTTCGCGGCGACGCCATATCGACGGCACAGCGACTATTGACGGGCCGCTTGGCGCGCGAGACGGGTGTTAGAATGCCTCGCAGTAGTTCGTTGGCACGGTGCACACACGCCCGTCGGACTCAGCCTTGAACGAGCCGGACCCGAGAGAGTCTTTCCTGTGCAATCGCAAGTGCAACTCAAGCGCCAAGCAAACGCTTCCTAAAGCCGAGCCACATCGCCGACCGACGTCCATGCAACGAGAAAAAATCATCGACAAGCCCTTGAGCAAATTCCCGTATCCGATTCCAAGCCGCGAAGAAATTCTGGGCGTCCTGCGCACGAGCGAAGCGCCACTTGCCGCGAACGACATCGCCGAAGCCCTGTCGATCAAACGCCAGGAACGCGAAGGATTTTTCAAGCGCTTAGGCGCCATGGAGCGCGACGGCCAGATCCGGCTCGATCAGCGCAATCTCTATCAACTCACGCATCCGTCGAACTTCGTCGCGGGCCGGGTACAAGGTCATCGCGACGGTTTCGGTTTCCTGATTCGCGACGACGGCCAGGACGATCTGTTCCTGCCCACCGGCGAAATGCAGAAGGTCATGCACAACGACCGCGTGCTTGCGCGCATCGTCGGCTATGACCGGCGTGGGCGTCCGGAAGGGCATGTCGTCGAGGTCACGGACCGCGCCAACAAGCGCGTGATCGGCCGTTTGCTGAGCGAGAACGGCGCGCTGATCGTGGCGCCTGAAGACAAGCGCATCGGCCATGACATCCTGATCCAGCAGAACACCAGGAAGGCCAAGGTCGGCCAGGTGGTGGTGGTCGAGCTGACCGATTTCCCGAGCCGTCATTCGCAGCCGCTCGGCCGCGTGGTGGAAGTGCTCGGCGATATCGACGACCCCGGCATGGAAATCGAAATCGCGGTGCGCAAATACGGCGTGCCGCACGAGTTCAGCCAGGCCGCGCTCGACGAAGCCGCCAAACTCCCTGACGAAGTGCGCCCGGTCGACGCGCGGCATCGCATCGATCTGCGCGACGTGCCGCTCGTCACGATCGACGGCGAAGACGCCCGCGACTTCGACGACGCCGTGTACTGCGAGCCGGTGCAGGTGGGTCGTGGCGAGGGCTTCCGTCTGATCGTCGCGATCGCGGACGTGTCGCATTACGTGCATCCGAAGAGCGGGCTCGACGCCGACGCGATCGAACGCAGCACCTCGGTGTATTTCCCGCGCCGGGTGATTCCAATGCTGCCGGAGAAACTGTCGAACGGCTTGTGTTCGCTGAATCCGCACGTCGACCGTTGCGTGCTGGTGTGCGACATGATCGTCACCGCACGTGGCGAAGTGAAGGCGTATCAGTTCTATCCCGGCGTGATCAATTCCGCCGCGCGTCTGACCTATACGGAAGTCGCCGCGGTGCTGAAAAACACCAAAGGTCCGGAGGCCACGCGCCGCGCTGCGTTACTGCCGCAGTTGCAGAATCTGTACGGCGTCTACAAGTCGCTGTTCGCGGCGCGTCAGAAACGCGGCGCGATCGACTTCGACACGACCGAGACTTACATCGTCTGCAATGCGCAGGGCAAGATCGAACAGATCATCCCGCGCACCCGCAACGACGCGCACAAGCTGATCGAGGAATGCATGCTGGCCGCGAACGTCTGCGCGGCCGACTTCCTCAAGCGCAACAAGCATCCGGGTCTGTTCCGCGTCCACGCGGGTCCGACCGCTGAAAAGCTCGAGAATCTGCGCACGTTCCTGCGCGGTATGGGCCTTTCGCTAGCCGGCGGCGACAAACCGCATGCCAGCGACTACGCCGCGCTGATGGCGCAGATCCGCGAGCGGCCCGACGCGCAGATGCTGCAAACCATGCTGCTGCGCTCCATGCAGCAAGCGGTCTACAGCCCGGACAACATCGGCCACTTCGGTCTCGCGTATGAGGCGTATGCCCACTTCACGAGTCCGATCCGCCGTTATCCCGACCTGCTCACGCACCGCGCGATCTACGCGATCCTGCAGGGCCGCAAGTATCAGCCGGAGCCGCCGCAAGGCGTCGAGTTGAATACGGCGCTGTCGCCGCGTGCTCGCGCCATGCAGCAGTCCGACGAGGAAAAACGCGGCCGCGCGCGCGCGAACAACGTGGCGATCTGGGAAGAGCTCGGGCTGCATTGCTCGGCCAACGAACGCCGCGCCGACGAAGCCTCGCGCGACGTCGAAGCCTGGCTGAAGTGCTACTTCATGCGCGACAAGCTCGGCGAAGAGTACGGCGGCATGGTGAACGGCGTCACGTCGTTCGGCATTTTCGTGCAGCTCGATTCGCTCTTTATCGAGGGCCTCGTGCACGTCACCGAACTCGGCTCGGATTACTTCCAGTACGACGAGATCAAGAACGAGTTGCGCGGCGAGCGTACCGGCATCCGCTACCGTTTGTCGGACCGTGTGCGCGTGCAGGTGAGCCGCGTCGATCTGGATGCGCGCAAGATCGACTTCCGCCTCGTGCGCGATACGCCGATCAAGCCGCCGGCAGCGCGTGCGGCGTTGGCCGACAAGTCGTCGGGTGAAAGCGGCGGGGCGCGCGTGCGCTCGTTGCCGCCCATGGACGGTGGCGCCGGTGGTAACGCCTCCGCGCCGGGAGCACGGCGCAAGAAGGCCGCGCCTGCGCAAACCGCTGCGGTCAAGGAAGCACGCGCGGCGCGCGGCGCGGCGAAGAAGCATGGCGCTGCGGCCAAACCGGCAGCGAAATCGCAGGCTCGCAAGAAGCGCTGAAGCGGCCTTGTTTTAGAACCGCGCGCATCGGGTACGGAGCAACGTACCGGTTGCGCGCGGTGTTCGTTTTAACGCGGTCAAGTACTCGAGCGAAACCTGCAAACGGGTGGCGTAACGAAGCGCCTTGCCAAATACTCAAGCTCGTCTTCATCACAGCAGCGCGCGTTGCAGTCGCGCTCAATCAAAGGTTGTATCAGTCATGTCACGTCTCAAGGTTTTATACGGTTTCCACGCAGTGACCGCGCGTATGCGTCACGACGCGTCGACGGTCGAAGAGGTCTATTACGACGCCACGCGCAAGGATCGTCGCATGACCGAGTTTCTGCACGCGGCGAAAGAAGCCGGCGTGCGTCTGATCGCCGCCGACGAAACGCGTCTGTGGGGCCTCTCGCACACGGAGCGTCACCAGGGCGTGGTTGCGCGCGCAACCGACATGCCGCTCGCGCAGAACCTCGCGGAACTGCTCGACGGTATCAACGGTTCGGCGCTGATTCTGGTGCTGGACGGCGTGACCGATCCGCACAACCTCGGCGCGTGTCTGCGGGTGGCGGATGCCGCTGGCGCGCATGCGGTGATTGCGCCGCGCGATCGCGCGGTCGGATTGAACGCGACGGCGGCGAAGGTCGCGAGCGGCGCCGCCGACACGGTGCCGTACATCACCGTGACGAACCTGGCGCGCGCGCTGCGTGAGTTGAAAGATGCCGGCGTGTGGGTGGTCGGCACGGCGGACGAGGCGACCAAGAGCCTGTACGAAACGGAACTGGATGGCCCGGTCGCGTTGGTGATGGGTGCGGAAGGCGAGGGCATGCGCCGTCTCACGCGCGACACCTGCGATATGGTCATGCAGATTCCCATGGCGGGGACGGTGGAGAGTCTGAATGTTTCCGTGGCGAGCGGCGTGTGTCTGTACGAAGCCGTGCGTCAGCGGTCGGTGAAGAAGAAGTAATCCCCGAGCGCGCGTAGGTCACTCCGGTAAACTAGCGGTTTTTACTGCAAGCCAGCCTCTCCCATGACTCAAGACGAACTCAAGCAACTGGTCGGCCAGGCCGCCGCCGACTACGTGAACGCCACCGTGCCCGAAGGCTCGATCATCGGTGTCGGCACCGGCTCCACCGCGAACTGTTTCATCGACGCGTTGGCCGCCAGCAAGTCGCGCTATCGCGGCGCGGTGTCGAGCTCGCTCGCCACCACCGCGCGTTTGCAATCGCACGGCTTCAAGGTGCTCGACCTGAACGAAATCGATTCGCTGCGCGTGTACGTGGACGGCGCCGACGAGATCGACCACAGCGGCGCGATGATCAAGGGCGGCGGCGGCGCGCTGACGCGCGAGAAAATCGTCGCGTCGGTGTCGGACGTATTCGTCTGCATTGCAGATGCGAGCAAGCTGGTCGACACGCTCGGCAACTTCCCGCTGCCGATCGAAGTGGTGCCGATGGCGCGTACCGCGATCGGCCGCCGCATCACCGCGCTCGGCGGTGTGCCGGTCGTCCGTGTGACGAAAGAAGGTGTGCCGTTCATTACCGATAACGGTAACGAAATCATCGATGTCAAAGGTCTGCGCATTAGCGACCCGCGCGCGCTGGAAATGCATATCAACGCATGGCCGGGTGTGGTGACCGTAGGTCTGTTCGCGGGACGTGGCGCGAATCTGTGCCTGCTCGGCACGGACACCGGCGTTGAAACGATCGAGTACGGCCGGGACTGATCGAGCTTCGATTGAACCGCGCGTGAGTCTGTCGAGAAAGGCTCACGCGCGTATTCTTCAGTGGGTTTCCTTCCAGAAGCCCACGGCGGTTAGCCCATCTACTGGCGCCGCGTCCCGCGCACCAACCCACGCTTCTACCCACCTCAACGCGCAGCCTGCCGGATCGCCTGCGTCATCTTCTCCAGATACTGCTCCACCGAAAACGCCGACCGTGCATCGTCCCGCGCCTGTCGCGCAAGCCGCTGCGCGAGGACGGGATCGGCTCGCAACGCGTCGATCGCCTTCACCAATGCGTCGACATCGCCAGGCTCCACCAGCCAGCCATTCTGCCGATGCCGCACGATCTCGGTCACGCCACCCGCCGCCGCCGCAATCACCGGACGCGCTGCCGCCATGCCTTCGACGATCACCCGCCCAAACGGCTCCGGTTCCGTCGACGTATGCAGGATCACATCCATCGCGCTCATCCACGCGGGCACGTCGTCCTGAAAGCCCGCGAAATGGACACGATCCGCAATGCCGAGCGCGGCTGCCTGTTCGTGTAAACGCTGCGCGTACGCGTCCTCGCCGAACAGCGGTGCGCCGACCAGCACCAGATGCGCGTCGGGCAAACGGGCGATGGCGTCGAGCGCGATATGCTGGCCTTTCCACGGCGCGAGCCGGCTGAACAGACCCGCGAGCCATGCATCGGCGGGCAGACCGAGCCGTCGCCGCAACGGGGCGACGCCGGTACCGTCGGCGCCATCGGCACCTTCCACAAGACTGAACGCGGCCGCATCGATGCCGTTGTAGATCACCGGTACCGAGTCCGCCGCCATACCCGTCAACGCCGCGAGCGAGCGCGCCGAGGCCTGCGAATTCACCACCACCTGATCGACCGCGAAACGCACCAGCCATTTGACGACATTCAACTGCACGCGGCCGAAATGGTTGCGCGTGAGAATATCGTGCTGATACCAGATGACTGGTTTGCGATGCAGCGGTTTGCCGAGCACGCCGAGCACCAGCGCCTTTTGCGTATTGAGAAACAGCACGTCGAAATGGCGTGCGCGCGCGGCGATCGCCCGTACCTGGCGAAACATGCCGGGTATGACGCGCAGACAGGCGAGGCCCGAAGCCTGCCGCGCGATGCCGGAGACGCGCGCGTCGTTGATCACCTGCACGCGCGCGCCGAGCGCTTCGAGCCGCGTACGGAACGGGCCGTCGGACAACAGCACGACTTCGCTATGAGCGGCGCAGTGTCCGGCCAGTTGCAGTAGTGCGAATTCGGCGCCGCCGAGTTCGCCGCTTTGATCGACGAACAGCACGCTCGGCGACCCGGCTGCGGCACACATGCCTTTGATTGCCGCCACGTCCGCAGCAGGAGGCGCAACAGGCACAGCAGAAGCCCCCAACGCATTCGACGCAGCGGTCGACTCGATCGATACGGGCGGAATACGCGGCAAAGCATGGGCAAGAGGCGAAGCGTCGATCGTCGGGCGCATAGGAAGGCGAGTGATTGAGAAGCGTGGATTCGCAAGAGGCGAAGCGCGAGACTCAATTATTCGCGCACTGTCGCGTGTCGAATGTGGGCACGCGCACGCACGGCAAACGATGCGCCACATACACTCTTCGCTAAGCCCTGGAGGCGTCTATCAATAGGTGGGGAGATCATGAGAGTGGCGATCGTGCACGACTGGCTCGTCGCACCGGGTGGCGCCGAGAAGGTGCTCGAACAGATCATCGAATGTTTTCCCGACGCGGATCTTTTCAGTCTTGTCGACTTCCTCGAAGACCGCAGACCGCTCGGCGGCAAGCCCGTCACCACGTCGTTCATTCAGCGTCTGCCGTTCGCCCGGCGGCGTTATCGCGCGTATCTGGCGCTGATGCCGCTCGCGGTCGAGCAGTTCGATCTGTCCGGCTACGATCTGATCATTACGAGCTCCTACGCGGTCGCCAAGGGTGTGCTGGTCGGCCCGGATCAAACCCACGTGAGCTACGTGCATTCGCCCATGCGCTACGCGTGGGATCTGCAGCATCAATATCTGCGTGAAGCGAATCTGCTGAGCGGCCCGAAGTCATGGGCCGCGCGCGCGTTGCTGCACTATCTGCGCGGCTGGGACTCGCATTCGGCGAATGGCGTCGACCGCCTGATCGCCAATTCGCAATTCGTCGCGCGGCGTGTGATGAAAACTTACCGGCGCGACGCGGCCGTGGTACCGCCGCCGGTCGACGTGCACGAATTCGAACTGTGCACGAACAAGGAAGACTTCTATCTGACCGCGTCGCGAATGGTGCCGTATAAGCGCATCGATCTGATCGTCGAGACGTTCAGCGCGACGCCGCACCGCAAACTGATCGTGATCGGCGACGGGCCGGAAATGGCGGCGATTCGCGCCAAGGCCGGCCCGAACGTGACGATTCTCGGCTACCAGCCGTTCGAGGTGCTCAAGGATCATTTGCAACGCGCGCGCGCGTTCGTGTTCGCCGCCGAGGAAGACTTCGGCATCGTGCCGCTCGAGGCCCAGGCATGCGGCACGCCCGTGATCGCCTACGGCAAGGGCGGCGCGCTCGAAACGGTGGTGCCGATCGGCGAGCCGCATCCCACGGGCGTGTATTTCGCGCGCCAGACCGTGGTGTCGATGCTCGGCGCGATCGACCGCTTCGAACGGCAAAGTGATCAGATCACGCCGGCCGCCTGTCGCGCGAACGCCGAGCGTTTTTCGGCTGCGGTGTTCCGGCGCGCGTTCATGGCCGAAGTGACGCGCACGATCGCCGCGGGCGGGCTGCGCCAACGACTCGGTCTCGTGGAACGCAACGAGGTCGATCTGGCCGCGCCCGAACTGGGATGGCCTGGCGAACCGGCACAGGAAAGCAGTTGGGGACGTTGAAGCACGCGGTCGCGTCGATTCGCGGCTAGGTGACGTCGCCAGATTGTCTCATTATTCGCGTCTTGCGAAGTTCGCGTTACGCGGATAAAATGCTTTCTGTCGTATCGCAGTACCCGACCAGCAGGCCTTTGTCTTATGCCATCCGGCCAGCTATCGGCGTCGTACCGTACTGTTTAGCCTTGCAGGTAGAGCGTGCATGTTCAGCACGCCAAACCATGCGAGGAAATCCAATGCGGGTCATTTCAAAGAAAGCGTTGCTGGACTTTATAAACAGACATCCGGGCGCGCGCAGTGCGCTAATGACGTGGTATTCACTGGCGCAGGCTTGCCTCGCGTATGGCTATAACGACCTGAAGCAGACGTTCGCCTCCGCGGACTACGTGCCGCCGCAATACACCGTTTTCGATGTAGGCGGCAACCGGTTCCGGATCGTCGCGGCGATTCACTACAACAGGCAGTCGTTATTCGTTCGTCACGTATTGACGCATGCGGAGTACGACCTTTGGACGAGGAAGAATTTAAACTCATGAATGCCGATCGCCTTCCGGGAGCTTTTCCCGACATCGCTCAAACCTGGGCCTCGCTGCAAACCCAGTTGCCGATCACGCCCATCCGCAGCGAATTGGACTACCAGCAGATGGTGCGCCTCGCCAACTCGCTTGCCGATCACCTGAATGGCACTGAAGAGGACCCGCTCTCCGATCTGTTCGCGATCGTGACCGACCTGATCGAACGCTGGGAAGAGCAGCACGTCGAGATTCCTAAAGCCGAACCGCGGGAGGTGCTGCGGCATCTGCTGGAAACGCACGGGCTCAAGCAGAAGGATCTGATGGGTATCGCTTCGCCCACCGTGGTGAGCGATATCCTGGCCGGCCGGCGGGCAATCAGCAAAAAAGTCGCCAAAGCGTTGGCCGTGCGTTTTCATACCGACGTCAGCGCGTTTCTGTAGAAACGGCACAGCGTGGTTTGCGTGCTGCGCACGCAAACCACGCCGCTCCGGCGTCGAGTGAATGGAAAGGGGCTGCGCCTGATTCAGGCGCAGCCCCTTTTTGGTGGAGGTTCTCTCAACCTACCCGGCAACCCGGTCTATTGCGGCGCATCGATATCCGGCGGATCGCCGGCGGAATACGTGTAGGCGTACGCGTAGTCATAGGTGCCGTTGCGATTGTGGCTCTTCAAAGGCACCGCATTCATCACGCCGCCCACCACGCGGGCGCGCGCGCGCCGCAGTTTCTTCAGCGCTTCGGCCAGGTGTCCTTCGGTGTGAGCGCCGGCGCGCATCACCAGCACCGTCGAGCCGGCCAGATTGGCCACCACCGCGGCATCGGCCACGGCCAGCAGCGGCGGCGTGTCGACGATCACCAGATCGAACTCCTGCTCGAAGCGCGCGAGGATTTCGCTGAAGCGCGCCGACGTTAACAACTCCGACGGATTCGGCGGATAAGCGCCCGCCGCGATGAAGTGCAAGCCGTCCACGCCGGTGGCGCGCGCCGCGGTTTCCAGATCGACCTGACCCGTCAGCAGTTCGGTCAGCCCGCCATGCGGCGAGCGGCCGAGATATTGCGCGAGCCGGCCGCGTCGCAGGTCGGCGTCGATCAGCAGCACGCGCTTGCCGGACTCCGCGATCAGCGCGGCGAGGTTCGCGCACAGGAAGCTTTTGCCGTCCGACGGTGCCGGGCTCGTGATCGCGACGATACGGTTCGGCGCTTCGAGCAGGCCGAACTGCAGCGTGGCGCGTAGCCCGCGCAAGCCTTCCACCGTCGAATCGTACGGATGCGTCTTGACCAGCAGCGGCCGCGTCGGCGTTTTGCCCGACGAAATCACGGTCTGCGTGCCGACCGGCACGCTGGCGCGGCGGCGCGCCTTGCTTACTGCCGCCGTCGCGCCGGGGCGCAGCCGCGCGATCACGCCCGACGGCAACGCGGGCACCTCGGTCGGCGTGGAGCGCGGCGCGGGCAGGGCGGCCCGGCGCTGGGCGCTCAACTGCTTGTCGGCGCGCGCCTGTTCCGGACTGAAGGCGATCGAGCCGAAAATCGGCAACTGAAAACGCCGCTCGACGAACTCGGGATCGGCCACGCCGGTGAAGAACGTGCGGCGGCAAAACGCGAACAGAATGCCGCCGATCACACCGAGCAGCGTGCCTGCCGAAATAATCAGCGCGGATTTCGGTCGCACCGGCTGCGACGGCAGCAACGCGTCGTCGATGATGTGCACGTTGCCGATCGTCCCGGCACGCGAAATCGACAGCTCCTGGGTTTTGTTCAGCAGCGCCACGTAGATTTCCTCGGCGACCTTGGCGTCGCGTTGCAAAGCGAGGGCATTGCGCTCGGAACTCGGCAGCGTGGTGAAGTGATCTTCGAAGCGCGCTTTCTCGCGTGTCAACGCGGCCATTTGCGCATCGACCTGCTGCACTTCCGGCGCTTCCTGCGTGAAGCGTTGCAGCAGTTGCGCGCGCTGAATGCGCAACGTCGCGATCTGCTTCTCGTAATCGAGGCCACCGGCGAGATACACGCCGGCTTCCTGAGTCGGCTGGAACGAACCCACTTTCGACTGATACTGCGACAGCGCGGTCTCCGCCTTCTTCACCTCGTCGCGCAGATGCGGCAATTCGCTGTTCAGGAACGTGAGCATATGGCTCGCTTCTTCCTGCGCGCGTTCGGTGCGCTGCGCCAGATACGAGGCGGCCACCGCGTTGGTGATCGCGGTGATCGCGTGCGGATCGGTGCCCATGTACGACAGTTGCACGACGCCGGTGTCGCGGCCTTTCTCGCTGACCTGCAGGCCGGCGGCGAGACCGGACACGGCGTCGAGCTGGTTGAAGCGCGTCACGTAGAAGGTCGTGCCGGGGCGCGCCACGAGCTTC
The DNA here is from genome assembly GCF_003269035.1 of Paraburkholderia bryophila. Classification (GTDB taxonomy): domain Bacteria; phylum Pseudomonadota; class Gammaproteobacteria; order Burkholderiales; family Burkholderiaceae; genus Paraburkholderia; species Paraburkholderia bryophila. The sequence goes on along the minus strand of NZ_QLTK01000018.1, from coordinate 23,214 downwards.
CTGACGAACAGCGTGACGTCGCCGCCGGTCGCGGGCTGGCCGGCCACGCCGGTCAGGATCTCCTGGCCGTACGCATCGGTAAGTTGATAACGGCCTTCGTCGAGGACATGCAGCGTCAGCCGCGCGCCTTCGAGCGCTTTCGGCACCGTGATCGAATCGACCTCGAATTGCTCGCCGCCCCATGCATACGAACGCATGCCGAGGAAGGCGCCGAGCGGCTGTCCCGGATGAGTGAACATCGACGTGATCTTGCCGAGCACCGGCATGGTCTTCGCCGCCGTGCTGAAGTTCAGCTTGAACTGCTCGACCACCGGCTCGACCACCGCGCGGCTCTTGATGATTTCGATCTCGGCGTCGGTATGCATCGGGCCGGCGGTCGGCACGAGCGACGGCGAATTCGGGTTCTGCGCGCCGCCGTTATTGCTTTGCGTGTCGACCTGCAACAGGGCGTCGGCGGAATAGATCGGGGTGGCGATCTTCGTATAGATCACCGCGGCCAGAATGATGCTGCCGGCAATACCCAGCACCCACCAGATCTGATCCATCACCGTGCGCAGCAGATCGCGCATCACCGCGTCTTCGTCGCCGCCGGGCGGTCCCGGCTCCAGCATGTCGTACGTACTCATAGGAGACTCCGTTGCGTGCGCGTCATCGGGAGAGCTGCACGGTGTAGAACAGCGACTGCAGCGTCGGCGTGATCTGTTCGAGCGCACGGTTGAAGCGCGCCGCATTCGAGACCTGCACGTACACCACGTCCTTCGGTTGCAATTCGAACTTGGTCATCAGCATCAGCGCGTCGACCTGGGTCATGTCGAGCTGATAGACATCCGGCGTGAGCGTTTTGTCGGCCCCGCGCACCACGTAGACAAAACGCGGGTCGCCGGTCTTGACGTCGAGGCTGCCTGCGCCCGTGAGCGCGTCGGCGAGCGTCAGGCGGCCGCGGTTCATCGGCAGCGAGGTCGGCTTGTTGACTTCGCCGAGCACGAACACGCGGCTGTTCGAGCGGTCGGGCACGTCGATGATGTCGCCGTCCTTGAGCAGCACGTTCTGCTGCGGATCGCCGGTTTCGAGCAGCGCGGCGACGTCGACGGTGTAGCGTTTGCCGTTGCGCGTCACGCCGACGTTCTGCAGGTCCGCGTCGGGCAACGCGCCGCCCGCGCGATTGATGGCATCGAGCACGGTGAGCGGCGCGTCGGTGATCGCTTCCGAAGCCGGCGTGCGCAGGTTGCCGGTGACCTGCACCGACTGGCTGTTGAAGCCCGAGACGCGCACGTCGAGCTGCGGATCGCGAATGGTCTTCGACAGACGCTTCGTCAACATTTCCTGAACCTGCTGCGCGTCCAGGCCTTGCACCTTGATGCGGCCCACGCGCGGGAAGAAGATCGTGCCGTTGTTGGCGACCCGCACCGCGAGACCCCCTTCGCCGCCGCCCGTCAGCGCCGGCGCGATGGGGGTCGCGCCTTGCGTCTGCGTCGGTCCGGGCGAGGGCGCCGCGCTGCTGCCGGCGCCTGGCAGCGGCGGCAGGCTCGCCACGCCGGTGCCGCCGCCGGTCAGTTCCGGGTGATCCCAGACGATGATGCTCAACTGGTCGCCGATACCCAGCCGGTAGTCGTAGCCCGCGCGGGTCTGGGCGCTCAGGCACGACAACGGGCAGACGGCCGGCACCGCCGCCGCGCGCTGCTGGCGGAAGTACGCGACGTCGATCGCATGCACCGGAAACTTGTCCGCGGTCTGCTCGGGCGGCGCGGGCGGTGTCAGGCGGTTGGTGTCGAGATACGGCCCCGGCGCCAGCGAACAGGCGCATAGAGATGCCGCCGCGAGCCCGGCGGCGATCGTCTTGATAGTCATTGTTTGGTCCCTCGCGTGAAGCCTGTGCGCCATGCTCTTCAACGCACCGCTTCCTGCCATGCCCCGCGCATTGCGCGTAAACCGACCCACCATTTGCGCAGCGCCAGTACCACGCCGCCGCGCTCGAATGCCAGCGACAACGCGCGCACGAAACCCGGGTCCGCGCGGTTGCCGATCAGCGTCGAGTACGCGACGAATGCCCATCGGCCCGCAGGCGTCAAGGTTTCGCACATGATGAGTCGGAGATTAAAAGACGCGTTATAGAAAGCCGCGTCGTTGAATGCGAAGCGTTGGTCGTCGTCGAAACGTTCCGCGGGGTAATGATCGACGGCCACCCGCGGGTCGTACATCAGCTTCCAGCCGGCGTGCTTGACGCTCAGGCTGAACGCCATGTCGTTATGAACCTGCGCGCCGGTGCCGCGCAGACGCACGTCGAAACGCAGCGCGCGCACCGCGTCGCGCCGGTAGCTCATGTTCGCGCCCTTCAGAATGTCGACTTCGCGTGCGTCGCCGACGCCGAGGTGATGATTGCCGGTGATCATGCCGGCTGCCGTGACCTTGCCCACGCGCTGCCGTTCGCCGTCCAGCACGCGGCCTTTTTCATGCACCCAGTCGCGTCCGCCGAGGCCGCCCAGACGAGGGTCGTCCTCGAACGCGGCAGCGATCCGCGCCACCCAGTCGGCGTGCGGCGCGGCGTCGTCGTCGGTGATGGCGAGCACGTCGCCGCCGGCGGCATCGAGCCCGCGATTGAGCGCCGCGACCTGGCCCGGCACATCGACCAGCGCCACCGTGAGCGGCAGCTTGCCCGGCACGGCCGGATCGCGCAGCGCGGCGTGCGTCATGGCGTCGTCGCCGCGCGCTATCACGATGACTTCGTCCGGCGCGCGCGATTGTCGTTGCAACGCCGCGAGGCAGCGCGTGAGGTCGGCCGGCCGGCGATAGGTCGGCACGATCACGGAGACTTTCAGCAACGGTTTCCCGAGTGGCATGGTCAGAATGCGTTGTGGCCGACAAAGCCTTTGAAAATCGTGATCAGCACGATCTTCATGTCGAACCAGAACGACCAGTTATGGATATAGAACAGATCGAACTTGACGCGCGCCTCCATCTTTTCCACCTTGGTGGTGGCGCCGCGATAGCCGTTCACCTGGGCCCAGCCGGTAATGCCCGGCTTGATGCGGTAGCGATACATGTAGCCGTACACCTGATCCTTGTAGAGATCGTCGTGTTCGACCGCGTGCGGACGCGGACCGACCACCGACATCTGTCCGAGCAGCACGTTGAGAAACTGCGGCAACTCGTCGAGGCTGGTGCGGCGCATGAAGCTGCCGAGTTTCGTGACGCGCATGTCGTGACGCGTGGCCTGCGTGATCTGGCCATGTGCTTCGTGATGCACGGTCATCGAACGGAATTTGTAGATCGCGAACGGCTGGCCGTCCACGCCTTTGCGCGTCTGGCGGAAGAACACCGGTCCCGGCGAACTCAGCTTGATGCCGATCGCGAGCACCACGAACACCGGCGCGAGCGCGAGCAGCGCGGCCGCCGCGAACAGCCGGTCGAAGATCAGCTTGGGCCACATTTGCGGCGACGAGAAGGGCGTTGCGCTCAGATTCAGCGTCGGTAAACCGACCACGTCGACCAGCGCATGGTTGAACAGCGACAGGCTGCGCACGTCCGGAATGAAACGGAGATTCACGAAGTCGTTCCTGAAGAGCCGCGTGAACCGGTAGATGGTGTGTTCCTCCGAGAGCGGCAACGCGAGCCACACTTCGTTCACATGTTCGTCGCGCACCTTGTTGACGAACATATTCAGATCGGTCAGCACCGGCAGGCGTTTCATTCGCGCGCCATGGGCGCCGGTGCCGTCGATGCGCGTGTCGCTCGTATCGAACACGCAGACCGGTTTGAAGCCCGCTTGCGGCGCGTGCTCCAGATGGGCGAGCAGCGTGCGCGAGAAGCCGGGCGCCCCGACGATCGCGACGGTGCGAAAGTTCATGCCGCGACGGCGCACGCTGCGCAGCGCCACGTGCACGACGCACTTGGTGACGACGATCAACGCGCCGGAAATCAGCGTCGAATAGCCGAACCATAAACGCGACACCGCGTCCATGCGATGCAGCGTGAACGCCAGCACCAGGGCGGTGGCGACGACCACCAGCCAGGCGGCGGCGACGCGCGCCAGCATCGAGCTCAAGGCTTTGCCGCGCCACGTGTCATACACACCGAAGCCGGGGAACAGCAGCAGCACCAGCACGCAGTTGAAGGCGATCAACAGGCGCTCGGTGTCGGACAACGCGATCGGCGTCGAAAAGCGCATCCAGTGAGCGAGCAGGCCTCCCGCAATCACGAAGAGTGCATCGAGGCATCGCGCAGTATTCCTGAACATGATTGAAATCACCCGATAGTCGAACGAACCCGCACTTATTCGACCGTTTCGGCCTGGCGCAGACGCGGCAGCAGGCGGTCGAATTCGCGCTTCACGAGGCCGTAGCATTCGCAGGCACGGGCTTCGAGGCCTTTGCGGTCGAGCACCTTGATATGCCCGCGGCTGTGGTGAATCAGGCCTTCGTCGTGCAACTTGCCGGCCGCTTCGGTAATGCCTTCGCGGCGCACGCCGAGCATGTCGGCGATCAGTTGCTGGGTGACGGTCAGATCGTTCGACGCCACGCGGTCCACTTCGATCAGCAGCCAGCGGCACAACTGCTTGTTCAATGCGTGGTGACGATTGCAGGCGGCGGTTTGCGCGACCTGGGTGAGCAGTGCGTGCATGTACAGCAGCATCAACCGGCGCAGGAAGTCCGAGCGCGCGAACTGTTGCTTGAGTGCCTGTGCGCTCATGCGGTATGCGAAGCCGGCGCATTGCACCTGCACGCGGTTCGGCATGGTTTCGCCGCCTGTCAGCACCGGCACGCCGGTCATGCCTTCGCGGCCCACTGCGGCGATTTCGACGGAGCTGCCGTCTTCCATCGTCGAGAGCATCGAGATGATCGCGGTGGTGGGGAAGTAGACGTGATGGATACGTTGACCGGAGTCGCACAGCAACTGCTCAGTGCGCAGGTGAACCAGTTCGAGATGCGGAGCTAGCGCCTGCCATTCGTGGGAAGGCAATGCGCCGAGCAAATGGTTGCCGTGCAGATCTGATTGAAGTGTCAACATGATCGGTCCTCGCGTGGAAGTCGCGCGCTGCGTGACTCCCTGTTTTTGATCCGATGCCTGCATCCTTATAACGACGTGCTGCCTGGCGAGCAGCGAGGATGAACAGGACCGGCCCCGTATTGGCCTGGTGCGCCGCCGCCGTTTTTGTAGATCTCGTTTGCGGTGACGCGGTGTCGCGCTCTTCCTTTAGCGAGGAGCGTGCCAACGATAGGGAAAACCAGCACTGGTGCGGCGCAGCGAGCGAAGACTTGACGACGCGCGAAGCAAAATGTGGCTTTTTGTTTCATATCTGTACAACACACGAATCGGCGGCCGCTCTCGCGCGAGGGGTTTTTATCCGACTTAACTTGTTGATCGAATTGAGTTTGTGGGTGCTTTGCGAGGCCTTGAAGAGGGTGTCTCAGGAATGCAATGCCCTTTGCATGAGGGTTGTCGAGGGGTGTCCGGGATGTGCCGGATTTGATTCAGAAGTGTTCGATACGCTGCGTACGGTGCCGTACGAATCGCCCGGTTCGCGCCGCCGTTAGTCGGGCAAATTCCGACAGTCATTCCGCAGACCAGACAGGCGGCTTCGCGCAGCGCGAGGTTTCATGCGGTTCTTGAAGGACCGGCCTGACCGGCGTGTGAATTCAGCCGTAAAAAGTGGCGGAAATAGCATTGACGGCACGCACTTCGCCGGCCGGCGCCACGCATGTTGCGTCAGCTTTAAACACCGGGTTGGATGCGGACGCAACCATATCGCGAAGTTCGGCGCGAAGTTCGACATGTGGGATCAGCGGCACGACGCAAGGGCGATTCGGCGGCAGATGAAACCAGTCGCGCGCAGCCCGGTAGTGTGTGTCATTGATATGAACGAAGCGCGCGAAGCGCTTCGCTTCGATGACGAGTTGCCAGCCGTCGCCCGCCGGATTGCGCTCGACCGTCACGCTCAAGCCCAGATCATGGCGCTCGCCGGCGCGCCGCTGCGGCAGATGAAACGCTTCCGACACGACCCGTCCGTCCGCCGCGTCACGCAGTGTCGCGATCGTGACGTCGTGTGCGCGCGGGCCGAAGCGGTACGCGTGCGTGAAGTCGAAGAACTGGCCGAGGCAATCGGCAGCGCTCAGCCGCTGTGCGCTGTGCGGCGCGAGTTCGAGGTCACGGCTCGCGGACGCCACTTTCACACAGCCGTCACGCAGGCACACCAGTTCCAGTTGCGCGTGCAACGGTTCGGCACGCTCGTTCAGCAGATGAATATCGAGGCCGTTGAGGCCTTCGTCGGTGATGAGCACCTGGGTGGGTTGGAGCGTCTGCGCGAGGCCGTGCAGCGCGCTTTTAGGCCGTCCCGTGGCGTCGATCACGCCCCAGCCCGCGCCGGCGCGCAGATCCTGCAACTGCCAGACCAGCGCGCCGCCGCAACCGGAGCCCGCGCGGCGCCATTCGGCGAACACGTCGCTCATCAGATCGGCGACCACCGCGCGCGACAGATCCAGGTAACGCTCCGGGTCTTCGTAGCGCAGGCGCGCCGGGTCCACGCCGTAGAGCGATTGGAGGTAGTGGTCGCGCACGTCGTCGAAATCCCAGCCCGCGCCGGGGTCTCGCGGCACCGCGGCTTTCCAGCGCGGATCGTGCGCGTGAATCGTGCCGAGCGCGTCGTGCAGCGTGGCGTTGTCGGGCACGTTGGCGAACGCGAGGCACTCCGCGGCGAACCGCACCTGGGTGCGGCGCACGTCGTCGAGCGGTCGTTGATACGCGCCGACGCCGTAGTAATGGGTAATACCCTCATTAGTCGAAAACGGCCACACGCCGCCCGACGGCGAGTTGCCGACGTACGGCACATCGGGGCGCTCGCGCGCGGCGATCGCGGGCAACAGTTCGGTGAATAAAGGTTGCGCGCGCATCGAAGGCGGCAGGCCGAACATGGCCGCCTGCTGGTCGACTTCGCTGCCGCCGCAGAGCACCGCGAGCGCCGCGAAGCGCCGCGTGCGGGTCAGAAACTGGCTCGCTTCGCGTTCGATCGACGCGCTGAACGCAGCGTCGTTCGGGTAGTCGAAATTCGCCAACGCGAAGTCTTGCCAGATCAGCAGGCCGTATTCGTCGGCGAGTGCGTAGAACGTATCGGATTCGTACACCATGGTGCCGCCCACGCGCAGCATGTTCATGCCCGCGTCGCGGGCCAGCGCGAAGGCGTGACGCAGTTGCGCCTCGCTGCCGGCGAGCGTGACGAGATCCGCGCTGGTCCAGCAGGCGCCGCGGCAGAACACGGGTGTGTCGTTGATGCGCAAGGCGAAGCCCATGCCGTCCGCGCCGCGCTCCACGTCGATACTGCGAAAACCGATCGAGCCGAGCGAGAGCGACCACGGCCCGGCTGACACACTGGCGTCATCGAGCTGCAATGTCAGCGGATATAACGTGGGCTCGCCGTGCGTGTGCGGCCACCAGCGTTGGGCGTGAAGTACACGGACGCTGCCGCTCAGTGTGTAGGCGTCGGTCCATTGCAAAGACGAAACGGCATCGCCGCAATTTAACGATGCATGACAGTCGTCGCCAACCTGCGGATGCACAAAACGTAGCGTTAGCGAAACAACGCCGTCGTCGTGATCGACGCGACTCGTCAGATCGAGCGTGTCGATCGCGTGGCGCGCGTCGCTCAGCAATTCGATGGGCCGCCATGGTCCCACTGCCTGCACCGAAGGACACCAGCCCGGCATATGGCCAAGCAAGGTGGTGCGCACATTGCGAAGTGTGGGCTGCGTGACGAGGCGTGGCCGCCAGCGCGCGCGCGAGCGTTTGGCCGTGAGCGCGGGAGTCAGCGAGCGGAAGCACAGCGCGAGCGTGGTGCGGCCGTTCAGTTCGACGTCGAGATCGTGAGCGACGAACATCGAATCGGAATCGAGACGCTTCACGCCGTCCACCCAGACTTCGGCGAGCGTGGCCAGACCGTGCAGCCGCAGGCGACGCCGGCCGCTGCCGTTGAGCGTGAGTCGATACCAGTGATCGTCGAAGGCGAGCGGGGCGGGATGCGTGAGGTCGAACTGGCCGGCGGCACGCCGGGCGCTCGCGATCGTGCCGGGCACCGGCGCGGCGAGCCAGCCTTGCGCGGGCAGGTCGGCGGGCGACGCGCAAGCGCCCGGTGGCGTGCTCACGCATTGCCAGCCGCTGTCGAGGCGTTGCGGCCAAGGCGAGTCCATCGGCGAAGCGCACGCTTCGGCTTCGGCCGGCGTCGGGTCGATCGTCATTGCATCCACGGCGAATTCCCGATAGTTCCTTGAAGCGTCAGACGATTCATCACAACGTCACACCATCACGACGTTGCAACGTCATGCCACCAGCGCGGCGAGCGGCGGCAGCGTCTTTTCATAAGCGCTTTCGAGTACGTCGAAACAGTCTTCGCACAGATCGCGGCGCTTGCGGGCAATCGCCCGCACGAGCCGGAACTGCATCACCATCGACTCCGCCGCGATGCTTTGCGCGGCGGCCGGGATCGCGGCCGGCATCTCGAAGCCTTGCGCGCCAAGCCACAGCAGGTACTTCGACAGAAACTCGAAGTTCGCGCCGAGCTGACGCATCAGGTTGAACGAGTACGGGTGGAAGAACGCCTCGCCGCGTTCGAGCAACTGGTCGAGATGCGCGGGAAATGCCGCGCGCCATTGCGACACCGGGTTGGTCAACGGCCGCCGGCTCAGATGCGCGCACAACAATTCCGCCGAGGTTTCCGCGAGCGCGGTGCCTTCCAGCGCGGGTCGCGCCTGCTTGGCGAATTCCACATAGGGAAAAAGTAGATCAGGCTGTTGCGCGAATTGCGGGAGCTTGCGGAACACGCCGTCGTAATCTTCGCCGTCGAGCTGGTGATAGCCGGTGTTATGAAAATAGCCGAGGCGGCGCGCCGCGGGATCGATAAAGTCGATGCCCACCGTGGTCTTGGGATGCTCGCGCCGGTACGACGTGGCGCGCGTGTTGGGCAGATAGAAGCCGTCCACTTCCACCAGCACGGTATGGCCGCGCTGGGTTTGTGCGAGCACGCGGGCTTCGAGCGAATCGTAGATGGCCAGTTCCTGCACCTGGGTGCCGTACAGCCGCTCCAGGTCTTCGAGCGGGAATTTGAAGAACGTAAATTGATCGCCTTCGAAGTCCTGCGTGACGGTGAACGCCAATGCCGCGCGCGGATCGAGGCCGAAGCCGTGCAGCAGTTCGATCCACAGATCGACGTAGCAATTGGTTTCCTGCCACACGCGCTCACCCTGATGCAGCGCATGCGGCGCGTGCTGCCGCAAATGAGCGGCGGGCGTGACGCGTACGGCGGGCGCGACAGGCACGGCCGGGGAGGCGCCGTCCTGAGCGGGCAAGTCCACGCGGCGCCCCAACGGGAAAGCCGCTTGCGGCCCCGTGGGTGCAGGGGTCAGCGACGGGTTCATGCGCTTTCTCCGGCACCGTTCGCTGCGCTCGGCAGCGTCCGCATGCCGTGCGTCACGCGTGCCTCGGTATCGCCCCACAGCAGCGCGCGCACGTCGTCCGGCCACGCATTCACGTCGAGCCCGTGATGCCGGAACAGCGCGAGCGTGATGCGCTCCATGCCGAAGCCGACGCAGCCGGTGTGCGCAACCGCGCCGTCGTCGCAGGCAATTTTCCAGATCGCGCCGAAATGGTCCATGTGATAGTTGAACGACAGGCAGGCGGTCTTGCCGCGCGGATCGGCGATCGGAATCAGCAGTTCGAACTTGAGCGCCTGGGCGCGCTGGCTGTCGGCGACGATCTTGCCGCCGCGGCCGAAGAACGGGTCGTTGGCGAGATCCACTTCGACCGGCAGTTGCAGCAGCGTGACGAGCAGCGAGCCGCGTTCGATCCACATCTGACGGAACGCCATCACCTGCTCGGGACTGCCCAGACGCACGTATTCGCGCTGCCGGAACATCTGCATGCGGCCGGGATCGAGCGACGGTTCATGGCGGAAGCAGTACGACAGCACGTCGATGGTGCGGCCATCCGCCGGCAGCGGACCGCGCCGCGCCATCACCGGATAGATCGGATAGCAGGCGGCCGGCGTCAGCACCACGCGAGTGGGCTTCTGCTGTTCCATCCACGCATCCGCGCGGTCGTCGTCGCGCTCGCTCATGGCGTCGTCGAGCGCGCGCAGCAGACGCTGGTGGCCCATGTCGTTGCCGCAGAACGAGTGGATCGTGCCGGCCAGATTCGGGAAGCTCTTCAGATATTCGCTGTCTTCGAAGTCGGTGCGGCGCATGGCAGGCGGAAAGCGCAGTACTTCCGGCTGCTGGTCCGCACCCAGATGCGTGATCGCCACGTTCAGGCGGTCCAGCACGTCTTCGAAAATCTGGCTGCGGCCGTACAGGCCGTTTTCACCGGTGTCGATCAGCAGGCCCGCGGCGATCAGTTCGTCGCGGAAGTCCGGCGCGGCGGGCTGGTCTGCGGCAGCGGCAGCAGCGGCGTCAGTCGCACCGGCCAGTGCGGCGGTGTCGGTCATGTGGTTCATTGTGTCAGGCTCTCCCCGGAGCGGCAGGCCGTTGCGCGAGCAACAGACTCGCCGTGTTCTGTGCGATGCGGTCGTTGTTGATCATCAGCGGCGCGGAGTGCAGGTCGCGCAAATGGCGGCCCACGCTATATGGTGTGCCGTTCTTGTAGCCCGCCATGCCGCAGATCATCAGCACCTCATGCACGACCTGCAGCGCCATGTTGGAGATGCTGGTCTTCAGCGTGTTCATGTCGGAGGCGAAGCCGAGCTGGGCCGCGAGCGGCGCATCGGCCTGCGAGCGGCCATGACGCGCGTCGTGCGCGGCGCGGGCGGCGTCCAGCGCGACCGCGAGGCGCGCCTGCATCATCTGCAGCAGGCCGACCGCTTCGGCCAGGCGCAAGCCGGCCGGCGGCACCGCGCCGGGTGTCGAGCGGGCCTGGGCGCGGAAGAAGGCTTTCGCGCGATTCACCGCGTCGCCGGCCACGCCGGTCCAGACCGACGCCCACAGCGTATGCGAGACCGGCAGCATGGTCTGGTCGGCGATCTCGGCGAACGGGACCGGCAGAATCTGTTCGGCGAGACCGCCGGCGACCAGCCGGAAGCCTTCGCTGCAGGTGCCGCGCATGCCCATCGCGTCCCAGCCTCCGCGTTTTTCGAGCTGCGTTTCTTCGCGTAACGCGACGATCAGCACCTGATCGGCCGCGGCCGATTCGGCGGTGCGGCGCGCGGTGACCAGAATGCCGTCCGCGTGCGCGCCGTACGAAATCGTCGGCGCGAGCTTTTCGATCCGAAAGCGCGCGCCGTCGAGTTCGACCGAACAGGCGCTGGTGCGCATGTTGCCGCCGATGGTTTCCTCGGACGTCGCCGAAGCCAGCAGCCATTGCCGCTCGACCAGTTGCGCGAGCAACTGCCGATGCCACGCCGAGCCGCTGCCATGCGCGGCGATACACGCCACCTGGATCTGATGCATCGCGAACACCATCGCGGTCGAGGCGCAGCCCTGCGCGAGGATCTCGCAGATCGCACCGACTTCCGCGAGCGACAGTCCGGCGCCGCCGAAGGCGACCGCCACCATTACCGAGAGCAGGCGCTCGCGTTTGAGCGCCTCGAAGGCCTCGCTCGGGAACCGCGCGTCGCGGTCCACCGCATCGGCGAATTGCGCGGCAATCGCGGCGCAGCGTTGCGCGGCGGCGCGCCAGCCGGGCTCGGGTTCGACCGCTGTTAGCACGACAGCGGCGGCGTCGCCGGGTTGTGCGGCGGCGGCCGTGGCCCGATCGGCTTGTGCGTCGGCGGCTTTTGCGGCTTCGGCTTGTACGGCTTCGGCCTGTGCTGCATCGGCCTGTGCTTCGGCGGCGTGAGCGGCAGCGGCCTGAGCTGCGGCGGCCTGCACGAGCGGCCCCGCCGCCTGGGCGGCGGCCGCATCCAGCAGCGGCGTGTTCATGCTGCCGCCTTCGCCTGTTGCAGTTCGGTGATCGCGGCGGCCATCGAATCGATACTGGAGAAGAGCCGGCGCGTCAGCAAACGGTCCGGAATCTCGATGTCGAACTGATCTTCGATGGCCAGCATCAGGTGCACGGTCGCGAGCGAGGAGAGGCCTGCGGCGTACAGATCGGCGTCGTCGGCCAGGCTATCCGGGGGGACGTCCAGGCGAGCCGATTCGGAAAGGATGCGTCGCAATGTGGTTTTCATGGTGTGGTGGCCCCTGATTGTTGAACTTGAAAAGTCTCTTGGTTGGTTCCGACTGACAACGACTGCATGTGGTGGTTTGGGGGAGCGATTGCCGCGATGGGCACGTCCGCTTTCCAGTAAGTCGTATTTAAGAATTGTCAAAGCCCAGCGTCAGTGCGATGGCGCACGGAAACACGCGTTTCGGGGACGTACCGTGTAGCCATGACAACGTGCCGGCGTGTCGAGCCAGGCCGTCGAGGGCGGCGGGCGAGGCCGCGCACGCTGAACTTATTGACCGTTGGGGAACGTGATGAACTGGAAAACGCTGGAATTCGAGCAGCTTTCGGCACGCGAGCTATATCTGATTTTGCGCGCGCGCAGCGCGGTGTTCGTGGTCGAGCAGTCGCATGTCTGTCTCGACGCCGACGGCCGTGACGAAAACTCGCTGCACGTGTTCGCGGTGGAGGACATCTCGCGGCCCATGCCGATCCTCGCTTACGCGCGGGTGCAACCCGGCGATGCGGAAGATCCGGAAATCACCATCGACAAGGTGCTGACGAGCCCGCTGCGGCGTGGCGACGGCACCGCCGAACTGTTGATCGAACGCGTGCTGCAGGCGATCGCCGAACGCTGGCCGGGACACGCCACACGCGTGAGCGCGCCGCTCGGCTTGCGCGACTTCTACGAGCAATTCGGCTTTCGCAAGACCGAAGGGCCGTATCTGGAACACGGCGTGCCGTTCATCGGCCTGACCCGTCAGGTGCGCAGCAGCGCACCGCGCTTCGGCACGCGCCGCCGCGAGCGCGACGGCGCGGCGCTGGTCAATACGTTCGAGCTGTTGTGATGGGGCGAATGCTGGTCACGCCTGCGCGTGCCGCTCAACTTGCCGTCCCGAAGCCACTGAAGCCGCCCGGGCCGCCCGTCGGCGAAGCGGGGCCGCAGCCGGCCACCTCGGCCGGGTCACCCAAAGGTCTGCGTCATCCGCTGCGCCTGCCGTTGGCGTTGTTCGCCGTGACCCTGCTGCTGGTGCTGCTGCATCAGGGCAGGCTGGTCGAGTTTTTCTTCCCCCTCGGCGCGTTCGGCGTCGCCTTGGTGTTGTACTGGCGCTCGCCCGCGCATTACCTCGGCTTCGTCTGCTGGCTGTTTTTCCTCACGCCGGAGGTGCGGCGTCTGGCCGACTTCGTCAACGGTGCCTTCAACGAACAGAGTCCGATCATGGTCGCGCCCTTGCTGGCCGTCGCGCTGACCGGGCTGACCTTGCTCAAGCACGTCACGCTGCTGGGCCAGCGCCGCGCGGCGCCGCTGGTGCTGATCGTGATCGCGTTGTTCTACGCGTATGTGATCGGGATGGCGCAGGTCGGTCCCGCGCCGGCCACCTACACGCTGATCAACTGGCTGTATCCGGTAATGGTGGCGTTCTACCTGACCGTGACATGGCGTCATTACCCCGACTATCACCGGGTGCTGCTCAAGACCTTCGTGTTCGGCGGACTGCTGATGAGTCTGTACGGCCTGCTCGAATTCGTTTCGCCGATGCCGTGGGACGCGTTCTGGCTGATCGCGTCGAAGATGCAATCCGAGGGCCAGCCGGTGCCGTTCGGCATGCGCGTGAGCAGCACGATGAATTCGTGCGGCCCATTCGCGGTCACGCTGATGGCGTTGCTGCTGATGTCGTTCGCGGCGCGCGGCAAGGCGCGCATCGTGCTCGGCTGCGTGGGCGTTCCCGCGCTGCTGCTGACCAGCGCGCGCAGCACGTGGGGCGGCTTCGCGATCGCGCTGGTGTATTCGTTCGCGATGCTCGACGGCAAAAGCCGCCTGCGTCTGCTGGCCGGCGTGCTCGGTCTGGCCGTGATGGCCGCGCCGCTGATGATGATCGACCAGGTCGCGGAGCCGGTCATGGCGCGCTTCAGCACGATGCAGGACCTCGGTCAGGACAACAGCTATCAGGCGCGCGCGGAGTTCTACAAGAGCTTCTTTTCGTCGGCGTTGACGGATATCGCGGGGCAGGGGTTCGGCTCGATCGGGCTGGGTACCAAGCTGTCCGATAACAAATCGCAGGCTATCGTCGATTTCGACAGCGGCCTGATGGAAGTGCCCTTCGTGATGGGCTGGCCCGGCACGCTGCTCTACACGACCGGCGTGCTGATGCTGATGTGGCGCGCGTACCGTGCGAGCCGCCTGCATCCCGCCGATCTGATGGCGGTGTCGGGCGTCGGCGTGGCCGTGGCGATTTTCTCGATGATGATTTTCATCAACACGCTGACCTCCGTGTCGGGCATGTTTTTCTTTCTCGGCGTGACCCTGCCGGTCATTTCGCTGCGCTATGCACGCGAGCGCCAGACGCCGCGGCCCGCTTCCGGCCCGCTCGCTCGACGCGCCGAACAGTACATGACGCAAGTCAGATGAAGGACCACAGGATGAGGATTCTGATCGTCACCCATGTCGTGCGTAAAAACGATGGGCAAGGGCGAGTCAACTACGAGATCGTGCAGGCGGCGCTCGCGGCGGGGCACACGGTGACGCTGCTCGCCGCCGAAGCGGCCGCCGGGCTGATCGACCATCCGCGCGTGCGTTTCGTGCGGATTGCCGGCAGCCGTCTGCCGACCAAGCTCGTGCAATACCAGATGTTCGCGTGGCGCTGCGGCGCGTGGATTCGCGCGCATCGCGACGAGTTCGACGTGGTGCACGTGAACGGTTTTATCGCGTGGGCGCGCGCGGACGTCAACGCGGCGCATTTCGTGCACGACGGCTGGTATCGCTGCGGCTTCTATCCGTTTCGATTGCTGCACAACCTGTATCACGCGTATCAGGTGATCTACACGCTGCTGAATATCGCCTGCGAAAAATGGGCCTTCCGGCACGCGGACGTGATCGTGCCGGTCTCGCAGAAAGTGGCCGGCGAGGTGCGCGCGCTCGGCATCGGCGCGGCGCGCGTGCAGGTGATTCATAACGGCGTCGACGTCGGCGAATTCACGCCCGGCGCGCCGGAACGCGCGCGATTCGGCTTGCCGGCGGCGCCGTTCATGCTGCTGTTCGCCGGCGATCTGCGCATGTCGCGCAAGAATCTCGACACCGTGCTGCACGCGCTCGTGCAGACCCGCCCCGACGTGCATCTCGCCGTCGCCGGGATCTTGCACAACAGTCCGTATCCGGCGCTGGTGGCGTCGCTCGGTTTGACGCAGCGGGTCCACTTCACCGACATGGTGATGGACATGCCCGCGCTGATGCGCTCGGTCGATGCGTTCGTGTTTCCGTCGCGCTACGAGCCGATGGGTCTGGTACTGCTCGAAGCGCTGGCCGCCGGCTTGCCGGTGATCACCGTGCGCACGGCGGGCGGCGCGGAAGTGATCACGGCCGACAGCGGCGTGGTGCTCGACGATCCCAACGACGCGACAGCGCTGGCTGATGCGATAGAACGTCTGGCCGGTGACCCGGCCTATGCGCGAAGTCTCGGCGCGGCCGCGCGCGAAGTGGCGGGCTCCTTGAGCTGGCACGCGATGGCCGAGCGTTATCTGGCCGTCTATGAACAGGTACACGCGCGGCGCACGGCCCGCGCGGTGCCGTCCAACTGCGCGAGCGCGCCGGTGAAATCATGAGTGGCACTCCAATCGATTCCTTGCAGATCGGCATGCACTGGTTCAACGAACGGCCCGGCGGGCTCGACCGGATGTTCAAGGCGCTGATCGACACCTTGCCCGACCAGGGCGTCAGCGTGCGCGGCATGGTGGCGGGCAGCCCCGGCGTGTTCGACGCGTCGGGCGGGCGCGTGCTGGCGTTCGCCGGCGCGCAGGAGCAACTCGGCGCGCGGTTGTGGGGCTCGCGAGTGCAGTCGCGTGCGCTGCGCGCCGCGAAGATGCCCGATGTGGTCGCCTCGCATTTCGCGCTGTACGCCGCGCCGACCGCCGGCGTGTTTCGTCGCGTGCCGAAGGTCGTGCATTTTCATGGGCCGTGGGCGGCCGAATCGTATCCGGGCGGTGGCGGCGGCTGGTCGCGCGCGGCGCGTGTCGCCGTCGAACGCTTCGTCTATCGTGGCGCGACGCGCCATATCGTGCTGTCGCGCGCGTTCGGCCAACTGCTTCACGAGACCTACGGCGTGCGCGAGGATCGGATTCGCGTGGTGCCGGGTTGCGTCGATGTCGCGCGATTCAATGTGCGCGCAACCCAACTCAAGGCGCGCGAACGGCTCGGTTTGCCGCAGGATCGTCCACTGCTGTTCTGTATGCGCCGCCTGGTGTCGCGCATGGGGCTCGAGGATCTGATCGACGCGATGGCGATCGTCAAACCCGCACTGCCCGATGTGCTGCTGACCATCGCGGGGACCGGGCCGTTGGAGGAGCAGTTGCAGGCACGGATCGTTGCGCGCGGGTTGGAGCGCAACGTTCAGCTCGCCGGTTTCGTCGCGGACGACAAAGTGCCGCTGTGGTATCGCGCGGCCGATCTGTCGGTGGTGCCGACGGTGTCGCTCGAAGGCTTCGGTCTCACCAGCATCGAATCGCTGGCGGCCGGCACGCCGGTGCTGGTGACGCCGGTCGGCGGTTTGCCCGAAGCGGTGGCGCCGCTGTCGGCGGAACTGGTGTTGCCGTCGGGCGGCTTCAAGGCGATCGGCGAAGGCATCATGGAGGTGTTGCTCGGACAGCGCGCGGTACCGGACAGTGCGGCGTGCCGCGCGTACGCGCGCAAGCATTTCGACCGGGCGGTCGTGGCCGCGCAGGTCGCCGCCGTCTATCGCGAAGCGATCGACGCGTTCTGACGCGGCCGTCATCATGCGACGTCCCACGCGCAAAACTTTCGAACGTGCGGCGTGCGCCGCGGCGCTGGCGTTGCCGGTGCTGGTGCTGCTGTGTGCGGGCGGAACGGGCGGCGCCGTGACGGGCGCCGGCGCGACGCTGGCGCGGGCCGCCGAAACGGCCGGCGCGCGCGCGTTGAGCGTCGCCTCCGCCGCGGTGCCGGCGGCCGAGGCGCTGGCGGCGCTCGCGCATCCGTCGTTGTCGTATCGGACTTCGTGGGTCGGCAATACGTGGGGCTACGCGGACAAGCGCTGGATGCAGATCGACGTGCAGGCGATCGCCGTCGCGCCGAACGGCGACGTGTTCACCAATGCGCCGTGGGACGAAGGCGGCGGTGAACTCGGCCAGTACCGCAACGGCGAACTGGTGAGGCACGGTGGCGAGTCGCACGGCTGGGGAATGATGGGCGGCGACGCGATCGCGGTGAACGACGAGTATGTCTACACCGCGCAGACCGTGGTGAGCCTCGGCAACGAGGAAGCCAAACACCGGCCGACACCGCGCGAGGGTGAAGAGTGGACCGGCGTGGCGCGCCGCAGTCGTGCGGACATCACCGACGGCGTGCCGTTTGCCGGCCAGGTGAAGTTTCCGGGCGGCCATCTCGCGTATCTGCTGATTTCGGCGTATCCGGCGAAGGGGGACTACGCGATTCGAGGCCTCGCCGCGGATGAAACGCGGCTCTTCGTCGCGAACCAGCTCGACAATCGCGTGCAGATGTTCGACGCGCAAACCATGCAGCCAGTCGGCAGTTTCCCGGTGCATGAGCCCGGCCGTCTCGCGCTCGCGCCGGATGGTTCGCTGTGGGTCATCGAGAACAGCCGCACGGAGGGCGCGCGGCGCGTGGTGCACCATGCGCGCGACGGTGCGCGGCTCGGTGAGCTAACGTTGCCTGACGGTGTGGTGCCGGTGGACCTGACGGTCGATACGCGCGGACGTCTGCTGGTCGCGGATAACGGCGTGCGTCAGCAGATCCTGATTTTTACGGCGGCTTTACAAGCTGGCTCGCAACCCGGCGCGCAACCCGGCGCGCAACCCGGCGCGGGCATGCAGCTGTCGGCGAGCTTCGGCCAGCAGGGCGGGATTTACGCCGGTCGGGCCGGCGCACCGGGGCCGCAGCGCTTCAACGGATTGACGGGCGTCGGCGTGGATCGCGCCGGCAACCTCTACGTGTCGATGAACGGCGCGGGACCCCGTCCGTTCGGCGCGGGGCCGAGCACCTTCGACGGCGCGCTGCTCGAAAGCTACACGCCGGACGGTGCGCAGCGCTTCAGTCTGCAAGGGCTGCTGTTCGTCGACGGCGCGCAGTTCGTCGACGGCGAGCCGCCTTCCATCTACACCGGCAGCAAGCGCTTCACGCTCGATCTGTCGCGGCCCGCCGGTGAAGAGTGGTCGTACGCCGGCTACACGGCCGACCGTTTCCGCTATCCGTACGATCCGTATTTTCATCTGTATCTCGGCGGTCAGCGCGGCATGCCGATGGTGCGCGACGTGCGCGGCCACCGCCTGCTTTATACGACGGACATGTACTCGTCGTATCTGCGTATCTATCGTTTCGCCGCCGACCGCGAGACCGCGATTCCGTCGGGCCTTTTTTCGCAGGCGCATATCGACGGCGCGTGGCCGCCCAACCAGCCGCCGCAGGGCGAATGGATCTGGCGCGACGCGACCGGAAAGGGCGATTTCTCCGCGTCGGCGTTCGATCAGAACAGCGGCAGCACCAACGCACCGTCATTGCGAGCGTGGTGGGTCGACAGCCATGGGGACATCTGGCAAGGCACCGAATCGCAGGGCATCCGGCAGTTTCCGTTTCAGGGTTTCGACCACGCGGGCAATCCGATCTACCGCTACGCGGCAATGCGCCAGTACCCGCCGCCCGCGCCGTTCTACCGGATCGCGCGGATGAACTACTTCCCCGACGACGACACGATGTTCGTCTCCGGCTCGACGCCCGCGCATCCGTTCGTGCAGGACAACTGGAACAGCGCGGGCTCGCAGCTCGCGCGTTACGACCACTGGAAGAGCGGCAAACCGGTACTGCGCTATGTGATCGGCTTGCCCGATCGCGGCGCGCCGGACTGGTCGTCGATCAGCGGCTTCGCGGTGGCGGGCGACTATGTGTTCGCGATCGAAACACGCAGCGCGATCGTGCGGGTCTACGACCGCGCCTCCGGACGCGACGTGGGGCGCCTGTCGCCCGGCAGGGAAGTCGGCTCGAAAAGCGGCTGGGCCGACGTGCCGATGCCGCTCACCGCGCACCGCCTCGCGTCGGGCGAATACCTGGTGCTGGCTGAAGAAGATGCTTACGGCAAAGCGCTGATGTATCGCTTCACGCCACCGGCCGCGTCGCAAACGGCGGCGCCACCTCATTCAACGAATGTTGCGCAAACCCCATGAAAATCATTCATCTCGCCAATCACGCGCGTTGTATCGGCAATGGCATCGTCAACGTGATGATCGATCTTGCGTGTCTGCAGGCGCGCGCCGGGCACGACGTGATCGTGGCCTCGGCGGGCGGCGGATTCGAGGAACTGCTCGCGCGGCACGGCGTGCGCCATGTGCTGTTGCCGCAGTCGCCGAAGCCGGCTCGCGTGCCGGCGATGGTGGCCGGATTCCGGCGGCTCGTCGCGCAGTTCGATCCGGATGTCGTGCACGCGCACATGATGACCGGCGCGTTGATCGCGCGGTTTAGCGCGTTCAGCCGGCGCTTCGTGCTGGTCACGACGGTGCATAACGAATTTCAACGGACGGCTTCGCTGATGGGCGTCGGCGATCACGTCGTAGCGGTCAGCGATGCGGTGGCCGTCGCGATGGCGCGGCGTGGGATTCCGCAGGAGCGGCTGAGCGTGGTGCGCAACGGCACGATCGGCACGCCGCGGCTGGCCGGGTCGCCGGTGGCGTCGACGCCGCATCTGGCGCATCCGTGCATCGTGACGGTGTCGGGAATGTATGAACGCAAGGGCATCGGCGATTTGCTGAATGCGTTCGCGTTGTTGCGCCGACGTGTGCCGGACGCGGTGTTGTATCTCGTCGGCGACGGGCCCGATCGCGTTGCAATGGAAGCGCTCGCGGTGACGCTGGGCGTCGCGGAGCAAACGCGCTTTGAAGGTTTCGTGGCCGATCCGCGCGTGTATCTCGCACAGGCCGACGTGTTCGTACTCGCCTCGCACTATGAGGCCGCCGGGCTCGTGCTGTGCGAAGCGCGCGAGACAGGGCGCGCGATTGTCGCGACTCGCGTGGGCGGTATTCCCGAGATGCTCGACGGCGGTGAGGCGGGCGTGCTGGTGCCGGTGCAGGATCCGGTTGCGCTGGCCGAGGCGCTTGGACATGTGTTGACGAACGACGATGCGCGCGCGGCGTTGTGTGCACGCGCGCCGCTCAATCTCGACAAGTTCGGCGTGCAGCAGGTGAGCGACGGTTACCTGGCGATTTATGAACGGACGTTGGCCAGTTGCCAGCCGCGCCGGTTTGCGACGATGGTGACTTCGAATCTTGCGGTGCCTGAGAAGTCTTGAGGAAGCGCTTGCTCGAAAAGCGGCGCGGTATGAGCGTTGGTGAGACGGATTACTGAACAATCTTATTTGTTCTGATTTGTGAGTTTTTTGTTTGAGACGGAGCGGGTCTAGACGGCCGCGCTACCTGCTAGTCAAGGCAGGTAGCGCGGCCGTTTGCGTTATGAAATCCTTCGTCGCCTGTTTGATGAACGAAGGAAAATAAGTGGTGAAACGCGCCGTCATTTGCGAGGGAGACACGACGTCACACGGCGGTCGTGTACTCGAAGGTAACGACAAATCAAGGCTCGACGGACGAGCGATAGCCGGCGTCGGACAAGGTTTTTTGCCCGCTTTGCAAGGGCGTGTTTGCGATTTCGGACGATTTGCTCGGGCGTCGTTTTCCGCATCGTATGCATGGGCGCGATACGGCGGTTGACGGCATGCGCGCCACTTGCGGCGCGGTGCTGATCGCGTCGCAATCCCGCATGACAATCGAATATAGCGGGGAGGTTGATCCTTATCACGGCGGTGATGTGAGAGCAGGATCAGCCGATGTTCAATCGTTCCGCTCCGCGCCGACGCTTTGCGTCGAATGTTTGAGAGCCGCTACCGAAAGCGGTGCGACGACCGTGATGCGAGAGTAGGGCATGCCGTTGTCCCAACTCGAACGTTATCTGACGCGACGTCGGGTACAGACCTCGTTGCCGGTTCGGCTTTACGCGCTCGTCGATGGTCTGCTTTATGGCGATGCGTTCGGCGCGAATGCGCTTGAGCGGTGTTCTGCCGCCATTGCTTTGTTCGATGAGACGCCGGACGCTTCGCTAGCCGATGCGGGGCCGTGGTTGATCGATTTCGAAGGCGCTTCGACGGCGACGCGGCAGGCGGTGCTGGAGCTTGCTGCTGGGGCTGCGGGGGTGTCGTGGCTCACTACCGCGTATCGGTTTGAATCGCTCGCGCGGGATATGCGCAAGCGATTAGACGTGCGGATGCCGAACGGTGGCACGGCGCTATTGCGCTTTTACGACGCTCGCGTGATGGGCGATATCGCGCGGGTGTTGTCGTCGTCGCAACGCGCGGCGTTTTTTGTGCCGACGTTCGATTGGCTGGTGCAGATTCATGGCGAACTGATCAGGGTGCATCCCGATGATTGAGCTGACTTTGGAACAGGTGGCGACGCTGGCTGATATCGACGCTAAAGGTTTTGTCGAGCGGGTGCGGCAGGATTTGATAAATGAAGAGCCGCGACTGGTGGACGCCGCTTTTCTTTGGACGCGCTTGTGGCGTGCTTTAAATGTCGCGCGAGGAATCGGTATTCGGGACGATGCCCATCTCGTCGAGTTTCTGCGACTCGAAGCTTATTCACCTGGCTTCTACGAGAAGCCTGCGATGCGTGCCTGGATCAAGCGTTCGGGGCATTCGGGTAACTCGGGTCACTCCGCCGATGAGCGGTTTCATGATTTTCTGTGTGTATTGCGTTGGCGGATTGAACATCCTGAGTTTGTGGGAGGGTTGACGTATGGGGACGATATTGGCGCCGTTGCTGGAGAGCGCCGTCGCGGAGTTTGGGCCGGTTTTGTTGAGCGCTGGAAGGGCTTTATTGGGTGGCGCGGCAACGGGGGCGGTGGGTAGCGTGGCGGGTGATGCTTCCAGGGATGACAGCAAGGCAACGTCTGCCGTCCGAACGTTGCCGCGGACCGGGGAGAATTGCAAGAAATGTCCACCAGAAGGCGGAGCCAGAATGCGCAGGCACCATGGTGTCAATTAGGATGCTTATCGGTATCAGGCACGTATCACTGGCTTTGCGTTCGATATAGAGCAATGCCAGTGGAGCGACGAATGGAATTGGCTAGGAATTGACTTCGACGGATTTCGGCCCGCCAACTGTCTATTGCAGGAAGCAAAGGGAAACTACGATCAGTTTTTTGCCGCGCCCGACAAGCCCTTGAAGTGGTTCCGGGGATTCAAAACCATGTCGGAAACGATCGGCAAGCAGGCCCGTGTCACTCGCGCGAATCCACCTGCCAAGCTCGTATGGTATTTCCAAACGCCGTGGACACGGAGTTTTATGCTCCCTGTGTTGCGGGAGTTCGCCGTTACCTATGTCTATCAACCGTAGTGAACGTACCAATGGATATCAGGCTTCAATTTCGCGATGAGTTACTAACCTCGACCGATTTCCCAGCGATCCTGACTCGTATTCACCATGTGGCGGCCGCAATGGCCAGTATCGACCCACGGTTCGCCGACTGGTATGCGCAAGGGGACAGTCGAGAGGAAGCACACATGTATCGTGCATTCGAGAACGGACAGCCTTCTGCTGCGCTTGTCGCCGTGCTCCGTCATCGATACGCGAACGATTCCTCGTTCACGTCCGTTGGACTATGGGACGGAGATGAAGACCCTGACGCAGGGGCGACGCTTGCCTGTCTCATTGGAGACAAGTTCCTGCCGGATTCTTTCGAGGTCAGTCTGTATAACGACGCCGTGTTCGGCGAACTCAAGTCGATGGAGGTTATTGTGTTGGCAGCGATCGAGGCTTTCGCCCCTGCCTACGTAGCGGTGGCGCCGCACGCTTACGCTGAGAAGCAGGTCTTCGACGACAAGCTTGGCGTTGGCTGGATGCTTTACTTGCCAACGGTCATAACGACACAGCTGAACCGCCCCGGATTTGGTGGAGGCTCCAACTCTTGAGAAAATGGAGCCATGAACAAGTCGAACAAATTTTCTGCTGAAGTCCGGGAACGTGCCGTGCGCATGGTGCAAGAGCATCGGGGCGAGTATCCGTCACAGTGGGCGGCGATCGAATCCATCGCCCCCA
>NZ_QLTK01000017.1 GCF_003269035.1 Paraburkholderia bryophila | reverse complement strand
TGAACCAGTTTGCTATCCTGTTTGGCGAGCGCTTCACGCTCGCACGTGGCTAGAAATCTTTAAACCGCCTCGCACACAAAAATGCGGACAGGTTCGACGCCAGTGACACAGCAGTCATTTTTCCGACGGCGCTGCGCGCGCCGAACGGTAGGTCAAAAAACAGCGGGACCCGCCCCCGCGCATGACGGCATCTCGCCAAGGCGAAGCCGACGGCCCCACTCATTACGGCATCTCGCCGCGGCAAAGCCGACGGCCTCCGCGCGAAAACGGAGCCCCGGTTTCAATGCAGACCGTTCCGCCGAGCGCGCAGCGCGAGGCGGGATGTATGACGGCTTTGTCACGAGTGCGGAGTGTGCGAGAGCACGGATTCCAGATGCACCACTACCGCAACTGCGCGAGGAACCCACTTAAGAATTAGCGGTGTGAGCGGCTTTCTCTTGCTGACTTCTCTTTGCCGCGGCAAAGAGAAGTTAGTGCCGCCCCGCAAAGGGGCAACGCCAATAGACCACTACCAAATCAAGGAAAGGCCAACACCGACACCAACCCAAGCCCCCGGCCAGGCAAAAACCCTCACCGATCCCAACCGGAGCCCCAAACCATGCTCGACAGAATAACCGCAATGCGCACATTCATCCGAATCGTGGACACAAACAGCTTCACCCGCGCAGCCGAGTCCTTAAACATCCCACGAGCCACAGCAACAACAACAGTCCAGAACCTGGAAGCCCTACTAGGCACCGCCTTACTAGCCCGCACAACGCGGCGCCTAAGCGTGACCCCAGAAGGCGCAGCCTACTACGAACGCTGCACCCAAATCCTGGCCGACATCGACGACATGGAAGCCAGCATCCGCCATGCAACAGATAACCTCACAGGCCGCCTGCGCATCGAAATGCCCGGCGCGGTAGCCAACGCCATCGTCCTCCCCGCACTGGAAAATTTCCACGCCCGTTACCCCAATCTCGACCTGGCCATCAGCATCAGCAACCGCACCGTCGACCTGATCTCGGAAGCGATCGACTGCAGCATCCAGCTCGGCGAGTTACCCGACTCGAACCTGGTCGCGCGAAACCTGGGCACCCTCGAACACGTCACCTGCGCGAGCCCCGCCTACCTCGCCCGCTACGGCACCCCCACCGATCTCGACGATCTGCGCGGACACGTCGCGGTCAACTGCATGTCGCCGCATAACGGCCGTGAAGTGGATTTCGATTTCGAAGTGGACGGCGAAGCGCAACAGGTCAAGGTGAAAGGCTTCGTCAAAGTCAGC
Organism: Paraburkholderia bryophila; assembly: GCF_003269035.1. Classification (GTDB taxonomy): domain Bacteria; phylum Pseudomonadota; class Gammaproteobacteria; order Burkholderiales; family Burkholderiaceae; genus Paraburkholderia; species Paraburkholderia bryophila. The sequence continues at coordinate 152,737 of NZ_QLTK01000017.1, read as the reverse complement.
GACGAACAGGCCTACCTCACCTGCGGACTGCAAGGCCTAGGCCTGATTCAGCCCGCGCGGATCGCGGCGCAACCCTACCTCGACTCGGGCCTGTTGCGCGAAGTCCTGCCGCAGTGGCAACCGGTGCCGATGCCAGTCGCCGTCGCGTATGTGAAAAACCGCCGCGTGTCGCCGCGCGTGCGCGCCTTCGTCGACTGGCTCGCGGAGTTGTTCGAACAGGCCGAACACGTCGACCAGGACCTCACCCGCGTACGGCAACTGCTGCGTGGCCTGCATCCCGCCTAAGGCGGTGTCGATGCGGGTCCGCAGCGATACTGACAACACCCAACAACACCCAACAAAACCCAACAACCTCAACGATCGATCATCGATCAGTTCGGCAACGTCAGCGGCACCGGCCGCGTCAACAGATCCACGTAGAAATTGAAAAAGGCCGGATTGTCAAAGCGCTTGACGACCGTCATCTTCTGCAAACCCGCCGGCGGCGCACTCGTATAACCCGTAGCCTTGCCGTCATTGGCGCCGAAGCTCATATCCACATCCACCCATTCATCCACGGTTTGCGTGGCAAACGAAGGGTTCATCAGATACGCGAGCGTCAGCGTGTCCCAGATGTTCGTGGTGTAGTTCGGATTCGTCTCGAAGCCGTTCTTGCCATCGTAACCATAGCCGTTCAACGTCTTGAACAACTGCGTGATGATGGTCTGCTTCGCCGGATCATGCGCGACGCGATCGTATAGCGCCTTGTCCATCTTCACGGTGTTGGTCACGTCGAGCGGAATGACCACCTGTCTGATCGGCAGATGCAACACGGCCTTGGCCGCTTCCGGATCGAACCACCAGTTGAATTCCGCCGTGGGCGTGGTATTGCCCGGCACATCGATCGCACCGCCCATGTAGATGATCTGCTTGATCAACGGCACGATCTCGGGATGCTGCCGCGTGGCCAACGCGATATTGGTCAGCGGACCGATTGCCAGAATCGTCACTTCACCCGGATTCTGTTTCACCGAATCGACAATGAAATCGACCGCGCTTTTGCTCTGCACTTTGGTGTGCGTCGCGAAGCCGTCCGGCGGCGCGACGAGGTCGCTGTCCGATTTCGGCTCGGGGTTATTCCATGCGCCGAGGTAGCCGTCGCCACCGGGGAATTGCTTCTGCTCGGCCTGAATGGTCGCGAAGTCGTGCGACAGCGCGTAATTGGCGCCGGCATACACGCCGATCTGTTTCTCGACACCCAGACGCTCGACCGATTTCAAGGCGTCGGCAATGCCCTGCTTCAGCCATTGATTGCCGGACACGACCGTAATGCCCAACACGTCGAGCGAACCCTGCGCCTGCAGTTGCGCCGCCATCACGCCGAGCTGGCCGTCGTCGCTCAAGGTGTTGTAGTCGCTGTCGATAATCACTTTCGGCGCAGCGCTGGATGCATTCAGGGTGTTGCCGCCGCACGCGGAGACGGCCAGCACGGCCGTCACGCACGTCATTGCCAGAAGAAGTCTTTTCATTGATGTCTCTTATTTTTAAATCGCAGCATCGCGAGTCTCGAGAACCGGCGGCAACAAGGCCGCCCCGGCGAGGACGAACCGGTTCCCGCACGGTGACGCGCGTAGCTGGATTTTTTGTGGAAGCGCATGCGCGTCGCCTGACGCGCATGGCGGTCGATGCCGCCGCAACGGCACACACTCCGTTGCAGCGGGTAAAACTCGACGACGGGTTAGCGGCGCGTCACGATAAAGGTATGACGCGCGCGCCCCGAATTACGGCTGACGGGCTTGCGGCGCCGCACCCGGACACGCCGGGTCTTTACCCCAATGACCGTCGCACACGCGCCAGCGGCACAACTGGTCTTCAAAGAAGCCCCGCTGCCCGCACTCTTTCACGCGTTCCGCGAGTTTCGCACTGGCGGGCGCGGTGGCACTCACCTTGGTCGTGGCACTCCCGCCCGCGGCCTTGCTGTCGGCAGGCTTGGTGCGCGCAACCAGCGCCGCCAGCAGATCGGCATCCGAATCGTCTTTCGAAGCCGTGCCGCTCGCGCGCGGCTTCTTCGACTGCGCGACGGCGGTCGGCGTGCTCACATGACGGTTGCCCGCACTGGCGGTCGCGCTTTCCTTCTTGCCGTGCGCCGCTTCATGCTTGCTATTGCCGGCGAGCGCGGTTGCGCTCTTGCCGTGTTTGGCCGCGGGCACCGGCACCGCCGAAGCGGATGTCGCGGACGCCGCCGGCGTGGGTGCGCTGCTCGCCTCCGCGCCGTCGGCCAATGCACGCGACAGGCGGTCGGCGCCGCTGGCAGGTGGGGCGGCCGACGCCGCGGCGGCTTTGTTGTCGCTGTCGTCGGCAATAATGGTGGCCGCTTGCGACGAAGCCGGCACCGGCGCCGCCGGCGCTTTCGCGACGACCTGCGCGGCGCCCGGCAACGCTGCAGAGGCCGGCACGGCCGCAGTCGCGGCAGGCTTCTCCGCTTCGCCCGGGGTAGCTGACGTAGCCGATGCCAACGTCTCATCATGCTGACGCTGCTGCATATGCCACGCGCCCCAACCGCCGGCCGCGATCACCAGCAGCGCAACGAGTAAAAGTGGCGCCCTGGACCGGCGCGGTTTTTCGGTAGGCGGCGCAACGCGGCCTTCCAGGTTCGCGAGAATTCGCGAACCATTGGCATCAGCGCCTTTAGCCTTATCGGATAACAGGCTAGGCGGGGCTTTGGAATTCGAACTTTCCGGCGCACTCATTCACTGTCTCATTGAATCCTGGTTTATTTCGCCGTGATAATACCGTTCCGGCTCGTCTCCGAGCAGGCCTGATTCTAAGAGCAAGCATTACAAAATACAATTGTTTCCAATTTCCGGGGTCGCCTTTGATTGCCGTAGTACTTCTCGCCTATTTCGCCATCGCCGTCCTGATCGCCGCAATGCTGCTATTGCCGGCGGTACGCGCCTCTTTATTAGGCATTGCACTCGCCATTCATGTCCGGGTTATGCGCGGGGCATCGCTTAGTGCAACGCGTGCTCGCGGTCAATTAGCGCGCTCGGCAAAAATTTCGCAATCCACCGCAGTTGATATGCAAAAGTTACTGGTAAAGCGGCGCTTGCTGATTTTTACCACGACAGGTATTCTTGCGACGCCGCCATTGGTGGCATTGGCTTTACGCGGCCGGCAATTATTCCAATTCGATGACACTGCGCGGGTACCGGACGAGAAAATTGCTGCGTTATTGAACGGCGAACAGCTCGTGCCCCCGCCGCCGTTGCCGCCGGAGGTATTCGCCACGCAGGAAGTCGAACAGATTCGGCCCGCGCTGAAAGACGCGAGCCGCGACTGGAATTTGCTCGACGCGGACTTCAGAACACGCTTATTGCTGGTGTATAAAATCATGCACGAGCAATACGGGTATGAAATGGCTTTACTGGAAGGTTATCGCAGCCCGGAGCGGCAAAACCGGCTGGCGCAAATGGGGGGCAACGTCACCAATGCCGCAGCGTTTCAGAGCTATCACCAATACGGTCTTGCCGCGGACAACGCTTTTTTGCGCGACGGCAAGCTCGTCATTTCAGAAAAAGATCCCTGGGCCATGCGAGGCTATCAGTTATACGGTCAGACCGCCGAACAGGTCGGCCTGACCTGGGGTGGCCGCTGGAAAATGATGGATCTCGGACACGTCGAATATCACAAACCCGGCTTCGTCCTTGGGCGGGGACATTAAGGCGAAGCGGGTAATAAAGAGGTTGGCAATGGGGCGTTCAATCAATTTTTCCGGCAAAAAGCGGCAATGCCGTATGCATAGCGGTATTGCGCCACGCGCTTTTTTGTGCGCCCATCTGCGTGAATTTAACAATCCGGCCACAATCGCTTTCGCCTGAATATGCTTTCGTTTTATTTCAAACGCCGCACGCGCGCCCGGCTGACCGCCGCACCCCGCGCCACAACACACATCAACAAGACCTGACCGGCTTATGCGACGCATTCTCAACGTGTTGACCCATACACGCACGCTCTCGATCATCGGCCTGCTCGCGCTCGCCGCTGTTTTATTCGTCGGCGCGGAAACCCTGCAGGTCGACCTGATGTGGCCGGCCATCGCGTTCGGCGCGGTGCTCGCGCTGATCGTACTGGTCTGGGCGATCCGGCGCCTGCTCGCGCGGCGCGCCAACCGCAAGCTCGGCGAAATGCTCGAGCAGCAGGCGGAAAAGCAGTCCGAGACCGGTCCGGCGCCCACGCCGGCTCGCCAGGCGGAACTCGACGTGCTGCGCACGCGCCTCGTCGACGCGGTAAAAACCATCAAGACCTCGAAGATCGGCCAGGTCTCGGGCGGCTCGGCGCTGTACGAACTGCCGTGGTACATCGTGATCGGCAACCCGGCGGCCGGCAAGAGCAGCGCGGTGCTGAACTCGGGCTTGCAATTCCCCTTCGCCGACAAGAACAACGCGGTGATTCACGGCATTGGCGGCACGCGTAACTGCGACTGGTTCTTCACGACCGAAGGCATTCTGCTCGACACCGCCGGCCGCTATTCCGTGCACGACGAAGACCGCACCGAATGGCTCGGCTTTCTCGGCCTGCTCAAGCGATTCCGGCCGAAGGCGCCGATCAACGGCATCATCGTCACGGCGAGCATTGCCGAGCTGACCAGCAGCAAGCCCGAATTCGCGATCAACCTCGCGAAGAACCTGCGCCAGCGCGTGCAGGAATTGACCGAGAAGCTCGAAGTGTTCGCGCCGGTGTACGTGATGTTCACCAAGGCCGACCTGATTACCGGCTTCACCGAATTTTTCAGCGGCAGCGAGCGTCACGAATACGACCGCGTGTGGGGCGCCACCCTGCCCTACCAGTCCGATGAGAAGCGCGACGTGGTCGGCCTGTTCGACGAGCACTTCGAAGAACTATATGACGGCCTGAAAGAAATCAGCGTCGCGCAGATGTCGATCAATCGCGGCAACAAGCTGTCGCCGGGCCAGTTGAGCTTCCCGCTCGAATTCTCGACCATCAAGCCCGCGTTGCGCGCCTTCCTCGCCACGCTGTTCGAGACCAACCCGTTCCAGTACAAGCCGATTTTCCGCGGCTTCTACTTCACCAGCGCCTTGCAGGAAGGCGAAACCAACAGCGCCGCGGCCACCCGCATCGCCACCCGTTTCGGCCTGAGCGCCGACAGCCTGCCCAAGCCGCATAGCGCGTTCTCGAAGAACGGCTTCTTCCTGCGCGACCTGTTTTCGAAAGTGATCTTCGCCGACCGCCAGACGGTCCGGCAATTCGCGAGCCCCGCCAAGACGCGCCTGCGCTATGCGACGTTCTTCGGTTTCGTGGCCGTGCTGGCGCTGGCGCTCGGCGGCTGGACGTGGTCCACGGTCAACAACGAGCAGCTCACCGCGAACGTGCAGGCCGACCTCGATAACGTGGTGCGTCTGCAGCAGAACCGTAACGATCTGCAATCGCGCATGCAGGCCATGGACGTGCTCGAAGACCGCATCGACCAGCTCGAACAGTTCCGTCGCGACCGGCCGCTGGCGGTGTCGCTCGGCCTGTATCAGGGCGACCGTCTCGAACAGCGTCTGCTCACCGAGTACTACAACGGCGTGCGGCAGATCCTGCTCGACCCGGTCTCGCAGAATCTCGCGTCGTTTTTGAAGGACGTCAACGCGCATCCCGATCAGCTCGCGCCGCTGAACCGCACGCCGGACGCAGCCGCTATGCCGGTCTCCGCGCATGCGGCGATGGCCGCGAACGGCCAGGGCGGTCTGTATAGCGACGCCTCGCCGACCAATGTGGAAGACGCGTACAACGCGCTCAAGACCTACCTGATGCTGAGCGACAAGCGTCACGTGGAAACGGCTCACCTGACCGATCAGGTGGCCCGCTTCTGGCGCGGCTGGCTCGAAACGAATCGCGGCAACATGCCGCGCGACGAGATGATCCGCAGCGCCGAACGCATGATCACGTTCTACCTGTCGCGCGTGTCCGACGACGACTGGCCGATGATCGACGAGAACCTCGGTCTGGTCGACCAGACCCGTGAAAACCTGCGCCGCGTGGTGCGCGGCATGCCGGCCCGCCAGCGTGTCTACGAGGAAATCAAGGCGCGTGCCTCGACCCGTTTCGCGCCCATGACGATCGCCCGCATTGTCGGCGACAGCAACACGGCGCTGGTCGCGGGCAGCTACGCGATCCCCGGCACCTTCACGCGTGAAGCGTGGTTCCAGTACGTGCAGCCGGCGATTCGCGACGCCGCCACCAAGGAACTGCAGGCGAAGGACTGGGTGCTCAACACCTCCGCGCACGACGATCTGACGCTGGAAGGCAGCCCCGAGCAGATCCAGAAGGCGCTCGTCACGATGTACAAGACCGACTACGCCATGCACTGGCAGAAGTTCATGCAGGGCATCGCCGTGCAGAACTTCGGCAGCTTCGGCCAGGCGGTGGACGCGATGAACCGTCTCGGCGATCCGCAGGACTCGCCGATCCGCAAGGTGCTCGAAACCGCGTACGACCAGACTTCGTGGGATAACCCGTCACTGTTCAACGCGAACCTGAAGCGCGCGCAATCGGGCGCCACCAGCTGGTTCAAGAACCTGTTCTCGCGGGCCCCGACCGGTCAGCTGAACGCCAACATCGACATCAACGGCAATCCGGTCGAAATGCCGATGGGCCCGATCGGCCAGGAGTTCTCGGCGCTGGGCAGGATCGTCCAGACCGGCGACAACGGCTCGATGCTCAAGGGCTATATGGACACGCTGTCGAAGGTTCGCACGCGCTTCAACGTGATCAAGAACCAGGGCGATCCGGGACCGGGCGCGCGTCAGTTGATGCAACAGACGCTCGACGGCAGCGGCTCCGAACTGGCCGATTCGCTGAAGTACGTCGACGAGCAGATGCTCACCGGCCTCACCGACTCGCAACGCAAGGCGCTGCGTCCGCTGCTGGTGCGTCCGCTGATGGCCGCCTACGCGGTGGTGATCCAGCCCGCCAGCGTCGAAGTCAACAAGGTGTGGAACGCGCAGGTCTATCAGACCTTCCAGGGGTCGCTGGCAACCAAGTACCCGTTCGCGGGCGACGCCAAGGTCGAAGCGGGTGCGGGTGAAATCGCCCAGGTGTTCGGGCCGGACGGCGCGATCGCCAAGTTCGTCGGCACGACGCTCGGGCCGCTCGCGGTGCGCCGTGGCGACACGCTGACGGCACGCACGTGGGGCGACATGGGTCTGGCGCTGACGCCAGATTTCACCAGCGGCTTCGCGCGCTGGGTGGCGCCGCTTGCCGGCGGTGCGGCGGGTGGCGGTACGGGTGCGCAAGGTTCGGCCGAACCGCAGACCGTGTTCCAGATCCTGCCGCAGCCTAGCAGCGGCACCACGGAATACACGCTCGCGATCGACGGTCAGCAGATGCGTTACCGCAATACGCCGCCGCAGTGGACCAACTTCGTGTGGCCGAATCCGTCGGGTTCGCCGGGCGCGACACTGAACGCCACCACCTTCGACGGCCGCACGCTGCAACTGGTGAACGAGCCGGGCCGCTACGGTCTGGAGAAGCTGATCAACTCGGCGCAACGCAAGCGTCGTCCGGACGGCACCTTCGACCTGCAGTGGACCCAAGGCAACGTCACCGTGGCGGTCAGCATGCGCATCATCAGCACGTCGCAGGCGTCGAGCGCCAGCAGCGACGCGCCGCAACAACAGAGCCTGCGCGGCCTGCGTCTGCCGTCGTCGGTGGCGGACGTGAGCGCGGCGGCCAATTCGGTCAATGCAACGGCCGCGGGTGGACCGGGCGCCGCGCCCAGCCCCGCGCCCGTCAACGCGCCGGCGACCGCCGCCGCCGCGGTTTCGAATACAGGGAGTGCGCAATGACGCAGACCGTACAGGCGCAAATCGCCTATTTCGGCAAGATTCCGTCGCGCGGCGATTTCGTGAAGAGCGCGCATAACCCGCAGTTGCTGGCCACGCTCGACCGCTGGATCGCCGAAGCCATGGAACTGCTCACCGACGATCCACGCTGGAAGATCGTCTACGAAAACGCCAAGCCGATGCACTTCGCGTTCCTCGGGTCGCGCAGCAAGCTGGCGATCGCCGGCCATATGATGGCGAGCCATGACCAGTCGTCGCGGCGCTTTCCGTTTCTCGCCGCCACGGCGCTCGAAGTCGAAAAGCCGCTGACCTTCCTCGCGCACAGCCCGCTCGCCTTTGCGCGCCTCTGGTCGCGCATCGCCTCGCAAATGAAGCCGCTGCTCGGCCCTAGCGAGCCGGCCGGCGCGCTGCAGGCGCTCGGCGAAACGATGGTGCCGATCGAGATCGGCGGCGGTCCCGGCAATCCGCACGACGGCACCTTCAACGACTTCGTCGAGCATCAGACCCTTGCCGGTCTCGAACAGATGCTGCTCGCGAGCGGCCACCCGGTGCGTCTGCGCGGCGCGATGCTGGCGCTCGGCTCGCTACTGCGCCCGGTGATGCAAAGCGGCTCGTCGCATCTTGAACGCGGGCTCACGCTGCCGCTGCCGAACGACCCGTTCTACCGCAGTCTGGTGGCCGCGTTCTGGCTCGAACTGATCGCGCCGTTCGTCGCCCAGGCGGATTTCGAACTGGCCATTTTCATCGGCACGATTGCCGAGCGCGAGCGGCTCATCATCGGCTTTAACGGCGCTTCGGCCAAAACGCTGCACAGCGTGGTCGACCCGCAGTCGTATGCGGCACATAACATCGACATCGACGATCCCGAGTGGATCGACGAACATGCACAAAACGATCATGGCATCAGCAAGCTCGTCAGCTACCTCGACCAACCGCAACTGTCGCTGCGCGTCAGCATCGACACGTTCCGCGAAGCCTTCACGGGAGCGTGACACCATGCTGAATCCACGCATTCGCATGGCCGCGCTGCTCGCGGGGCTGATGCTCAGCGCCGCCGCCCAGGCCGACAACGACGGCCCGGCGCGCGTCACGCCGGTCGACAACAGCGGCATGGCGATTCACACCACGGTGCTGCCGGGCGCGGCGTCCGCGCAAACGGGCAGCGCCGGTCCCGCGGTGAACACCGCGGGCCTCGCCAGCGGCACGACCGGCGCCGGCACCGGCGCGATCACGGCCGCGCCGCCGCCCGCCAATGCCACGCCGGGCCAGGTGGTGGTCGGCGGCAAGGTGCCCGACGAAGCGACCAAAGCCGCCGTGCTCGCGAAATTGCGCGACACGTATGGCGCGGCCAACGTGGTCGATCAGATCGAAGTCGCCGACGTCGCGACGCCGCCCAACTGGTCAGCCAACGTGCAAAAGCTGATCGGCCCGCAGTTGAAGCAGATCAGCAAAGGCCAGTTGAAGATCGACGGCACGCAGATCGACGTGAAGGGCGAAGTGCATAACGAATCGCAGCGCCAGCAACTCGCGAGCGACATGGCCAATGCGCTGAACCCGACCTACACGATCAAGAACGGCCTGCGCGTGAGCGCGTCCGAACAGGGCCTGCTCGACCAGACGCTGGCCAACCGCACGATCGAATTCGAAACCGGCAGCGCGACGCTCACGCCGCAAGGCCGGCTGATTCTCGATCAGATGGCGGCGGCCATGCAGAAGATGACCACCCGGACCGTGGCGATCATCGGGCACACCGACAACTCCGGCAATCGCACGTCGAATATCGCGCTGAGCCAGGCGCGCGCGGATGCGGTGAAAGGCTATCTGGTCGCCAAGGGCATCTCTCCGCAGCAGATGACCACCACGGGTGTCGGTCCGGATCAGCCGATCGCGTCGAACGATTCGACGGATGGACGCGCACGGAACCGGCGCATCGAATTCCGCGCGGGGTCGTAATAGCGCGGAGTGGTGCGCTGACTCATTTAATCAGCGCGCCGCGCTCGCCCAGCAGTTGACGAAGTATTGTCCGGTGGCACCGGTTTTCGTCCTCGCAGTAACAGCCGACAGAAAAGTCGCTGCCTTTCGACAGGGCGGCCAGCAGGTCCAGCACCTTGCTGGCCTCGCCTTCGTTCATCTCCGCACGAAATTTGCGCTCGAAGTTTCGCCAGTCGGCCGGGCTGGTCGCCGCCTGAGCCTGCGCGACCAGTTCCGCGCTCGGCGACAGATTGGGTAGCCAGACATCGTAGAAATCGCGGCTCGCGAACTCCGCTTTAGGCACACCACGCGGTGGCCGCCTCACGGTACCGATACGCAATCCCTCATCAGCCGCGCGAGGGGAACCGAGCCGGACGATGCGGATGCTCATGGTTTGCTCCTGAGGATCGGCGGACGACGGGCTCGCCGGACCATGAAATCTTAACCGCTAGAACAGAGGTAATCCGTGGCGGCTTATCGAAATCAACACCACAGGGAGCAGAAGCACGCCACCCAGCATCAACACGCCGTCGGCGGCAACCGTGACGGGCGTGGCAAGCATCCGCACACCCTTATCGACCGGGGATAACGTCTCGGTCACTTCAACCGTATAGTTTTTATTGAGCGGTTGAGCTGTCAGTTTCTGCTCGAAGTCGGCGGCACTGTATCGTGTTCCCTGTATCTCACCCGAGAACCCCAGGTCGCCGAACGAACCGGATTCAAAGCCGTCGGCAATCGCCTGCTGCTTGTCCCCCACCGACGCGCTTTTAGGCAGAGTGAGATCGTAGCGCCCCGTTACCGCGGAATCGTTCACATGGAAGCTATAGAACGATGAATTTAGCGTCTTGCGATAGCCTGACTTGAGCACGGGCAACAGTTTGTCGGGCATGTCGAAGATGTAGTGATAGCGTTCTCCCAGCACGACCAGTTTCCTGCCATCCGCGGTAATCATGAAGCTCGATATGTGTTCGGTGTATTCCTTGTCGTTGAAAAGTTTGGGCGTGATGCACGCGCTGAGCGTGACGCAAGCAGCGGTCGCGCCGCAGATCAGGAATAGTCGTCGGTCCATGTCGTTCTTTATGAATCCCGGTGGGATCAGCTTTTCTCGTCCGGCTTCACGCCCAGCAACTCGCGAATATGGGCGAGCGAGCCGTCGTCTTTCACCACCGTCGAGAGCCATTGATGCAACGGCATATCCGCGGCCTCGGCGGCTTTCTCGGCAAAGTAGGCGGCCGGATTATGCGGCTCCGTGCCGCGAAAGAACCGGGCCACCGCGCGCAACTGCGCGACGGCTTGCGCACGGTTTTGAATTCCTGCAATCGGGCTGGTCGGCGTAGTCGTCAACACGGGTTCCTCGCGTTGCGGTGAAGTCTTGAAGGTCGGCTCGGCGCGTTCTTGCTCGCTCGGCGCGGGGGCTTTGGGTTGCGGCGTTTCCGCGCTCACGCCCAGTTCGCGTGCAAACCGTTCGACCAGGCGGAAGACGTTCTCATAGGCGTCTTTCGCCTGACGGAAACTCGGCGCGGCGTCGGCGGCGCGGCGGTCGAGTTCCTGTTCGAGCGCGAGCATGGCGGCCTCGAACGCTTTCAGATCCGCCAGCAGCGTCGTGTAGAACGCCGGCGGCGTGGCGCGCTTCGACGCTTCGATCTGCTCGATGGACGGCTTGCCACGCGCGATGTCGTCCGCGTGATCCGGGTCGCGCTTGACGGCTTGCGCGACGTGCGTGGCCACGTCCCAATCGATCGTGCTGTACGCGTTGCCTTGCGACGAGGTCAGCGGCATGGCGCGCAGCAGTTCGCCAGTGCGGCCCACGAGCCACGCCACATTGCCGAGCCGATACTCGGTGTCGTCGCCTTCCGGCAGCGGATGCACGGTGTCCCAATAGCGTTCGCACAGTCCGGTCAGCAGCGCATAGCCGTGCGTGAGACCGCTCATGCCCTCTTCGAGCGCGAGCGCCTCCGTCAGCCAGACGGCGAGCCGCAGGTCTTTGGTCTGCGTTTGCAGCAACGCGCTCGTGCGTTCCACCACGAACGGCCAGTCGGCCTCCTTGATGTCCGTAACCCACTCGCCCTGATCGAGCGAGGGATCTTCGAAACGGCGCGCGTGCTGGATTGCGTCGAAATCGGCGGAAAACAGCAGATCGTCGCCGCACGGCGAGGTTTCGCCGAGCGGCGCCAGCAGGGTGTCCAGATTAGTCGGCATGACAGAATGCAATAAGTGTCCGGTACGGCAGTTAAACAGAATGGCTAACGTGCGAGCGCGCCGCAGTGTGGCTGCGGCTCGTTACACGACGGTGTAGTCGAACTCGCCGGCTTCGCTCGCACGCACCGAAATGCGCTCGATTGCGGCGCCGTTCGCGATGCGCTCCAGCACCTGCTGCGCGACCTCGGGCAACAGCGTGCCGTTCAGAATATGGTCGACGTTGCGGGCGCCCGAATCCACCTCGGTGCAACGCGCGAGCACGGCGTCGACCAGCGACTCGTCCCACTCGAATACGGCCTTGTGATTCGCTTCGATGCGGCGGCGAATCCGCTCCAGTTTCAGCTCGATGATTTCGGCGAGCACGTCGTCGGAAATCGGGTAGTACGGCACCACTTTCATGCGGCCGAGAAAGGCCGGTTTGAACGTCTTGTACAGTTGCGGGCGCAACGTCTCGGCCAGTTCGTCGGCATCCGGCAGTTCCTCGGCGCTCTTGTTCAGGCAAGCCTGCATGACCGCCTGCGAGCCGACGTTCGAGGTCAGAATGATCAGCGTGTTGCGGAAGTCGATCTCGCGGCCTTCGGCGTCGTCCATCGTGCCTTTGTCGAACACCTGAAAGAACATTTCGAGCACGTCGGGGTGGGCCTTTTCGACTTCGTCGAGCAGCACCACCGAATACGGATTGCGCCGCACCGCTTCGGTCAGCACGCCGCCCTCGCCATAACCCACGTAGCCCGGCGGAGAGCCTTTCAGACCGGAGACGCTGTGCGCCTCCTGATACTCGCTCATGTTGATCGTGACCATCTTGCGCTCGCCGCCGTACAGCACGTCGGCCAGCGCCAGCGCGGTCTCGGTCTTGCCGACGCCCGAGGGGCCCACGAACATGAACACGCCGCGCGGCTTGTTCGGGTCTTCGAGACTGGCGCTGGCGGTACGCACACGCTGCGCGATCGCGTCGAGCGCGTGGTCCTGGCCGATCACGCGTGCGGCCAGCAGCGGCTGCAGGTTCAGCACGGTCTGGATTTCGTCCTTGATCATGCGGCCGAGCGGAATGCCGGTCCATGACGCGACGATTTCGGCGACCACGTGGCCGTCCACCTGCAGCGGCACCATCGGCTGGTTGCCTTGCAGCGCGCGCAGTTCGGCGACGCGCGCGGCGAGGGTTTCGCGTGCGGCTTGTGCCTTGCCGGCGTTATTCGTGTGTTCGGCATGTTCAGCAAGTTCGCCGTTCGCGCTGCTCGCGCGCGCCGCGTCGAGCTCGGCGCGCAAGCCGACGATCTCCGCGACCAGCGCGCGTTCCTTGTCGTAGCGGGCTTCGTCTTCCGCAAGCGCCTTGACATCTGCCTCGCGCAGTTCACGCAACTCCGCCAGCCGCTCGTCATGCACTGCGCCACTCACCACTTCGCGTTCCAGCGCGGCGATTTCGGCGTCGATCCGTTCGAGACTTTTCTTCGTGTCGTCGATCGCGGCCGGGGTCGAGCTATGCGCCAACGCCACCTTCGCGCAGGCCGTGTCGAGCACGCTGATCGCCTTGTCCGGCAGTTGCCGGCCGCTAATGTAGCGATGCGACAGGCGCACTGCCTCGGTAATCGCGTCGTCGAGCACGCGTACGTTGAAGTGCTTTTCCATCAGCGCCGCCATGCCGCGCAGCATCGCCGCGGCGAGCGTCTCGTTCGGTTCCTCGATCTTCACGACCTGGAAGCGCCGCGCGAGCGCCGCGTCTTTCTCGAAGTACTTCTTGTACTCGCTCCACGTGGTCGCCGCGATGGTACGCAATTCACCGCGCGCCAAGGCCGGCTTCAGCAGATTGGCCGCGTCGTTCTGACCGGCCTGGCCGCCGGCGCCAATAATCGTATGCGCCTCGTCGATAAACAGAATGATCGGATGCGGGCTCTTCTTGACCTCGTCGATCACGTTCTTCAGGCGGTTTTCGAACTCGCCCTTCACGCTCGCGCCGGCCTGCAGCAGACCCATGTCGAGCACGTGCAGCGCGACGCCCTTGAGCGGCGCGGGCACGTCGTCGGCGGCGATACGCAACGCGAGACCTTCCACCACGGCCGTTTTGCCGACGCCTGCCTCCCCCGTCATGATCGGGTTGTTCTGACGGCGGCGCATCAGGATGTCGATGGTCTGGCGAATTTCGGCTTCGCGGCCGATCACCGGATCGATCTTGCCGTCACGCGCGCGCTGCGTGAGGTTGCTGGTGTACGTGTCGAGCGCAGGCGTTTTCGACGGCGCGCCGGGCACGGCTTCGTTCGGCGCGGTATCGTTCGCGTCGCCACCGGCGTCACCAGCATTGCCGGCGGCGCTGCTGCGTTCCGCTTCGCGCGAGCCCGCGGTGAGTTCGTCGAACTTGTGCTTCAGGTCGGTCACGCGCACGTCGCGCAGCAACGGCGACATGCGCTCGGCAAACTGCGCGAGATCGGGCGCGCTCAACAGCGCCAGCAACAAATGCCCGGAGCGGATGCGGCCAATCTGCGAATCGAGCGACGCGATCAGCCATGCCTGCTCGAGCAGATCGATCAACTGCTTTGAAAACACCGGCGTGCGCGTATTGCCGGTTTTGAGCCGCTGCAATTCGCGTTCGAGATCCGCGCGCAACGCGTGCGGGTCGATCCGGCTCGCCCGCAGCACCAGCGCGACATCGCTCGCCGGTTCGTCCAGCAGCGCCAGCAGCAGATGCTCGAGGTCGACCTCGTAGTGACCGCGCGCGAGACAATTGTTCGCCGCCAGCAGGGCCGCCTGCCGGCAGGTCGGATTCAGTTTGGCGATCAGGGTGTTGAGGGACGTGCTCATGTCGTGCGATCCGGGTCCAGGTTCTATCGTTATGGTCAGTGAATCACGTGCAATTCGTAGCGGGCGTCCGTCCGGTCACGGTCGGCTTCCCGCGTGCACAGGAACGCGTCCCAACCGAGACGCGCGCCGTGGCTCAACTGGCTCGGCCCCACTTCCTTGCGGCGCAGCACCAGCGAGACTTCGTATTCCAGGGTGACGCCGGCCAGCAGCGTCAACATGCGCTCCAGCGCGACGGCGCGGTCGGCGCCGGGCAGGAAGGCTTCGTATTCGGCCTTGTCGAGCGGCCCGATCACGAGGCGGGCCCGCATGTCGCGCTGCCAGACGCGTTCGCCCGCCAGCGCGGTGGCGCCCAGCGTGGCGTTGACGCTGCCGAGCACGGTCAGTTGATCGGGCGGCACGTCGTACCATTTGCCGACGAACTGCTCGACCCGCACCCGCACCTTGAAGTACTCGGACAGCGTGCGCTGCAGATACGCCGCCGACACCGGCCGATGCCGCGCGGCCAGCGCGTAGCCGGCGATCGCTTCATCGAACAGCGCGCCCTCGCCGCTTTGCAGGCTGTTGCGCGTGTCGTCGTCGGCAACGCCGGCCAGCGCCAGCAACAGCGGCAGATAGCGTTCGTCACGATCCAGCTCGTAGTGAAACGGCAGGCGGTACTTCTTCCACGCCGCGTAGAACAGCGCGGTGGCGCGGTTCGAAAACACGTCGAAGAATTCACGCGCGGCGCGATCCCGCTTGATATGCTCGCGCGCCACGATCTGCTCGGTGTAATGCAGCGGCAACGCGCCCTGCCCGCCGAGCAGCCCGAAGAACGCCGGCGTGATATCCACCTTCTCCAGCGAGCCATCCGCGAGCGCCTCGCTGCGCTGCGCCTTGTCTTTCAGCGGTGCGCCTTCGCCGCCATAGGACTGCGCGTCGTGAATCTCGCTCGGCGGAAACGACATGGACAGCGTGTTGCGAAACGCAATGCGCTGCGCGACGATTTCGCCGGGACGCAGGTTGCCCGAATTTCCACTGTTTGACGGCGCTCGTTGTGCGAACCACTTCTCGAGAATCCGCACCGCCTGAAAAAATTCGAAGCGATGCGGCTCGTCGAGCAGTTGCTCGACTACGCCAGGATCGACTCGCCGCTGCGCGGTTTGCATCGCAGAATCTCCTCGCCCGTGCGCTTCGACACGACGACCAGTTGCACAAAGCTGTTCAGATGCACGTACAGCCCAAAAAACGTGTCGATGACCCGCACGAACGAAGCGAGACTCGTGCCGACGAAATGTTCTTCGTCGATCGTCAAACGAATCTCGATGCCGCGCACGAAGGTGGCGAACGGCTTGCCGGGCAGCCATTGCACGGCGGCACGCTGTTCGATGCCGACCAGTCCGTCGATATGCCGCGCCGACACCGCCGTGCGCCGCAAATCGTAGAGCACCAGCATTTCCTTCAACGCCGACAGGCCGCTATTGGCAAGCGACACATGATTCAGCGCCAGATGCGAAATCAGCCGCCAGTGCGAGGCGCGCCCGCGCTCGAAACGCACACTCGGCGTAGGCCGGCGCAGCATCGAAATGCTGCCGGTCAGCGAGCCGCCCTCGAGATACAGATCGCCGCCTTCCAGCCCCACCGCGAGGCCCGCGGGCAAGTCGCGATTCGTGCAGGTCAGATCGAGACTCAAGGTATCGGTCTGCGGCGCGGCGGGCTCGAAGTCGATATCGACGATCGAGATTTCCGTCTCGTAGCCGGGGCTTTTCTGCGCGACCCAGTCGTTGCGCCGCGCGAACCAGTAGTGGCCGGCACGCGCCGCTTCGCCGTGATGCAGCGAGTAAAACGGCCGGAACTCGATCACCGATTCCTCGTGCGCCTGCTGCCTGACGAGTTTCACCGAGTCGATCGAATAGACCTCGTAGGCGAAGGCACGGCGCGATTCCGCGATCACGGGATACGAAATCGCCTGATGGCTGATCCGGATCGGCTCGCCGTGCTGCTCGAACAGATTCACCACCGGCGAACAGAACAGCCGGAAATGATGCGCCGACAACGAATCGAGCAGGCGCGCCATGTGCGAATCGCTGCGCACTTCCTTGAGCACCACATGCAGCGTCAGACGCTGGCAGCGGCCGCTGGCGCGCGTCATCGCGGCCAGATCGAAGTCGGCGAAATTGAATTTCTCGGGGAACGCGAAGTATTCGGTCAGCAACCGGTAGGCCGGATGCGATTTGGCCGGATAGTCGATCAGCGCGTCGTCTTCGTCGAAACCGGCCTGCTCGAGCGGTGAAACGCGCAGCGGCGTCCACACGCCGCGCCGGTCGGCTTCCACGTAGGTGGCCATGGCATTGACGAACAGGCAGTCCGACAGCGCCGCGATGAACGACTGCTCGCCGTGCAGATGCGCGCGCAGCGTGCTCAGTTTCAACGCGGCCAGATCGAGCGGCGCGGTGGATTCGAAAGTGATCGACACGATCGCCGTGGCGTTGCCCGGCAGCACGGTCGCGCTCGGCGCCATGGCCACCGACGTGTACTTCGCCTCCGAGATGCGGATCGGCGCCAGCGTGACGTCGTAAGCGGTGCGGAACCGGCATTGCACGCCGCGAATGGGGCGCGACTTCAGTTCGGTGCCGCGTTCGATCAGCACCGGCTCGGTCAGATGGCTGAGTGCCGCCGAGGTGCCCAGTTGCGCGATCGAACACGACGGAAACGGCCTCAGGTAGTGGGGATACAGCACTTCCAGCAGCGCTTCGGTGAATTCGGGGTAATCGTCGTCGAGTTTCTTGTTGATACGCGCGCCCAGCAGCGCGAACGACTCGATCATCCGCTCGACGTGCGGATCCTCGCAGTGCTCGCCGGACATGGCCAGACGCGCCGCGATCTTCGGATAGCGCTCGGCGAAATCGCGCGAATAGCGCCGCAGAAATGATAATTCGCGCTCGTAATACGGCAGCAATTCTTCCATCGATCTATCCCCGGTCCTGAACCTTCCGCGCCCCGTCTCATCTCGCCGTTGCGCGTAACGGCGGCGGCGAGGCGCTACTCAAGATACTGCTAAACACTGATACGGCACACGTGCAGCCGTGCGCAGCGACTACAGCTTCGCGCGAGCGCGCGTCACCGAGTACTGCAAGGTGGACGGCTGCAACATGGCGTCGAAACTCACCGGTTCTTCCGCCGGGTGGACCACCAGCAGCGCCTGAATCGCAAAGTTCAGCGCGTTGGTGGATTGTTCATTCAACTCGAGCGTGACCGCCACCTGCTGCAGGCGCGGCTCATGCCGCGCGATGGCCTGTTGAATCGATTTGCAGATAAACGTGCGGTCGTAATGGCTCGCGAGACTCAGGCCCGCGAAATCGTTCAGCCCATACGTGAGCACCGATTGCTGACATTCCGGCAGCGCCGCGAGCTCATGCTCGGTCAGCGCGATCCGCGTATTCAGGATCGCTTCCACGTCGCGTGCAACCGTGCTCTTCAATTCTTCCAACGACAATTGCCGCATCGCCGGGGACGCCGGCAGATGCGGTTCGTCGTCGAACAGCTTGTCGAGAAAGCTGGGTTCGAAGCGTTTCATCAGAGTCCGAAGAATCCGGCCGATGCGAGGCGCGGTCGGCGCACGCCGGCGTTTTCACACCGTGCATGCCGCCCGCGCCGCGACATCAGACCGCGTACGTCTTGTCGTTCTTCGTCAGGCTCCACGCGCCTTGCGCGTTGCCGCCCTGATTGCCGCCGATCTTTTGCTGCGTGTACTTCCACTGCACGGCTGCGTACTTCAGCGAGAACTGTTCCGACGGCAGGCCTTCACCCACCACGCTCGGCGTGACGCTCGAAATGATCACGTACTTGAGTTTCACTTCCAGGTACTTGATGCGGTTGCCTTCACCATCCGAACGCATGAAGTCGATCGTGACTTCGTCGAACGTCGTGCCGCCCGATGCGTGTTGATAGATCAACGGGCTGACCACGTCGATGTCTTTCGTGAACTGCATGTCCGAATGCTCGCAACGCTCGGACGTGTGACCACCGGCCGTGGAAGCCGTTGCCGAACGCGGTTGCGTAATCGAGTGGCTCCACGAATCAATTTCGATCCAACCAGCGTGATCTTTATCGGCAGACTCGCCTTTGATCGCCGGATTGCCGAATTTTAAATAGATATCCTTCATAACTCATCGACTCCCCAAAGAGGTGGTTTTAACAGCCAACCCGTGCGGCCCGCACGGGTTTTCTGGACTTTCGTTTATGAATTTGCCGGTTTCGGCAGGTCAGCGACAAGCCGCAAAGAGATCGACAGCTCGTCCAGTTGAAAGTGCGGACGCAGGAATGCGACCGAACGATACGCACCAGGCTTGCCCGGAATCTCCGAGACCTGAATCGATGCCTCGCGCAGCGGGAACTGCGCCTTCTGTTCCTGGGTCGCGTTATCGTCGAGCAGCACGTATTGCGAGATCCAACGGTTCAGGAAAACTTCGACGTTCTGCGCCGACGCGAAACTACCGATCTTGTCGCGCATCATCGCCTTCAGGTAGTGCGCGACGCGCGACACCGAGAAGATGTATTGCAACTGCGCGGACAGCACGGCGTTCGCGTTGGCGCTGTCGGTGCTGTACTTCTTCGGCTTCTGCACCGATTGCGCGGCGAAGAACGCGGCGTAGTCCGAGTTCTTGCAGTGCACGAGCGGAATGAAGCCGAGGTCGCTCAGTTCCTTTTCGCGGCGATCGGTAATGGCGATTTCGGTCGGGCATTTCAGCGCGACTTCGCCGTCGTCGGTCTTGAACGTGTGAGTGGGCAGATCTTCGACCAGACCGCCGCCTTCCACGCCACGAATCGCCGCGCACCAGCCGAAGTCGTCGAATGCCGCGGTCAGGCGGGCAGCGAACGCCCACGCCGCGTTACACCACAGGTACTTGCTGTGATCGGTGCCGTCCACTTCCTCGACGAAGTTGAAGCCTTCCGCCGTGGCGCCGTCTTTCGGATTGAACGGCAGACGACCGAGAAAACGCGGCAACGTCAGACCGACGTAGCGCGAGTCTTCAGCGTCGCGGAACGACTTCCACTTGGCGTATTCGACCGTGTCGAACACCTTGCCGAGGTCGCGCGGCTTGCCGAGATCGGCGAAGCTTTCGAGGCCCATCAGTTCGGGCGACGCCGACGCGATGAACGGCGCATGCGCGGCGGCTGCCACGTGCGACATCTGCTCGATGAAGTACATGTCTTCCGGCTGACGCGTCACTTCGAAGTCGCCGATGATCGTGCCGAACGGCGAGCCGCCGAAGGTGCCGAATTCTTCTTCGTAGACCTTCTTGAAGAGCGCGCTCTGATCGAATTCGATCGCGGTCTTGAAGTCGCGCACCAGGTCGCGCTTGGGCGCATGCAGCGCCTTGATCTTGACCGTATTGCCGGTGTTGCTTTCCTTGCACAGGTAGTCGAGACCGCGCCACGTGCTTTCCATGCGCTGGAACTGCGGCGCGTGCATCACCGCGCTCAGTTGCGTGGAAATCAGGCGATCGAGTTCCGCGACGCGTGCGTCGATCGTGGCCGAAAGATTGTCGGACACCACCACCGTGCCGTCGAGCACTTCGCGCACGAGTTCGCCGATCAGGTCTTTCGCCCGCGCGTGCTCGGACTCGGACTTCGCCACGCGGCTTTTCTCGACGATCTGGTCGAGCAGCGTGGATTCCGTGCCGCCTTGCGCGGTGGCGAGTTGGGCTGCTGCCGTTTGCTGGTTCATCTCACACCCCGTACGTACTTATTCGCCCTGCTTGTCGTGGTCTGCCGCGTCGCCCTGGTCTTTCGCGAGGGTCTGCAACTGCTGCGTGTTGTTGAGCACTTCGCTCAGCAGGTCTTCCAGCTTGTCGTTGCCGGCCAGCTTGTTGCGCAGGTCGGCCAGCTTCGAACGTGCTTCGAGCAGGCGGCGCAGCGGCTCGATCTGCGAGACCACTTCGTCCGGATTGAAGTCGGCCATCGACTTGAAGCGCAGGTCGACGGCGAACTTGCCGCCCGCTTCGCTCAGGCGGTTTTCAACCTGGAACGCGGCGCGCGGTTCGATCGCCTTCATCACGTCGTCGAAATTATCGCGATCGATGTTGACGAACTTGCGGTCGCGCAGTTTCGGCTGCTCGACTTCCGACTGCCCGGCCAGATCGGCAACCACCCCGACGACGAACGGCAGTTCCTTGATTTCGATCGCATCGCCGCGTTCGACCTCATAGGTCAATTGAACGCGCGGCGGCCGCACTTTTTGCAAGCGTTTCTGAATGCTTTCTTTCTTCGCCATCGTCGGCTCCCGGATGCGAATGGATCAGGCTGCTACTACGCTCAACGCAACGCGCTGAACGGGTCGGACGCGCCGCCGCTTTGTGCGGCTTTGGCGGGTGCTGCCGGCGCTGCCGGAGCGGCAGGCGCCGCCGGCGTGGCGGCCGGCGCCGCGGCGCCGTTGTTCGCTTCCGCGGCGTCCGCCGGTTTGCCCTTCGGCGCATGGCGCACGTACTTTTTCTTTTTCACCACCGGCTTGTCGCTCGGGTCGGGCGGGAACAGCGTGGCTTCGCCGAGCGTGTCGCGCAGCTGCTTGGCGAGCGCCTGCGCGTCGGACTTCGCGTCACCCGCGAGCGACGCGTCCTGGCGCAATTCGCCGAGCGATTGCGTGGCGACGCGCAAGCCGGCCACCGCCAGCACGCTCTTCGCCTGACGGTCGGTCTGGTCGCGCTGGAGCGCTTCCTGGGCGGCGACGATCGCCTGGCCGTAATGGCCTTGCGTGAACTGGATCTGCGCAATGCGCGACCACGGTTCTTCACGCGTCGGATCGGATTTGGACAATTGCTGATAAAGCGAGATGGCGCGATCCTGATCGCCGCCCTTCGCGACCGTATCGGCGTCCGCGAGTTGCTTATTAAAAGCCTCGGGTGTGGTCGCCACGTTGTTGCCCTGTGTCGCGCAACCGGCCATCACGCCGCATGCCAACACAACCCCAGATAGTTTTACTAACAGACGCTCATTCATCGTTTTTCACCGACGTGCGAATTTTTTAATTCAAGGAGAAACCGGAGTTTTGCTTTGCTTCAAGTGCGCGGGTATAGTACCGGCCAATCTTCGATAATTCAACTTTCGTGTGAAGAAGCATTGCACAAAAAAAAGCATGCGGATCATTTAAACGAAACATGCAGAAATTGTTTCCTGATGCAATAGCACCATTGTTGAAAGCGGAAAAAATTTCCACTGCCCGTCGGCATGCAAGCCGCCAACCGGCAACACATGCGGTTTGCATAAAGCGGCATTGCGTGGATTTGGGTTGTTGCAAATAGCCGGATTGATTTCGTTATTGACGTATTGACGGGGGACGGCGCCAGGCCGGTCGATGTATATGAATTCGCGTTTTGTTCGCCATGCATCGTTATTGATTGCGAGCGCCGCCGTCTGCGCGCTGCTGGGCGGCTGCGCCGCGGCCGTGCCAGCGCTGGGCGCGGCCGCCAACGCGGTGCTGCAGGCCAGCGGCCTCGGCAAGCCGGAGCTGCCGGACGCGCAGAAGCCGCCGCGCAATGTCGGCCTGACCTTATACGCCGCGCCGAATCTGAATGCCGCGACCGACAACCGGCCATTGGCGCTGGTAGTGCGGCTTTACGTGCTGAAAGACCCCACCTCATTCCAGCAGGCGCCATTCGACGCATTTACCGATCCGGGTAAGGAAAAGACTACGCTGGGCGGGGATTTGCTGGGTGTGCGTGAAGTCACGCTGATCCCCGGACAGCGCTACACCGTTACCGAAAAAGTCTCGCGTGAAGCGCAGGCATTCGGTATCGTCGCGCTATTCCGCGACCCGGCCATGCAGCGCTGGAAATTCGCCTTCGATCCGGCGAAGTCGGAGAAATCCGGCATAATGATCGGCCTGCATAACTGTGCAATGACCGTGACCAACGGCACCGTGATCCCGCCGGAACAGGGATTGCCCGAGCAGCCGCTGAATATGCTTTCTTCGGTAAGCTGCGGATAAAGATGCCGCGCAAATACGATTTAACAGTTTTTAGACAATTAACAATGCGGCGCTCGAATCGGTAATGTCCGGGCGCGCCATACGCTGAACGCATATAACAGGTTTGAGATGAGTTATTCCGCAAAAGTGCTCTGGGGGGAAGGCCTGTTTCTGAGGCCTCAGCATTTTCAGCGTCAGGACGCCTATCACGAGGCGCGCCTGTTCGAATCGATCCAGGCGATCCAGCCGTACAACTGGGGCGTGCGCTCGGCGCGCTTCGACCGCGACGCGATCGGCAGCAACGTGCTGCGCCTGAGCGAACTGTCGCTGGTGTTTCCGGACGGCGCGCTCTACTCGGCGCCGCAAGCCGACGATCTGCCGCCGCCCATCGCATTGGACACCTTGCCCGACGGCATCAACGAATTCACGTTTTATCTGGCGCTGCATCCGCTGCGCGAAACCGGCGCGAACTACTCGCAGGACCGCAACGCGGGCTTCGTGTCGCGTTACGTGAGCGAGCAGACGCCGGTGGCCGATCATTTCACCGACGCCGCGGAAGCCGACATTACCTTCCTGAAGACCAGCGTCAAACTCATCGCGCATAGCGAGCCGCGCGACCAGTTGCTGTCGGTGCCGCTCGTGCGCGTGCGCCGCACGGCCACTTCGGGCTTCGAACTCGACGACAGCTTCGTGCCGCCGTGTCTTGCGATCGACGCCTCGCCGGTGCTGCATCAGCGGCTGCGGCAACTGATCGACGCGCTGCAGGCCAAGGTGAACGCGCTGTACGGCTTTCACCGCGAGCCGACCAAGAACATCATCGAATTCCGTTCCGGCGACATCGCGTCGTTCTGGCTGCTGCATACCGCGAGCGCGGCATTCGCGTCGCTCGCGCATCTGTACCAGCATTCGGCGCTGCATCCGGAGCGGCTGTTCCAGGAGTTGCTGCGCCTCGCCGGCCAGTTGATGACGTTTTCGAAGGGCTATGCGCTGTCCGATCTGCCGGCGTACCGGCATGACGATCCGGGCCCGCCGTTCGCGCGTCTCGATACGATCCTGCGCGATCTGCTCGAAACCGTGATCTCCACGCGCTACTTCGCAATCTCGCTCGAAGAAGTACGCCCGTCGTTCCATGCCGGTCGTCTCGACTCGGGCAAGATCGACGACAAGACCCAGTTCTTCATCGCCGTGTCGGCCGACATGCCGACCGCCGAACTCGTCGAAGCCGTGCCCGCGCGCTTCAAGGTCGGCGCGCCGGACGACGTCGACAAGCTGGTGCTCTCGGCCATGCCGGGCGTGCGGCTCGTCTACACGCCGCAGGTGCCACCGGCCATTCCGGTACGGCCGGGCGCTTGCTACTTCTCCTTCGAATCGCGCGGTGCGCTGTATGACCGCATGTTGCAGGCCCAATCGGCAATGATCTACGCGCCGTCGGGCATCAACGATCTTCAACTCGAACTGATCGCCGTCACATCATGAGCTACGCGCCCTCCCTGTTTGGCGGCAGCACGCCTGCCGCAACGCCCGCCCCCGCCAGCGAGCCGAGCTACCAGGTTCGCTCGCTGCTCGATCTGCTGTACGACGGCTTCTTCATGCTGTTCCTGCTGAAGAACGGCCGCGAGCCGGGCGACGCGCATGAGTTCAGTCAGCGCATCCAGCAGTTCCTCGGCGACTTCGAGCGCGGCGCGAAGAAGCTCAACGCGTCGGCGGAAGACGTCTATGCGTCGAAGTTTGCGTTCTGCGCGGCAATCGACGAATCGGTGTTGTCGTCCACCTTCAAGATCCGCACGGAGTGGGAACGCCGGCCGCTGCAATTGACGCTGTTCGGCGAACAGCTGGCCGGTGAAAAGTTCTTTCACTATCTCGAGGAATGTCGCGCGCAAGGCTTGCCACGCCTGCAATCGCTCGAAGTGTTCCACATGTGCCTGCTGCTCGGTTTCCAGGGCAAGTACCTGCTCGAAGGGCCCGAGAAGCTCGCGTATCTGACCGCCCGTATCGGCGACGAAATCGCGCACATGAAGGGCAAGCGCGCGCCGTTCGCGCCGCATTGGCCGCTGCCCGACCAGGTCGCGCACCGGCTCAAGCGTGAGGTGCCGCTGTGGTCGATCGGCGCGGTGTTCGCACTGGTGGGGTTGCTGGCTTATCTGGGGCTGAACACGTATTTGCGCGATCAGACGTTGCGTTCGCTTGCGCCGTACTCGCAGGTGGTGAAGCTCGGCCCGCAATCGGCCACGTTGACGATTTCGTTGCCTTGAGTCGTAGCGGCTGTCGTCGTAGGCGCGCACGACAGCATTCGTTTCAGGCAATAAAAAACGGCCCGCATTCATCATGCGGGCCGTTTTTCCCTGTGCTGCGTGAAACCAGAAAACCGCTTACTGCGACTCTTCCGCCCACACGCCATTTTCGCGCGCCATCAGCGCCGTCGAAGCCGACGGTCCGAACGTGCCCGCCGTATACGAGCGCGGCTTCTCGCCCGACTTGCCCCAACCTTCCAGAATCGGCTCGGCCCAGGCCCAGGCGGCTTCCAGCTCGTCGCGGCGCATGAAGTGCGTGAGGCGGCCGCGAATCACGTCGATCAGCAAACGCTCATACGCTTCCGCGCGGCGCTCGGTGAAGGCCTGCTGCAAATCCAGATTCAGATTCACCGGCAGCATGTGCATGCCGCTGCCCGGCTCTTTCGCGAGCACCTGCAACTGGATCGATTCTTCCGGCTGTAACTGGATCACGAGTTTGTTGCCGTAGTTACGCCCGCCGCTCGGAAAGATCGAGAACGGCAACTCGGAAAACTCGATGACGATCTCCGACACCTTCTTCTGCATGCGTTTGCCGGTACGCAGAAAGAACGGCACGTGAGCCCAGCGCCAGTTGTTGATATGCGCGCGCAACGCGACGAAGGTTTCGGCGCGGCTGCCAGCCGGCACGTTTTCTTCCTCGAGATAGCCCTTCACCGCCTCGCCGTCCACCGCGCCCGCGGTGTATTGGCCGCGCACCGTGTCGCGGGCGATATCCTCGGCGGTCATGGGACGCAGCGAGCGCAGCACCTTGAGTTTTTCGTCGCGGACCGCGTCCGGATCGAGCGAGACAGGCGGTTCCATGGCGACGATGCACAGCAGTTGCAGCAGGTGGTTCTGCACCATGTCGCGCAGCGCGCCGGTCTTGTCATAGAAGCCCGCGCGGGTGCCCACGCCGACCGTCTCCGCCACCGTGATCTGCACGCTCTTGATGTACGGCGCCTGCCACAGCGGCCCGAAAATCGGATTGCCGAAACGCAGCACCATCAGGTTCTGCACGGTTTCCTTGCCGAGGTAGTGGTCGATCCGGTAAATCTGCGCTTCGTTGAAATGCTTGCCGACCGCCGTGTTGATTTCCTGCGCCGACGCCAGGTCGTGGCCCAGCGGCTTTTCGAGCACGACGCGCGAATTGTCGTCGATCAGCCCGGCCGTTGCCAGGTTGTCGCAGATGTTCGTGAACAGATCGGGCGAGGTGGCGAGATAGAACACGCGGCGCACGCCTTCGCGCGAGGTTTGCTTCAGGCGCTGATAGTCGTCGGCCGAGTCCACGTCCATGCGCACGTACTCGAACAGGGCGAGGAATTTGTCCCAGGCGGCGGCGTCGAACGCTTTCTTTTCGATGAACGGCTTCGCCTTCAACTCCATGAATTCGTTGATGTACTCCTCGCGCGACCAGGGCTTGCGGCCGATCGTGAGGATGCGCGTTTCCGGCGGCAGATTGCAGTGCAGATGCGCCATGTAGAGCGCGGGCAGCAGCTTGCGGAACGACAGGTCGCCGGTGCCGCCGAAGATGATCATGTCGAGCGGCAAGTCGGGAGTGGCAGTAGCGTGGTGGGTCGTCATAGCGCGGTCGCAGCGTCGAGAGGGATGAGGCGTCGGTCAAGGGGCAGAAAAAAGCCTGAGGCGAACTGCGAGCACCGGCGGACCGGCACTTTTTTCTGGCAAACGCCTATGGTGCAACGTTTTGAGATTGTTTGCACGGCAACATCTGCCCCAGCTTGGCGCAATATGCCAACCCCACGCGTTAAAGGCCTGTTTTTCAGGCCTTTTTCGCGTTTTCAGGATTTTTGCAGCGGTGCGCGTTGGTGCTTTAAACGCCGGACAACGCCTCGCGCGCCACGCGGCAGGCCGCGAGATCCCAGGCCGCACAGCCGACCGTTTTGAAAACGACCGGCTTTTCCTTTTCCGCCGGCCGGGGCGCCGACTCGTCCACCACCGATGCGATCCCGCGCACCGTCGCCCAATCCACGCCGGCCTGGATGAAATCGCCGGCTTCGTGCTTCGCGCCGGCCGGGTCGTCGACGTAGAGTGCGCTGCCCGCCAGCGTGTGCGCGCCGATTTCGACCATGGCCGGCGTAAAGGCGCCGACGCCGATCACCAGCCGTCCAGCGCGGGCCGCTTCGTCGTAGACCGCCTGCTTGCTGGTGGTCAATGCGATCACGACGTCGATCGAAGCGGGAATCGGTGCGTCGGGTTCCAACAACGGTTGCAACTCGCGGACCTTGCCCTGCAGGTTGCCGCGCGTCGTCTCGCCATATGCGGCGCAAAACGCGGCGGCGCGCGCCGGTGCGCTGCCCTTCACCCAGACGCGCGCGTCCGGATAAAGCTGGCCGATCGCCTCCAGATGGTTGAGCGCCTGCGTGCCGGTGCCGATCAGCAGGAATTCGCGCGGCGTGTTCGCGGCGAGTGTCTCGACGCCCAGCATCGACATTGCCGCCGTGCGACGCCCGGTCACCGTCGGGCCGTCGAGAATGAACAGCGTTTCGCCGGTATCGGCGTCGAAGGCCATCACCTGGCCGTGGATCGTCGGCAACGCGCGCGCGCGGTTGCTCGCGCACACGTTGACCAGTTTATGAATCGCGAGATCGGGCGCGGTGGCCGGCATCGACAGCATGATGCCGCCTGCGTTGAGCGGCACGACGAGCCGTTCGGGGCTCGCGACCCGCTGCTGCGCGTAGTCGAGAGTCGCGCGCTTCAAGGCGTCGACGAGGCTGGCGTAAGGGATGAGTTGCGCGGTGGCGCTGGCGTCGAAAATCTGCGTGGTCGGGCGGGTCATGAGCGGGTGGTTCCAATCCTTGCGAAAGTTTGAATCGGGATTCAGCGCAACGGAAAACCGTCGATCGGTGCAGCGGGTTCAGCAACGTGTCAGTGTGCCCGGCCATAAACCTGCGCGCCGCGCGATCGCTCCGGCCGGCTAGCCGGCGGCGGCCGCTTCGCCCGGATGACGCGACGACTGGATCACCATCAGCAGGTCGCCGGCCTCGATCGGACAAGCCGCGTCTTCGTAGAACGACAACACGCGGCCGGCGCGCACCAGCCCGACCACCACCGCGCCCGGCAGCGCGTTGCTCCAGCGGCCGACTTCCTGCGCGGTCGCCTCGCGTTCGAGCAGATTGACGCGGCCGCGCGTGGACAGCAGGTCGTTGATGAACGGCACGATGTAGTTGCTGACGACCGCATCGGCCAGCAGCAGCCCGCCGATCTTGGTCGACGACACGATCACGTCCGCGCCGGCCTGGCGCAATTGACGCTGATAGGTCTGCTCCTGGATGCGCGCGACGATCTTCGTCTGCGGCGCAATGCTGCGCACGGTCAGCGTGAGCAGGATCGCGACGGCGTCGTCGGCGACGGCAATGACCACCGCCCGGGCGACCCGCACCTGCGCCTGCTGCAACAGATCCTCGCGCGACGGATCGCCGAGCAGCCCCACTACGCCCAGCGCCGTGGCCGCTTCGAGCGCCGCCTGCTGCGGATCGATCACGACGATCGATTCGGCGGCGAACCCGCTTTCCAGCAACTCGCGCACCGCAACCGAACCGCTCAATCCATAGCCGCAGATCACGACGTGGTCGTTGAGTTGTTTTTGCAGGCGTTTCATACGGAATTCCTCGACGACACGTTGAATGACGAACTGATAGGCGGTGCCGAGAAACACGAACCAGATGACGATGCGGATCGGCACGATAAAAAACGCGTCGATAAGCCGCGCGCGAGCGGTGACCGGCACGATGTCGCCATAGCCGACGGTCGCCACGGTGACCATCGTGAAGTACATCAGATCGACGATGCCGAGCACTTTGCGGTTGGCGTCGCGCAGGCCGTCGCGATCGAGATACAGCACGGCGAAGGCCAGTACGCACAGGCCGACGACGAGGTAGACACGGTGCAGCAGCACGCGCTGCGGCGACGCGGCGGGTCGCGTGAACAGCGTGCGCGCGCGCGGCGCCTGCCAGGGCGTGCGGGCACGGCGAGGCAGGCGAAAACGCGGCTGACGTGGCGGCGGGTTCGGCTGGGCGGACACGCGGCGGCTCCGGGAATCGGGAACGACGATTCTACGATGCCCCGGTGCGCGGTGGGGACGGATCGCGGGCGAGCGCGGGTGCAAGCGGCAAAGACTAGCCGCCGGAGCGCCGCGGCGTCACTACATCACTGCGTCACTGCGCGCTGTCTTTCGCGCCGCTCTTCTTGCCGCCCTTGAACATCGCGCGGCAGGCCGGGCTGAGTTCGTCGACGTGCTGCTTCATGCAGGCGGTGATCTTGTCTTCGTTGGGAATCTCGGCGGCGCAGAAATGCATGGCGTCGCCGCGACAGGCCTTGCTCTGTTCGTCGCGGCTGGCAGCGTTCGCCGGGGCGGCGGCCGCGACGGCCAGGAGTCCGGCGGCGCAGAGGGCGTAGAGTCGCAGGATGTTGATTCGCGGGGCGTGGGTTCGATTCATCATGTCAGATCCGTATCGCAAAGGTCGGTGACACGCTATCAGCAGAAAACGGGCCCGATCATGGCGCGCGCCGGTCGAGCGGCCGACCGCCGGAACGGGAAAGCAGAATGGCGGAATGGCCACACGCGCCGATTATTCGTCACGCAAATATTTGGCTTTTATTCGCCAGACAGATATTTGGCAAATATTCGTCTCACGCATATTTGCCAAATATTCGTGAGACGCATAAACTACATTTATTCGTCTCACGGATAATTTGCCATGCTCCACTTCATCGCCAAACCGGACCAGATGGCCCAACTGCTTGCCGCCAGCCGTCGGCAAGCCGGCCTCACGCAGGCCGACGCGGCGGCGCGAGTCGGCATTAGCCAGAGCCGCCTTTCGGCATTGGAAACGGACGCCGCCGCGCTCACTCTCGAACAATTGCTGGCGCTCTGCGGCGTCTATGGTCTGCAATTGCAACTCAGCGACAAAACCCCACCGGCGTTCGAGCCGGTGCCGCTGGTCGAGTGGTGAGCATGGGCCGTCGAACCTATACACGCGCGTTGTCCGTGTGGGCCAATGGCGAGCGCATCGGCGTCTGGCGCCTGCCGACACGCGGCGCGATGGAGTTCGAGTACGACCCGGCGTGGGTCGCCTCACCCTCCGGCCGCCCGTTGTCGCTGTCGTTGCTCTTCCTGCCCGGCAACCTGCCGCTCAGAGGCCCGCGCGTCCTCAACTATTTCGACAACCTGTTGCCCGATAGCGAGGCGATCAGAAAGCGCATTGCCCAGCGCTATCGAACCGACACGCTGGACGCCTTCGACCTGCTGCAAGCCATCGGCCGCGATTGCGTGGGCGCCGTGCAGTTGCTCGCCGAAGACGACACGCCCGGCGGCGTCGAGCGGATCGAGGGCACGCCGTTGTCGGACGCCGAGATCGAGGCCATGCTGGCGCGCACGGTAAGCAATACCTCAGCCGGCACCGCCGACGAAACCGACGACTTCCGCATCTCGCTCGCCGGCGCGCAGGAGAAGACCGCCCTGCTCTGGCACGACGGCAAATGGCAGCGGCCGCACGGCGCCACGCCCACCACGCATATTTTCAAGCTGCCGCTCGGATTGGTCGGCAACAAGCTTGCCGATCTCAGCACGTCGGTGGAAAACGAGTGGCTCTGTTTGCGAATTCTGCGCGCCTACGGACTGCCGGTCGCCAACGCGGACATCACGACCTTCGGCAAGCAGCGGGTACTGAGCGTCGAACGCTTCGACCGGCAGCCGCATTCGAGCGGGCAATGGCTGCTGCGCCTGCCGCAGGAGGACTTTTGCCAGGTCTACGGCTTGCCGTCGCATCGCAAGTACGAAAACGACGGCGGCCCGGGTGTACTCGACCTCGCGCGCATTCTGCAGCAATCGGTCACGCCTTCGCAGGACATCGAAACGCTGCTGGCCAGCCAGATTCTGTTCTGGATGCTGGCCGCGCCGGACGGCCACGCCAAGAACTTCAGCATTCGCCTGCTGGCAGGCGGCCAGTACCGGCTCACGCCGCTTTACGACGTGATGTCGATCTGGCCGGTGGAAGGCAACGGCCCGAACCAGTGGTCGTGGTACAAGGCCCGGCTCGCCATGGCCATGTGGTCGCGCAACAAACACGACTCGTTTCGCGACGTGCAGCGGCGCCACTTCAACACCATGGCGCTGAAATGCTCGTACGGCGCGGACGCCGAGCCGCTGATCCAGCGCCTGATCGCACAGACGCCGGAGGTGATCGAGCGGGTCTCGGCCGAGTTGCCCGAACGCTTTCCCGCCAAGGTTGCCGAGCGAATCTTCAAAGGCCTGAAAAGCTCGGCGGCCAAGCTCGAGAAGATGCCGGCGACATAAACCGGTGGGACGCTGTCCGTGCGGCGCAAGTTGGCATAAATTGGCGAGAGGTGGCGTGCGTACCGTGCCCCGCGAGTCAGACCTTGCCGCGCGCCATTTCGCGCCGTATACCCCATGCAGATCACGCCAATGCCACGCCCAAAAAGGTATCCGAGTTATTTCTCCAAGACCGCGGAACGGTTTAATCGGTAAAATGAACTTGATTCATATTGCATAAAACAGCCGTTGTACCGATCCGTTTCGATTCGCACGCAGACGGACTTTCCAGCGGCCACACAAAAACACAGACCGCGAAACTTTTTGCGGTACATTTGCTGTCCCTCGGGCGAACGGGTCCATGCACGCTGAATGTGCACGGCCACCGGGCGCCTCTCGGGCCGCACTCCACAGCACCCTTCAAGACGGGGATTCTCACGCAGTATGGCCAACGAAACACACTCACCTGACTCCATCGCAGTCGCCGAGCGCGTGCGCGAGTTGATGAGCCGTCACGGAATCGGCAAGCGCCAGCAAACCACGGAGCTGTGCCGGATTCTCGATCTGAGTTTTTCCCAGGGGCACCGCAAGCTACGCGGCAACAGTCCCTGGACCTTGTCGCAGATCAAGAAAGTCGCCGAGGTGTACGGCGAACCGGCTGCGCAACTGTTCGGCGCGCAATCGCTCGATCCGGGCATGGTCGGCGCGATCGCCCAGGAAGCCATCTTCAGCATCGGCGCGATCGAACTGGCGTGCACCGCCTGGGTGGGCGCCGCGCTCGAAGCGGGTAGCCGCCCGGAATTCGTCGCCTACTCGCGCCTGGGCCAATGGCGCGTGGCACGACACGACGGCACGCTGTATCAAAGCGCGTACGAAGTCCACAAGATCGAGATCTACCCACGCCGCGCCGAAACCGACAAACCGGCCATCGCGGTGGTCGACGACGATCAGGCCAGCGCCGACAACCTGCGCGACTATCTGGAGCGCAGCGGCTTCACGGCGGTCGCGATCTACGGACTCGCGGCGTTCAACGAACAACTGCAAACACAGGTGTTCGACGGCGTGGTGATCGACTGGCTGTTCGGCTCGCAGACTTCGGCGGCGGCGATTCGCGCGATACGCGCGTCGGAAAATCCGGACGCGCCGATCTTCGTGCTGACCGGCGAGTTGCTGACCGGCAAGGCCAGCGAGTCGGAGATCAGCCAGGTGATCCGCAATTACGACGTTGCGTGCTACGAAAAGCCCGCGCGCATGGCGATCCTGGTCGCCGACCTGTCCAAGCGGCTTAATCGGCCGTAACCGCCCGTAGCGTCGAACACGCCGCCAGTCGGCCGAAGGTGCGTACTCAGGTTGAGTCCACCTGCAATCTGAACTACGCGCGCCGGCAGCGCCGCTTCACACCGGATGCCGCGACGCCAGGGCCCGCTGCAACGCGTTGCGCAACTCTTCGTAATGTACCGGCTTTAATAACGCTTCGAAGAACGGCTGCGCGCCGGATTTTCCCTCTGCGTCTTCTCCTGCTTTTCCTGTTTCTCCCGGCTCCGGCGCATACGCGCTGACCACGATCACCGGCACCCCCGACGACGGTCCACTCCTCCCGGCAAAGTCCGCCAGAAACGTGTAGCCGTCGCGCTCCGGCATATGCAGATCGAGCAGCACCACGTCGCAGCGGCGTGCGTCGAGCCAGGCGAGCGCGGCGTCGGCGTTGCCGACCGCGTGCGCGTCGAACTCCATATGCGCGACCATTTCGCTGAGCGACTCGCGAATCAGCCGGTTGTCGTCGACGATCAGCACGCAGGGTCGCGCGCCGCCCGGCCCGGTCTGCGCCGGCGCGCCGGGCGGCTCGGCCGCGGCCACCGGCGCGACCGGAATCGTCACGGTGAAGGTGGTGCCCTCGCCGACCGTACTCGCCACGTCGACGGTGCCGCCAAACAGTTTCACCAGCCCCTGCACGATGGTCAGCCCCATGCCCGCCCCTTCGAAGCGGCGTGTGCGCGAGCCGTCCAGTTGCGTGAACTCCTGGAAGATCAGCGGAATCTGCGCATGCGGCACACCCGGCCCGGTATCGCTGACGACGAAGATCAGCACCGCCGGCCGCCGCTTCAATTGCACCCGCACCGTGCCGCTCTCGGTATAGCGGATCGCGTTGGTGACCAGGTTGTTGACGATCTGGCGGATACGATGCGGATCGGAATCGACCAGACCGCTCATGCCGCTCACCTCGCTTTCGAGCCGCAGGCCGCGCGCCTCGGCCGCCATCGCATGCTCGTCGATAATCGACGCCAGCAGGTCGCGCGGCTCGAAATGCTCGTGCCGCAATTCGAGCTTGCCGGCGCCCAGGCGCGCGTAGTCGGTGAGGTCTTTCATTTGCGCTTCGAGATGCCGTCCCGCGGTTTCGAGCCGCTGGATTACCTTACGATCGGCCTCGGAGTGATAGTTGAAACCCAGCAGTTCGATCGAGGAAACGATCGCATGCAACGGCGTGCGCAGTTCGTGGCTGATCATGCCGAGGAACGCGTCCTTGGCGAGACTCGCCTCGCGCGCCGCGCGGCTCGCCTGGTGTTCCGCCTCGAGCGCCGCGTGCTGCTGAAGCATCAGACGCGTGCGGCGCCGGCCGTTGAGCACCAGTAACAACGTTGCCGCCGCCGACAGCAACAGCAGCAACAGCCCGCCCGCGAACAGCATGCGGCGTTTGTCGATGAAGTCGCGGTTCATGGCTTCGCGATCGGCGACGTCGGCGAAGCGGCGGCTCAGTGCGAGATCGTTGACCTCGTTCCAATGCTCGCGCAATTCGGCGACGATCTGATTGGCCTGGGCGCGGTCCGTCTGCAGCGCCTCGACTTCGGGCTGGAAGTCGGCGAGCACATGATCGAGCGATCTGATTTCGTCGAGCTGGCGTTGCAGCAGCGTCAGTTGCGTGGTCAGCCTGCGCGTCGAGCCGGCCATGACGTGCAGCTTCGATTGCAGCAACTGATAACGCAGCACCAGCCGCTGATAGTCGTCGTCGACACCCGATTGATACAGCAGCAACTGATTCTCGAAACGCGCGTAGGCGATTTGCAGTTGCGCGGCGTCCCAGTAGAAACCGTCGTACGTGCCGGTCAATTGCTCGGTGGTCCGCGGGTTCAGCAGGTTCGCGTACAGCAGATAGCCGATCGCGCCGGCCGGCGCCGCGAGCGCGGTCAACCAGATCAGCACGTAAAGAACACGGCGCCACGGACGGCGCACTATTTGACGATGAGTGCCTTGATCTGCCATACGAATTTCGAATCGCCCGAGGCGCCCGTGAGTTCATCGGGAAACGCATCGCGCGGATAGATGAGAAACAGCGGCCCGAAGTCGCTGATCTTCAGGCGCCGGCCGTTCATGCTGTATGCAACGACCACGCCGTAGCGATCGCAGTCGGACACCGGCACGCTGTAGGTGTAGTCGTCGAGCGTATGGATTTCGACTTCGCTGCCGCTCGCGCCGACCGTCTTCAGAATATCCGCCAGCAACGGTCCTGTGAAGGTGGAGCGCGGCGTCCATGTGGTGGCGGTGGTGATCGAGTGGACCGGCAACGCGAGCAGTTGCGCCTCCGTGAAGTGATACACGCGGTGCGCGGCATCGGTAGTCTTGCCGATCTTGCCCGTCACGTCGAGCGCTAAAGGCACCGGCGGCGCGGATGGCGCGGACGCCGGTTGCGCGTGCACACCTGCCGCGTTCAGCGCGAACATCAAGCCGGCTGCCCAGCACGCGCCAATGCGTGCGACGCAATGTCTGTTTCCGTGGACGGCGGTTCTACCCTGCGCCGTTGCGATCGCCTTGGTCATCTGTTTTTCTATTCCGTTATCTGTTTTCTTGCGAGCGGCAGTCGGCAACCGGCCGCCCTTCTGCCCGGTGTGGCCGCACCCTCGCGACATGCCCCACCGGCGACGCGCGTCACCCCGACGCGCGATCTTTGAACCGCATGCATAATATCGCCAAAATTCTCTGTCTCAAAAACGAGGCCCCGCCGCCGCGCTCGACGCCGGATGCCGCTTCGCCTCGGAGACGCTCGTCCCACATGCGCTCGACAGCGCCCCCAGAAGAGTCATGAACAAGCCGGTTTTGCCCTTGACGTACGAACAGCTCGATCACTGGATCGAGTCGTTGCAACCCGCCTTGCTGGCGGAGCGTTTCACGCTCGCGATCGGCATTCTGCGCGGCGGCGCGCCGCTTGCATTGATGGTCTCGCATGCGATCGGCACGCCGGTGGCGTTTTTACGCTATGACCGGCAGTCGCGCACGGTGGCATGGGATTCGACGCTGCCGATCCCGTCCGCGGGTGCGCGCGTGCTGTTATGCGAGGACATCGCGGGACGCGGTTTCACGCTGACGGACTGCATCGCGTTTCTGCAGCAACATGGCCTCGACGTCAGGACCCTGACCGGCGCGGTGGACGATCTGAGCCGCGCGCGACCCGACTACGCGATCGACGCGCGCGGCTACTTCGCGCTGTTTCCGTGGGAACGCCAGGCGTACACCGAGCGTTATCGCGACGACTGGGCGCGCGTCGAAGCCGGCGCCGCGCCTGCGATGGCGCAAGACCACGAATACGCGACGTACGCGATCGACCTCGACGGCATTCTGCTGCCCGACGTCCCGCTCGCCCGCTACGATGAAGACCTGGCCGCCGCGCTTGCGGAACGCGACGCGCTGCTGCCGTTCGACGAGCTGCCGAACATCGATCTGCAACGCGTTCGCACGATCATCACCGGCCGGCCGGAACTGGACCGCGCGCGCACCGAGGTGTGGTTGAAGCGGCACGGTTTCGGGCATCTGCAACTGGTCATGCGCACGCCCGGCACGCACGACGAAAGCCCCGCCGGCGCCGCCGCGCATAAGGCGGCCGCCGCCTTGCGCGGCGGCGTCACGCATTTTGTCGAGAGCGACCCGGTGCAGGCATTGTTGATCGCACAACAAGCGCCGTTGCTGCGGGTGATCTGGTGGGACGCGCAGACGCAAACCGGCAGGCTGGTCGGTGCGCGCGCGTGGCACTGAGCTAGCTGTCTTTCGCGTCTCTCGCTTCGTCTCTCGCTTCCCTGGCGTCGCGCAACTGCAGATGCCGCGCGGCCCGCTGCGAGGCGACCACGATCAGCTTCATCGTGGCGCGTGTGGCGCCGACGAACAGCTTGCGCGCGATCCGCTCGTCGAATGTATCGAAGTCGACCTCGGTGAAAATCACGCAAGGCGCCGCCTGCCCCTTGAAGCGATAGATCGACTCGAACAGCACGTCGCCTTCGCGGTACTCCGGGTTGCCGAACAGATCGTATTTGCTGGTGAAACTGCGCAGCCGGTGCGGGCCGAGCTGATCCAGCAAGGTCATCGCCGACCCTTCGCGGCCACGAAACGACAGCACCACGATGTCCTGCTTGCGAAAGCCGAGCGACAACGCCTGCGTGATCGCGCGTTTGGTGGCGTCGATACTGGCTTCGGCGGCGTTTGCTTCGTCGTAGACCGATAGCGAAATATCGGAGCCGTCGAACGGACTGCCCGACGCGAGCGCCGCCGCGACCGGCACCGAGCCGCCCACCACCTCGCGCACGTAGTCGAGAATGTCGCGCGGGCTGCGGTAGTTGGTGGTTTCCTTCAGCGTGGTCCAACCGGGCAGCGCCACCGGTTCGCGCATGTAGAGATTCTGCAGCGGATCTTCCAGCCACCACCACGCGGCGCCGGGACGCAGCAGGCGTTCGAGCGCGGCCACCCACGGCTGCTGGAAGTCCTGGCCTTCGTCGACGATCAGCACGTCGAATTGCCAGCGTGCGTCGATCGGCGTGGCGGCGAAAATCGTTTCGAGCTGATTGAACACGTCGCCGGCCTGGAAGTCCGGCTCGCGACCCGCGTCGCGTGCAATCCAGTCGCACAACTGGTGATAGTTCGCCACCTTCGCCTCGGGCGGCGCGACCCGCACGATGTGATCCGCCAGCGGCCGGTTGAAGCACACATACAAGGGCCGCTGGCCACGGGCCACCGCGTCTTTCATGACCTGCACCGCGAGTTGCGTCTTGCCGGAACCGGCCGTGCCGATCACGCGCAGGCGGAACGGCGTGAATTCGAGCCGCCGCGCCCAGGTGGCAAGACCGCCCGCGAGGCGCGTGACGAGCGTGCCCGCCTGGCCGACCAGCGCGCTCGCGTCGGGCGTGAGCGCGAGTTCGTCGGCGAGAAAATGATGGATCTTCGGGGCGCAGGCGAGGCGCGCTTCGTCGGCCGGCAAGGCCTCGCGAATCACGGCCGCGAGTCGGTCCTTGCGCGTCGCGTCGACGATACGCGCGGGATTCACGCCGGCAATGGACGCATCCTTGACGACATGATCCGGGCAGTACAGCAGTTCCTCGACGAAATAGGTGCCCGCGCCGAACGCCGCCGTCAGACGCCGGTGCAATCCTTCGACGGTGTGGGCGAGCGCGATCGCCACATTGCGCTCGGTCTGCAGATGCACCTTGACGAGCCCCTTCGCGGTCTCGCGCAGAAACCCCGTTTTCTGTTCGACGATCATCACGCGGCCAGCCGGGCTGACGACGACGAAGTCGGCCTCGCCGAACACCGAGAAGTGCTGGTTCAGCCGCGTCCAGTGCACGCCGTGATAGACGGTGTAGTCGTCCGGGAGCGCCGTTTCCAGCAGCGCCAGCGTTTCGCGTTCGCGGGCCGCCGCGCCGGTGGCGGCGAGGCTCTTCCAGTCGTCGGGGACAATGCGGGCCATCCGGTGCCTCGTCGTATTCGGGAGCGGCCATTGTACGCAACGCGTGGGAATTGCCGAACGGCTTCGCCCGCGCCCCGCAAAGGCGCGCGCATCGTGTATCGTTACCGGCTGAACGCCGCGCAGCCGGCGCGGCTTGCCAACTTTGCCAACTTGCCAAGAAAAGGATTGACCGGATGATTACGATCTGGGGACGCACCAACTCGGTTAACGTCCAGAAGGTGTTGTGGTGCTGCGATGAGCTGGTGCTGCCGTACGAGCGCATCGACGCGGGTCTGCAATTTGGCCGCAACAACGAACCCGACTATCTCGCGATGAACCCGACCGGCAAGATTCCGACGCTGGTCGACGACGACTTCGTGCTGTGGGAATCGAACGCGATCCTGCGTTATCTGGTGCTGCAATACGGCGAGGCGAGCCTGCTGTATCCGGCCGAGCCGAGAGTGCGCGCGAGCGTCGACCGCTGGCTGGACTGGTCGCTGTCCACGCTGCAACCCGCCGAGCGTCCGGTGTTCTGGGCGCTCGTGCGCACGCCGGCGGCCGAACGCGACACCGCCAAACTCGCCACGGACTTCGCCGCGGTCACCGCGCTGTGGCGCATGCTGGACAGCCATCTGCAAGCGCGCTTTTTCCTCGAAGGCGAGAAGTTCACGCTGGCCGATATCGTGATCGGCGCATACGCGAAACGCTGGTTCGGGCTGGATGGCGTGGAGCGCCCGCCACTGCCGAATCTGGAGCGCTGGTATTCGCGTCTCGCGACGCGTACGGGGTTCAAGAAGTACATCGACTTTCCGCTGACCTGAGCTGCACGGCGTCGCGAGCACCCAGCACAGCGCGGCGCGCTGACCTTTATAATCGACGTATGAAGACCGCCAAGCCCGCCGCGCTCGCCGCCAAAGCCACCTCCGCCGCTACTGCGCATGCCCATGAGCCGGGACACACGCACGGCGTTTCGCAGGAAGCCGCGCTGACGCTCGCCGACGAATACTGCCGCGAACGCGGCGAAAAACTCACGCCGATTCGCCGCAAGGTGCTTGAATTGCTGTTGAATTCAGGCCGCGCCACCAAGGCCTATTCGTTGCTCGACGAAATGCGCCAGATCCATCCGGGCTCCGCACCGCCCACGGTGTACCGGGCGCTGGATTTCCTGCTGACCGCCGGACTCGTGCATCGGATCGAATCGATCAACGCCTTCACGGTGTGCCACGATCTGACGCAGTGCCAGCACGGCATTCTGGTGGTCTGCCAGCAGTGCGGCAACGTGACCGAACTGCATCAGCCCAAACTGCGTCAGGCGCTCGTCGCGCAGATCGAAGACGCGGGCTACCGCCTCGCCAGCGATGAAATCGAACTGAAGGGATTGTGTTCCGCATGCCAGGCGGCGGAAGCGGAAACTGCGGCGGGTTCAGCGGCGGCCGTTGCCGCTAAATAGCACGTCCTTCCCGATCCGCACGGACTTCGCGACCGTCACGGACTGGAGGCGCCGAGACGGCGCCGAAATGCCAACCGTCGATCAACCCGCCACGAACCCGCTTAGCCCGCCGCGCGCGCGTCGATCGCGTCGTGCAGCAACGTCACGAGGTCTTCAGGTAAAGCGGGTTTGGTCATGAAATGCTGGAAGCCCTCGCCGATGCTACGCAAGCGGTAGGCTTCGTCGGTGTGACCCGTGAGCGCCACCGCCACCGAAGGCGCGTGATCGCCGCGAATCTCGTGGTCGCGCAGCCGCTGGATCAGGTAGAAACCGTCCATGGCCGGTAAATCGAGGTCGCAGACCACGGCGTCGGGCAACAGCCGCAAAGCCGCTTCGA
Organism: Paraburkholderia bryophila; assembly: GCF_003269035.1. Lineage (GTDB taxonomy): Bacteria > Pseudomonadota > Gammaproteobacteria > Burkholderiales > Burkholderiaceae > Paraburkholderia > Paraburkholderia bryophila. Next base: position 112,921 of record NZ_QLTK01000017.1, on the reverse strand, counting down.
CGCCCTCTTCCGCATCCGCCACGGCGCAGACCTGCGCGCCTTCCGCTTCGAGTAACAGGGTCAACGACTCCCGGCTATCCGGGTCGTCTTCGACGAGCACGATCGTGGCCTGATCGAGTCTCAATGCTCCGTTCATTTTCTGTTGTTGCTCTAAAAAACCGGTTAGACCGTCTGAAGTGGCCAATGTATCGTTCTGCTGCGTGCCGCCGATTCTCGCGGCTGCGATGTCGCTGTTCATGGTTCCGACTCGATTTCGCGCGTCGAGTTTCAGGCCGGTCGACGATTGAAACATGCCGACTGCCCAACCCGCGCGCACAGTAACGCGCCAAAATTGCACGCCAATGAAAAACCGGCCCGCGGCGCCGCGCTTCGCGCAGACCGATGCCGACCCTTCCGGTCCGCCGCGAGAACGCGTGCCCGCTCCACCGGCACGGCGTTTCAGATGCGGCGTCCGTTCCGCCATTCCTGTTCTTCCGCGACGCCCCCTGCGCTGATCGGTGCGCGACGGCGTTCACTTCCACACGACAGGTAGCACGTAGCGTGCCGCGACGGAGGCGGACAGCGAGGAACTCACTCCGCTTTCTGCGGCCCGATTCCCCGCACCAGCAGCGCGACCGCATGCCGCGCAATTTCCTCGCCGCCGATGTTGCTGCGCAAAGGATCGTTGCGCCACATCTTCGATGCGGCCAGCGGCAGAATTGTGAGTCCCAACAACGTGACGAACACGAGCGCGGGCTCCAGCCCCGGGTTCAGACGCCCCTCCGCCTGCCAGCGCGCAATCGCCGCCAGCGACGCTTTCTGATACGTGTTGCCGAACCGCTCCTGCATGCGCTGACGCAGCAGGCCGCCGTCGCTGATCACTTCTCGCACCCACAGCGACGGGAACCACGGATGATCGCTCGCCACCTGCACCATCCGCCGCGCGAGTTGCGTGATGGCGGCGACCGGGTCGTCGGGATTCTCCTGAAACGGCACGCCGAGCCCCGCGCGCAACGGCGCGAAACGTTCGTCGATAAGCACGTCGAGCAGTTGGTCGCGGGTCTTGAAGTAGTAATGCATCATGGCCGGCGTGAAACCCGCCTCGCGGGCAATTTCCCCGAGCGTGGTGTCGACGATGCCCTGTCGCGCGAACAGCGCGAGCGCGGCATCGAGCAGGCGGCTGCGCTGCTCCGGGCCGCGCGCGGCACCAGACGGACGGCCCGGACGACGCGCGGGCCGCGGCGCGCCCTTCGCTTCCTGCTCATCTGACGGAACTGACGGAATCCTTGCCATTGCATTCAATTTGACGGCTGCTATGATGTCTCCTATATTAATCTCTGAATTAATTAATTTCAATACATCCCCATGGAACAACCTGCTACCCTTCAGTCCGCAGACCGGCCGCCCAGCCCGGCCCCCGCGGGTCCGCAAGCGGCCGATCATCCGCCGATCCGCCTGCTGTTTCCCGCGTTGCTGCTGGTCATGTTGCTCGCGGCGCTCGATCAGACGATCGTCTCGACCGCGCTGCCAACCATCGTCGGCGAACTCGGCGGGCTCAACAATCTGTCGTGGGTAGTGACCGCCTACCTGCTCAGTTCGACCATCGTCGTGCCGTTGTACGGCAAATTCGGCGATCTGTTCGGCCGCAAGATCGTGCTGCAGACGGCGATCGTCGTGTTCCTGGCCGGCTCCGCATTGTGCGGCGTCGCACAGAACATGACCCAGTTGATCGTGCTGCGCGCGCTGCAGGGACTCGGCGGCGGCGGTCTGCTGGTCGTCACCATGGCCGCGATCGGCGACGTGATTCCGCCAGCCGAACGCGGCCGCTTTCAGGGCGTATTCGGCGGCGTGTTCGGCCTCGCGACCGTGATCGGGCCGCTGCTCGGCGGCTTTCTCGTCGAACATCTGTCGTGGCGCTGGATTTTTTACATCAACCTGCCGCTCGGCATCATCTCACTTGCCGTGATCGGCACGGTTTTCAAGCCGCATGTGCGCCACGTGAAGCACACGATCGACTACATGGGCGCCGCGTTTCTCGCCGGCGCGCTCACCTGCATCATTTTGTTTACGAGCCAGGGCGGCACGATTCTGCCGTGGTCGTCGCCGCAATTGTGGTTCACGCTGGGTATCGGACTGGTGTCGATCTGGGGCTTCATTCACGAAGAACGCAGCGCGGTCGAACCGATCATGCCGCTCGAACTTTTCAAACAACGTACGTTTTTACTGAGTAGCCTGATCGGCTTTGTCATCGGCGTCTCGCTGTTCGGTTCGGTGACCTTTCTGCCGCTCTATCTGCAGGTGGTCAAAAGCTCGACGCCGACGCAAGCCGGCATGCAGATGCTGCCGATGATGGGCGGCCTGTTCGTGATGTCGATGGTGACCGGCCGCATCATCAGCAAAATCGGCAAGTACCGCATCTTCCCGATCATGGGTACCCTGCTCGCGGCGATCGCGATGCTGCTGCTCGCCCGTCTGCAGATCGACACGCCGATTCGTGTGATGTATATCGACATGGGCATTCTCGGCTGCGGTCTCGGCATGGTGATGCAGGTGCTGATTCTCGCCGTGCAGAACACGGTCGAGTTCAAACACATGGGTGTGGCCACCTCCGGCGCAACCTTGTTCCGCTCGATCGGCGGCTCGATCGGGGTCGCCGCATTCGGCGCGGTGTTCTCGAACGGTCTGGCCGCGCGCCTCGAAAAGCTGATGCCGCCCGACACCGAATTGCCGCACGCACTCGGGCCCGCCGTGATCCATCAATTACCCACCGCATTACGCGAAGATTATCTGCAGGCGTTCGCCGGTGCGTTGCATACGGTGTATCTGTCGGCGGCATGCGTGATCGTGCTGGCCTTCGCGATGGCGTGGCTGCTGAAGGATCATCCGTTGCGCAAGCATTGATTTTCAGCGCGACTGAAATGAAAAAACCACGCGCCCGTTCGTCCTGCCAGCATGCACGGTATTTCGTCGTACCTACAAATGTTCGCTAGCGCACACAGGATAGGTGCGAACGTCGATTGACGTGCCATTTAAAACGCCACATATTGCGAGCAGCGGCAGCGCAAGCGCGAGTTTGCGGCCCGAGACTTTCCGGCGCATGTGGATCGTGATTTCCGCGGATCTGGCTGCCGCTTCAATACGATCCGGAGCATGCCGTAACGGCACCGTTTTTCTCAGGTGGGTCCTCAGCATGGCCACCCAGACTATCACCGGCCACAGTTTTCCAACACCGTGCAAACGCTGCGGGGGCGCACTGTACCGGCAAGTCGACTATTGCCCGTATTGCGGCGCGGTGCATCCGCTCGAAGGCGGTCCGCACAAGCGCGCCGTGATTCCCGGCAGCCGCGCGAGCGCAATGAATAAGGCGGTGCAGAAAAACGGTTTCGATCCGGCCGCGTCGGCTGAAACGGATGTCGCCGCGCACACATCGGGCGCCGGCGAATCATTGACCGGCGAAGCCGGGATGCACACGCCGGCAATCGTGGCGACGCATCCGCCGGCACCGTCGCTGACCGATTTGCCCGAGTCGAAGCGCAGCACCGCGATGCCCAATCGCAGAACCACGCTGCTGATCGTTGGCGTGCTTGTCGTCATAGGCCTGGTGGCTGGCGCGTACGCACTATTCGGCGACAATCGCGATTCGCAAAACGGCGGCAACGATCAAAGCACCGACGCGACGCAGGACGCCAGAACCACCACCGGCACGATCGCCCTTTATAAACCGCAGCAGGTCCAACCGGCCCAACCGGGCGCTGCGAACACGCCCGCCGCGCCGGGCGCCACCGCCCGATCCACTCAGCTCTTTCCCACCGCGCCGGTGGCACAGCCACCCGCCGCAACGCCGGTCAAACCGGCGCCGCAATTCCGCGACGCCACCCAGGCCTTGCAGGCGGCGCGCCTCGCCTTCCGCGCCAACGATCTGTCCATGGCTCAGGCCGCGCTCGGCGCAGCGCAAACGCTGCAACCGGGCAACGCCGACGCCCAGGATCTCGCCACCGAGCTGCGCCCGTTGACCGCACGCCGCGACGCCGCCTTGCAGGCGGCGCAAACCTGCGTCGCCCAACAGGTCTGGCCGTGCGCGCGCCAGCATGCCAATGAGGCGCTCACTATCGACACCGGTAACGACACGGCGAAGCTCATCCTGGCGCGCGTGATTCGCGAGACCGGCTGGGCGCCGCTGAATTCGCACGCTGCGACAGCCGCTCAGTAGCCGATCGTCTGGATGCCGAAAGACACGGCCAAAGACACCGCTAACCTCGCTGCCGCGATTCGACGCCACGCCGGCGCCGAATCGTGCCGCTCTGAGCGGCAACAGACGGACACGAACGCGCGATGCGGCGAGCATGCCATGGCAAACCGGCTCAATGGTGCTTCACGCGCGCCGACGCGGGAAGCGGAACGAACCTGACCGATAGGTAGAGAGACCATGCTGAAGAGACTTCTGGCGGGATGGCTGGGGCTGGCGCTGCTGGTCGCATCTTCTCTGGTTTGCGCGGAGCCGACGCACTACAAGATCGTCACCGGTCCGGAACGCGGCACGTATATCCAGATCGGCCAGGATCTGTCGAAATGGGTCGCGCAGCCGGCCGGCATCGATCTCGAAGTGATGGCCTCGAAAGGCTCGGCCGAGAACGTGCAACGCATGCGCTTCGAGTCCGGCGTAAAGCTCGCGCTGGTGCAATCCGACGTGTATCAGGCGTACATCGACATGGCCAACGCGGGCAATGCCGACGCCGGCACTGCCATCCGGCCGCTGCGCCTCATCATGCCGCTTTACGACGAAGAGATTAACGTCGTGGTGCGTGCCGATTCGCCAATGAAAACCTTCGCCGACATCAAGGACAAAACCATCAGCGTCGGCCTGCTCGGCAGCGGCACCGCGCAATCGGCCACCACGCTCTATCACCTGATGTTCGGTCAGGCGATTCCCGAGCAGAACATCCAGCACCTGAGCAACGAAGATGCGCTGGCCGCGCTGATCGTCAAGAAAGTGGACGTGGCGATCATCGTGGTCGGGCAGCCGGCGAAACTGTTCAACGACATGAATCCCGAGTTGCTGAACCAGCTTCGCCTGCTGCGGGCCGATCCCGCCGCGCCGGAAACCGCGCGCGCCAAACAGACCTATTTCCCCGCGACGATCCGCGCGACGAGCTACCCGAACTGGATCAAGGAAGACACGCCGACGCTGACCGTCAAGGCGTTTCTCGTCACCTACGATTACGGGTTGCGCGACACCGTCGTGAATCTGAACCGCTTTGCCGATTCGCTGTGTGCCAACTTCGACAATCTGCAGGAGCACGGGCATCCCAAATGGAAACAGGTGAAGCTCGAACTGCCCACCCTCGTGCGCGGATGGAAATACTACTCGCCGGTCGAGAAGCATTTGCGCGCGTGTCTCATCAACAAGAGCGCGGCGATGAACGCGGCGGCGGCCCAGGCCGTGCAGAAACCGCGGGCCACCTGCACGGATCAGGAGCGTCTGCTTCTGCTATGCAAGTAGCCTGCTGAACGGCAAGCAATGTAACGACGCGAACACAACGCAGCGCAGCGGCGCGGCGCGCGCACACACACCCACGCACGCGAGTCAGGCGTGCGCCCGCTGCCTGGCAACGGCCGTTGCTTCCATGGCCCGTTGCAATACCTCGTAGACCTTCGGACGATTGCACTGCGACACGTTAAAGCGCAGGAACCCGGCCGACGATTGCGACGCACTGAACACATTGCCCGGCGCGAACACCACGCCCTCTTCCAGCGCATGACGCGCGATCTCGGCCGCATCCAGCGCATCGGGCAGACGCGCCCACACGAACATGCCGGCGCGTGGCCGGGTCCAGATATCGAGGCCCGCGTAACCGAGCCGCCTGATCGTTTCGCCCATCGCATCGGCGAGCTTCGCGCGCATCGATTCCAGATGACGCCGGTAAGTGCCGTCCACCAGCAACCTGTGCACGACGCTCGCATTGAGCTGGCCATTGCCGAACGACGTGGCCAGTTTCAGATCGATCAACGATTCCACCCATTCGGGGCGCGCGGCGATGTAGCCGCAGCGCGCCGCCGCCGACAGCGTTTTCGAATAACTGCCGATCGACACCACGCGCGCGAGCCCGTCGAACGCGGCAAGCCGCGGCGCGGCTTCATCTTCGAAATCGGCGAAGATGTCGTCCTCGACGATCAGCAGATCGTGTTCGCCCGCCAGTTTCAGCAAGCGGTGCGCAACGGCCGGCGCCAGCGTCGCGCCGGTCGGATTGTGGATCGCGGAATTGGTCACGTAGAGCCTCGGGCGATGCTCGATCAACGCCCGCTCGAACGCCGCCAGATCGGGCCCGGACGGCGTATAGGGCACGCCGACGATCCGCGCCCGATGCGCGCGCAACAACGCCTGAAAGTTGAAGTAGCACGGGTCGTCGATCAGCACGGTGTCGCCCGGTTCGAGCAGGAACCGGCACACCAGATCGAGCGAGTGCGTGCCGCTGTCGGTCAGTACGATCTGTTCCGGCGGCGCCTCGACGCCATGCTGTCCGAACCGCCACGCCAGTTGCTGACGCAGCGCCGGCAGCCCATACGGACTGGCGTATTCGGCCAGCGGCGCCTGCGGATCGCGCGCCACGGCCCGCAACGCACGGCGCACGCCGTCTTCCGGCAACCACGACGGCGGCATCCAGCCGCAACCCGGTTTCAGCACTGTCGAATCCGCTTGCAGCGACTGACGCGTGAGCCACAGCGGATCGACCTCCCGATCGAGACGCGGCCCGAGATCGGCGAGCACGAGCGGCGGCGCGTGACCCGACACGAAAAACCCCGAGCCGCGCCGCGCGACGATCGCGCCTTCCGCGACCAGCCGGTCGTAGGCCTCCACCACCGTCGACTTCGACACGCCGAGCGTCTCCGTCATGGCGCGGATCGACGGCACGCGCGCGCCCGGCATTAGCGAGCGGCTCGCAATGCGTTCGCGCAGACTGCCCATTACCGTGCCGACACGCGTGGCCGAGGCCGCACGGTGACTATCGCTTTCCGCCATCTGTACTGCTCCACAGTAAGTACAGTTTGTACGAATTGTACTGATCCGTAGCTTACCCTTTACCGCGCAAAAGCGGATGCTATCTGCTTCATTCGCCTTTGCACGGACACTTTCGATGGACAAGACAACCAACGGCTGGCTAAGCGGCATGATCGGCGTGCTGATTTTCAGCGGCTCGCTGCCGGCCACGCGCATCGCCGTGCAAGGTCTCGACCCGGTGTTCCTCACGGTTGCCCGCGCGACCATTGCCGGTACGCTCGGTCTGCTGTTATTGCTGGTGTTCCGCGAGGCCCGCCCGGCACGTCGCGATCTGATTCCGCTGGTGATCGTCGCGCTCGGCGTGGTGGTCGGCTTTCCGTTGCTGACGGCGCTCGCGCTGCGTCATGTGAATGCGGCGCATGCGGTCGTGTTCGTCGGCCTGCTGCCGCTCGCCACCGCGATCTTCGGCGTGCTGCGCGGCGGCGAGCGCCCGCAGCCGGCGTTCTGGGTTTTCTCCGCGCTCGGCAGCAGCGCGGTGGTCGCATTCGCGTTGCGTCACGGCATCGACGCGTCGCCGGTCGGCGATGCGCTGATGCTGGCCGCGATCGTCGTCTGCGGGCTGGGCTATGCCGAAGGCGCGCGCCTGTCGCGCCACCTCGGCGGCTGGCAGGTGATCTCATGGGCGCTGGTGCTGTCGTTGCCGCTCATGCTGCCGCTCGCGTGGTGGACGCGGCCCGCGTCGTTCGACGGCGTCAGTCACGCCGCGCTGTGGGGCCTCGCGTACGTGTCGCTGTTCAGCATGCTGATCGGTTTCGTGTTCTGGTATCGCGGCCTCGCGCTCGGCGGCATTGCCGGCGTCGGTCAGTTGCAACTGCTGCAGCCGTTCTTCGGCCTGCTGCTGGCCGGCCTGCTGCTGCATGAAGAGGTGCCGCTCGCGATGATCCTCGTCACCGTCGTGGTGGTGGCCTGCGTGGCGGGCGCGCGGCGCTTCGCGCGCGCCGCGCCGGCGCGGCCGGCAGTCTGACCGGAGCCCGCGCGAATCGACGCAATGCGATGCCGCCGGCCGGTCGACTGTGTCATCATCCCGACGACCGTTCCACCACCGCCTTGCGCCGCAATCAAGATGCCGACCGCTTTTACCCAAACTGTCGAAGCCCGCTTTGCCGAACTCACGCCGACCTCCAAACGCGTCGCCAGCTACATGCTGGCCAATCTCGACCGGCTCGGTCTCGAAACCGCCGACCAGATCGCCCAGCAAGCCGGCACCAGCGGCATTTCGGTGGGACGTTTTTTGCGCAGCGTCGGCTATCAGAACCTGGACGATCTGAAACGTGAACTGCGCGGCGCGCAGGAGCGTCCGTGGCTGATCACCGACCGGCTCGACGCGTTCCGCCGCGGCGCCGGGCAACCCGGCGAAGCCGCGCCGCACGCGGGCGGCCTTGCCGCACCGAACGCCGCGCTCGCCCATTCGCTCGAACTCGAAGTCGGCGCGATCCAGCATGTCTACCAGCTCGCGCAGTCACCCGCCTTCGCGCGTGTCGCCGATCGCATCGCCACCGCGGACGCCGTCTACATTCTCGGCATTCAGTCCACCCGCGGTATCAGCAACGCGTTCTACAGCTACCTCGAATATCTTCGCCCGCGCGTGTTCTATTCCGACGGCTTGTCGGGCTCGTACGTCGATTCGCTGAACTCGGATTTCAAGTCGCCGTATCTGATCGTCACCGACACGCGCGCCTATTCGAAGGTCGCGCGCCGCTATTGCGAAGCGGCCACGCGACGCGGTTTGCCGTTCGCGCTCGTCACCGATATCTACTGTCCGTGGGCACGCGAGTTCGACGGCGACCTGCTGCAGGTGAAAACCGATGTCGGTCAATTCTGGGATTCGCTCGCGCCGCTCACCTGCCTGTTCAATCTGCTGCTCTCGGCGCTCGTCGAACGGCTCGGGGCGGATATCGACGAACGCGTGGCCCGAAACCGCGAACTGCAAAGCGAATTCGACCAGTTCGATCTTTGAAGCCTGCGGCGCACCGGCGTGCGGGCGCATCGGCGCATGCTGCACGGTCCGCTGCAAACCGGGTATCCTCTGCGGCTTCGTTCCGAAGGAGGATTCATGAAACTGTCGCTTTGTCTCGTCGCCGCGTTGACGCTGTCCGCCGGCGCGTACGCCCAAACCTCGCAAACCTTCCGCTTCGGCGAAGGTCAGAGCTCGCTCCCGTCCGGCAATGAGCATGGCGCCGCCGCGCAATCCAACACCAGTCCGACGCACAAGGCTCGACATCAAAAGCGTCACCGCGGCTACGTGAAACAGCCTGACACGTACTCGCACAACTAATGTTTTCGCCGCGCGAATAGCGGCCATATGTGTAAGCGATTTTTGACCCGCTTCAAATCCGCGCGCGCGACGGGCATAGTCAAACGTATGCATTCCAACCGGCCACGACAGGAACACGTATGAGCACCACCCGCCCCGCGCCCGCCGCACCCGATGCCACCGCCGCCTCGCCGCTGAACGTACCGCTGATTCGCGACGCCGGCGAAGCCGATCTGCCCGCGATCCAGGCGATCTACGCGCACCACGTGCTGACCGGCGTCGCCTCGTTCGAAGAAACCCCGCCTTCCGTCGACGATCTGCGCGGGCGGCTCGCGTCGGTGCGCAGCCATGGGCTGCCCTACATGGTTGCCGAGGTCGACGGCGAAATCGCCGGCTATTGCTACGCGACGCCTTACCGGCCGCGCGCCGCGTATCGCAACACGATCGAAGATTCAATCTATGTGAACGACGCGTATCGCGGCCGCGGCCTCGGACGCATCCTGCTCGAAGCGTTGATTGCGCGCTGCGAAACCGGACCGTGGCGTCAGATGGTCGCCGTGATCGCGGACGGCGGCAGCGGCGGTTCGCTGTCGCTGCATACGCAGTTGGGCTTCGAATTGACCGGCACGTTGAAGGCGGTCGGCTTCAAGCATGGCCGCTGGCTCGATACGACGCTGATGCAGCGCAAGCTCGGCGTGGGCGATGCCACGGCACCGGACGACGTCGCGCAGGCGCCTACCTGAACCGCTTGCGTCGCCTTGTCTCTGGACGCATTGGATCGCTACGCCTAATTTTGAGGTGACTCGCGGCGCCGGCGAAAAGCGGCGCGCGAGAGGGTCGATTTCCAGTTCGAAGGAGTCGACGTGACCTCGACGTTCAGGAGCGCGCCATGCACCATCTCGCCGTTTCATCTCCATACCCGATGCGCTCGACGTGCAGCGTCGACGCACCTCGTTCACGCTTCGCAGCGGCTCGCGCGACCTGGTTGCGGGTATGCCTGCTGCTGTGCCTGCTGACTGCGGCGGGAAGCAGCGTCGCCTCCACGATCATGCACTTCGACGCCGCAGTCGCTCGCGGATTGCCGACCGGGTTACGCGGCGACCTGCCGCCTCAGGACGCCGCGCGTGCCGACGCGATGCGCGCCGCTGCGATCATCCACGTCGACACGCGCATGCCGGTCAAGCTGGTTTATTCGAACGACGGCGCGGCCGCGCTGTACCGCGGCAAGGTCGACGGCTATCCGGCGATTTTTACCCGCTACGCCGACCGCCTGGATATTTTCGTCAACGCGGCGCCCCACGCCAACGCCTACAACATCTCCTACACCGCCCAACAGCCCAACCCCGAGATACGCGTTCTTACCCCGCAGGACACGAGTGAAAACATTGACCATATCGTGCTTACGCCGAGCGAAGGACCACGGGAATCGACCACTGTCGAACGTCGCAAGGCCAAGGCCGAAAGTCGCGATACCCGTGAACTGATTTTTTCCATCTTCATTCACGACGACGCAAAAAACGTCGCACTTAACGATCACCTGAGCTGGTGGATTGGCCTGATTGAAGCCTTGCTGCCCGTTGGGCGCACCATGACGGTCGATATCCACAAAGACCTTCCCGGTATAACCGACTTTGCTTATGCGGGCGGCGACGCCAACGAGAAACTTCGTCAATGGACGGCACGAGTGCGGACCCAGTTCCCGCAAGACCCATTCGACTTCGACAACAAATTCCTGCTGTTCACGGCAAACAGAATGAATAGCAGCACCGCCGGTCTCGCGCACCAGGGCGGCAACTACGGCTTTGCCAGTTCCCGCAGCCATCAAATTCTCGCCCACGAATTCGGCCACATGCTGAGCGCCACCCATGAAAACGCCGAAGTCAGATACAACGGCTGGTGGTGCGAAACGATCATGTTCGCAACGGCGCTCGATTTACGATCGAATTGCTACGACTACGCCGACGCCAATAAAAAACTGATTCGATCCTACCTGGAATAGCCCTTGCCGTAGGCGTGCGACGCCTGGTTCCATCACACGCAGCGACACCTCATGACAGGTCGTGACGCACCGCCGCGCTGGCGGTCGCGCCGACGGCCGCGTTAAAATCCGCCCATGCCCAACACGCCGCCCTCCGTCCCGCCCTCGTCCGCCGACACCAACGTCGCGGCCAGCCCAGCGCCGCGCAACGAATACACCGTCGACGAACTCGCGCGCGTCACCGACACCACCGTGCGCAACGTGCGCGCGTATCAGGATCGGGGCCTGCTCGCGCCGCCGGAAAAACGCGGCCGGGTCGGCGTGTACGACGACACCCACGTGTCGCGTCTGAAGCTGATCAATCACCTGCTCACGCGCGGCTATACGCTCGCGAACATTCAGGACCTGATCATGGCGGTCGACGAGGGCCACGATCTGCGTTCGATCCTCGGTCTGGAAACCGCCATCGGCGGGCGCTGGTCGCGTGAGCGTCCGAAGAAATACTCGCTGATCGAATTGCTGCAAATGTTCGGCGACAAAGCCACGCCGAGCGCGCTCGGTAAGGCGGTCGAGCTCGGGCTGCTGGAGCGCCACGGCCTCTCGTTCGTGTCGGGCAACCCCACGGCGCTGGCCGCCGGCGCCACCATGGCGAAGGAAGGCATTCCGCTCGCCGATCTGCTCGACGCCGTCGGCATCGCCCGGCCGCATTTTCAGGCGGTCGCCAAGGCGCTGGTGGATCTCGTCGTCCATCAACTGGATCGCTACGACGCCGACGCGCTGCCGCCGCCCGCCGACGTGCCCGCCCTGGTCGACGCGATCTGGCGCGTGCGGCCGCTCGCCATGGTGCTGGTGGAAAGCGAAATGAACCGCGCGCTCGAAGAAGCCTCCGGCGACTACCTGGGCGACCGCGTCGCGGCGATCATGGAAAAGAAACTGGGCCATTCCGCCGACGGCGCCGCGGCGGAGCGCAACGTGGCGAGAGCGGACAAGCCGAAAAAGTAGCCGCGCGCCTCACGCGGCCTGCGCTCTCGCTGCCCTCACCCGTCATATTCAAATCTCCATTGCTTCGTTGGTAGGGCGCCACGTCCATGCGACGATCCATGAACGTCGCCGCGACGGGTTTCCCGGCGTTTGCGCGTCCATGCAAGGTCACGTCACCTCCTGTCACATGACTCGCGTGCGCGCGGACCACGCCGACGAAGCACGGCCGGCGAAATCACACTCGCACGCCATGGAGATTCCCCGCATGACCCGTCACGCCCGTTTTCAGTTTCACGTCGCCGCCGCCTTGCTCACGGCCATCGCCACCTTCGCCACCGTCGACGCCAGCGCGCAATCGGGCGGCAGCGACACCGCCAGAGTCCTGCGCATCGGCTACCAGAAGTCCGGCCTGCTCGCGATACTGAAAGCCCAAGGCTCGCTCGACGAGCGGCTCAAGCCGCTCGGCTACAGCATCAAGTGGTTCGAATTCCCGGCGGGACCGCAACTGCTCGAAGCGTTGAACGCGAACAGCGTCGACTTCGGCTACACCGGCGCGCCGCCGCCGGTGTTCGCGCAGGCCGGTGGCGTGAACTTCGTTTATGTGGGCGCGGAACCGTCCGGCGAGCACGCGGAAGCGATTCTGGTGAAGAGCGACTCGACGCTGCGCAACGTCGCCGATCTCAAAGGCAAACGGGTCGCGCTGCAGAAAGGATCGAGCTCGAACTATCTGCTGCTCGAAGCGCTGAAAAAAGCCGGCCTGCGTTACGAGGACGTGCGTCCGGTCTACCTCGCCCCCGCCGACGCGCGCGCGGCGTTCGAAAGCGGCAGCGTCGATGCCTGGGTGATCTGGGACCCGTACTATGCGTCCGCGCAGCAGGCCTTGAAAGCACGCACCCTGGCGGACTATACGGGTCTCAACGGCCCTTATAACTTCTACGAAGCCACCCGCGACTTCGCCCGGCAGCATCCCGAGGTAGTCGGCGCGATTCTTGGGCAATTGCGCACGGCCGGCCTGTGGGTCAACGCGCATCCTGTGGAAACCGCCGCGCTGATCGCGCCGAAGGTCGGCCTCGATCCGAAACTGGTCGAAACGTGGGTGCGCCGCTATCCGTACGGCACCACGGCCGTGACCGACGACATCGCGCGCTCCCAGCAAGGCGTCGCGGACGCCTTCTACGGCGCTCACCTGATTCCGCAGAAAATCGCCGTAAAAGACGCCGTCTGGCAGAACCCCCTAGCCACGGCGGCGCTTGCGGCGAAATAAACCGACCGACCGTGGCGTGCGGTCAGTCCTAGAGCCGGGCATCTAACTGGCCTCTTGCGTCATCCGTTACCAGCCTCTATTGTTACATCCATCAATGTAACAGTTAAGACGGTAAAAATAGGAGCCGGATCGGATGAACGCACGCATGACGCCCCACGAAGCCGCCGCTGAGCCCACCGCGCCGGTCGACACCGACATCGCCATCATCGGCTCCGGTTTTGCGGGGCTGGGCATGGCGATCCGCCTGCGGCAAGCCGGCCTGACCGACTTCGTCATCGCGGAAAAGGCTGAATCGGTCGGCGGCACCTGGCGCGACAACCATTACCCCGGTTGCGCCTGCGACGTCCAATCGCACGTCTATTCGTTCTCCTTCGCCCCGAATCCGCACTGGACCCGCATGTTCGCGCGCCAGCCGGAAATCCGCGGTTACCTCGAGGAATGCGCACAACGTTTCGGCGTTCAGCGTCATCTGCGCTTTCGCCATGAACTGGCGAGCGCCACTTACGACGAGACGCGCCACCGCTGGCAACTGAGCTTCACGAACGGTCAGCAATGGTCGGCACGCGTGCTGATTTCGGCGATGGGCGGCCTGTCGCGCGCGGCCCTGCCGGAGATTCCGGGGATCGACACCTTCCGCGGCAAGACCTTCCATTCGCAGCAATGGGACCACGGCTATCCGCTCGACGGCAAACGCGTCGCCGTGATCGGCACCGGCGCGAGCGCGATCCAGTTCGTGCCGCAGATCGCGCCGCGCGTCGCGCATCTGGAACTGTTCCAGCGCACCCCGCCGTGGATCATGCCGAAGGCCGACCGTCCCGTGAAACCGCTCGAACAGTGGCTCTTCAGACATCTGCCCTTCACGCAGAAGATCATGCGTTCGGCGCTGTACTGCATGCTCGAATCGCGGGCACTCGGTTTCGCGATTCATCCGTCGCTGATGAAAACCGCGCAGAAGGTCGCCGAGCGGCATCTGCGCCGTCAGGTGCCCGATCCGCAGCTGCGCGCCACGCTGACGCCGAACTACACGATGGGCTGCAAGCGCGTGCTGATTTCCAACGACTACTTCCCGGCGCTATCGCGCCAGAACGTTACGGTCACCACCACCGGTATCGCCCGCATCGAGGCAGACGCGGTGATCACGACCGACGGCGCGCGCCACCCGGCCGACTGCCTGATCTTCGGTACCGGCTTCCAGGTTGCCGATCCGTTTCCGCCGGGCGTGGTGCGCGGGCGCGGCGGCGTCGATATCGTCGATACGTGGCGCGACGGCGCGCATGCCTATCTGGGCACGGCGTTGCCGGGCTATCCGAACTTCTTCATGGTCGTGGGTCCGAATACCGGCCTCGGCCACAACTCGATGGTGTTCATGATCGAGTCGCAGGTCGAGTACATCCTGCGCGCGCTGCAGACGATGAACGCCGAACGCGCCGCCGCGATCGAAGTGCGCCCGCAGGTGGAGCGCGCCTATAACGAGCGCATCCAGCAGAAGCTCGATCGCGCGATCTGGTCGACCGGCGGTTGCAAGAGCTGGTACCTCGATCCGAAGACCGGCAAGAACACCACGCTGTGGCCGGGGTTTGCGTACAAATTCCGCCAGGCCACGCGCACCTTCAGCATGGACGATTACGTCGCGTATGCGCCGGCGCAACAGCCGGTAGGTGTGGCGACGCATGGGCCGATGCAGGCGCCGATGAATGCGCCGGTCGCCGCGTCGGTGGAAGCGACCTGAACCAAAAAACGACAACGACAAACCAGCTTGCATGGGACCCGAATCAGCGCCGAAACGCCGACTCGGCCCACAGGAGATAAGCCAATGAAGCACTTCACCGACAGAGTGGCCGCCATCACCGGCGCAGGCTCGGGCATGGGCCGCTCGCTCGCGATTCAACTGGCGCGCGAAGGCTGTCATCTCGCCCTCGCCGACCGCAATGCCGCGAGCCTCGCCGAGACCGCGCAACTCGCGCAAGCGGCCGCGCCGCAGATCGTCGGCGCGCCGCTGCTCGTCACCACGCGCGTGCTCGACGTCGCGGACCGCGCCGCGATGCTCGACTGGGCTGCGGAATCGGCCGCGCGGCATCGGCGCGTCAACCTCGTATTCAATAACGCGGGCGTGGCACTATCGAGCACGATCGAAGGCATGGATTACGCCGATCTCGAGTGGATCGTCGGCGTCAACTTCTGGGGCGTGGTGCACGGCACGAAGGCGTTTCTGCCCTATCTCAAAGCCTCGGGCGCGGGTCATATCGTCAATACGTCGAGCGTGTTCGGGTTGTTCGCGCAGCCCGGCATGAGCGGCTATAACGCCACCAAATTCGCGGTGCGCGGCTTTACCGAATCGCTGCGCCAGGAACTCGATCTGATGAAGTGCGGCGTGTCGGCCACCTGCGTGCATCCCGGCGGGATTCACACGGGCATCGCGCAATCCAGCCGGATCGCGCCCAACATGGTCGGCTTCATGCTGGAAAACGAACAGCAAGGCAAGGACGACTTCGAGAAGTTCTTCATCACCACCGCCGACGAAGCCGCGCGCGTGATTCTCGACGGCGTGCGCAAGAACAAACGGCGCGTGCTGATAGGACGCGACGCACGCGCCGCCGACTGGCTCGCGCGTACCTTGCCGGCGGCCTATCAGGCGCTGGTCGTGATGCAGGCGCGGCGCATGAAGCGCATTGCGGAAAAGCGCGCGCGCCGCGCCGCGCAGATCGACGGCCGGCGCGTATGACACGCCTCGCTCAAGCCGCCGCTTCCACAGACAACCCAGGATCACAAGGAGAAAGGCCATGATGCCGGTTCGCCGCGACCTCCGTTTCAATCTGCCGCCGGAACGTGCCTGCGACTGGCATGTGCAAGGCTCGCATGTCACGCACTTCTTCAACGCGCTGTCGCTGCTATTTCCAGCGGGCGAGCGCTTCTTCATGGATAGCGTGCGCAACTATCGCGACCAGATCGACGACCCCGTGCTGAAAAAACAGGTGCTCGGCTTCATTGGCCAGGAAGCCATGCATACGCGCGAGCACATCGAATACAACGACCTGCTGCAGGAAGCCGGGCTGCCGGCGCACAAGCTCGACAAGCGGCTGTGGGCGATCCTCAACTTCGGTCGCAAGGTGCTGCCGCATTCGTATCAGCTCGCGGTCACCGTCTGCCTCGAACACTACACCGCGATGCTGGCGGCCCTGCTGCTGGAAGACGCGACGCGCGTCGGCGGCTCGGTGGAAGGCTACGCCCAGATGTGGACCTGGCACGCGCTGGAAGAGACCGAGCACAAGGCCGTTTCGTACGACGTGTGGAACACCGTGCTGAAGCCCGGCCTCGGCCGTTACCTGCTGCGCACCGGCACCATGCTGGCGACCACCTTCACGTTCTGGCTGATCGTGTTCGATTTCCACCTGCGCCTGCTGATCGCCGACCGCAAACGCGGCGGCCACATGCGCGGCATGTGGCGCGTCGTCAAATATCTGTACGGTCCGCGTCATGGCGTGTTTCCACGGATTGCCGGTGAATGGCTGAGCTTTTTCCGGCCCGGCTTCCATCCGTGGGATCACGACAATCGCGCGCAACTGGCGCGGATCGACGGTCTCGTCGCCGCCGTCGACGCCACCAACGCGAATGTCCCCAGCACGCGTAAGGCCGCGCGACGCGGCGCGCAGGCAGCCGCGTGATACGCGACACGCTGTCGGTCGTGGCCGGCGACGTGCGGCTCGCGGTCTATGTCAGCGGGCCGCGCGACGCGCCGCCCATCCTGCTGGTACACGGTTATCCCGATTCGGCCGCCGTGTGGGAACCGGTGCGCGCGCAACTGGATCAGCGCTACCGCGTCATCAGCTACGACGTGCGCGGCGCCGGCGCGTCCGAAGCGCCGGCCACGCGCAGCGCTTACCGGCTCGAACGCCTCGCCGCGGATCTCGCGGCGGTTGCCGACGCAACCTGCGGCACGCGGCCGTTTCATCTGGTCGGCCATGACTGGGGGTCGATTCAATGCTGGGAGGCGGTGACCGATCCTGCGTTTAAAGGACGTATCGCGTCATATACGTCGATTTCCGGGCCGTGCCTCGATCACGCGTCGCTTGGGCTGCGTGGGGGCGATGGTGTGCAGTTGGGGCAGCAACCGGCGTCCCGACCCGCGTATGAACCCGTCAAGCGACCGTTCGGCAGCGGTCTGCGGCAGACGCTCAAGTCCTGGTACATTGTCTTTTTCCATCTGCCGTGGCTGCCGGAACTGGTGTGGCGCGCCGGCGGCGCACGCTGCTGGCCGCTGTGGCTGCGCGTGACCGAACGCGTGCGCCCTGAGCCAGATCCCGCGCAAAGGCGCAACGCGCTCAACGGCTTGAATCTGTACCGCGCGAATTTCATCGACAGACTGCTGCGGCCGCGCTCGCGTCACGCGCATGCGCCGGTGCATTTCATCGTGCCGCTGCGCGACCGCTATGTCGGGCCGGCGCTATCGCTCGGGCTGGAGGGATGGCTCGGGGCGTATCGGCGCACGGAGATCGATGCGGGCCATTGGGTCGTGCTGCGCGAACCCGAGCGGATTGCCGCACTGATCGAAAGCTTCGTCGCGCAGCAGCGTGTTGGCCTTGAGCCGGCCGCCGGCGCGACGATCAGCGCTCGCGCGGCAGGCGTGTGAACAGCGTCGGATAGTCGATCACGAGACCGTCTTCGTCCACCGTCAGGTTCGCCGTGAAGTTGCGGAACAGGCCTTCGTAGCGATACTCCTTATTAAGCGCGATGCACGAATACGCCTGCTCCGCGCGCGTCACCTGCAAATCCGGCGTCGAGATATACGCCACTGAAATCGGCTGACGCTCGCCTTGCGTCAGCTTCAGACGGCGGATCGGCAGCGTGTTGGTATAGGGTGTCGCGGCAATGTCGATGTCGATGCAACCATCGAGCGCGCTCAACTCGACGCCGCGACCATCGCGCCAATGGCCCTCACCGTCGCCGTGCAATTCGAGCTCGCCGCCGCCGACGATCTTCAGCCAGGCCTGCGTGGTACGCCATTGCGCATCGCAACGCACCGTGTAGTGCAACCCATAGGCCTTGCCGTAGCGCTGTCCGACCACCACGCTTTCCACCGTGAAGCCGTCGTCGCGAGCGTCGAACGTTAGATGTTCGATGCCTTCGCCTTCTTCCGACGTCCATCGTAATTCACGCATTGCCTGTCTCCTCGTGAAACGGCGCGGCCCGAATCGGGTACTCGCCGGGTTCCGCGGTTGCTTATCCTGACGCGAAAGCTTTCGGTTCGCCGACACAGCGCGCCACGCGTCCATGCACCGGGCGAGGTGTCGCAAATAGCCACTATCAAAGCCTCGCAATGCCCGCAGCGGTGTTGCTAGCCTATGCTCGCGGTTCCGTTCCTTGCCGACCTGATCCGCCGCCCGACATTACGTGCCGACGTGTCGTATCGCGCGCGTCGTCGAACTCACACCACCCAAACCATGCACGCCGCCTCGACTCAAGCTGAATCCGCCGCCTTGCGCACGCTATTGCGCAGTTTAGGCCAGATCGTGCTGCAGCCGAATGCGTTCACCGGCGCGTGCCTGCTGGCCGGATGGCTGCTGGCCGACCCGCGCCTCGCGTGCGCGGCGCTGATGGGCGCGACCGCGGCCAACGTGAGCGCCGTGCTGGCCGGTTATCTTGAAGCCGATACGCGCGACGGTCTGCACGGTTTCAACGGCGCGCTGGCGGGTCTGGCCGCGTTCAATGTCATCGCCGACAACGCGACCGCCGCGGCCGTGGCGATTCTCGCCGCGACGGCGACAGCCTGGTTTCTCGAACCATGGTCGCGCCGGTTACGCGCGAACGGATTGGGCGTATTTTCCAGCCCGTTCCTGATCGTCACATGGCTTTGGCTGCCGATGATAACGACTGCCGCGCCGGTGACGGCCGCGGCGGCACCGCAACCGTTCACTGCAATGCAATGGGTGAACGGCATACTCGGCGCGCTCGCACAACCCGGCTTCGCATCCGGCGCATTGCCGGGCCTGCTCGTACTGCTCGGGATCGCCGCGGCTTCACGCAGGCATGCGCTGTGGGCGCTGATCGGCGCGGCTCTCGCCAACGTGGCGCATGTACTGCTCGGCGCCACGGCAAGTTCGCTCGACGCGGGCCTGTTAGGATTCAACGGCGCGCTGAGCGCGATCGCGCTGGCCGATTGCGGCGCTGCGGCGACACTCGGCGGCATAAGCGTTGCGGTCGTGTTGCAAGCGGTAGCGAGCTACTTCGGCTGGCCGGCCATGACGGCGCCGTTCGTGCTCGCGAGTTGGAGCGTGCAATGGTGCCGGCATCGCTTCGCACGTGGTGCCGCCGCACGAGAATCGATGAAACGCATCGATCCCTCGCGGCAACTCTCTTAATGGGACTGGAGACAAACATGTCTTTCACGCACGCCCCTGCCGGCCGTGTCGCCGAAACAGGGCCGCTGTCCGACGCGGAGCGGCAGACTCGCGTCGACCTCGCCGCCGCCTATCGTCTCGCGGCCCTCAACGGCTGGGACGATCTGGTCTACACGCATATCTCGGCCAGCGTGCCCGGCGAACCGGGCCACTTTCTGATCAACCCGTTCGGCCTTGCGTTCGACGAAGTCTGCGCGTCGAACCTCGTGAAAATCGATATCGACGGCAACATTATCGGCAAGAGCGAGCATCCGGTGAATGCGACCGGCTTCGCGCTGCACGCCGCCGTGCACGCGGCGCGCGCCGACGCGTTCTGCGTGATGCATCTGCACAATACGGCTGGCGTGGCGGTGTCGGCGCAACCGGCCGGTTTGCTGCCCGCATCGCAGCATGCGCTGCGCTTTTACGGTCAGCTCGCTTACCACGACTACGAGGGCCTTGCGTTCTCACCGGCCGAGGGTGAGCGTCTCGTTGCGCATCTCGCGGACAAACCCGCCATGCTGTTGCGCAACCACGGCACGCTGACCGCCGGCCGCACCGTGGCCGAAGCTTATGTGCTGATGGCGACGCTGCTCAAGGCATGCGAAATCCAGTTGCAGGCGCAAGCGTGCGGCGCGGAACTCGTGGTGCCGAGCGATGCCGTAGCCGCGCGTACGGCCGAGCAACTTTACGACGGCGGCGCGATTGAAGGCGCGCTCGAATGGCCTGCGTTGCTGCGCAAGCTCGACCGGATCGATCGCGCTTATCGTCATTGAAGCGGCCACGAAAGTCGCCACGAAAATAGCGCCACGCCGCCCGCGTCACCTCAATTCTTTAACGGAGTCATGTCATGCCCACGTTTCATATCGAACTCTTCGAAGGCCGCACGGTGGAACAGAAACGCCAGTTCGTCGAAGCCATCACGAAAGCGACCTGCGAATCGCTCAACGTCGAGCCGAATTCGGTGGACATTATTCTCACCGACGTGAAACGCGAAAACTGGGCAACGGGGGGACGTTTGTGGTCGGACGCGGATGCGTAAGGGTTGCCTTAAGGTTGCACGAACACCTGATCCGCCATCCAGAATTGCGCGCGCATTGCACGCGCGGTAAATACAGCGCAGCGACGCGTGTCTGAAACGCGTCGCTGCCACGGCGCAAGGCGCAAAATCATTGCGCGCTACACCGCCATTCAAAACACCGCTTTAGAACTTGTGGATGATACCCACACCCGCGGCGAACTGGCTGCGTGACGACGACGGCGCGCTGTTCTGACCGTCGCCGATATCGGCCGTTGCGTTGATGATGCTGGTGCCGTTCGTCGCCAGCGTCTGACCGCCCGCGCGCTGATACGCCTCGAGCGCGTACAGGCCGGTGCGCTTGGAGAGGCTGTAGTACTGCGACAGGTTGAACTGCTGATAACGCGCCGAACTCGTAATGCCGTTCGCCTGCGTGGCACGCGTGTAGCTATAGCCAGCAGCCAGATCGAGCGCCGTCACCGGACGGTAGTGCAGCACCGCGCCACCCGTATTGAAGATCGCGGTGGTGTGGAACGGCGAGTTGATGCCCGCAACATATTGCACGTTCGAATACGAGAACGACACGTCCCACGACGAGCTGAACGCGTAACCCCCGGTCACGGCCACGCGTTGCTGCGCCGCCGATTTCTGGTAACCGTTGTTGATGCCCGACACACCCGCCTGCGCGCCCGCATTCGACGTCGTGGAGTCGGCGCCCCACGCGCCGCCGCCCGGCGTCGAGTTGTTGATGCGCTGGAAGCCCACCGCGATACCGAACGGACCGGTAATGTATTGCAACGCCGCGCTCCACGTCGAGCCAGCATTCAGACTACCCGCCACACCGCCTACCGAATACGAACCGCTCGCCGTGAAGCCATAGAAATTCGGCGACGTGTACACCAACGAGTTGTTCGCGCGATACAGCGTGTCGAGCGAATCGATATCGCCCGGATGCGCGCCGTAGGCACCGGTCAGCCAGGTGGTCGGGCTGTACGGCGACAGCAGCGTGTAGTACGAGGTGTACTGGCGGCCGGCCGTGAACGTACCGTACGTGGTGTTGGTGACGCCCACATAAGCCTGGCGATTGAACGCCAGGCCGGAAACGCTCTGCGCACCGGTCGCGCTGTTGAAGCCCTCTTCCAGCTGGAAGATCGCCTTGGTGCCGCCACCCAGATCCTCGCCGCCCTTCAAACCGAAGCGGCTGCCCGCCCAGATGCCGTTGACCATCTTGACCGCCGAGCGGCCGCCCGAGGTCGAACCAAGCGACGTCTGACTGCTCTGATAGCCGATACCGGTATCGACGATCCCGTACAACGTCACGCTGCTCTGAGCGTGCGCGCCAAGGGCGACCAACCCAAGCGCAGAAGTTGCTAGTGCCTTTTTCATGTGTGCTCCTCTGTTGAAAATTATTCTTTGATTGGCGGCGCCGCGCGAGCGCCGCTGAGTGTGAATGCAAGTCCGCTCAGAACACCGGGTGGCCATTGATCAGGCTTGGCAGCCAGGTGGAAAACATCGGTACGTAGGTGACAATGTTGATCGCGCTGAAGATGGCCAGGTAGTACGGCCACGCCACCTTGGTGGTCTCGCCGATCGACACGTTGCCGATCGCGCAGCCGATAAACTGCACCGAGCCGATCGGCGGATGCACGAGACCCAGCGCGCAATTCAGCAGAATCATGATGCCGAACTGCACCGGACCCACGCCGGCATGCATCGCCATCGGCAGGAACAGCGGCGTGGTGATCAGAATGTGCGCCGCCATGTCGACGAACGTGCCGAGGAAAATCTGCAGCAGGTTGATGTACAGCAGCATCAGCCACGGCATGCTGGTCGCACCGTCGAGCATGCGTTCGATCGCGTCCGGAATCTCCAGATACGCCATCTGGTAACGCAGCATGTTCGACACGCCGATCAGCAGCAGCACCACGCCGGTCGTCTTCGCCGCTTTCGAGAGTGCGTGGAAGAGCTTCTTCATCGTCATCGAGCGATACACGACGACCGTCAGCACCAGCGAATAGAACACGGCGATCGCGGCGGCTTCGGTCGCGGTGGCAATGCCCTTGGCGACGCAGAACAGAATGATCGCGATCACCATCAAGCCGGGTACGGCGCCGACGAAGGTTCGCGCCACCGCGTACCAGCCGGGGAATTTCTGCAGTTCGGTCGAACCGTCGGGACGGCGCGGATAACCGTATTTGACCGCTTGCCAGTACGCGGCGAGCAGCACGAAACCCATCACCCACAGCACCGGCAGCAGACCCGAGAACAGCAGATCGCCAATCGACACGCCGCTCATCTGATGGCCGTTCAACGTGCCCGTAATGCCCTGGGCCGCGAACGCATAGATGATCATGTTCGTCGAGGTCGGCATCAGCGCACCCGCCAGCGACGAATGGGTCGTCACGTTGACCGCGTACGCCGCGCTATAACCTTCGCGCTTCATCAACGGAATCACCACGCCGCCCATCGCCGACGTATCCGCCGACGGCGAGCCGGAAACACCGCCGAACAGCGTGCAGGCGACGACGTTGGCCATGCCGAGGCCACCGCGGAAATGCCCGACCGTGGCTTGCGCAAAACGCAGGATGCGATCCGCGATACCGCCGTGCAGCATCAGTTCGCCGGACAGGATGAAGAACGGCACCGCAAGAAACGAAAAGCCGTTGATGCCTGAAATCATCGCCTGCATGGCGGTGGCGGCGGGCAGGCCTTCGTACAGATAGGTCAGGACGCACGACAGTCCCAACGCGAACGAAACAGGAACCCCGAGAACGAGAAAGACGAGGAAACTGAGGGCGAGAATGGCAAGTTCCATGATTGCTCTAGTTGTGTTTCTTGACGAAAAGCGCGAGCAGGTTCTCGAGCGAGAACAAGGCAATGCAAACGCTGGCAACGACCGGAATGCAATAGCGCACACCCTCGGGCAAACCGAGAATCGGAATGCGGTCTTCCATGGTGGCTTCCGCCATTTGCAGGCAGCCGAAGAAAATCGCGACGGCCAGCGCGATCAGACACAGATGTTGAAACGCCGCCGCGACCAGCTGGCCTTTCGGCGGCAGTTTCTTGACCAGTGAATCGAGCCCGATATGACCGCCCTCGCGCACTTTCAGCGCGGCGCCGAACATGGCGATGACGATCACCAGCAGGAGCGCGATGGGTTCGACGAAATCGGGCGCGTCGTTGAATACGTAACGCAATACGACGCTATAGATCACGAGCAGGCTGAGCACGGCGAGGCTCGCCGACGCCACGAACACCAGCGCGTGAAACAGAAAATCATTTGGGCGCTTTATGAATCTCATTGACCCCATCCTTTTACCGCGGACCTGTCTTTAATAAATCAGCCATTCATGTCGACTTCTTTCAAGCGTCGCGGCGCGATGTGCGCAGACGGTGGAAAAGCCCAGCAGGTTCTTCTGCCGGGCTTTTCCCACCGTGACCGTCAGGCGCCGCGCAACCTGCGACACGCAAGCCTTACTTGATGGCCTGAATCTCGTCGACGATCTGCTTCATCTGCGGGGTCTTTTCGTACTTGGTCCAGACTGGTTGCATCACCTTCACGAACGCCGCGCGATCGATCTGCGCCGCCGGGATGATGGTCGCGCCGCCCTTGGTGACTGTCTTCGCGGCATCGTTCTCACGCGCGGTCCACAGCTTCTGGTAGTACGGCACCGAGTCGGCCGCGGCCTTCTTGATGATGTCCTGCTCTTGCGGCGTCAGCGTGTCCCAGACTTTCTTGGAGAACACCAGCACTTCCGGCGTCATGGAATGCTGGGTTTCGGAATAGACGTTCGCGACTTCGAAGTGCTTGGTCTCGTCGTACGACGGCAGGTTGTTTTCCGCGGCGTCCACGAGACCCGTCTTGAGGCCCGTATAGACCTCGGCGAACGGCATCGGCGTGGGCGTGCCGCCCATCGCGCGAATCTCGTCGACCATCAGGTCGGACGGTTGCACGCGCACCTTCAGCCCTTTCATATCGGCCGGCGAATGGATCGCCTTCTTCGCGTAGATCGAACGCGCGCCGCTCTCGTAGAACGTCAGCGCGATCATGCCCTTCGCCTTGAAGGCGTCGAGAATCTTCTGGCCTTCCGGGCCGTACATCACTTTGCGGAAATGGTCGATGTCGCGAAACAGGAACGGCAGCGACGGAATCATCGACTCGGGAACGATCTCGTTGAACGCGGCGCCGTTCGCGCGCGCCATGTCGAGCGCGCCGATGCGCACCTGATCGACCGTGTCGTTTTCGGAGCCCAGCGCGCTGTTGCCGAACACCTTGACGGTGTCCTTGCCGCCCGTGGCCTTGCTGATCTCGTCACCCATGTATTTCACGGCCATGTTGGTCGGATAGGTGTCGCCGTGCACGTCCGACACACGGAACACGCGCGCTTCAGCCGACGCGGCACTGAAGGCCAGCACCGACGCGGCAACGATCATCGAAACGCGGGAAGAGGCGAACTTCTTGTTCATCGTGACATTCCTTGTAAATGGACCATCCAATCGATTGGCCGATTGCGGAGGGCTGCTAGCGGAAGGCCAGGTCGAATGCGATATGGCTTTACTGCGTCTCCCGGCTCCGCGTTCGCTCACCCGTGCGGGCCGCGGACGCTTCGCCGTGCTGGTCGGTGCATTGTCCCCGGCACCGATCCCAGCACTCCTGTCAGACAACTCGACATCTTTTACTTTTGCTTCGACTGCCTCGGCGGGCCGCGGGTAACACGACGAATCGTCCACGCTGCAACCGCCTTGTTCTGGTGTTGTCCTTAAATTCGAGAAAGGAATTTGTTTGGACTCGTATGTTGTACGACGACATACGAAGTCTATAAAACACGGTTTGAGTTGTACAGACGGTATTTACCCGCAGAATTGAGATAGCCGGTATAGATGACTCAGGCGTCGCAACGCCAAGGCCTTATGGGAGCTGGAGCCGAGCTGGCAAGGACATGAAGGCGTCTCGGGACGCGCTGTTTCTTCGTAGGGAAATGCTCGGCGAAGATGGCGTGAATGTGACCGTTATGCCACACAGTCATACGACGAGTGATGAATTGAAGTGTGTACAGAGAAGTGCGCCGGCCATGGAATGCATGGCCGGCGCGTCACGCCAACAGTAGTCGCTTACAGGACGCCTGCGTATTCGGGTTCCGGCAGACCGGTGACGCCGGGGCGCACGGCGAACAGGTGGCCGTCGTGCTCGCTCGCGCCCGTTGCGGGCCGGATCGAGGTCACGAACAGCGTATCGAGATCGCGCCCGCCGAATGCGCACATGGCCGGCTTGACGGCCGGCACGACGATCTCGCGATCCAGCTTGCCTTGCGGCGTGAAGCGCAACAAGCGGCCCGCGTCGTTGGCGCAGATCCAGTAGCAGCCGTCGGCGTCGACCGCCGCGCCGTCGGGACGGCCCACGTGGTGATTCAGATCGGCGAACACGCGCCGGTTGCGCGGCGCGCCAGCGTCGATGTCGTAGTCGAATGCCCAGATCTGGCGGCGCAGCGGATGCGAGTCCGACAGGTACATCGTGGCGCCGTCCGGCGACCACGCCAGACCGTTTTGCGTGATCAGCACATCGATCACCGGCGCGGACAACACGCCACGTTCGTCGAAGCGATACAGCGCGCCGGCCGGATTCGCCAGCGACATGTCCTGCACCATCGTGCCCGACCAGAAGCGTCCCTGGCGATCACAACGGCCGTCGTTGAAGCGCATGTCCTCGCAGGCGAAGGACGGCGCGGCGAGCTTGCGCGCCTCGGCCTGAAGCGATTGACCGTCGGCCGTTGCGGTTTCGCTCAGCGTGACGGCAAACAACCCCGTCTCGCAACCGGCCAGCACGGTACCGTGACGATCGAACGCGATGCAGGCCACCCTCTCCGGCAAGCGCCATTCGGAGCGCTGGCCCGCCTCCACCGCCAGGCGCACGATCTTTTGCGCGGGAATATCGACCCAGTAAAGCGCCTGCTCCGCCGCGCGCCACACCGGACTTTCGCCGACCATCGCGGGCGCCTCGCCCGCTGCCTCGACACGCTCCACCTTGGGATGGGCCGCCGCGGCGCTCATCGCTTCGGCTCCATCGGGCCGGCCAGCACGAACGCGCCGCCCTGGAAACGCTGGGTCGGATCGTCGAGATCGGCGGTCGGCGCGCTGACGGGGAATAGATGCTCGAACTCGACCGAGCTGTCTTGCGGACGAAAACCGAGGAACGCGGCCTTCGTGTTGTCGACCCATTTGGTGCGGTTATCCGACACGCCGTAGACGATCGCATGACCCACGCGATTGGTGAACAGCGAGCAGCGCACCAGTTCGATAAAGTCGCGGAAGCTCAGGAACGTAACGAGCATGCGCGGATTCTTCGGCTGCTCGAACGACGAACCGATCCGCAGACACACGGTCTCGAGCCCGAAGCGATCGAAGTAGTAGCGCGACAGCGATTCGCCGAAGCACTTCGTTACACCATACAGGCTGTCGGGACGCAACGGCGCGTCGATATCCACCACCTCGGTCACCGGATGAAACCCCACCGCATGATTCGAGCTTGCATAAACAACGCGCTTCACGCCCTGCTTCTGCGCCGCCGAATACAGGTTGTAGAGGCCGCGAATATTCGCTTCGAGCAGGTCTTCGAAAGGCGCTTCGACGGAAATGCCACCGAGATGAATCACCGCATCGACGCCTTCCAGCAGCGTGTGAACCGCGGCTTCGTCGGCGAGATCGACGATCGACGCTTCTTCGTGCGCCGCCACCTCGCCGAGCGGCGCGATGTCGGTGACGCGCACGATATCGGCCCATGCGGCGAGCGCGCCGCGCAATTGCTGGCCGAGGTTGCCGGCGGCGCCGGTCAACAGCAGACGGCGGAAGGGTTTCGCCGCCGCGTTGTGAACAGGATTCGAATCGGTCATGTCTTTTTAGGAGTGTGATTGCGCTGAAGCCAGCACGCCACTCAGGTCACCGGCGCCGGATTGAACAGCGTCAACGCATTGTGGAGCTTGAGTTTTTCCGCGCAGGTCTGCTTGCGTCCGCTGGCGACGTCGAGCATCAGGCGGAACAGTTCCCAGCCCACGTCTTCGATACTTGCCGCCCCGGTGGCGATCGTGCCGGCGTTGATGTCCATCAGATCGTGCCAGCGGCGCGCCAGATCGGAGCGCGTCGCGACCTTGATCACGGGCACTTCGGCAAGGCTGTACGGCGTGCCGCGGCCCGTGGTGAACACGTGCAGATTGATACCGGCAGCCACCTGCAGCGTGCCGCAGATAAAGTCGCTGGCCGGCGTGGCCGCATAAATCAGGCCTTTCTGGCGGACCTTTTCGCCCGGCGACAACACGCCGGAGATCGCCGAGTTGCCCGACTTGATGATCGAGCCCATCGCCTTTTCGACGATGTTCGACAGCCCGCCCTTCTTGTTGCCGGGCGTGGTGTTGGCGCTGCGGTCCGCGCCGCCGCGCTTCAGATAATCGTCGTACCACTGCATTTCGCGGATGATCGCCGCGGCTACCTCGGCGTTGGCCGCCCGCGCCGTCAGTTGATCGACGCCGTCGCGCACTTCGGTCACTTCGGAGAACATCACGGTCGCGCCGGCCCGCACCAGCAGGTCGGTCGCGAAGCCCACGGCGGGATTCGCGGTCAGCCCGGAGAACGCGTCGCTGCCGCCGCACTGCACGCCGATCACCAGATCCGCCGCGGGGCACGTCTCGCGACGGCGATTGTTGAGGCGCTTCAGGTGCCCCTCGGCCATGCGCATGATCGACTCGATCATCGACTGGAAGCCGACGTGCGCGTCGTCCTGCAGCACCACGACGTCGCCGTTCAGATCGGCCTCGACGTCGCCGATGTCGGCGATTTCCGCGACGTTGGCGGCCGCCGCGATCGGGATCGTGCCGGGCGGCATCAGGCGCTCGGGCTGCAACTTCTCGCAACCGAGGCTGACCATCATCACCTCGCCGCCGAAGTTCGGGTTCAGACTGATGTTGCGCACGGTGCGGATCGGCACCATCGCGTCGGGCGCGTCGATCGCGACGCCGCAACCGTAGGTATGGCCGAGGCTGACGACGTCGTCGACATTCGGATAGCGCGGCAGCAATTCGGCCTTGATGCGGGTGACTGCGTGCTGCACCACGTCGGCCACGCATTGCACGGTGGTCGTGATCGCCAGAATGTTGCGCGAGCCGACCGAACCGTCGGCATTGCGGTAGCCCTCGAACGTGAAGCCTTCGAGCGGCGGCATTTCCGGCGCCCTGATGGTGGCGATCGGCAGGTCTTCGAGTCCGGGTGGGCTCGGCATGCGGATCACGTGCTCGTTGATCCAGCTACCTTTGGGCAACGCCTTCAGCGCATAACCGATCACCACGTTATAGCGGATTACCTCGTCGCCTTCGGCCAGATCGGCCAGCGCGACCTTATGGCCTTGCGGCACGCGTTCGCGCAGCGCGATGCCATCGGGGAAAACCGCGCCCTCGCCCAGACCGCCGTCGTTGACGACGATCGCGACATTGTCATTGGGGTGAACGCGTATGTAGAGCGGAGATTGTTCCATTGCCTCGATCCTCATGGCGCTGCACGCGCACTGCGCCAGCTATTCATACGTCATCCTACAACACGAAAGATTGCGTGGATGTTCCGTATTTACCCTATGGCGTGCATTATGCCGCGAAAACCCCGTTGAGTTAGACGATTTGTTGTTGTACGATGACGTATAAGAAATCTCCATTTCGACAAACAACCCCATACCGCCGCCCTGGATACTCATCATGACGACACCGCAGGAACTCAAGCAGATCGTTTCGGAAGGCCTTCTCTCCTTCCCCGTCACCGACTTCGACGAACAAGGCGATTTCCGCGCCGACACCTATGCCGAGCGCCTCGAATGGCTCGCGCCGTACGGCGCGTCGGCGCTGTTCGTGGCGGGCGGCACGGGTGAGTTCTTCTCGCTCACGCACGACGATTACTCGAACGTGGTGCGCACCGCCGCCAAAGTCTGCAAAGGCAAGGTGCCGATTCTCGCCGGCGCGGGCGGCCCGACGCGCGTTGCGATCGCCTATGCGAAAGAAGCCGAGCGTCACGGCGCGAACGGCATTCTGCTGATGCCGCACTACCTGACCGAAGCCTGTCAGGAAGGCATCGCCGCGCACGCCGAAGAGGTCTGCAAGGCCGTGCCGAACATGGGCGTGATCATTTACAACCGCGCCAATTCCAAGCTTAACGCCGACATGCTCGAAGGGCTGGCCGAGCGCTGCCCCAACCTGATCGGCTTCAAGGACGGCGTGGGTGAGATCGAAAACATGGTGACGATCCGCCGCCGTCTCGGCGACCGTTTCTCGTACCTCGGCGGCCTGCCGACCGCCGAAGTCTATGCGGCGGCGTATAAGGCGCTGGGCGTGCCGGTGTATTCGTCGGCGGTGTTCAACTTCATTCCGAAGACCGCGATGGACTTCTACCGCGCGATCGCCGCGGACGACCACGCCACCGTCGGCAAGCTGATCGACGAATTCTTCCTGCCGTATCTGGCGATCCGCAACCGTCGCGCGGGCTACGCGGTCAGCATCGTGAAGGCGGGCGCGAAGCTCGTCGGCCACAGCGCCGGCCCGGTGCGCGCGCCGTTGACCGATCTGACCGAAGAAGAAATGGCGAAGCTCGACGCGCTGATCAAGACGCTCGGCCCGCAGTAATTGCGTGGTTGATGGTTGATGGCCAGAAGCGCCCGGGACGGTAACGTCGCCGGGCGTTTTTTATAGCGCGGCAGCGCGCCGCCCGCATAACGATTCAGGAGATGACGATGGAAATAAGCCGGATGGCGAGTTCCGCCCACGCCGCGAAACGCACGAAGGTCCGCTACGCGATCCTGCTGCTGATCTTTCTGATCACCACCTTCAACTACGCGGACCGCGCGACGCTGTCGATCACCGGTTCGGCGATGCGCGGCGAATTCGGTCTCGACGCGATCCGCATGGGTTACATCTTCTCCGCCTTCAGTTGGGCCTATGTGTTGTCGCAACTGCCGGCCGGCTGGCTGCTGGATCGCTTCGGCGCCCGCCGCGTCTACGCGGCGAGCATTTTCTTCTGGTCGCTCTTCACGCTGCTGCAAGGCACGATCGGCTTGCTGGGCAGCGCGGCCGCCGCCATTACCGCGCTGTTCGTGCTGCGCTTCGCGATGGGCGTGGCGGAATCGCCGGCGTTTCCGGCCAATGCCAAGGTGGTGGCGAGCTGGTTCCCCACCACGGAACGCGGCACGGCGTCGGCCATTTTCAATTCGGCGCAATATTTCGCGGCGGTCGTGTTCACGCCGCTGATGGCGTGGCTCACCCACGCGTTCGGCTGGCACACCGTGTACCTCGTGATGGGCGTGACCGGGCTGCTGCTCGCCCTCACGTGGCTGAAGGTGATGAAGAACCCGGCCGACCATCCGCGTGTTTCGCGTGCCGAGCTGGACTATATCGAGCAAGGCGGGGGCGTGGTCAACGGTCACAAAAAAGCGCAGACCGGCGATATAGCACAGGCCGGCGGCTGGTTCCTGGTGCGCCAACTACTCGGCAACCGCATGCTGCTCGGCGTGTATCTCGCGCAGTACTGCATCAACGTGCTGACCTACTTTTTCCTGACGTGGTTTCCGATCTACCTCGTGCAGGCGCGCGGCATGACGATTCTGCATGCGGGTCTGGTCGCGTCGTTACCGGCGATCTGCGGTTTCTCCGGCGGCGTGCTGGGCGGCATTCTGTCGGACGGGTTGATCCGCCGCGGCCATTCGCTGACCGTCGCGCGCAAGGTGCCGATCGTGGGTGGCATGCTGCTGTCGGTGTGCATCATCGGCTGCAACTATGTGTCGACCGACTGGATCGTGGTTGCGCTGATGTCGCTGGCGTTTTTCGGCAAAGGCATCGGCGCGCTTGGCTGGGCGGTGGTCGCGGATACGTCGCCGAAGGAAGCGCTCGGGTTGTCGGGCGCGATCTTCAATATGTTCGGCAACGTGGCCGGCATCGTCACGCCGATCGTGATCGGCTATCTCGTGGCGAAAACCGGCTCGTTCAATGGCGCGCTGGTGTTCGTCGGCGTGAACGCGTTACTGACCGTGTTCAGCTACCTCGTGATCGTCAAAGATATCCGGCGGGTCGAGTTGAGCCGGGGTTAGCCTGCCGGGCGGTTATCGTACTTCCGAGGCGGTGGCGTCCTACGCGCCGACGCCCCGCCAGGCTTGAGAGCGCGAGCGCCGACGGCAGCGATGGCGAGGTCGCCGAAAATGATCTGGTGTTTATATAATCAGTCGTCAGACGACGGTATAATGAGCCGTACGAGTATCTGCAACTATCTGATTCAAGGGGCGTTTTCGATGGCTACACCACTGGCATCCGCGGCACCGCCGCGACGCGCTCGCAATCTGGCCGAGTTCGTCGTCAGCTACGTCACCGAGCAGATCGCGTCCAACGCCTTGAAGCCCGGCGACAAACTGCCGACCGAATCGCAATTGATGGTCACGCTGAGCGTGAGCCGCACCGTGATTCGCGAGGCGATTTCCCGTCTGCAGGCGGGCAAGGTCATCGAAACGCGTCACGGCATCGGCAGCTTCGTGCTGGAGCCGCAGCGCGAAAAACTGGGTATCGACATGGTGCCCGCCACCACGTTGCGCGATGTGCTGTCGATTCTGGAACTGCGTATCAGCCTGGAGACGGAATGCGCCGGGCTGGCCGCGCAACGCGCCAAAGCGGACGACCTCGCGCGCATGCGCACCGCGCTCGACGCAATCGAGGCCACGCGCCACAACGGGCTGGACAGCGTCGACGCCGACTTGCAGTTCCATATCTCGGTGGCGCGCGCCACCGGCAACCGCTACTTCGTCGACATCCTGACGCAGATGGGCAGCGCGCTGATTCCGCGCAACCGGCTCGACTCGGCGGGTATCGCGCGCGCGGAACCGGACGCGTATCTGTCGCTGGTCAATCTCGAACACGAGAGCATTCTCGAGGCAATCACCCGGCACGACGCGGAAGGCGCGCGCGCGGCCATGCGCATGCATCTGTCGAATAGCCGCGAGCGGCTGCGGCGGGCGAATGAGACGGCCGAGGCGAATAGCTGAGGCGTTCGCTCTGGTGGTGACGAGGAAGCCCGTGATTTCGTTGTTGAAATCACGGGCTTTTTGTTTGGCGGAGCGGTGCGGGTGTCATCCGCCCCATGCACGCAAAGTTCGCTGCGAGGAAAGCTTCTCAAGTCGGATTGGGTCATTGATAGGATTAGCCGCAATCTTATCAATCGAGCTTAATCTTATCAGTCGAGTGATAAGCTTTTGAGAAGCTTATCACTCGCATTCGCCGCTCAGCTCCGCGTGATCTCCCCATCGCGGCGACGCCACAAATCCAGCGGATTCGCGTCGGCCAACGCCTCCGGCAGCAATTCCGCCGGAAAATCCTGGTAGCACACCGGCCGCAGGAACCGCTCGATCGACGTCGTGCCCACCGACGTCGCGCGACTGTCCGAGGTCGCCGGGAACGGGCCACCGTGCACCATGGCATGCGAGACTTCGACGCCGGTCGGGAAACCGTTCACCAGAATTCGCCCGGCCTTGCGCTCCAGAACCGGCACCAGCTTGTGCGCCACCGCGAGATCCGCGCGATCCATCTGCAGCGTGGCCGTCAGTTGTCCTTCCACATGCTCGGCCACGGCGAGCATCTCCTGCTCGTCCTTGCAACGCACGATCGTCGAGGTGGGTCCGAATACTTCGTCTTCCAGCGCCGGGGTGGCGAGGAACGTCTGCGCGTCGGTCACGAACAACGCGGCGCACGCCTGCGTCGGACCGGTTGCGTCGACGCCATGCGCCACGGCCTCCACGCCCTGGATTCCCGCCAGCTTGCCCGCGCCTGCTTCATAGGCCGCATGAATGCCCGACGTGAGCATGGTCTGCGCCGGCTTGCCGCTCAAGGCGCTGGACGCCGTGGCGATAAAGCCCTTGAGCGCGTCGCCGTCGACGGCAATCGCGAGGCCCGGGTTGGTACAGAACTGCCCGGCGCCGAGCACCAGCGAATCGACGAAACCGCGCGCGATGCTCTCGCCGCGCTCAGCCAGCGCGTTCGACAGCAGAAACACCGGGTTGATGCTGCTCATTTCGGCGTAGACCGGAATCGGCTCAGCGCGCGCCGCCGCGATACGCATCAGCGCCACACCGCCCGCGCGCGAACCGGTGAAGCCCACCGCCTTGATCGCCGGATGCGCCACCAGCGCTTCGCCGATCGCGTTACCCGCGCCGACCACCAGCGAAAACACGCCCTCCGGCAAGTCCATCTCCTGCGCGACGCGCTGGATCACCCGGCCGACCATCTCCGAGGTGCCCAGATGCGCCGGATGCGCCTTCACCACCACCGGGCAACCCGCCGCGAGCGCCGCCGCGGTATCGCCGCCCGCCACCGAAAACGCCAACGGGAAATTGCTGGCGCCGAACACCGCGACCGGACCGAGCGCGATCTTCTGCATCCGCAGATCGGAGCGCGGCAGCGGCTTGCGCTCGGGCAGCGGCGAATCGAGCGTGGCGGCAAGCCACTGCCCGGCGCGCACCACTTGCGCGAACAGCTTGAGCTGACCCGTCGTGCGGCCGCGCTCGCCTTCGAGACGCGCCTTCGGCAACCCCGACTCCTGCTGCGCGCGCTCGATCAGCGCGTCGCCCAGTGCCGTGATGCCGTCGGCGATGCGCTCCAGAAACTCGGCGCGCACCGTCAGCGGCAGGTGCCGGTACGGCTCGAACGCCTGTTGCGCGAGGTCGCAAGCTCGTCCGACATCGGCCACCGAGCCGCCGCCGAAAACCGGCTCCGCGATGTCGGCACCCGTGGCAGGATTGAACGCATGCAAGGATTTTTCCGCGCCGCGTACGGCTTGGCGACCGATCAGCATTTCGCCGGTAATGGACATTTCGCTTTCCTTAAAAGACTGCCGTAGATATAAGTTATCCTACAACATGGAGAGGGTGCCATGCAACCGGAACGACCATCACTACGGAAAGTTCGGGTATACGTGGCCGTTACAACGCTGGGTCCGAATGCTAATCTGTTTTTAGACATACGACGACCTATAACTCAAGCGGCATCGCTCGAATGCCGCGTCGAGGGCGGGCCGTCGGCCGGAGCTTGCCCGATCCATCGCCGTTCGAGGAGATATCCATGCCCGCCGTCGCGCCCTACCAGGCCCTACCCAACAGTTTCCGCCGCGCCGTTCGCGCCGGCGACACCCTGATCGGCTGCTGGGCGTCGCTGGCGAGTCCGGCCGCCACGGAATTGCTCGGCATCGTCGGTTTCGACTGGATGCTGCTGGACGCCGAGCACGCGCCCAACGACGTCCTCACGCTGATCCCTCAACTGATGTCGCTCAAGGACAGCGCAAGCGCGCCGGTCGTGCGCCCGCCGGCCAACGACAGCGTGTTCATCAAGCGGCTGCTCGACAGCGGCTTTTCGAACTTCCTCGTGCCGTTCGTCGAAAGCGCCGACGACGCGGCCCACGCCGTGGCCGCGACGCGTTATCCGCCGCAGGGCATTCGCGGCGTGTCGGTGAGCCATCGCGGCAATCGCTACGCGACCGTGCCCGACTACTTCCAGATCGCCAACGACAACGTCTGCGTGGTCGTGCAGATCGAAAGCCGCACAGCCGTCGACGCGATCGACGAGATTCTCGCGGTCGACGGCATCGACGCCGTATTCGTCGGCCCATCCGATCTCGCGGCCGCCTACGGCCACCTCGGCAATCCGAACCATCCGGACGTGCAGCAGGCGATCGCGCACGTGTTCGAACGCGCGCAGGCCGCCGGTAAAGCCAGCGGCATCCTCGCGCCGGCCCAGGCCGACGCCGAGCGCTATCTCGCGATGGGCTGCCGCGTGATCGCGGTCTGCGCGGACATCGGGCTGCTGAAAAACGCCGCGCAGACGGTTCAACAACACTTCATGCAGAAACAGGCAGGCCAGGCATAAGCGCGGCCGCCATGACCTCTTGGGAGCACTCCATGCAAAAAGCAGGCTTTATCGGACTCGGCATCATGGGCAAGCCCATGGCCGCCAACCTTCTCAAGAACGGCGTGCCGCTCGCCGCATTCACGCGCAGCGGCGTGCCCGACGAGCTCATCCAGGCGGGCGCCGTCGCGTGCGACAGCCCGGCCGCCGTCGCCGCGCATGCCGACGTGATCTTCATCATGGTGCCCGACACGCCGGACGTCGAACGCGTGCTGTTTGGCGAACAGGGTCTCGCCGACGCGTTGCGCGCGGGCCAGACGGTGGTCGA
This sequence comes from Paraburkholderia bryophila, assembly GCF_003269035.1. GTDB lineage: Bacteria > Pseudomonadota > Gammaproteobacteria > Burkholderiales > Burkholderiaceae > Paraburkholderia > Paraburkholderia bryophila. Next base: position 76,791 of record NZ_QLTK01000017.1, on the reverse strand, counting down.
CATGAGCTCGATTTCGCCGATGGCCACGCGCGAGTTCGCGGCCCGCGTGCGCGAGCGCGGCGCGGAGTATCTGGACGCGCCGGTGTCGGGCGGTGAAGTCGGCGCCAAGGCCGGTTCGCTGACCATCATGGTGGGCGGCGAAAGCGCGAGCTTCGACAGCGTCAAGCCGCTGTTCGACATGATGGGCAAGAACGTCACGCTGATCGGCGCGGTCGGCGCCGGCCAGGTGTGCAAGGTGGCGAATCAGGTGATCGTTGCCGCGACTATCGAAGCGGTCGGCGAAGCGCTGCTGCTCGCCTCGAAAGCCGGCGTCGATCCGGCGCGCGTGCGTGAGGCGCTGATGGGCGGCTTCGCGTCGTCGCGCATTCTCGAAGTACACGGCGAACGCATGACCAAACGCACTTTCGACCCGGGCTTCCGGATCGAACTGCACCAGAAGGATCTGAACCTCGCACTCTCGACCGCCCAGGCGCTCGGTGTGTCGCTGCCGAACACCGCCACCTGCCAGGCGTTGTTCAACGCCTGCGCGGCGCACGGCGGCAAAGCGTGGGACCACTCCGCGATGGTGCGCGCGCTGGAAATTCTGGCCAATCACGAAATCGGCCAGCCGGTCGCTTAAGCCGCAAGTCCCGACCCGTGGCACCGCTCCCCCTGCTCTATGCCAATAGACAGGATGGACCGGTGCGTGCGCTTCATTTCACTGCTCGAGTTTTCTTACAACAATTCAGGATCACTGATAACCAGAAAACGCTTCCGCCGAAGCAACGGTCCTCATCCCCTCAAACATGACTAGCAGATGCCCGCACAGGGCAAGGAGACATCCGTGGCTATCCACGATAAAAACAGCGGCGATCCGGCGACATCGAAAATCCGCGCACAAGACACACCGAATTCCCCCAAACGGCGTTCCTTTCTCGTGTTCGCGGGAACCTCGGCGGGCGCGGGCCTGTTCGCCACCCTGCCCGGATGCGGCGGCGGCAGCGGTTCGTTAGGCTCCACGACACCCACGCCGAGCGCACCGGCCGCGGCGGCGGACCCGATCTGGGGCCGACCGGCCAGGCCACGGTGATCATCAACAAGCTCGCCAACCTCACACCGTCGATGTTCCCGGCGGTCGATTTCCAGGTGACGAGCTACGGCGCGCGCACGCTGCAGGCGTCCGCGTTGATTCAGGCCAGCGCATGGCCGGGCGGCACGATTCCCTGGGTGACCGGCTCGCAGGCCGCGGCATCGCCGCAAAGCCCGGGCTCGACGATCATGGTGCCTTACGACATGACGGACACGGTCTACGATTCGTACGCCGCCTTCAATGCCGCGATTCAGGCGGCGCATGCGGCTGGCGGCGGTCGCGTCGTGGTGCCGGCCGGCAACTGGTATTGCGGTGGCCCGATCGTGCTGCTGAGCAACGTGAATTTTCATCTCAGCTCGGGTTGCACGATCTATTTCAGCCCGAACCCGGTCGACTACGCGAAGAACGGTCCCTACACGACGGCGAACGGCAACCTGTACTGGTCGCGCTGGCAAGCCAACGACTGCCTGAACTTCGGCGCACCGATCTACGCGTACCAGCAGACCAACATCGCGCTGACCGCCGACGACAACACCTGCGTACTCAACGGTCAATCCATGACGCCGATGCAGTTGAGCACAAAAGCGCCGACCTCGTGCTGGTGGACCTTCAAAGGCACGAGCGGCGAATACGGTTACGTGAAACCGGCTTCGGGTGGCGCGCCGGTTTCGCAAGCCGATGCGAACACGGGCACCACCGCCTACTCGGCCAACGGCGCCACCTACCCGGGCAACACCGCGCTGACGAGTCTGCCCGCCGCGCAGGTGACGAACCCGCAGGCCAACGTCTCGTTCACGAATCAGGACGGCACCACGACGACGCTGATGACGCTGCTCACGGCGTCGGGCTGGAATCAGGATCAGAACTATTTGCCGGCGCTGTCGGAGCTCGGCGTGCCGGTGCTGAATCGCGTCTTCGGTCTCGGCCATTTTCTGCGGCCGTGCATGGTCGAGTTCATCGGTTGCACGAACGTGTTGCTGCAAAACTATCACACGCAGAACACGCCGTTCTGGCAGCATCACCCGACCGATTGCACCAACGTGCTGATCGACGGCGTGTTCGCGGACAGTATCGGCCCGAACAACGACGGCTTCGACCCGGACGCCTGCAACTACGTGGTGGTGCAGAACGTCCAGTTCAATACCGGCGACGACTGCATCGCGATCAAGTCCGGCAAGTGTCTCGACACGCAGTACGGGCCGATGCAGAACATCGTGGTCCAGAACTGCACGATGCAAAGCGGTCACGGCGGCCTGACGATCGGCAGCGAAATGAGCGCAGGCGTGCAAAACGTCTACGCTCGCAATCTGACCATGCAGAACGCGAACTGGGCGACCAATCCGCTGAATATCGCGCTGCGCTTCAAGACCAACATGAACCGTGGCGGGTTTATCGACAACGTGTGGATCAACGGCGTCACGCTGCCCAACGGCGTGAATCTGACCGGCAAATACGGCGGCGGCGCGCTGGGTGCTGCGTTCCCGGGCTCGGTCGCCGGCACCGGCACGGTCGGTCTCGCGGCCAACCCGTCGACGGGCCAGGGCGGTCTGATCACGTTCGACTGCGACTACAGTCCCTCGGGCGATGCGGTGCGCTGGAATCCGGCGACCATCAACAACGTCAACATCTCGAACGTGAACGCGACCAACACCTCGGGCGCGGTGAGCTACGCGTTGACGTCCGGCTTCACGGCGACGTCGGGTTCGTGCTTCCAGGCCATCGTCGCGCAGGGTCCGGTGGCCGCCGACTACAACGGTCCGCTGCCCGTCCCCACGGTGCCGCCGATCACCGGCGTGACGATCTCGAACTGCAACCTGGGTACGCCGATCTGCACAGGACCGGCATCGGCCACCGTGCCGGGCCCGCTGTTCGTCGACAGCGTGAAATCCATCACGTTGAGCAACGTGGTGATCGCCGGCGTGGCCTATAACGGCGCGCTGACGGGCTGACGATGACGCGGTCCGCGGCGTGCATGTGCCGCTGACCGCGTGTCGTTTCGATGCGTACGCAACGGGCGGCTCTCTCGCTAAACCGCTTCAGCCGGGCTCGGTGGCAAAAAAAATGGGACGCCCTGGCGTCCCATTTTTACTTCCGCTACGTTCGCACTACTTCCGTCACGTCCATCACTTCGCCACCGCCCCTACAGGCAACCAATGCGGCTCGGGCGGCGCCTTTTCGGGGCTCTTCGCCAGCAGGCAAACCACCCCGGCGGCCACGATATCGAACACCGCCAGCACCACGAACAGCGGGCTATAACCGATCCGCGTCACCAGCACGCCGAACAGCGCCGTGAACGCGGCAGCGCCCAGGTAGCCCGCCATGCCGCCCATGCCGGTTGCGGTAGCCACTTCGTTCTTGCCGAACATGTCCGACGTGATCGCATACAGCGCACCCGACAAGGTCTGATGCGCGAAGCCACCGACGCACAGCAACGCCACCGCCGCATAAGGACTCGCCACCAGGCCCACGCACGCCGGTCCGATCATGCACAGCGCGCCGACCACGAACACCAGCTTGCGCGACGTGAACAGCGAGACCTTCGCGTACTTGTGAAACAGCGGGCTGAGGTAACCGCCGAGCACGCAACCGATATCCGCGGCGAGAAACGGCATCCACGCATACAGGGCGACGTCTTTCAGATTCATGTGACGCTCGGTCATCATGTACAGCGGAATCCACGCGTTGAAGGTCTGCCACGCCGGCTCGGACAGAATGCGCGGAATGCCGATCGCCCAGAAGTCGCGACTGCCGAGCATCGCGAAGCGGCTGCGCTTTACGGCACCGGCGTCGTCGCTATGCTTCGCTTCCTGGCCGCTCAGAATGTAGTCGCGTTCGGCGTCGCCCAGCAGCTTCTGCTGGCGCGGATGCTTGTACAGCACCATCCACAGCACGCTCCAGACGATCCCCGCCACCCCGACGATCACGAACGCCAGTTGCCATTCGCCGTGCAGCAAGGCCCACACCACCAGCGGCGGCGCCAGCAACGCGCCGATCGACGAGCCGATGTTGAACCAGCCGATCGCGACCGAGCGCTCCCTGGCCGGAAACCATTCGCTGGTCGCCTTGACGCCGGCCGGAATGCCGGCCGCTTCGGCAATGCCGAGCACGCCGCGGAAGAACGCCAGGCTACGCCAGCCGGTCGACCACGCCGCCGCCGCGCACGCCAGCGACCACGCCAGCGCGAACACCGCGAAGCCGAGCTTGGTGCCGACGGTATCGAGCACGAAGCCCGCGACCGGTTGCATGAACGCATAGCAGAGCTGCCACGCGACGACCACGTTCGCGTACTGCCCGGTGGTGATGTTGAGATCCTTCATCAACGTCGGCGCCGCGACCGACAACGTATTGCGCGCGAGGTAATTGATGATGAGCCCGGCCGCGACCAGGCTGACCATCCACCAGCGGATGCCCTTGATTTTCATGACTACGTCTCCTCGAATCTCTGACCGGTCAAACGGGTCGGGCTGCCGGCGCGGCCGAACCCGAACGGTCGGGACCGGCGCCCTCGTCCTGACGCGAATAGTCGATGCCGACGAAGCTGCCGCCCTGGAAGCGCTGACCCAACGCATCGAGCGGATTCGGACGCGCGAGAATCTCTTCAGCGAAGGCTTCGGCGTCCTGCGTCGGCCGATAGCCCAGACGCTCGGCACCACTGTTGTCCCACCAGCTGCGGGTATTGGCGGACACACCCCAGATCGTGAGGAAGCCGACGTCGTCCGCTTCGACGCAGCGATCGAGAAAATGCAGCAGATCGCGATGACCGAACCAGGTGCTCAGATGGCGCGGCTCGGTCGGCCGTTCGAGGCAACTACCGATCCGCACGCAGATGCTCTCGATACCGTGCTTGTCCCAGTACATGCGCGCCAGCGCTTCGCCCCACACCTTGCTCAGGCCGTAGAAACCGTCCGGACGCAACGCGCAGTCGAGTTCGAGATGCTCGGTGACCGGGTACATGCCGATCGCGTGATTCGAACTGGCAAACACGATGCGCCGCACGCCTTGCCGGCGCGCGCCTTCGTAGACTTCGACCAGGGCGCGCAGATTGTTGTCGATGATCTCGGGCAGCGGTCGCTCCACGCTCGTCCCGGCGAAATGAATCAGCACGTCCACGCCGTCCAGCAGACGATCGACGATCGCCGGATCGCGCAGGTCGCCGTGCATCAAATCCTCACCCTCCACCAGCGGCGTGAGCGCCTTCGAGCCCGCGGCCGAACGCAACGGCGTGCCGCGGGCGACCAACGCCGCGCGCACCACGGCGCCTAGCTGGCCACCGGCGCCACTCAGGGCAATCTTTTTCATGGGGTTCCTTTCCCGCGCCGTGCGCGATCTGACTGGAGGACAACCTGCGGGAGACACGTCGGCCGTTCGCCTACGAATCCCCTTAGTTGTACGATAACGTACTATTAACGAAGGACGGCCGGATTTCAACTAGGCATTTACCCGTATCTCATTGCATAATGCAAGAATTTTCACTGGATAAACAAGGACATACGCCCAATCAATTTATGTGACGTCATATAACTAGATTGAGTAATTCCACGTGAAAAAAGGCCGCCAACCGCCGGGCTTATGTCGTTCCGGTTCAAGGCGGCGGCAGCCGGCGCGAGTAGACTAGGTGCGCTCAGACAAAACCGCACGGTGTCGCGCAATGCGCAATCCCGCGCCGACTGAGCGAACGCGCCCTCCGCGCCCGACTCCTTTCAAGCGCAGCACGTCACCATGCCCAACGCCTCCAGCTCTGTGCTCTCCGTTGCCCTGCCGGCGGAATCCGCCGTCAGCGGCCTGTACCACGCGCCGGACCTCGCCGACGCCTTCGCGGTCCGCCTGCCGGACAACACCATCGACGATCCGGAATTGCTCGCGCGCTTTGTGTTCGCGCACCAGGCCCGCTGGGTAGGCAGGTTGACGAGCCTGCGCGATACGATCGTCGGCCGCTTCGGGCTCAAGACGACGCAGCAGTTGCGCACGCAAACCTCGCCGGGCTCGCGCGATCACATCGAATTTTTCAGAATTTATACGCGTAGCGCGCGCGAGATCATTCTCGGCGAGAACGACAGTCATCTGGATTTCCGGCTGTCCGTGCTGCAGCAAATCCGCGAGTCGGAGGACGGCCGCTCGCGCTATCTGATCCTCTCGACCGTCGTGCATTGCCATAACGCGCTCGGGCGTTTTTATATTCTCGCGATCGCACCGTTTCACCGCCTGGTGGTGCGCTCTTCGCTGCGCAGCGCGGCGCGTGCGGGCTGGCCGACGGAACCGGCTAAACCGGCCTAACCGGTGTAACCGGCACGATCCGCGAGCGCGGCCTGCACAACGCCGCGCCCGCTTTACGTCCGCTTCACGCGCTTTTATGGCCTTTACGTCCTTTGCGTCTTTTAAGCGCCGATAAACTCCAGCAAATCGGCATTCACCTTGTCGGCCTCGACGACACACATCCCGTGTTGGCCGCCCGGATACACCTTCAGCGTGGCGTGCTTCACGATCTTCGCCGTCTGCCGTCCCGCTGCGTCGATCGGCACGATCTGGTCGTCGTCGCCATGTAGCACCAGCGTCGGCACATCGATCTTTTTCAGGTCTTCCGTGTAATCGACTTCGGAAAATTGCTTGATGCAGTCGTACAGGCCTTTGATCGAACCGGCCATGCCCTGCCGCCAGAACGAATCGATCACGCCCTGCGAAACCTTCGCGTTCGGACGGTTATAGCCGTGGAACGGCACCGCCAGATCCTTGAAAAACTGCGAGCGATCGTCCATCACGCCTTTGCGAATGCCGTCGAATACGTCGATCGGCAGGCCGATGGGATTGCCCTCGGTCTTCAGCATCAGCGGCGGCACCGCGCCGATCAGCACGGCCTTAGCCACCCGCTGCGTGCCATGCCGGCCGATGTAATGCGCCACCTCCCCGCCGCCGGTCGAATGGCCGACGAGCGTGGCGTCCTGCAGGTCGAGATGCTCGATCAGCGCGGCGAGGTCGTCGGCGTAGGTGTCCATGTCGTTGCCGTCCCACGGCTGCGCCGAACGGCCATGACCGCGGCGGTCGTGCGCGATCACGCGGAAGCCCTTGCTGCCGAGAAACAGCATTTGCGCGTCCCACGCGTCCGCCGTCAACGGCCAGCCGTGCGAGAACACCACCGGGCGGCCCTTGCCCCAATCCTTGTAGAAAATGTCCGTACCGTCTTTCGTCGTGATCGTGCTCATCTGCTGACTCCTTCGGGTGAGTCTGCCGTTGCCGGCAGGGGGATGAAGCGTGCCCGGTCAAACCGTTCGTACGGCGCGCGGACGCGATGCCTTTATCGGCATCATCTGCCTCGCACCCTACTGTTCAGTGACGGATTCGCGAAGCGCGGATGAATCTCACCGGCACCTCGATATGACGGGTCGAAACGAATAACGGAATCGATGCTGGAATCGCCACGGCGTCGCGCTCATCAAGTCCTGAGCGTGCGTTCACCGGAGGAACGCTGCCGTTTGGCTGCTTGCATGGTAGAGGCAAACGGGCGCGTTGACCACCTCGCGGGCTAGCAGAAAGTCGGTTCGGTGGGCGTTATTGTCGGCTGGAGACGAAAGACCCTGCGAGAGGCCGCGCCATGAATTCGTGCGCACCGTCCAAACAGGTCGACGCCTCCCCAGCTACGGCTGCTGCAGCGCGGTCGATTGCCGCAGTCTCACGGTGCCGCGTCAAAACGCGCCCCCAAAGACAGTCAGAAAAACTTGATACCTATCAATAACTTGCCGTCTCAAAATTGAAAACCGCCGTAAAACAAGGTGGTTTTTTGACGCATGTCGCATCGCAGCACGAAATCCGCCGATCCCCTACGCTTCGCCCATCTGCCCAGCAGTGCGCACCGACAACGGTCGACGCGCGTAGTCCGCCTCGGCGGTCCTCACGCCCTTCACACTCATGAACTCCGCACCATCGGCATTCGATCTCGCCCGCATCCAGTTTGCGTTTACCGTTTCGTTTCACATCGTGTTCCCGGCGCTCAGCATCGGCCTCGCCAGCTTCATTGCCGTGCTCGAATGGCGCTGGCTCAAGACCGGCAAGGCGTACTACAAAGATCTTTGCCTGTTCTGGTCGAAGATCTTCGCAGTCGCCTTCGGCATGGGCGTCGTCTCCGGCGTGGTGATGAGCTATCAGTTCGGCACCAACTGGTCGGGCTTCTCCAGTTTCGCCGGCCCCGTCACCGGACCGCTGCTGATGTACGAGGTGATGACCGCGTTTTTTCTCGAAGCGGGCTTCCTCGGCATCATGCTGTTCGGCTGGCAGCGCGTGAGTCCGCGCGCCCACTTCGGCGCCACGCTGATGGTGGCGATCGGCACGCTGATCTCGACCTTCTGGATTCTCGCGTCCAATAGCTGGATGCAAACGCCGCAAGGCTTCGAAGTCGTCGACGGCCGCGTCGTGCCGCTCGACTGGTTCAAGATCATTTTCAATCCGTCGTTCCCGTACCGGCTCGCGCATATGGCGCTCGCCGCGTTCATCGTCGCCGGCCTGGTGGTGGCGGCCGTGGGTGCCTGGCACCTGCTGCGCGGACGGCGCGATCCGGCCGTCAGGAAGATGTTCTCGATGGCGCTGTGGCTGCTGCTGATCCTCACGCCGATCCAGGCGGTGGTCGGCGATCAGCACGGTTTGAATACGCGCAAGTATCAGCCGGCCAAGATCGCCGCGATCGAAGGTCTGTGGGAAACGGAGAAAGGCGGCACCCCGCTGAACCTGTTCGGCATTCCCGACATGCAGGCAGAAACCACGCGCTACGCGGTGTCGATTCCGCACCTGGGCAGCCTGATCCTCACGCATAGCTGGGACGGCGAGATTCGCGGCCTCAAGGAATTTCCGCCGCAAGACCGGCCGAACTCCACGGTGGTGTTCTGGAGTTTCCGGATCATGGCCGGCCTCGGCACGCTGATGATCCTGATGTCGATCGCCGCGTGGGTGCTGCGTCGCCGCGAACGCCTGTTCGAATCGAAGTGGTTCCAGCGCTTCGTGCTCGCGATGGGCCCGACCGGCTTCATTTCGCTGCTGGCCGGCTGGGTCACCACCGAAGCCGGACGTCAGCCGTGGGTCGTGTACGGCGTGATGCGCACGTCGCAGGCCGTCTCGCCGTTGACCACCCAGCAGGTCGGCATTTCGCTGATGACCTTCGTGGTCGTGTACTTCCTCGTGTTCGGCACCGGCGTCTACTACATGCTCAAGCTGATGCGCTCGGGTCCGGCATTGCCGGGCCAGACGCCGAACGGCGTGCCGCATCCCACGCCGGATCAGACCGCGCGCCGCCCGCTCTCCGCCGTCGATCAACTGATCGACGCCGCCTGAGCCCGACCTTCACGCATAGCCTGCGACACCAAAAGCGAGCAAGACAATGGACGTAACCGTAGTGTGGGCCGCGATCATCGCGCTGGGCCTTTTCATGTATGTGGTGCTGGACGGCTTCGATCTGGGGATCGGCATCGTCTTCCCGTTCTTCCCCGACGAGAAGGAGCGCGACCTGATGATGAACACCGTCGCGCCGGTGTGGGACGGCAACGAAACCTGGCTGGTGCTCGGCGGCGCCGGTTTGTTCGCGGTGTTTCCGGCCGTGTATTCGACCGTGCTGTCCGCGCTCTACCTGCCGCTGATCTTCATGCTGGTGTGCCTGATCTTCCGTGGCGTCTCGTTCGAGATCCGCGCCAAGGCGAATCGCACCAGGCACCTGTGGGATCTGGCGTTCATCGGCGGCTCGGCGGGCGCGACGTTCTTCCAGGGCATCGCGCTGGGCGCATTCCTGCAAGGCATTCCGGTGATCGACGGCGCTTATGCCGGCGACGCCTTCGGCTGGCTCACGCCGTTCAGCCTGCTGACGGGTCTCGGGCTGGTGGTCACCTATGCGCTGCTCGGCTGCTGCTGGCTGGTGGCGAAGACCGAAGGCGATCTGCAACGCCGCCTGCATCGCGTGGTATGGCCGCTGACGCTGGTGCTGCTCGGCTTCATCGCGATGGTCAGCCTGTGGACGCCGCTGCAGGACCCGAACATCGCGCAGCGCTGGTTCCACGACAACCTGTTCTACCGTCTGCTGCCGGTGCCGTTCCTCGTGGCGGTGTGCGCGTTCTTCATGTATCGCGCGGTGCGTGACCGGCATCACAACACGCCGTTCGTGCTGGCGCTGCTGCTGGTGCTGCTCGGCTACGTGGGGCTGCTGGTGAGCCTGTGGCCGTATGCGATTCCGTCGAGCATGACCTTGTGGGAAGCGGCCGCCCCGCGTTCGAGCCAGATGTTCACGCTGGTCGGCGCGGCGGTGATTCTGCCGATCATCCTCGGCTATACGACGCTGGGTTACTGGGTATTTCGCGGCAAGGTGAGTCATGGCGACCAACATCACTATCACTAAGCCGCTGCGGGCCGACAACGCGATCGACAACGACAGCGGCGTCGCCACGCGCCGTCGGCCGGTGGCGCGCAAACTACCCGGCTGGCTATGGTTCGTCGCGCTGTGGTGCTTCGGCGTGGGCTCGGCGATGTCGCTCGGTTTCGCGTTCAAGTTGCTGATGAATGCGACGTTGTTCGCGGTCAGATAGACGGAAGGCTCAGCACCGCGAACGTAAAACTGGAGGCGAAGCCAGTGACGAGTACCGCGGCATGTGTGGCGGTTCTTCTTGAAGTCTTTGAAAGAAACCGAATGGCGTCAAAAAATGATATCGAAAGCCTCTCCACCCCGGTTTGTTCTTCGATTCGTGATGGTGCCATTCGCGTTGGCCGGTGCATTCGGCGCTCTGCGCGGCTGGCTTAAAGGAGCAAATGGCAAGGTCTGCCCGAGCGGGCCCTGAGTGGTGGGATGCGTTACGGTAAAAGGTCTGCTCATATCCAGCGCGGTGTATGTTCCTGGCGCATGGCGAGCGTTGTAATTCTGAAAGACATCAATGCCGCGTCCCGTGGTGGTGACGCCAGGGCCCAACCCAACGGCGCTCGCTGCATGCGGGGCCATCCAGCCGGGGACACTCGACATTGCGGACGCTCGTTGGCGTGCATTCCCGGTCATCACATAATCCCAGTCACTGCCTGCGTGGGCGGATCCGTCTGCCCTCGAGCCCACCACGTAAATGGATTGCCGAGTACGGGTCGAGGCATTTTGCAGTCGGGTTGTCTGCATCGGGCTAAGACCGGCTTCTTGAGGTGAATTTCTAGGCATCGACATCCCCTTCGGTCAGTATTTGGAGCAAGCGGCAATCGGTGCTGGGAGAGCCCGATTTTTTGTGCTTGATCATATTGGACTGATTAAAGACTGGCAATTAAAACGTGTGAGTGTGAAGCACCCGTACGGAATCAATTTGTTTGTTAAAGAGATTTCGAGCCGATTGGCATAACCTTCGGCTTCCCGCATGCGTCGCTTCAAAAATGGCGCAATCTGCTCGTCTACCTAGCAAGCCGTAAGCACTGCGCGGGAGACCAGCCTGACAGGTAACGCGGTGCCAGGGAGCACCCGGCGAGCGGACTGATAAAGGCCTACGGTGCGCGCCGCCGGCGGGCTTATGATCGCGGGATAGCCGGCAATGATGCGATTCACGACAATAGAAGTAAAACGACACCCGACAACGGCGGTAGTCCATCACGCGCAGGCCCGACTCGCGGAGACATCATGAAGTTTCTTCTGGCCGACGACCATGAACTGATCAGGGAAGGTGTCAAAGGCATGCTGCGCGGGCTCGACCCCGACGCCCAGTTCGACGAAGCCGATAACTGGGAGACCCTCGCCGCCGCCGCGCGTCCCGACGCCGACCACGATCTGGCGATCGTCGATCTGCATATGCCCGGCATGAGCGGCGCGTCGTCGCTCGAAGTGCTGTTGAAGGCCAACCCCGCGCTGCCGGTGGTCGTGCTCTCCGCCGAAGAATCGCCCGACGAAATGCGCGCGGTGCTGGCCGCCGGCGCGCTCGGCTTCGTGCCGAAACGGCAGCCTGCCAGCGTGATGCTGAAAGCGATCGAGCTGGTGCTGTCGGGCGGCGCGTACGTGCCGATGGAAGCGCTGAGCCTGCTCGGTTCGCGCGAGACCAGGGCGAGTCCCGTGCATGCCGATGCGGCGGCTGAGATGGCAATGCAAGGCGCGGCTGCGTCGGCGGTCGCGCGCGCTGGCGCAGGGACCGCCAGCGTCACGGGTGCGACGGAGCCGATCACGCAGATTCAGTCGCTCCAGCCGCATCAACAGCATTTGCTGGAGAACCTGTCGCCGCGCCAACAGGACATCATGCGGCTCGTGCATCGCGGCTGGACCAACAAGATGATCGCGCGCGATCTGGGTGTCGCCGAAGGCACGGTGAAGGTGCACCTGTCGGTGATCTTCCGGGCGCTCGGCGTGCACAACCGGTCGACGGCGATCGCGGTAATCAACGGCTGGCTGGAAGCGGGGAAGACGTTGTAGCGGGGTAGCGGGAAAAAACCCATGACGGGCGGCGCTTGCGCCGCCCGTTTGATTGTGCGGCAACGGGTTATACGGCGTTGCGCTTTGCGCAACACGGTACAGGCCTTCAAATTCTCGCTTCGCCCGGCGGCCCGTTCATCGCCTCTCGAATCACCCCGTTCGTGCTCCAGTTCTGCGCGCCTCCGTCCACGCCATTCACGCCGTCCACGCCGTCCACGCCGTTCAGCCCATCCACGCGCAACGCCAACGCGGCCGTCGCCCGCCCCTTATCCAGTTCCGCCTGCTGCCAAAGCATTTCGAGCGTGCGTCGCAGGCGCGCCGGCGTGACCGGCTTGTGCAACACCGGAATCCCCTGCAGCGCCAACGCCGCCAGTTCCGCCGACGCCATATCTCCCGTGATCAGCAAGGTCACGGTATTTTCATGCCCTGCCCGCGCCAGCACCTGGCGCGCGGCGGTCAACGCCTGCGCGCCGGTGCGATGATTCGCCAACTGGTAGTCGCACAGCACGGCATCCGGCACAAAGCCCGCTTCGAGCACCGCGAGCGCGTCGCGTTCGTCGCGGGCGCCGCGCACGTCGCAACCCCAGCGCGCGAGCAGACTGGCCAAGCCTTCGAGTATCGACGGTTCGTCGTCGATGCACAGCACGCGCCGCCCTTGCGCCGACGGCCCGCCCGCCACCGTCTCGTTCAGACTCGCGACGATCCCGCCCGCTTCGCCCGCCTGCACCGAAAAACGAAACACCGAGCCGCGCCCCGGTGCCGACCGCAAACGCAGTTCGCCACCGAGCATGCCGACCAGCCGCTTCACCGTCGGCAAGCCGAGTCCATGCCCCTGGCGCGCGTCGCGCTGCGGATTGGCCGCCTGGTAGAACTCTTCGAACACCCGCTCGTGTTCCTCGGCCGGAATGCCGATACCCGAATCGCGCACCTCGACAAAGCCGCCCGACTCGCGCCCCGCGCGCCGAAAGCCCAACCAGATCGCGCCGTCCTCGGTATAGCGCACCGCGTTCGACAGCAGATTGCTCAGCACACGCTCCAGCAGCACCGGATCGTCGTGGACGATCATCGTGGTCGGCGCGATCCGCAGCGCGAGACCCTTGGCCGCCGCCTGCGGACGATATTGGCTGCCGACCCGCTCGAACAGTTCGGCCAGCCGGAAATGCAGCCGGATCACCTGCGTCACGCCGCTTTCGAGCCGCGCGAGATCGAGCACCTGATTGAACAGCTGATTCAACGCCTCGACGTTGTAGACGATATGTTCGGCGGTTTTCGCGTGCTGCACGGGGGTCGCCGCCGTGTCGTTGAGCGACGCCGCGAGCAGCCCGATCGCATGCAGAGGCTGCCGCAAATCGTGGCTGGCAGCCGCGAAAAAGCGCGTTTTCGCGAGACTCGCTTCTTCGGCGACATGCTTCTGCACGGCGAGCGACTCCGCCAGGTATTGCTGATCGACCCTCGCCTGCACGACCTGGCGAAACAGCTTGCGGTAACTCATCGCGTAGACGTTGATCGCGCAGAAGAAGAACGCGAGGACGATCGCGAGAATGGTGCGGTCGAATGTATGCGTGCCGAAATGCAGCACGATCGACGGAAACAGCAGGAACGGAATCGCCGTGGAAAAGTTGAGCAGATCGAAGCCGTTCGACATGAACACGCCGGCCGCCAGCGTCACGAGCATCACCGTGTGCAGCAGCGGCAAATCCATTTGCGGGCTTTGGAACGCGAACCAGATCGCCAGACCCGGTGCGCTGTACAGCAGCATGCCGCGCACCGCGTGCAGCACGATCCAGCCGCGCGGCGACACGAGTTGCGGATAGCGGCGATGGCAGATCCATAACGCGAGGCTGCCGCAATTGGCCGCCGCATAAAACCCGAAACACGCGACGAACAGCGGCGGCGAAGGAATCGCCGGCCAGTAAACCGCCACCAGAACCGCAATCGAAAACCAGTGCGTGAAAAAGGCGATCGGGTCCTGCGCGTAAAGCACGCGCACAAGGTCTTCGTCGATCGCCCGCTGGATAGGGTCGGCCCGCATCGTGCGGCCTCCGTTTCTTCAGATGAATGACGAGCGTGTCATGCCGAATCGCGTATTTATGCCGGATGGTTTACCCGGCAGTTTACCCATCAGCTACCACTTAATCCATATAGGCGAAGCCGTTGCCGGAAACCATACTGGCTTCACATTCCCGCGCGGCTTCAGTTTCCCGGTTTTCGCTTCGGCGCCTGTTGTCAGGGCTCACCGCGCTCCTTGCCTTACCCCCTATGGAGGTTGTTATGGGCGTAGTTCCGAGCCACGCGTTCGTCCGCACACTAGACGACGCGGTCCTGCCCGATCTGTGGCGCCGGCGCACCCAGTTGTCCGCCGACGAAATGGTGTCGATGGTCGAACTGGTCAAGCGGGCTTTGCGGACCTATCATCCGCTGGAGTTGCAGGCGCTCGGCGACGATAAGGAAGAACTGGTGGCCCAGTTCATTTACGCCAAGGTGCTGCGGCTCGCGCCGGGCCATACGGAAACCAACGCATGTGCCGAGAGCGCGCCGTCCAACGGTTACGCATTGTGCGCGTATTTCCGCCGGTACCTGATCGATTGCCTGCGCAGCGCCGGCCATCAGCGCAATGTATCGATGGAAAACGAAGGCATGGCGCACGAAATCGATCTGCACGCGCAGGCGCTGGAAGACCCGGTGGACAGCGTGCTGCTGCAATACGGCCTCGACGAGCAACGCGTGCGTGCCGCCGCGCGCGCGTTTATCGAGGGGCTCGACGAGCCCGAGCGGATCGTGCTGGCCGGCAGTCTCGGCTGGTGCTCGGAAGGCAAAGGCGGTTTGTCGGCGGTTGCGGCTCAGCATCGGGTGCCCTCTTATCACTATCGCGCCGTCAAACTCGGCGTCACCATGAAAAAGACGGCCGGCGCCGACGAATTTTCCAATACCAAGATCGGCCGCTGGTTGACGGACGATCTCGGCATCGAGATCGAGATCGAGAACCGCTCGGCGATTCTGCTTGCACTGAACCTGCTCGCAGCCGAATCGAGCGACAGCGAAATGAACGAAGCAGCCGCGTAATTGCACACGCTGCCCGCCCTTCCCCGCATTCCGTTCCTGACGAGGTGGTCTTGATGAATCGCTTATCGAGCGCCGTAACGGCGATGAAAGCGCATTACGACGTCGTGGTGGTGGGTTCGGGCTACGGCGGCGCGATCGCCGCGAGCCGCATGGCGCGCGCCGGACTCAGCGTCTGCGTGCTGGAACGCGGGCGCGAATTCATGGCGGGCGAGTACCCGCGCACCCCGTTTCAGGGCGCCGAAGAGGTGCAGTACAACACCGCCCTCGCGCACGTCGGCTCGCCGCTCGCGCTGCTTGAAGTTCACGTGAACGACGATGTCAACGCGGTGGTCGGCTGCGGTCTGGGCGGCACCTCGCTGATCAACGCCAACGTCGCGCTCGAAGCCGATCCGCGCTTGTGGGACGATCCGCGCTGGCCGCAAGCGCTGCGCGACGATGCGGCGGGCCGCGAACGCGGCTATGCGCTCGCGCGAGCGATGCTGCAGCCGTCGCCGGTGCCCGACGGTTATCCGGCCTTGCCGAAACTGCAGGCGCTCGAAAAATCGGCTCAGGCGCTCGGCATGGCGGACTGCTTCAGCCGGCCGCCGATCACCGTCACGTTCGAGGATCGCGTGAACGCCGCGGGCGTCGACCAGAAGGCCTGTGTCGGCTGCGGCGATTGCAATTCGGGCTGCAATTACGACGCGAAAAATTCGACGCATATGAACTATCTGCCCGATGCCGTTGCGCACGGCGCGCAGATTTTCACGGGCGCCGCGGTGCATTCGGTGTTGCGCGACGCGGCCACGCGGCAATGGACGGTGCGCTATCAACTGGTAAGTCTCGGCCGCGAAAGCTACGGTGCGCCCGATCTGTTCCTCAGCGCCGATCTCGTCATCGTGTCGGCCGGCACGATCGGTTCGACCGCGCTGCTGTTGCGCTCGCGCGAAGCGGGCTTGAGCGTCTCGGCCATGCTTGGCGAACACTTCACCGGCAACGGCGACGTCCTTTCCTTCGCGTACAACACCGACGACACCATCAACGGCGTCGGCTGGGGCACGCACACGCCGGGGCAAATTCCGCCGGTCGGCCCGACCATTACCGGCCTGATCGATCACCGCGACACCGCGAACGTAAAAGACGGTTTCGTGATCGAGGAAGGCTCGCTCGCCGGACCGGTCGGCGCGGCGCTCGTCGGCCTGCTCGGCGCCGCCGCGCCGCTCGAAGGCGTGGAGGTGGGCGGCGCGCCGAGCGCCGAACGGCAACTCGCGTACGACGCCCGCGTGCTCGAAAGCTTTCTGCGCGGTCCCTATCGCGGCGCGCTGAATCACACGCAAAGCTATCTCGTGATGGCCCACGACGACGAAAGCGGCCAGATCCACGTCGACGACAAAGGCCAGCCGCGCATCGTATGGAAAAACGCCGGCAAGCAGCCGATCTTTGCAACGGTCGAGCACACCCTCGAACAGGCGACGGTGCCGCTCGGCGGCAAATATCTGCGCAATCCGATTTCCACCGACCTTGCGGGCAATCGCACCGTCACCGTGCATCCGCTCGGCGGCTGCGGGATGGGCGAGGACGCGGAGCACGGCGTGGTCGATCACCTGGGCCGCGTGTTCGACGGCGCGGCGGGCACGGCGGTACACGAGGGCCTCTATGTGATGGACGGCGCCGTCATGCCGATGTCGCTCGGCGTCAATCCGTTGCTGACCATTTCCGCGCTGGCCGAGCGCAACTGCGCGCTGCTCGCCGCGTCGCGCGACCGGCAGATCGACTACACGGCCAAAGGTACGGCCGCCACGCCGCCCGCACCAAAGATCGGCTTGCATTTCACGGAGACGATGATCGGCACGTACACGCCCGCGGTTGCGGGCGAAGCCGCTACGAGTCCGATCGAATTCACGCTGACCGTCGAATCCGACGATCTCGCCGACATGCTGGGCAACCCTCAGCATCTGGCTCACACCGCCGGCACGCTGACCTGTCCCGCGCTCTCCGCGCAGCCGCTGACAATCGTCGACGGCACGTTCAATCTGTTCGTGGTCAGCGAGTCCGATGTGGACGAGCGCAACATGAATTACCGCATGACGCTCGCTTCCACCGAAGGCAACACGTACTGTCTGACCGGGCAAAAGATCATCACGCGCACCTCGCCGATCAATCTGTGGGCGCAGACCAACACGCTGTACGCCGAGATTCGCGCGGGCGCGCACACCACCGGCCCGGTGCTCGGCAAAGCCACGCTGATCATCACGCCCGAGAACTTCCTCAAGCAGCAACGCACGCTCGAAGTGACCAATGCGCCCGACCTGAAAACGCGCCTCGAGTGGACGCTGAAGTTCGGCAAGTTTTTTGCGGGCGTGCTGTTCACCGAATACGGCGGCGTGGCTGCGCCGCTGGCATTCTTCGACACCCAGGCCGCGCCGCGTCTGAAGCGGGCCTTGCGCGCGCCCGCGCCGCAAATCATGTACTTCGATACGCCCGACGGCACGACCTTGCGGCTAACCCGCTACTTCGATCCGGCGAATAAAATCTTGCGCCCGTTGCTGCTGATTCACGGCTCGGGCGTGTCCAGCCGGATCTTTTCGACCGACCTGATCGCGACCAACCTCGTCGAATATCTGTGCGCTTGCGGGTATGACGTGTGGCTCGTCGATCTGCGCGTCAGCATCGAGTTGCCGAGCGTGCTGGTGCCGACCAATGTCGACAAGGTCGCACGTGAAGACATTCCGGCCGCCGTCGCCAGAATCCGCGAAGTGAGCGGCGCGCCGCAGATTCAGGTGCTTGGCCACTGCATGGGTGGCCTGGCGTTGAGCATGTCGTTGTTATATGGCCTCGAAGGCGTGCGTTCGGCGGTGATTTCCCAGGTGTCGACGCATCCGGTGCCGGGCACGCTGCAGAAGATCAAGGCCGGCCTGCATATTCCAGGCATCATGCAGCATCTCGGCGTGCGCGATCTGACGGCCTACACGCAGCACCGTTCCTGGCCGAAGAACCTGTTCGACGAAGCGCTCAAATTCTATCCGCTCGATCACGACGAAGGCTGCGGCAACCCGATCTGCCATCGCGCGACGTTCCTCTATGGCTTGCTCTACGAACACGCACAACTTAACGAAACGCTGCATGAAAATCTGCAGGAACTGTTCGGCATTCACGACATGGAGGTGTTCACGCATCTCGCCGCGATGGTCCGGGCAGGCCACGTGGTCGACGCCGAAGGCCGCGATGTTTATCTGCGCGGAACGGACGGCATGAAGGGCCTGGCAGGGATGCGTCTGCCAATCGGTTTCATTCACGGCGAGCGCAACGAAACCTATCTGCCCGAAAGTACCCAGCTCACGTTCGACATGCTGACGCGCGCCTTCCCCGAGCAGCCTTACGAACGGCATCTGATTCCCGACTACGGGCATATCGACTGCATTTTCGGCAAGGATGCCGTGGTGGATGTGTACCCGGTGATCGCGAAGTACCTCGACGCGCATTGACAGTGTTCAGCGCGGCACGACGGCGGCTGGTTCAGGTATGGTACGGATGACGGGGCGATGACACGCCTCACCCCGTCATCCTCCCAACACAGCACACTGTCTTTTCAATGCCGATGCCGATGCCGATGAAATCCTTCTTTCTCGCGATGTTCACCGCCGGGCTGCTGGGCGGCACCGTGGCCGCCGCCAACGTCCAGGCGGCCGAGCTCAAGGTCATGAGTTCCGGCGGCTTCACCGCTGCCTACAAGCTGCTCGGTCCCAAGTTCACCGAGTCGACCGGCAATACGCTCGACACGATCCTCGGACCGTCCATGGGTCAGTCGCCCGAAGCCATTCCCAACCGCCTCGCGCGCGGCGAATCCGCCGACGTGGTCATCATGGTCGGCTACGCGCTCGACGATCTGATCAAACAAGGCAAGGTGATACCCGGCTCGCGTGTCGAACTGGCGGACTCGCGGATCGGCATGGCCGTGCGCGACGGCGCGCCCAGGCCGGATATCGGCTCGGTCGACGCGCTCAAAGCCACCTTGCTGCACGCAAAGTCGATTGCCTATTCGGATAGCGCGAGCGGCGTCTATATCGAGCGCGAGCTTTTCAAGCGGCTCGGCATCGAGGACCAGGTGAAGGCCAAGGCGAAGATGATTCCGAAGATCCCGGTCGCCTCGGTCGTCGCCAATGGCGACTATGAAGTGGGCTTCCAGCAGGTCAGCGAATTGCTGCCCGTGGCGGGCGCCACGTTCGTCGGCAAGATTCCGGAATCGGTGCAATCCGTCACGCGCTATGCCGCGGGTATTCCCGTCGGCGCGCCGCATCCGCAGGAAGCGAAAGCGCTGCTCGAGTATCTCGCGTCGCCGGATGCGCAGGCGGCGGTCCGATCGACCGGCATGGATTCGGTGCCCGCGCACTGAAGCCCTACTTGCCGCCATGGTGGGCCGAGGGTGTGCATCGCATCCGCGAATTGCATCCGCGAATTGCACCTGCGCATGTCGCCCTCACTCACTCGACTCGCGGCGCCCGCACCCCACCCCATCAAAACAGCTTGCCCGGATTCAGAATCCCGTGCGGGTCCAGCGCCTGTTTGATCGCGGCCATCGCCGCCATCTCCGCCGGCGAGCGCGAGATCGGCAAGAACTCGCGCTTGAGCAAACCGATCCCGTGTTCCGCCGACACCGAGCCATGCAGCGGCCCAAGCATCTCGTAGACAAACGCGTACACCGCGTGATGCGTGACGCCCGGAATCGAATGACCGTCCACGGTCACATGCAGATTCGAATCGCCGATATGCCCGAAGAAATACGCTTCGTTGCCCGGCCAGCGTTGATCCAGCGCGGCGCGACAACGGTCGACGAATGCGCCGATCCCGCTGATCGGCAGACTCACGTCGAAGTTGATGGCGTCGAGCCGCACCGGAAACTCCGCCGTGCATTCGCGGATCGCCCATAACGCGCGTGCATCCGCCACGGATTGCGCGATCACCGCGTCGCGGATCGCGCCGGCGTCGAGCGCTTCGCTCAACACGGCGGCAAAACGCTCGCCGTCGTCGCCGACATCGAAACTCGCATGTTCGATCAGTGCATACAGCGGATGCGACGCGGCGAACGGCGAGCGCGTACCCGTCAGCTTCACGCCGAAGTCGTAGAAATCCGGCCACATGATTTCGAATGCGCCGATGTCGTTGCCGAAACGCGTCGATAGACGGCGCAGCAGACTTACCGCCGCGTCGTAGCCGTCGAGCGCGACCAGCGCCGTATGCCGCGCGGCACGCGGCGGATGCAGCCGCAATACCGCGCGCGTGATCACGCCGAGCGTGCCTTCCGAACCGATGAACCAGTGCTTCAGGTCATAGCCCGTGTTGTTCTTGACCATCTTGCCGAGCGACGTCAGTACGTCGCCGTTGGCGAGCACGACCTCCAGTCCGAGCACCTGATCACGCGCGGTGCCCGACTGGATCACGCGATTGCCGCCCGCGTTGGTCGCGAGATTGCCGCCGATCTGGCACGAGCCGCGCGCGCCGAGATCGAGCGCGAGTTCGAAACCGGCTTGCGCCGCCGCTTCCTGAGCCGTTTGCAACGTGGTGCCGGCACGCACGGTTAGCGTGGCCGACGCGGCGTCGATTTCTTCGACACCGCTCAAGCGCTCCAGCGACAACGCAATATCCGTGGCGCGTGCAATCGCGCCGCCCGCGAGGCCGGTCATGCCGCCTTGCGGTACCACCGGTTGATGCGCCGCGTGGCAAATGGCCAGCGCGCGCGATACGTCTTCGGTGGTACGCGGCAGCAGCAACGCTGCCGGGCGCGTCGGGTCGTGGCGCGTCCAGTCGGTCATCGCGCGTTCGCCGATCTGCTCGCCCACGCGGACCGCGTCGTCGCCTAGCGCGGTACGCAGCGCGTCGAGCGTCGACGCCAGCAGCGCCGTGTCGTGCGCTGTGTCGTTTATCTTGCCGTGATCTGTCATGCAGGAGTTCCTTGCGCGCCTTCAGCTTTGCGCGGCTTCCGCGCGTTTCTTTCGATAGCCCATCGAATCGTTGATGCGCCCGAGAATATAGTCGCCCGCGGCGACCGGCTGATATCCGACCTCGGCTTCGCTAGCGCCGAGATCGCGCGGATCGACGCTCGCGCCGTAAGTCGGATCATAGAACGTCGCGATCGAATAGCGCTCGCGACCCGACGCGTTGATCACGCGATGCAAGGTGGAGCGGAAGCGGTCGTTGGTCCAGCGCGCCAGCAGATCGCCCACATTCACCACGAAACTGCCCTCGACCGGCGGCGCGTCGACCCACGTATCGTTGGCGATTTCGCGCACCTGCAGGCCGCCCACCTGATCCTGCCACAGCAACGTGATGCAGCCGTAGTCGGTATGCGGCGCGACGCCGAACTGATCGGCGTCCGATTGCGGAGGCTGCGGCGGATAGTAGACCATCTGCGTGCGCTGCATCCGTTTCGTATAACGCGGCGCGAAGAAATGCTCGTCGACGCCGAGACTCACGGCGACCGCACGCAGCAGATCCGCGCCGCACGCCGCGACCGACTCGTAGTAGCCGTACAGCGCGGGCCGCAATGCGGGCATGAACTCCGGCCAGTTGTTCGGGCCACGCAGCGCCTGGCCGGCGAGCACGTCGGGATCGTCCTCGGGCAGTTCGAGGCCGATGCTGAAAAACTCCTTGTAGTCGGGACGTTTGGCCTGGTACATGGTCGCATCGCCCAGCGCATTGAATCCGCGATGCCGGTGATTGACCGCCACGCGCCGTTTGGTCTCCACGGGGAACGCGAAGAACTCGCGCGCCGCCTGTTCAGCGGCATCGATCGACGTTTGCGGCACGCCGTGATTGACGATGTAAAAGAAGCCGATCGTCGTGCACGCCTCGTGAATTTCACCCGCCACGCGCTGCAAGGCCTGCGGGTCGCCCGCGCGTACGCCGGCGAGATCGATGATCGGAATGCGGGTCACAGGCATCGCGTGGCTCCCTGAAAGGCCGTTGCAATCTACCGACGAAAATACGGACGAAAAAGCGCCGCGCGCTTCGTGCATGTGCAGTTGTATATACCGCCAAAAGCACCCCCGCAAGTCGCATTTCAATGCGCTGGATTAGGGCTTTTCTCTAGTCGCCGGTTTATTTTTTTCGCGGCAAAAACGCGGTATATACTGCCTCGCATGACTCGCGCCGGGCTCGAACCGCTCATCGCTCATCGTTTCTTACGCCCAGCCGTTGCGCGCGACACCGCTTTGCCCACCGGAGAATCCCATGCGTATCCTTGCAGGCTGGAAGTGTCGTTTGTTGATGTTGGCGTTGTGCGCGGCAAGCGTCACCGCGCACGCGGAAGATCAGCTCGCCAAAGTGAAGAAAGCCGGCGAGCTGGTGGTCGGCACCGAGATGCAGTTCGCGCCGTTCGACTTCCTCGAAAACGGTCAGCAAGCCGGCTTCAACAAAGATCTGTTCGCCGAGGTCGGCAAGGAAATGGGCGTGAAGGTGCGCTTTATCGACCTGCCGTGGCCGAGCGTGCTGCCCGGCCTGGAGGCGGGCAAATTCGACATGGTGGGCGGGCCATTGACGGTCACCAAGGCGCGCATGGAGCGCTACACGTACACGCTGCCTATCGCGGACGCCACCGACGCGCTGCTCAAACGCGCGAACGACACCTCGCTCAAACAATCGTCGGATATCGCCGGCAAAACGGTCGGTGCGGGCAAGGGCTCGGCGCAGCTCGACCAGTTGAAGACCTACGTCGCGACGCTGCCGAAACCGCCTGAGATCCGCGAATACGTCGACAACAACCAGGCTTACGCCGACCTCGCCGCCGGCCGGATCGCGGCGGTCGCGAACTCCATGACCAACATTGCATACGTGGCCAAGCAGCGTCCGGAAACGTTCGCCGTGGTGCAGCCGCCGTTCGGCGCGAAGGTGTACTTCGCCTACTGCCTGCGTAAAGACGCGGACAGCAAGCCGCTCGCCGACGCGTTCAACGCCGCGCTAATCAAACTGCACAACGACGGCCGCCTCGCGACCTTGCAGAAGAAATGGTTCGGCGTGGCGATGGATGCGCCGACCACGATGCCCATGCCGAACTATTGATCGCGTGAGAGCGCGACGCTTATGTTCAGCACGACCGTCTTCGTTCAGGGCTTGCCGCTGCTGTTGCACGCGGCGCTCGCCACCATCGGCATTTCGCTGACGGGGCTCCTGATCGGCTTCTTCGTCGCGATCGGCGTGTGCGCGGCGCGGCTCTCGCCGAAACGCGCCGCCCGTTCATTCGGCGGCGCCTACGTGTTCTTCTTTCGCGGCGTGCCGATGCTGGTGCAACTGCTGCTGGTGTACTACCTGCTGCCGTTCGCGGGCATCAACGTGTCGCCCATCGTCGCCGCGATCAGCGCCGTGTCGCTGTGCTCCGCATCGTATATCGCCGAAATATTGCGCGGCGGTTTTCTCAGCATTCCGCCCGGCCATCTCGAAGCCGCGCGCATGCTCGGACTCTCGCCGTTCGACATGCTGCGGCGCATTCTCGTGCCGCAAGCCATTCGCTTGACGCTGCCTTCGCTCGTCAACGAAATGGTGCTGCTGATCAAGGCTTCGTCGTTGATCTCCGTGGTGGGTGTCGCCGAATTGACGCGCACCGCGCAGAACATCGCCGCCAGCACCTATCGGCCGCTCGAAGCGTATCTGGCTGCCGGGCTGATCTACTTCGTGATCTGCGGCGCGCTCGCGCTCGTCGCGCATGCCGCCGAATACCGGCTGCAGCACGCCTGACCGACACCGGACCCACGTCATGCAACAGTTCGATCCGACCGTCCTCACGCACAACCTTCAGCCGATCGCCGCGGGCTTCGCGACGACGCTCGGCACGTGGATCGCGGGCGTCGTGCTCGGCCTCCTGATCGGCTTTCTGATCGCCGTGCTGCAACTCTTTTGCGGCCGCTGGGTGCGCGGCGTTTTGCGCTTCTATATCGAGCTGTTTCGCGGCACGCCGTTTCTGGTGCAACTATTCCTGCTGTACTACGGTGGCCCGTCGTTCGGCCTCACGCTCGAACCGATGACAGCCGGCGTACTGGGCCTCGGCCTCTACGGCAGCGCCTATTTCGCCGAGGCGTTCCGCTCCGGCTTTCAATCGGTGCCGCCGGGCCATCTCGAAGCGGCGTCGTGTCTCGGGCTCACGCGCTGGCAAGCGGTGTTGCGCATTCAGGTGCCGCAAATGCTGGTGCTGATCGTGCCCGCGCTGACCAATCTGATCATCGTGCTGAGCAAGGAGACGGCGGTGTTGTCCATCGTCACCGTGCCCGAGCTTACCTTCGTGCTGACCGGCATCGGCTCGGCCACCTTCGCTTTCGTCGAAACCTTGCTGGCGCTGTGCGTGTGCTATCTCGCGCTGGTCGAGCTGACCTCGCGCGCGGGCATGTGGGCCGAGACCCGCCTCGCACGTTTCATGGCATGACTGCAATCCGGACTCCCTGATGAACGCTATCGCCGACATGCCCTCTTCCGCGTCCACCGTCACCACGGCCACTAGCGCAGCCGCACCGCTGGTCGAAGTGCGCGATCTGCGCAAACGCTTCGGCGACGTCGAGGTGCTGCGCGGCGTCGATCTGGAAATCGCGCGCTCCGAAGTGGTGTGCATCATCGGCCCGTCGGGTTCGGGCAAGAGCACGCTGCTGCGCTGCCTCGCCGCGCTCGAGACTTACGATCAGGGCGAGGTGCGCATAGAAGGCGAATTACTCGGCTATAGCGAGCGCAACGGCAAACGCGTACGGGCAACGCAAGGCGAGATCAACCGCGTGCGGCGCAACGTCGGCATGGTGTTCCAGCAATTCAATCTGTGGCCGCACATGACGGCGCTCGGCAACGTGATGGAAGCGCTGCTGCGGGTGCGCCAGCTCTCGCGCGACGAAGCGCGCCGCCGCGCCAATGCGATGCTCGAGACGGTCGGTCTCGCGCATAAGGGCGACGCCTACCCGGCAAAGCTCTCGGGCGGTCAGCAGCAACGCGTGGCGATTGCACGAGCGCTGGCCATGGAGCCGCACATCATGCTGTTCGACGAACCGACCTCGGCGCTCGATCCGGAACTGGTCGGCGAAGTGCTACAGGTGATGAAGCAACTCGCGCGCGACGGCATGACGATGGCCGTGGTGACGCACGAAATGGGCTTCGCCGCGCAGGTCGCCGACAAGGTCATGTTTATCGATCAAGGCAAGATCGCCGTGCAGGGCGCGCCGCGCGAGGTCTTTCACGACGCGGGCCAGCCGCGCTTGCGGCAGTTCCTGCAAAACTATTTCGACCGCAACGCGTTCTGGGCGCGCGGCCCCGACGACGCGCCGACGCCATGAACACGCGCGCCGCCGCGGCGCCGGCCGCGCGCTACGAACAGGTCAAGCACCACATTCGCCGCATCATCGAATCGGGTGAGCGCCAGGCGGGCGACCGCCTGCCCTCCGAACTGGATCTGGTCGCCACGCTCGGCGTGTCGCGCATGACGGTGAATCGCGCGCTGCGCGAACTCGCCGACGAAGGGCTAGTCACACGCGTCTCCGGCGTCGGCACCTTCGTCGCGCAAACCAAGCCGCAATCCACGCTGCTGATGATCGCCCATATCGGCGACGAAATCCGTTCGCGCGGCCACGAATACCGCTACGACACGGTGCTGTCGCAACGCGAAACGGCTTCCGTCATGGTGTCGAATGCGCTCGGCCTCGCGCCTGGCGCGTCGGTGTTTCATGTGATCTGCGTACACCGCGAGAACGGCTTGCCGGTGCAACTCGAAGATCGCTATGTGAATCCCGCGACCGCGCCGGCATTCCTGCAGCAGGACTTTTCAACGGTCAGGCCGTCCGAGTATCTGTATGCCGTCGTGCCGGCGCACGACGTCGAGCACGTTGTCGACGCGGGTCTGCCGACGCGCGCCGAAGCCGACCTGCTCGAAATCCGCGCCGAGGAGCCCTGTCTTACGCTAATGCGCCGCACGTGGACGAGCGGCGTGGCGGTGACGTTCGCGCGCTTCGTGCATCCGGGTTCGCGCTACCGGCTGGGTTGCCGGTTTTCGCCGGATCTGTCGCAGCGCCAGGGCTGACGCCCAAGGTGCAAAAATACCCAGGGCACTGAAGCGCTCAAGGCGCGCTAAACATTCCCCGCCAGATGAAAACGCGACGCCGGGTGCCACAACTGCACCGAGGTCGCGACATCGTCACCCACCCACGTACGGCGCCATAGCTGCAAACACGGCTCGCCGATATCCATCATCAGATGACGGCGCACGTACGCGTCGGGCTTCTGCGCATAGATGCGGAATTCCGCGCGCTGGATCGGCGCGAGCCGCACCATGTAGTGGTTCGGCGTTTCGACCGTGAAGTCCTGCTGCAGGTACTCGGGGAACACCTTCGGGTTGACGTAGCGGTCCTCGTACTGGATCGGCTCGCCCTCCTCGCTGTGCACGATGCACGAGTGAAATGCCAGGCCGCCGGCGAGACCGAGCGCTTCGAGCGCCTGCGGGTCGTCGCTCGGATCGAGGGTCAGCACGCGCGCCGAATGGCGATGCCCGCGCGCGGCGATTTCGTCGGCGATATTGCGGATCTCCAGCACGGTCGACTCGTAGCGCTGCGGCGCGACGAAGGTGCCGGAGCCTTGCACGCGCGTCAGCACGCGCTCGGTGGTCAGTTCGCGCAACGCGCGCGAGACCGTCATGCGCGCCACGCCGAACTCCTTGACGAGTTCCGTTTCGGACGGAATCAGGCCGCCCGGTTTCCAGTCGCCTTCGCTGATGCGCCGGATTACGTAGCGCTTGATCTGTTCATACGCGGGCATGGCCTTCGCCGGCGTCTCCTGACAGCGTTCCTGCGTCTCTGCGGGTTGCGCGTTTATCGTTGTGTTCACTGCGACCTCGTGGGTGGTACGCGGGTTGTACAGGGTGTTGCGCCCCAAGGCAACGCCCCCGGAATGCGCCCCGTAGGAAGTCCCTCGTGGAGGACGCCCCGCAGGAAGTGCCCATGGGGCACACCTTGGCCGGTGCACGGGCGGGTAAGCCCACGCACCGCCGTTGTCTCCATCAAGCCGTCTGCGTCGCGCCGTGCCCGTCGTTGAGCGACACAAGCGCGACGTTGGCAACATTCGCGACATCGGCGGCGCGCAGTTTGCCCGCCGCCGCCAGATTCGTGACGGTTGCAGGCGCAACCAGATCCGCGCCCTGCGCCGACGTGACCGGCCGAGGCCCAATGTTACCCGGGTTCGGCAGCGGTGGCGGCGTCTGATCGGCGATCATGCGAAACGCCACGCTCATATCGTGCGCGAGCGGCCGGTCGTCGCGATAGGTCGGCACGACGCGCCGCACGCGTTGCCACAGCGCCTCGGTGTGCGGCGCGCGCGGCGCCTCGATGCTTTGCAGGTCGTACGCCTGCGCGGCCGCCAGCAATTCGATCGCGACGATGCGCCCGGCGTTGTCGACGATTTCCAGCGCCTTCAGCGCGGCCGGCGTGGCATGGCAGAGGTGATCTTCCTGCAGGCCGGAGGTGATGCCGCCGTCGAGACTCGCCGGCAGCGCCAGACGCCGGTTCTGCGCGACCAGCGACGCCGCCGTGTACTGCGCGATCATGAAGCCGGAACAGGAGCCGCCCGGCTGCGCGAGAAACGCCGGCAAGCCGCTGACCAGCGGATTGACGAGGCGGTCGAGACGGCGCTCGGCCATGGCCGCGACTTGCGCGATCGCGGTGGCAAGGCTGTCCATGGCCAGCGCGATCGAGGCGCCGACGGCATGCGCCTGCGAATAGACGCGCGGCGCCTCCGGCGTACCGGCGACGATCGGGTTATCGGTAATCGATGCAAGCTCGCGATTGACCACGTCGGCAGTCGCGGCGAGCACGTCGCGCGCGGCGCCGTGCACGTGCGGAATGGTCCGCATGCTCAACGGATCCTGGGTGCGCTGGCCGACCACCGCCGCCAGAATGCCGCTGTCGGCGAGCGCGGTGCGCATCCGTTCGCCCACCTGGTTCAAGCCCGGCGAAATGCGCAAGGCGAGCGAATCTTCGTCGAACGCGGCCAGTTGGCCGCGCAGATTCTCGAAGCTCATCGCGGCGACCATATCGGTCCAGTCGAGCAGACGTGCCGCGCGCGCCAGCGCCAACGCCGCCAGACCGGCGACGCACGGCGTACCGTTGACGAGACTCAAGCCCTCTTTCGCTTCGAGGACCAGCGGTTCGAGCCCGAGCCGCTGCAGCGCGTCGCGTCCCGTGAGCCGTTCGCCGCGATAGCTCACGTGCCCTTCGCCAATGCAGACCAGCGCGATATGCGCCATATGGCTCAGATAACCGACCGAGCCGAACGCCGGCACCTCCGGCAAACAATCGGCATTGAGCAGGGCCACCAGTCGATCCGCCACGTCGAGGCGAATGCCGGAGTGCCCATGCGCGTAATTGTTGACGGCCGCGGCCATGATCGCGCGCGTCTCGGCAACACCGAGCGGCGCGCCGACGCCGACCGCGTGGCTCATCAGAATGTTGCGCGACAGGCTGCGCTGTTCGGCCGGCGAGACGATCACGTCGCACAGCGCGCCGACGCCAGTATTCACGCCATACGCGCGAATGCCGCGCTCGACGATCTGCTCGACGAGCACACGCGCCGCCGCGATGCGCGCGCGGGCGCCGGTGGAAAGTTCGAGCGGTTCGCCGGCGGCGACAGCCGCCACCTGAGCCCAGTCGAGAGGACGATCGGAACGGATCACGGCCATGGTAGTGCTCTGCTCAGTGGTTAGCCCGGCGACACGGCCGGGCGAGTACGGCATGCTCACGCAACCGGGCGAGCGCCCGGCAATGCGGCTCAATGCGTGGTGCGGTCCTGGTGGCTCGACACGAATTGCCGGAAGCGCTCCGACTTGCAGTCGACGAACACTTCGTCCGGCGTACCGTCGGCTTCCACCTGGCCTTGATGCAGAAACATCACGCGATCCGACACGTGGCGCGCGAAACCCATTTCATGCGTGACGACCAGCATGGTGCGGCCTTCTTCGGCGAGCGAACGCATCACGCGCAACACTTCGCCGACCAGTTCAGGATCGAGCGCCGACGTCGGCTCGTCGAACAGCATCACTTTCGGATGCATGGCCAACGCGCGCGCAATCGCCACGCGCTGCTGCTGACCGCCCGACAGATGCGCCGGATAGTGGCCGCGTTTTTCCGCTAGGCCGACTTTCGCGAGCAACGCTTCGGCCTCCTCGACCGATTCGGCGCGGCTGCGCTTCTGCACGCGCATCGGCCCTTCGATCAGATTCTCCAGCACGGTCATATGCGACCAGAGATTGAAGTTCTGAAACACCATGCCGAGTTGTGAACGCACGCGGTCCACCTGGCGGCGGTCGCTCGGTTGCAGCTTGCCGTCGCCGCGGCGCTTCATTTTCAACTCTTCGCCGCCCAGCGCGACCGAGCCGTCGTCGGGCGTTTCGAGCAGGTTCAGGCAGCGCAGAAAGGTGCTCTTGCCCGAGCCGCTGGCGCCGAGAATCGAGATCACGTCGCCCTGATGCGCATCGAGCGAAATGCCTTTGAGCACGTGGTGCTCGCCGAACGACTTATGAATGTTCTTGACCGACAGTGCGACGGGAGCCGTAGCGTTCATGGAAATCTCCAGATTCATTCGGAATGGCCGGCCGTTCAGGACGCAGCGCGATGGGCTTCGGGATTGGCGGACACCGCGCGGTTCGATGCGGCCTGCGCAGGCGCGGCGCGCAGATGGCGCGACAGCCGCGTCTCCAGCATGCCGAGCAGGCGCACGATGACGAAGTTCAGGAACAGATAGATCAGCGCGGCGCAGATGAATACTTCGCTCGTGCGATAGGTTTGCTGAATGATCTGCTGGGCGACGCCGGTCAATTCCCACACGGTCACGAGACTCGCGAGCGCGGTCGATTTGACGAGCAACACGGCTTCGGTCGAATACGCGGGCAGGCACTGACGCAACGCGATCGGCCCGATCACGCGGCGCAGCAGCGCAAAACCCGACAGGCCGATCGCATAGCCCGCCTCGATCTGGCCGACCGGCACGGCCATCAAACCGCCGCGAATGATTTCAGCGGTATAGCCGGCGGTACACAAGGCCAGCGATAACACAGCGCACATATACGGCTCGCGCAACACCGGCCACAAAAAGCTCTCGCGGATCACGCCGAACTGGCCCATGCCGTAATACACGAGGAACATCTGGATCAGCAGCGGCGACCCGCGAAACACGAGGATATAAGCGCGCGCGAAACGATTCGGCAGCCAGTGCGGCGACACCCGCATCGTGACGATCACGAGCGACAGCAAGCCGCCCAGGATCAGCGAACAGAAGAACAGCCCGAGCGTGGTCGGCACGGCGGCCAGCAATTGCTTGAGCGTGTCGAACAGGAAGTCGAAATCGAAATGCATGATGACCGTCCTCGTCAGTTGCGCGCGAAGTTGCGCTTGAAGGACCGGCCCACGCGCGCCTCGGCGCGGTTGAAGACCCGGTTCGAGATGCTGGTCATGACCAGGTACAGCGCGCCGCCCACCACGAAGAACGTGAAGTACTGATGCGTGGAGCCCGCCGCCACCTGGCTGGTGCGCAGCAATTCGGCGAGCCCCGTGACGGAGATCAGCGCCGAATCCTTCAGGCTCAGTTGCCAGACGTTGCCGATACCCGGCAGCGCGAAACGCAGCACTTGCGGAATCAGAATGCGCCGCGCCATGGTCAGCGTCGGCATGCCGATCGAGCGCGCGGCTTCGAGTTCGCCGCGCGACACGGCGAGCACCGCGGCGCGGTACACCTCGGCCTGGTACGCGCCGGAGATCATGCCGACCGCGAGCGCACCGATCACGAAGGGCGGCACGCCGACGAAGCCATCCGCGCCGAACCACTGGCCGATGGTCGTCACCAGCGTCGAGCCGCCGAAATAGAACAGATAGATCACGAGCAGTTCGGGCACGCCGCGAAACACCGTGGTGTAGATGTCGCCGATCACGCGCAACGTGCGAAACCGCGACAGCTTGGCCGCCGCGATCAGGCCGCCGAATACCGCGCCGACCGCAAGCGCGGCGAGCGTCAACGCGACCGTCATCAAGGCCGCGAGCAAGATCACGCCGCCCCAGCCATCCGGCCCGAAGCCGAGCATCTGTATCAGTGCCATTCCCTACCCCTCATCCATGACATCGGATCGAATCCGTGGACGCGCGCGGCGCGTGGGTCGCACACGCCGCGCGCGCCCGGCCCAGCGAATCAAGGCGTGACGTCGGTCTTGAACCACTTGGCGGACAGCTTCTTGACGGTGCCGTCGGCGAGCGCCGCGCCGATCGCGGTGTCGAACTTCGCCTTCAGATCGGCGTCCTGCTTGCGGAACGCGAGGCCTTCGCCCGGCCCCCAGATCGGGCCGCCGATCTTCGGACCGGCCATCACGATCGACGCGGTTTCTTTCTTGTCGATGTTGGCGGCGTAGTACGTCACGTCGTCGAACGAAGCGTCGATGCGGCCGTTGGCCAGATCCAGATCGCGCTCGGGCGAGGTCTTGTAGACGCGAATGGTGGCGACGTCTTTAAAGCCGTCGTTGATGAACTTGGTGTAGACCGTGCCCGACTGGATGCCGATGGTCTTACCCTTCAGCTGCTTGCGCAGTGCGTCGACGGTCGGCTGGTCGGCTTTCGGATCGCCCGACAGCTTGACCACGCCCGCGCCCGGCGCCGCCTTGGGCAGCACCTTCGCGTCGGCCACCGCGAAGGTGGCCGGCGTGGCGGCGTACGGCCGCGAGAAGGCGATGATCTTTTCACGCTCCGGCGTGATCGAAATCGCGTCCATCAGCACGTCGAACTTGCCCGCCTGCAGACCGGGAATCATGCCGTCCCAGTCTTGCGCCACGAGGTTGCACTGCAGCTTGATGCGCTCGCACAGATTCGCGACCAGCTCCGGTTCGAAGCCGCCGAGCTTGCCGCCCGGCAAGGTCAGGTTCCACGGTGCGTAACCGCCTTCCAGCGCGATGGTCACGGTCTTCCAGTCTTTTGCCTGCACCGGTGCCGCGAAAATTGTCGCAGCGCCGAGCACGGCGCCCATCAATGCTTTTGCTAACGTCGTGTGCTTCACTTTCACGTCGAAACTCCTTTGATTGAGGAAACCGTCGAACCGGAAGTTCTCACCACCGCTGAATTTGTATAGACAAGTCTGCATGAGTCAAAAAGCCGTCGCAAGGGGTTCGGCCGGAAAAACCGCCATTCATCGGGTAAGCCCCTATCAACGCATTCTGGCGGGGTTCTGCGGGACGGAACGTGGATTACGGAAGAGTCGTGACGCATCGAATGCACGCGTCGGCGTGGTGCATTTTGTCTAGACAGGTTGGTGCGCGATGAACCAGGGTGGGGATGTAGGAACGCGCGCGAGCCGCGCCTCGCCTCACGCGTTAAGCGACGCGACTCAGGGGCTGCCTTTACCAGATAAGCGGCACGAAGCGATATTTGACGCGGGCGGTGTAGGCGGAATAACCGTCGAGTTCGGCGTTCAGCAAACGCTCTTCGCGCACCGCGCGCCAGCCGATGCCGAGCACCATGACCGGCACGCAGGCGAGTCCCCACCACGAGCCGAGCAGCAAGGGCGTGCCGACGAACAGAAACAGCGCGGCGGCGTACATCGGGTGACGCACGTACGCATACGGACCACTGTCGATCACCTTGTGGCCACGGCTCGCCTGAATCTTCACGACGGGCGCGGCATAGCTGTTGGCGCGAAACACCGCGCGGCACATCACCAGACAGACGACGATGCACAGCGAGCCGAGACTGACGAGCACCAGAGGCACCGGCGGCGACCAATGCAGGCGCACGGCGTCGAGGCCCATCAGCACCAGCCACGCGCACCACGCCAGCGACACGCCAATCATGAACACACGGTCCCAGCGGCTTTGCTGCGCCTGCACGATCGGCGCGAGCCGCTCGGCCAGCAGCCCCGGATCGTGCCGCGCGAGCCACAGCCCGATCCACAGACTCAGCGCGCCCGTTTCGATCAGATACCACCACCCGGCCGGCCACGCGAGCGTGCCGGCCGCGCCGAACAGCAGCACGCCCATGGCGGCGAGCCAGACCGCCGTTTGCAGAACGAGGCGCTTGACCATGCAGGTGGCTGAGTTTCTAAACGTTGTGGACCGGCGTACGCACGCGGTTGAACACCTCGACGAGATCGATGTCGCCGGTATTCAGGCCGAACTGATCGCGCAGGCAGGCCGCGAGTTCGTCCGCGCTGGCGAGTTGCCGTTCGCTGACGATCTCGCCGTCCGCGCCGCGTTCGATTAACTGGTCGTTGCGCAGCGAGAGCCGGGAGTCGTCGAGCACGCGGCAAACAATCAGCGTGGTGGCAAAAATCGATTCCGGCGCCGTCGACGTGTACCAGTTCGAGGTTTCATAGTCGACCCACTCGACCGCGTGCAGATCGAAACGATAGACGCGCGTCCAGCTTTCGTCGCGCGCCTGCACGTCGAGGTAAAGCGCATTGTGCGAGGCATCGGCGAGACGGAACGTGCCAAGCGGCGTGCGCTGCGCGATGCCCGCGGCGAGACGCAACGGCGCGGTCAGCGTGACGCTGCCGAAACCGACGTCGACGATCCACGCCTCGTTCTCCAGGTCGATCCGCAGAACCATATGCGTGCGCGGCGGCGCCTCGTCGGAGTCACGACCCCACAGTACGCGGGCGAGCAGCGGTGTGACCTTGAAGCCCAGTTGCATCAGCACGTTCGCGAACAGCGCGTTCTGCTCGAAGCAATACCCGCCGCGATGATTCGTGACGAGCTTGCGCTCGACCGATTCGAGGTCCAGCTTCACCGCGCGGCGCGTGAACGGGTTCAGGTTCTCGAACGGAATGGCGCGCGGATGCAGCCGGTGCAGCGTTTGCAGTACCTCCAGCGTGGCCGCGCGCGGGCCTTCGTAGCCGATGCGGGTGAAGTAATGGTCCAGATTGACGGCGTATGACATCGGCATGTTCCCGGTTAAGTCTGAAGCGCTGAACGCTGATGGATCTCGTGCCGCCAGGCGGCCTCGGAAAAGATCATAGCGGCTTTCTTTGTCCGTTCGACGCGCAGGGTTTTCGGGTTTTCGTGGTGGTCCGGTAACAGGGTTGGTCAGCGCTGTTGTTAATGCGCCCGCCCACCCCTCCGCTTGACTCATCGCAACGCCATTGCACGCCGGGCTGTGTTATTGGAAACACCTTCTATAAGACCACAACCATACGTTTCAATTACGTTTAAATTCACGTTTCATTACGCGCAAATAGCCGTTAATAGCAGTCCGTAAAGATCAAAGTTACATGTCAGTAATATTGATGCGAATCGTTCTCATTTGTGTTGACGCACCTATTCCGCATGCGTACGATCTCGCCATCTGCTGTGCCCGGCGTCGCGACCCGTCGCAGCAAATCGCAGTCGTGACAGCAACGTCATACCGCGGTGATCAGTTCAGTCGATACAACACCAACAAGGATTTCGATGAAGTTCGCCCAACTCAACGGACCCGCTGCTCAAGCGCGTCCGCTTCGCGATTCCGCCAGGCGTGCCGGCGTCATCAGCCGCTCGCGTCTGCCCGCCATGCGGCGCGTCGCGCTCTTCACCGCGTTTGCCTGGGCTTCGCTGACCGCCGGCGTTGCGATGGCTGAAGCCAATCCCGACGCGACCCCCGAAGCCCCCGAGGCCGACCTGAACATTCAGGCCACCCAGACCAATCAGTGGACGGGTGTGTGGAATCGTCAGCAGTTGCTTGGCGACATCGGCGGTCTGCGTCCGTGGCTCGGCAAATACGGTGTGACCTTGCAGCTCACCGAAACCAGCGAAGTGCTGGCCAACGTGCGCGGCGGTCTCGCGAAAGGCGCGGACTACGACGGCCTGACGACCGCCACCGTGCAGATGGATACGCAGAAGGCCTTCGGTCTGCCGGGCGGTCTGTTCAACGTGAGCGCGCTGCAGATTCACGGCGCCAATCTGAGCGCCAACAAGCTCGGCACGCTGAACACGGCGAGCGGTATCGAAGCGCAGGACACCACCCGTCTGTGGGAGTTGTGGTATCAGCAGTCGTTCCTGAACAAGCGTATCGACGTGAAAGTCGGTCAGCAAAGTATCGACCAGGAATTCATCACCAGCACGAACTCGGCGCTGTTCGTCAACACGATGTTCGGCTGGCCCGCGCTGCCTTCGTACGACATGCCGTCGGGCGGCCCGGCTTATCCGCTCGCCGATCTCGGCGTGCGCGTGCGCGGCCAGATCACGCCTTCGTTGACGGCGCTCGCCGGTGTCTTCGACGGCGACCCGCTCGGCAATAGCCCGAACAACAAGAGCGGCACCAACTTCAACCTGCACAACGGCACGCTGTTCATCGGCGAGTTGCAGTACGCGATCAACCAGCCGGCCGACGGCGAAATGGTCGGCATGGGCGGCGGCGGCTTGCCGGGCACCTACAAGCTCGGTCTCTGGTACAACAACCAGAGCTTCGCCGACCAGCGTTTCGACAACACCGGTCTGTCGCTCGCGAATCCGGCCTCCAGCGGCGTCGCCCAGAATCATCACGGCGACTACAGCTTCTATGCGGTCGCCGACCAGATGATCTGGCGCCCGGACCCGGACGAACCGCGCAGCCTGAACGTGTTTGCCCGCGTGATGGGCGCGCCTGGCGACCGCAATCTGGTCAGCGTGGCCGCGAACGTGGGCGTCGTGCTGAAGGCGCCCTTTGCGGGCCGCGACAACGACAGCGCCGGCATCGCGCTGACGTACATCAAGATCGGCAATCACGCGAACGGTCTCGACCAGGATAACCAGGCGTTCAGCGGCGGCCCGTACGGCGTGCGCACCAGCGAAACCACGCTTGAAGCCACTTATCAGTATCAGGTCAATCCGTGGTGGCAACTGCAGGCGGACGCACAGTACACGTTCAACGCCGGCGCCGGCCAGAACCCGAGCGATCCGACGCAGCCGCTGCGCAACACGTTCGTCATCGGCGTGCGGACCAATATCACGTTCTGATGCCGCGCTCGCCTAACCTACACGCTACCGACCCATCGAATCCCATGCTTTCGATCATGACCGCCATCAACGCTTTGTGCGCCCGCACGGAGATCCAATCATGAACCAACCCACGCGCAAGTTTTCGCCGCGCGCCGCGCGGGCCCTGATCGCCGCCGCTGCCGGCGCCGTCGCGCTGAGCACGGCCGCCAGCGCCTATGCCGAACCGCAAGGTTTCCTGGAAACCATCAAGCACCACACCACGCTGATCAACACCGTGCCGGGCAACGGCGACCAGAACCCGTACGCGGTCGTGGTCGCGCCGGTGAGCGTCGGCACCGTCAAGAAGGGCGACGTACTGGTCGGCAACTTCAACAACTCGACCAATCTGCAAGGCACCGGCAGCACGATCATCAACTACCATCCGGACACTAAGGAAATGACGGTGTTCGCGACGGTGCCGCGCGATCTGAAGGCGTGCCCCGGCGGCATCGGTCTGTCCACCGCGATGACCATGCTGAAGTCCGGCTACGTGATCGTCGGCAGCACGCCGAGCAACGACGGCACCACCGGCACCAAGGGCGCCGGCTGCCTGATCGTGATCGATCCGCAGGGCAAGGTCGCCTCGACCATCACGAGCCCGAACATCAACGACCCGTGGGGCAACATGGCGGTCGTCGACAACGGCTCGAGCGCCACGCTGTTCGTCAGCAACGCCGGCTTCGGCGTGGGCGGCGCGGACGGCAATCCGCCGGTCTTCAAGCAGGCTACCGTGCTGCGTCTGGACCTCGACGTGCCGGCCGACAAACCGCCGGTCGTGAAGAAGGAAACCGTGGTGGGCAGCGGCTTCGGCGCGCAGGCGGACAAGGGCGTGTTCCTCGTTGGGCCGACCGGCCTCGCGCTGTCGGGCGATCAGAAACTGCTGTACGTGTCCGACGCGATCGGCAATCGCGTCACGGAAATCGACGAACCGATGACGCGCGACACCAGCGCCGGCGTGGGCCGCCAACTGACCGCCGACGGCCTGCTGCACCGCCCGCTCGCCATGGTCACGGCGCCCAACGGCCACCTGCTGGTGACCAACGCGCTGAACGGTCAGATCGTCGAGATCGACCCGGTCAGCGGCAAGCAGATTTACGCTCGCTGGATCGACACGGACAAGGCACAATCGCCCCCGGGCAACGGCGACCTGTTCGGTCTCGCGTTGACGCCCGAAGGCGACGGTTTCTACTACGTGCAGGACGACGTGAACACGCTGGTTCTCGCGAAATAAGCAAAACACCCCACAGCGTAATGAAGGTGAAGTAGCCATGGCACACGATCAACCCCCGCGCCCCTCACGGCGCGGATTTTTGAAGGCCGGCGGCGCCGCGGTCGCCGCCGGCGCGAGTCTCGGTGCGGCGCAAGCCGCTCAGGCCGCGCTCGCCAAAACACCGGCGCACAGCGCCGATCCGCACCTGGCCGTCGAGCCGTTTTACGGTTTGCATCAGGGCGGCATCGTCACGGCGCAGCAGAGTCACACGTACGTCGCCGCGCTCGATCTGACGACCGAAAAACGCGCCGACGTGATCGCGCTGCTGCGTGCCTGGACCGAGGCCGCCGCGCGCATGACGCAAGGCAACACAGCCGCTCCGCTGCCGACCGCCGCGACGCCGCAAGCGGCCCAGGCCGAAGGCATGGTCGACAGCACGGCCGCCGCCAAGTC
Organism: Paraburkholderia bryophila; assembly: GCF_003269035.1. GTDB lineage: Bacteria > Pseudomonadota > Gammaproteobacteria > Burkholderiales > Burkholderiaceae > Paraburkholderia > Paraburkholderia bryophila. The sequence continues at coordinate 38,663 of NZ_QLTK01000017.1, read as the reverse complement.
CGGCGCTAAGGACGACGGCAGCGCCTACAGCCCGGTCAACGGGAAAGCCGCGCCCGATTCCGGCGACGTGCTCGGTCTCGGCCCGTGCGGCCTGACCATCACGTTCGGCTTCGGCCCGGGCCTGTTCACGAAAGACGGCAAGGACCGCTACGGCCTCGCCGCGCGCCGCCCCGCCGCGCTCGTCGATCTGCCGCGTTTCAACGGCGATCAGCTGATCGAGCAGAAAACCGGCGGCGACCTGTTCATCCAGGCCTGCGCGAACGACCAGCAGGTCGCGTTTCACGCGGTCCGGCAACTGGCCCGTCTCGCTTACGGCACGGCCGCCATGCGTTGGGGTCAGGCGGGTTTCCTGTCGGGTCCGCGCGGTCAGACGCCGCGCAATCTGATGGGCTTCAAGGACGGCACCAACAATCCGTCCACCGCGAAGCCGCAGTTGATGAACGAGTTCGTCTGGGCCGGCGCCACCGCGGACGCGCCGTGGATGGAAGGCGGCACGTACACCGTCGTGCGACGTATCCGCATCACGCTGGAACACTGGGACAACACCGAGCTGGACTTCCAGGAACAGGTGTTCGGCCGTCACAAGTACAGCGGTGCGCCGATCGGCAAGAAGAGCGAGTTCGACGCGGTCGATCTGAAGGAAGAAGACAAGGACGGCAATCCGGTGATTCCGGAGAACTCGCATGTGCGTCTGTCGAATCAGGCCAGCAACAACGGTGCGCAGATTCTGCGCCGCTCGTATTCGTACAACGACAGCACGGATTTCTACATCGAGCGCTGGCCGCCATGGCGTCAGGAAACCGAGTACGACGCGGGGCTGATTTTCGTCGCTCACCAGAGCGACCCGCGTAAGGGCTTCATTCCGATCAACGACCGGCTCGCGAAGTTCGACATGATGAACCAGTTCACGACCCACGTAGGCAGCGCGGTGTTCGCCGTGCCGCCGGGCGCGAAGCCGGGTTCGTATATCGGCGCGGGGCTGTTCGAGGCGTAATGAAAGCCCGGTAGGATGCCGTGCCGGCCGGCCGCACACGCGGTCCGCCGGCACGGTGAACAGGCAGGCGACGCATCGAAAGATCAACAACAACATCACCAACGGAACACAGGATCATGGCTCAATCATGGTTTGGCACCCGCGTGCGCCTCATCGGCAGCGCAGCAGCGCTCACGCTCGCGGCTTTCGCGACGGTGCCTTCGGCGGCGCAAGCCGCGTCGATCACGGTTTATAACGCGCAGCACGAACAGGTCGTCAACCTGCTCGCCAAAGACTTCGCAAAGCAGTCGGGCATCTCGGTGAAGATCCGCAACGGCGAAGGCCCGGCCATGGCCGCGCAGATCGTCGCGGAAGGCTCCGCTACGCCGGCCGACGTGTACTTCACGGAAAACTCGCCCGAGCTGATGCTGCTCGAAGAGAAAGGCCTGCTGAACAAGGTGGACAGCGCGACGCTCGCCACCGTGCCGGCACGCTTCAGCTCGCCGACGGGCTCGTGGGTCGCGGTGACCGCGCGTGAAAACGTGCTGGCCTACAACACCACCAAGCTGCAACCGTCGCAACTGCCGCAATCGTTGTTCGATCTCGCCAGGCCGGAATGGAAAGGTAAGGTCGGTATCGCACCGAGCGACGGCGACTTCCTGCCGCTGGTGAGCGCCGTGCTCGCGCTGAAGGGCGAAGCGCAAACGGTGCAATGGCTCAAGGGCCTGAAAGCCAACGCGCAACTTTTCGACGACGACGAAGGCGTGGTGGCCGCCGTCAATCGCGGCGGTGTCGCGACCGGTCTGATCAACAACTACTACTGGGCTCGCCTGCACGCTGAAATCGGCGACGGCAAGACCCGCAGCGCGATCTATCACTTCGGCAACGGCGACGCCGGCGCGGCGGTGAACGTGTCGGGCGCGGCGATCCTGAAGACCGCGCACAACGTGGACGGCGCGCAGAAGTTTCTCGCGTATCTGGTCAGCGATCGCGCGCAACAACTGATGGCGAACAGCCACGTCATGTTCGAATATCCGCTGCGCGCAGGTGTCGCATCGGACCCGATCCTCAAGCCGTTCACCGAACTGAAGCCGCCGGCACTGACCATCGAGCAGCTCGGCGACGACAGCCAGGCCGGCAAACTGTTGCGTCAGGCAGGTCTGCTGTAAATGAGCGAAGCCTTGTCAGCCGGTCCACCGGCTGTATCGACCGTCACGGCGCGCGCGCGTTCGCGCGCGCCGCGCGGTTTGTTCGCGGCAGCAGCAATCAGCGCTTTGCTGGTTCTGCTGCCGATTGCGTTTACGTTCTGGCGTGCCGCGAGCTTCGGCGCGGGCGAAGCGGCCGATCTGATTTTCCGCCCGCTGGTCGGCGAACTGCTGGTCAACACCGTACTGATCACCGTCTCGACCACGCTGGTGTCCGCGGTGCTCGGCACGGCGGCCGCGTGGTTCGTCGAGCGCACGCATCTGCCGGGGCGGCGCCTATGGGCAGTGCTCACGGCCGCGCCGCTCGCCATGCCCGCGTTTATTTCGAGCTATGCGTGGGTGTCGTTGAGCCAGGATTTGCAGGACTTCAACGGCGCGCTGCTGGTGCTGACCTGCGGGTATTTCCCGCTGGTCTACCTACCGGTGGCCGCCGCGCTGCGCAGCATGGACCCGGCGCTCGAGGAAAGCGCACGCGCGCTCGGCTGCAGCCGCTGGAGCAGCTTCGTGCGGGTGGTGCTGCCGCAACTGCGCCCTGCATTGCTCGGCGGCATGCTGCTGGTGGCGCTCGGCGTGCTGTCCGAATTCGGCGCGTTTACGCTGCTGCGTTTTCACACCTTCACGACGCAGATCTACGCGGAATTCCGCACCAGTTTCGACGGCGGCGGCGCCTCGCTGCTTGCCTGTCTGCTGATCGTGATCTGCCTGATCGTGCTCGCGTTCGAGTTTCGCGTGCGCGGCGCGGCACGGTATGAACGCGTCGATCGCGGCACACGTCGCGCGGTATTGCGCTACGACCTCGGCGCATGGCGCTGGATCGTCGCCGCCGGCTTTGCGCTGCTCACGATCACCACGCTCGGCGTGCCGCTCGGCATGATCGGCTACTGGCTCACGCAACCGGGCGCGGCAGCCGTCACGCCGGCCGACGTGTCGCCGGAACTGCTGTTCAACGCCACGTTGTCGTCGGTCGGTTTCGGCCTCGCCGCCGCGGCGTTGACCACCTTGCTGGTGATCCCGCTCGCGTTCCTGCTGGTGCGTTACCCGACCCGTTTCGCGACGCTGTTCGAGCGCAGCGTGTTTCTCGCGCAGGGCGTGCCGGGTCTGGTGATCGCGCTGGCGATCGTGTCGCTCGCGGTGCATGCACTGCAGCCGCTCTATCAAAGCGCGACGCTGCTGGTGGTCGCCTACGCGATGCTGTTCATGCCGGTCGCGCTGGTCAGCGTGCGCGCTGCCTTCATGCAGGCGCAGCCGCGTCTGGAGGAAACCGCGCGCGCGCTCGGCCTGAACTGGTCGCAGACGCTGTTCCGCGTCGTGTTGCCGCTGGCGGGTCCGGGACTTGGGGCCGCCGCGTCGATGGTGTTCATTTCGGTCGTCACCGAGCTGAACGCGACGCTGCTGCTCTCCCCGCTCGACACGCAAACGCTCGCCACCCAGGTCTGGGCCGACACGTCGACCATGGCGTTCGCCGCCGCCGCGCCGTATGCCGCGCTGCTCACCGGCATTTCGTTGTTCGCCTCGGGCCTGCTGTTCGCCCTGCTCGGCAAATCGGCGCTGCTCGGCGAACGCGGCTGATTCGGTGCTGATCGATGCCCCTGCTCCCCCTGCTTTAATGATCGGATTTTCATGAGCGAACTTCGTATCCGCGGACTGCAAAAATCGTTCGACGGCCACCCGGTGCTGCACGGCATCGATCTCTCGGTCGAGCGCGGCACGTTACTCGCGCTGCTCGGCCCGTCCGGCAGCGGCAAGACCACATTGCTGCGCCTGTTGTGCGGCTTCGAACGCGCGGATGGCGGCAGTGTCGAAATCGACGGCCGTAGCGTGGTCGGCGATAACCTGCACGTGCCGTCGGAACAGCGCCGCATTGGTTATGTGCCGCAGGAAGGCGCGCTGTTTCCGCATCTGTCGGTGGCGGACAACATCGTGTTCGGCTTGCCGCGCACACAGCGGCGCGCGCGGCATCGGGTCGCCGAGTTGCTGGAGCTGGTCGGTTTGCCGGCGGACTTCGGCACGCGCGCACCGCAGCAACTGTCGGGCGGTCAGCAGCAGCGTGTCGCGCTGGCCCGCGCGCTCGCGCCGTCGCCTACGTTGGTGATGCTCGACGAACCGTTTTCCTCGCTCGACGCCGCCTTGCGGCTCGAAACCCGTCAGGCGGTAGCAAGCGCGCTGGCCGCGACCGGCGCTACGGCGGTGCTGGTCACGCACGATCAATCCGAGGCTCTGTCGCTCGGGCATGAGGTCGCGGTGCTGTGGAACGGCCGGCTGATTCAGACGGCGACGCCGCAGACCTTGTACCGGCTGCCGGTCACGCGCGAGCTGGCCTCGTTCGTCGGCGAAGCGGTGTTGCTGCCGGGCACGGTCACGCAGGATCGCGTGAGTTGTGAGCTGGGCGACTTGCCGTTGTCCACGCCGATCGGCCAGGGCGCCGTGGACGTGATGGTGCGGCCCGAGCAGATCCGCCTGTTTCGCGACGAAGATCGCCTGGTCAACGACACCCGGGCTTACGACGCGATCGTCACCGAGGTGACGTTCCAGGGGCAGGACGCCGGCGTTGCGCTGCAAATGCAGTCCGGCACGCGAACCATGGTGCGCGCCCGCGTGCCGGGCTATCTGTCGCCGCAGCCGGGCGAACGCGTGCGGCTGTCGGTGGACGGCGAGGTTACCGCCTACCCGCGCGCTTAAGCCTGCGCCGCGCTCGACGACGCCTTCGAGCGCGACTGCACCTGCGATGGCGACTGCGTCTGCATCTGTGGTCCCAACGACAAATCCTGCACCATCTGCGCGGCCAGATAATCGCAAGTCGGCCGGTCCGATTTGGCGCTGCGGGCCACCACGATTTCCAGCGGCGCGATCTTCGGCAAGCCTTGCGCTTCGCCGAGAATCGCGAGACGCGAGGGCACGCTGCAACGCGTGAGCGCGATCACCGACAACCCCGCATCCACGGTCGCGACCAGCCCCATCAGACTCGCGCTGCTGAACGCCGCGCGATAGCGGATGCGCGCGCCGTCGAGCGCGGCCAGCGTATGTTGCCGCGCCACGCAACCGGGCTCGTAGAGCCCCACCGGTAACGGCGACGCCGCCAGCACCGGTGTATCCACCGACGCCCCCACCCACACCATCGGCTCGCTGCGCACGAATTCGCCGCGCAGTTTGCGGTCGCGCGTGACGAACGCGAGATCGATCTTGTTGTCCGCCAGCATCGGCGCGAGCGAGGTGCTCTGCGCGCAGACGATTTCGATTTCCACGTGCGGATACAGCGTCGAGAAACGCCGCAACACCGGCGACAGCAGCGACGACACATAGTCGTCCGGCGCGCCGAGCACCACGCGCCCGCTCACTTCGGGCCGCACGATCGCCGACCACGCTTCCTCATGCAAGGCCAGCACCCGCCGCGCGTATTCGAGCAAGGTATTGCCGGGCCGCGTCAGCGAAAGATTGCGCGTGTTGCGGGCGAACAGCGTGGTGCCGAGCATGGTTTCGAGCCGCTTGATCTGCATGCTGACCGCCGCCTGCGACCGATGTACGGTCGCCGACGCCTTCGTGAAACTGCCCGTTTCCACCACCGCGATAAAGCTGCGCAGCAAATCGACGTCGAACTCGGGATGCATGATTTATCAATCCAGCTTATGGAATTACTCAATTTAATTCGTTTGTCGGTGCCATGCAAGCCGCGCAATACTTGGCGGCATCAACTCACGGAGACCGCTTCGCATGTCCCTCACCCAACGTCAACAAGGCGCCATCACGCTGGCCAGCGGCGGGCTTCTGATGGGCACGATCGGCGCCTTCGTCGAGGAAGCGCGGCTCGGCGCGCTGACCCTCGTGTTCTTTCGCTGCCTGTTCGGCTTTCTGTCGCTGGCCGCGTATTGCGCGTGGAAGGGCTATTTCACGCGCGCGCATTTCACGCGCCGCACGGTCGTGCTGGCGCTGGTTTCCGGCGTGCTGATGGTCACACAGTGGGTCGGCTTCTTCGACGCGATCCATCGCACCAGTATCGCGGTCGCGACCGTGGTGTTTCATGTGCAGCCGTTCTGGGTCGTGCTGATCGGCGCCGCGCTGTTCAACGAGCGGCTCGGCATCGACCGGCTCGGCTGGATCGCGACGGCGTTCGTCGGTCTCGTGCTCGCGTCGGGCGTGGCGGCCACGGAGAATCTGCAAGGCCATACGAGCTATCTGATCGGGATCGGCGAAGCGCTCGCGGGGTCGGTGCTTTATGCGAGCGTCACGTTGATCGCCAAAGGGCTCGGTGAGTTGCGCCCGCATCTGCTGACGCTCGTGCAGTGCGCGGTCGGCGTGGTGTGTCTGCCGTTCATCGCGCCGCTCACTGCCGTGCATATCGGACCGACGCAATGGTTCTGGCTGGTGGGCATGGGCGTGCTGCATACGGGGCTCTCGTATGTGCTGATCTACGGCGCGCTGCCCAAGCTGACCACGCCGATCATCGCCGTGTTGCTGTTCGTTTATCCGCTGACCGCGATCGTGGTCGATGCGCTCGTGTACGGACGCGCACTCTCGATGCCGCAACTCGCGGGCATGGCGTTGATCGTCGTCGCGAGTCTGGGGGTGAATCTCGGTTGGCCGCTGCTCACGCTGTTGCGGCCCGGCGCGCGAGCGCGACGGCATGCGGATTGAATTTACAAAAACCTGTGTTTTTCCATTCAATTAGCACAGTCGAGAATCGTTCTCGTTTATAATTTCAAGATATTACAAGCTGGACACTGATCCGGCTTCTGCTGCACCTCCCAACCCCACATCGACATGCCATTCCGAGGCAGCCGATGTCACGTCCGCACCCTTCTTACGCTGACGCACGGCGCCCCGGCCGTTTCAATTTCGAACTCATCCGATCGCTTCAGGGGACTTCACCACTTCGCTTCAACTGACCGACCACACGGCGTTCCGCTTTGCCGTGCGCGTGCGCTTTTGCGTACGTTTTTGCCGTACTCCAAACCGATAACACCACCGATCCATACTCGAAGAACGTCTTCATGAACGTCAAAAAGAAAACTTACCGCGCGTTGCTGCTCGCCACGTCGCTGGCCAGCGCCCGTCCTTTGCTGGCTCAAGAGGCCGCGCCCGCCGTCGGTCCGGCCGACAACACGCTGCCGGCGATCGCCGTCAAGGCCGCCGCCGACCGCTCGTACGACGGCAGCACCTCGAACACCGCGACGAAGATGAACATGTCGCTAATGGATGTGCCGCAAACGGTCAACGTCGTGCCGCGCGCGCTACTCGACGAACAGAACGCGACCTCGTTGCAGGACGCGTTGCGCAACGTGCCGGGCATCGGCTTCTCCGTCGGCGACGGCCAGCGCGACCAGATCACGCTGCGCGGCTTCAACAACATCACCGATCAATACGTCGACGGCATTCGCGACGATGCGCTCTACTACCGCGACCTCTCGAACGTGGAACGCGTCGACGTGTTGAAGGGACCGGCCGCGGTGCTCTACGGACGCGGCTCGGCCGGCGGCCTGATCAATCGCGTGTTGAAAAAACCCAGCGCGAATCCCGAGCAATCGGTCGGCGTGACGCTCGGCACCGAAGGCGAGCGGCGCGGCGAGTTCGATCTCGGCTGGAATGCGAACGACGCCGCGCGTTTTCGCATCACAGGCGCGGCCGAGAACTCGAACAGCTTTCGCGACCAGTTTCAGTTGAATCGTCAGGCCGTGGCGCCGTCGGTGCAATTCCGGATCGATAAAGACACCACGCTCAATCTCGAAGCCGACTACCTGCACGATCGCCGCACTTCGGACCAAGGCTTGCCGGCTTATCTCGGCCGCCCGGTCAACGTGCCGATCAACACGTATTACGGCTCGGCGAACGCGGCGAACACGTCGTATAACGACGTCGACGCAAAGAGCGCGACCGCGTCGCTCGATCATCGCTTCAACGATTCGTTGTCGCTGCACACCGCCGTGCGCGCGTACGACTTCTCGCTCGAACGCAAAAACTACGTGACGTACGAGCCGATCAAGACCGCGTTGAATCCGGTCGTGACCCTCGATCAGAGCACCCGCTTCCGTCAGGATCACGGCGTGGACGGTCTCTTCGAACTGACGCAGAAAACCACGCTGTTCGGCATGAAGCACGAACTGCTGTACGGCGTCGAACTCTCGCAGCAGCAGAAATTCGACACGATCTACTCGACCACCAAGGTCGCCACCTACAACCTGTACAACCCACAACTGGTGAATCTGCCCGGCGTGAGCCCGGGCGTGCCGGCCAGGACGAACGCGGCGACGGTGCTGGGGCTGGCCGGCGTCTACGCGCAGGACCTGATCTCGCTGACCGAGCACTGGAAGATTCTCGCGGGCTTGCGCTTCGACTATCTGACGCAGACGCGCAACGACTACACGTCGGCGCACGTCAATCTGGACCGCACGGATCGCGCGTGGAGTCCGCGCGTCGGACTGATTTACGAACCGCTCGACTGGGTGTCGCTGTACGCGTCGTATAGCCAGTCGTTCTCGCCGCTGGCCGATACGCTGATCAGCAGCGGCGCGTTCGCGAACGGTTCGGCGCTCGCGCCGCAAAAAACCACCGCCTTCGAAGTCGGCTCGAAATTCGACCTCGGCCGCGCGAGCGCGAGCGTCGCGCTGTTCGATATGAAGCAGACCAATCAGCAGATCGCCGATCCGGCGAATCCCACTTACGCGCTGCCGATCGGCACGCAGCACACGCGCGGACTGGAACTGTCGATGACCGGCGAAATCGCGCCGAAGTGGTCGGTCTACGCGGGCTACGCGTACCTGAACGGCAATGTGGACGGCTCGCCGCAAGCGAGCTCGGCCGGCCTGCTGTTGAACCAGAACACGCCGGGGCTGATGCCGCGTCACAGCGCGAGTGTCTGGATCAAGCGCGATCTGAAGTACGGTTTTTATGCGGCGGGCGGCGCGCAATTCCAGTCGGCGCGTTATACGTCGGCCAGCGACGCGGTGACGTTGCCGTCGTTCGTGACGTTCGATCTCGGCGCGGGTTATCACGGCAAGAACGTCGACGTGGCGTTGACGCTGGATAACCTGTTCGACCGCAAGTACTTCATCGCGGCGCACGGCAATGCGGACATGTACAACATGCCGGGCGCGCCGCGCACGCTGACGGCGTCGGTGCGGTGGAAGATGTAAGCGCATCGGCACGCGAGGCGCGCCTGGCGCGCCGCGGACGTCAATGAAAAAACCCGGCGTTTCTCGCGAAGCGCCGGGTTTTCCGTTTAATCCTCGTAGTAGAAGCGACAGGCGATCACTGCGGCAACACCTCCCCTTTCGTTTCCGGCGCGAACGGAATGACGAACAGTCCGACCACGAACGCGAGCGCCGTCAACGCCACCGGCACGCCGAGCGTATGCATATGCAGCACCGCCGCGCCGAGCAGAAAGTTGACCCCGGCCCCGACAAAACGCCCGAACGACGTGCAGAACGCGAACGCCGTCGCCCGTACGCGGGTCTCGAATTGCTCCGGCAGCCATAAGCTGAACAGCGCGAAGTTTCCGCCGAAGAACCCCAGCACGAACAGCCACGCGATAAACGGCGCGAGTCCGTTCGGCAGATAGAACGCCCAGCCGAAACTGCCGACGATCGCGATCGCCATCCCCGCGAAGTACACCGCCAGCGTCTTCTTGCGGCCAATCCGTTCAGCCATCGGCGGCAATGCGAGGCAACCGAGAATCGTCGCGATGGACAGCAGCCCCGTGGCCAGCGAAGCGGTCCTGATCGCGTCGTTCTTCGCCATGCCGGCCTTGGTCGCCAGTTGAATCACCGCGGACGGTTCATACACCGCGCCGGCCCACAACCCGATAATCGCGATCGTCAGCAGAATGCACGCCACCCACGTGCGACGCCGATACGCCGGCCCCATGATTTCGCGCAGCGGCCTGGCGCGCGCGGCGCCGGCCTCGGCCTTCTGCCACTTGTCCGTTTCCTTCACGCGCAACAGCACCAGAATCGCCACCACCACCGGCACCGCGCCGGTCAGGAACATCACGCGCCAGCCGTAGTGCACGCCGACCGTGTAATTGAGCGCGGCCGCAAGGAAGAAGCCGGCGTAATAGCCCGTTTGCAGATAACCGGCGCCCATCTTGCGACGATCTTCCGGCCAGGATTCCGCTACGTAGGTGCCGGCCAGCGCCCACTCGCCGCCGATCCCCACGCCCGCGATAAAGCGGTAAATGCCCAGCTCCCACACGTTATGCGAGGTCGCCGCGAGGCCGGTGAAAATCGCGAATGTGAAGATCGTGCCGGCCAGTACCTTGGTGCGGCCGAAGCGATCCGCCAGCGGCCCCCAGATAAACGACAGGCCCCAGCCGACCAGGAACAGCGCGAACAGGATCGACCCGGCGAGGCCGACATTGGCCGGCGTGGCCGCGTAACCCGAACGCGGCAACAACTCGGTCAAGGCCGGTGTCAGCACCAGCGCATAGATGAACGAGTCCATGCCGTCGAGCGTCCAGCCGGCCCACGCGCCCCAAAAACCGGCGATCTGCGAACGATTGAGCGGCGTGCGCCGCCGCGTGACCGACGTGCGGTCGGTTAGTGAATTCATCTTGCTGCTCCTCCGGCCCTGCAGTTGACGTACGGGTTTGGGTGCCCATCAAGGGAATCGACGAAACGGCGCACGGCGGCTTGAACGAACCGCGCCGTCCTCGTACAACAAAGAGGAACGGTCCGCGGCGAGCCGAAAAAACTTTCCGGGTTTGCCGGGTTTGTCCCATCCATAAATGCTCTTTTTTATATATAATATTCAATATTATGAGCGACGCAATAGATGGTTTTCCCCTGGACGCTTCCGCGCGCAGCCCGCTTTTACCGGCGGCGGCGCCCCGTGAGAGCACGTCCCGCGTGATCGCGGAGGCGCTGCGCGCCGCGATTGTCGACGGCACGCTGGCGCCTGGCGCGCCGCTGCGCCAGGACGCGATCGCGCGGCATTTCTCGGTCAGCGCAATTCCCGTGCGCGAAGCCTTACGCCTGCTCGAAACCGAAGGCTGGGCGAAAGCCGCCGTCCACAAAGGCGCAACCGTCGCGCCGTTGTCGGCGGACGAAGCACGCGAAATCTACGAGATCCGTTCGGCGCTGGAGAGCCTGGCCATCGGCCTCGCCATTCCTCATCACACGGCCGCCACGCTGCGCGAAGCCGCGAAGCTCTGCCGCGCCGCCGAACGCGAACCGGACCCCGCACTGTACGTAGCACGCAATGTCGCGTTCCATATGAGCCTGTATGCGCCCGCCGCCCGTCCGCAACTCGAGGAGATGATCGGAACGCTGCATCGGCGCGGTGAACGCTATCTGCGGCTGAAGCTGGACCTGCCGTCGCGCAAGGGCGAATCGGACCATGAACACACCGCCCTGCTCGACGCCGTGCAGCGCCGCGATATTCCCGCCGCACAGGCGCAGGTCGTCGCGCATCTGCTCGGCACCGGCGACCTGCTGCACCGTTTTCTGACCGAACGCGCGCAGGCCGAAGCCGCGCTCGCCAATCAACCCAAGCCGCGCGGCCGACGCCCGCGTCTTGCCACCGGGAGTTGACTGAGCCGATGAACCAAGCTGCCGAAATCACCGCTGCGTCCGCCGCTACATCGCCGCCTGCCGCGCGCTCGTGGACCACGCGCCGCGATGAAAAAAACCGCCGCCTCGCGGCCATCGCACCCTGGCTGCAAGACGGTGTGCTGCCTACCCACCGTATCGTCGATGCACTGGAAACGCTGATCCGCCCCGGCGACCGCGTCGCACTCGAAGGCGACAACCAGAAACAGGCCGACTTCCTGTCGCGTTCGTTCGCCCAGGTCGATCCGCAAAAAATTCACGACGTACATCTGCTGATTTCGAGCATTGGCCGTCCGGAACATTTGACGCTGTTCGAGCGCGGCATCGCGCATAAGGTGGACTTCTCGTTCGCCGGGCCGCAGAGTCTGCGGGTCGCGCAACTGCTGGAAGACGGCCAGCTCGAGATCGGCTCGATCTACACCTACGTCGAGCTGTACGCGCGCATGTTCGTGGATCTGACGCCGCACGTCGCGCTGCTATGCGCGGAAAAAGCCGACCGTCACGGCAATCTGTACACCGGCGCGAATACCGAAGACACCCCCACCATCGCCGAGGCCGCCGCGTTCCGGCATGGCATCGTGATCGTGCAGGTCAATGAGATCGTCGACGAACTGCCGCGCGTCGACATTCCCGGTTCGTGGGTCGACGTGGTCGTGCAAGCCGACCGGCCGTTCGCCGTCGAGCCGCTGTTCACGCGCGATCCGCGCCATATCGGCGACCTGCAGGTGTTGACCGCGATGATGGTGATCCGCGGCATCTACGAACCGTATGGCGTGACGTCGCTGAATCACGGCATCGGCTTCGACACCGCCGCGATCGAATTGCTGCTGCCCACGTATGGCGAAGCGCTCGGCCTGAAGGGCAAGATCTGCCGCAACTGGACGCTCAATCCGCATCCCACCATGATTCCGGCGATCGAATCGGGCTGGGTCGACAGCATTCATTGCTTCGGCAGCGAGGTCGGCATGGAGGCGTATATCGAAGCGCGTCCCGACGTGTTCTTCACCGGCAACGATGGCAGCCTGCGCTCGAATCGCGTGCTGTGCCAACTGGCCGGGCAATACGGCGTCGACCTGTTTATCGGCTCGACCTTGCAGATCGACGCGGACGCGAATTCCTCCACCGTCACGCGCGGCCGCCTGGCCGGTTTCGGCGGCGCGCCGAACATGGGCCACGATCCGCGCGGCCGGCGTCATTCGAGCGAAGCCTGGCTCAAGCTGCTGAAAGATCAGGGTCCGGTGTCGCGCGGCCAGAAACTGGTCGTGCAAATGGCCGAGACGTACAAGAAAGGCGGCGAGCCGACCTTCGTCGATGAACTCGACGCGGTCGCGGTCGGCGCGAAGAGCGGCATGCCGATCGCCCCGGTCATGATTTACGGCGACGACGTCAGCCATGTGGTGACCGAGGAAGGCATTGCGCATCTGCACAAAGCCGAAGGCATCGACGAGCGGCGCGCGGCGATTGCCGCCGTGGCGGGCGTCACGCCGATCGGCCTGCGCGCCAAGCCTGAGAAGACGGCGGAGTTGCGCCGGCGCGGCATCGTCGCGTATCCGGAAGATCTCGGCATTCGACGCGGCGAAGCCAAGCGCTCGCTGCTGGCGGCACGCAGCATCGACGATCTGGTGACGTGGTCGGGCGGTCTGTATGCGCCGCCGGCACGCTTCAGGAGCTGGTAAGCATGGCGCCCGCTGCGTTGTTGAAGCGTGTCGAGCGGTCGTCCGCGCGGGTCCCCGCCCTGCCTTCCGACGCGCAACTTGCCCGCTACGCGGTCACCGCGCTGATCGACGAAGTCCAACTCACCCCCAAGCCCGCGCTGGTCGATCGGCGCGGCAGCGGCGCGCATCGCGATCTCGATCTCGCCCTCATGCTGCGCTCGGCGCATTCGCTCGAACCGACCTTCGCGGCGCTCGCGCACGCGGCGCGCCGCCGTGGCGAACCGTCCGCGTTGTTGCGCGCCGAGCTGGCGCAGATCGGCCGCAGCGGCGAGCAGGACATGCTGCGAGCCACCGGCGGCAGCAACGCGCATCGCGGCGCGATCTGGATCGTCGGCCTGCTGGTTGCGGGCGCAACGATGGCGACCGGCGACAACGCGACGAACCGGTCGAAAGCCTCGCGAATCGGCACCTATGCCGCGCAAATCGCCTGCTTTCCGGACCGCTTCGCCGCGCCCTCCGACAGTCACGGCGAACGTGCACGCCGGCGCTACCAGGTCGGCGGCGCGCGCCGCGAAGCGCAGGACGGCTTCCCGCATGCGATCGACGTCGGCCTGCCCGCCTTGCTCGCGGCGCGTGCGCGAGGCGTCGACGAAAACGCCGCGCGCGTCGACGCGCTGCTCGCGATCATGGCCTCGCTCGACGACACCTGCCTGCTGCATCGCGCGGGTTTGGCGGGTTTGCACGCCGGCCAGCATGGCGCGCAACGCGTGCTGGACGCCGGCGGCAGTTCCACGCCGGCAGGCCGCGCCGCCCTCGCCGCACTCGAACACGTATTGCTGTCGCTTAACGCCTCGCCCGGCGGCGCAGCCGATCTGCTCGCCGCCACCCTTTTTCTCGACATGCTGGCGCATCACGACGCCGGCGGGAGCCCGGACTCATGGAACATCTGACCTTCGACTATCCGGCGCAACGCGCCGTCACGACCCGCGCGCATGTCGGCGTGGTGGGTTCGGGCGATCTGGAAGTGCTGCTGGCGCCCGCCGATTCCTCCGCGGCCACGGCCGCGCTGAGCGCGCATGTGGTGGTGCGCACTAGCGTCGACGGTTACAGCCACATCTGGAAAAGCGTGCTCGACCGCTTCTTCACCCGCTACGACGGCGCCGCGCAAATCGAAATCAACGACTTCGGCGCAACGCCCGGCGTAGTCGCCTTAAGACTCGCGGAAGCCGTCGAAGCCGCTGAACAAGGAGACGCCGCATGAACACCGTCGCGAATCTTCAACCCGCGCCAATGTTGCGCGACAGTTTCATCGAACTGCCGGCGCGCGAACGCGCGCGCTCGCTGCTGGATGCCGGCAGCTTCCGTGAACTGCTGGGCCCGTTCGACCGGATCGAATCGCCGTGGCTGCCGCTGCAAGGCGTGGTCTGTCAGGCCGACGACGGCTGCGTGATCGCGCGCGGCACCATCGACGGCGAGCTTGCCGTGGTCGCCGCGATCGAATCGGCGTTCCAGGGCGGCAGCATCGGCGAAGTATCGGGCAGCAAGATCGCCGCCGCGCTCGAACTGGCGCTGCGCGATTGCGAGCGCGGCAAGCTCGTGCGCCCGGTCGTGCTGTTCGAAACCGGCGGCGTGCGGCTTCAGGAAGCCAATCTCGGCCTCGCCGTGATCGCCGAAATGCAGGCCGCGATCGTCGCGTTGCGCCGGCATGTACCGGTGGTCGGCGTGATCGCGGGCATGGTGGGGTGTTTCGGCGGCATGTCGCTCGCGGCGTCGCTGTGTTCGTATCTGGTCGTCACGAAGCAAGGGCGGCTCGGCATGAACGGTCCCGAGGTGATCGAACAGGAAGCCGGTATCGACGAACTCGATGCGAGCGATCGCCGCCGCGTGTGGCAACTGATCGGCGGTGAACAACGCGCCGCGACCGCACTCGCCGATCGACTGATCGACGACGACGCCGACGCCGTGCGCGCCGCCGTGCGTGCCGCGTTCGCTCGAGGCGTGCCGGCCGCGCATCGCAGCGAACAGGTCGACCTGTTTCTGAACCGTCTCGCGCAAATCGATCCCGCCAGCGTCACGCCGGAAAGCATGCGCGAGGTCTTCAACCAGCACGCCGCAACCGAGCCGCGCAAGGAGCAAGCATGAGCGATACCACTCTCAGCCCGTTGAGCCGCGGCGCGCGCTGGTTTCACGCGCTGGCCGGCGAACCGTCCAGTGCGGCGCCCGTGTGGAGCGGCGACGCGTCGCTCGGCGGCGAGACCGCGCGCTTCGTCACGGTCGTGCCCGATCCCGCCAACCGCTTTCCGCGCGCGACGGATAACGTCGTCGGTCTCGAACAGGGCTGGCTGCTCGCCCGCGCCGTGCGCGAAGCGGTCGCGCAAGACGCGGCGAGCGGTACGCGCCGCCCGATCGTCGCGATCGTCGACGTGAAAAGCCAGGCGTATGGCTATCGTGAGGAAATGCTCGGCATTCATCTCGCCTGCGCGGCCGGGGTCGATGCGTACGCAACGGCTCGCGACGCGGGGCATCCCGTGATTGCACTGATTGTCGGACCGGCCATGTCGGGCGCGTTCCTCGCGCACGGCTATCAGGCCAACCGCATCGTCGCGCTCGACGCGCCCGGCACGATGGTTCACGCCATGGGCAAGGAAGCAGCCGCGCGCGTGACGCGCCGCACCGTCGAAGAACTCGACGCGCTCGGCGAAACGATCGTGCCGATGTCGTATTCGATGGCGTCGTTCGCCAAACTCGGCCTGCTCGATCAACTGATCGACGGCGTCGACGCCGATGCGCCGGACGCGTCGCACATCGAACATGTGCGGCAGGTGCTGGCCGAACAGATTCGTAGCGCGCGCAACGATAGAAGCAAGGGCCTGTCGCATCGGCTGGAATCGGCGGCGGCGCGGAAGAATCGCGCGGCGTCGATCGAAGTGCGCCGGCGCCTCGCCGAACAATGGGATGCCGTCTGATGCAGACCTGCGCGGCCCCGCCGTTCGTCGTCGAGCACGCGTTGTCGTGGGATACGCGATGGCAGCCGCACGATCTGTTGCGGCTGCGCCATTTGCAGGTTGTCGATAATGAGCCGCCGTGGGTTCGCGAGGCATTTGCACGCGCGCCGGTTGCGGTGGTGAGACGAGCCCTGGCTGCTGAAGGCTTCGTCGCGATCGGCGTGCGCGGCGCGGGACGCGCGCAGCGTTATGGCACGTGGGCGCGCGTCGCGGACATCGAAACGGTCGTGGCACCGCAGATGCTTGCACAATCCGAACCGCTTGCAACGCGCGGCGGCCTGGCTGCGTTTGTTGCGCTCGCCGCGTTGCAGCGCGATGCAGCGGGTCCACTGCACGGCTTCGTCTGGGGCCCGACGGGCAGCGCCGGGTTTGAACTGGCTACACAAGTGCCCAGCGTGAGCGCATCGAGCGATCTGGATCTGCTGATCCGCACGCCGGAATCGCTCACGCGAAACCATGCGCTGGCGTTGCTGAACCAGTTGCAAACGCACGCAAAAAACGCCGGCATCCGTGTGGATGCGCAACTCGACACGCCGGCTGGCGGCGTTGCGCTCGCCGAATGGGCAGCGGACAAACCGCGTGTGATGGCGCGTCACGCAAGCGGCCCGCAATTGATCGCCGATCCGTGGGCCGTCGCTCACCGCGACGGGCTCGCCTGATGCTCGCGCTGATCTTCCCCGGCCAGGGCGCGCAAACGGACGGATTTCTGCACCGTCTGCCGTTGCATCCCACGGTACGCGACACGCTGGACGAAGCCTCCCACGTGCTCGGCGCCGACGTGCTGACGCTCGACACACCGGAGGCGTTGCGCTCGACGGTGGCCGTACAGATCGGCTTGACGATCGCGGGCGTCGCCGTGACGCGTGCATTGGCCGCCGAACAACTCGCACCTGAAATCAGCGCGGGGTTGTCGGTCGGCGCTTATGCAGCGGCGGTGAGTTGCGGCGCGGTGCGCTTCGACGACGCGTTGCAGATGGTGCGGCGGCGCGCCGAACTGATGGAAACGGCTTACCCGTCCGGCTACGGACTCGCGGCGGTGTCGGGCTTGACCGAGCATCAACTGGAAGCGCTCGCGGCGCAGCACGCGAACGAAGAGCAGCAACGCGTTTATATCGGCAACGTCAACGCACCGCGCCAGATCGTGATGGCAGGCGCGAATGACGCGCTGGACAGATTCATCGAGCGCGCACTCGCGGCAGGCGCGCGCAAGGCCACGCGACTCGCCGTGAGCGTGCCGTCGCATTGCGATTTGCTCGCTCATGCCACGGACGAACTGGTGGCCTACGCGCAACAGGTGCCGTTTCACGCGCCGCGCAGCATTTACATCGGCAATCGCGGCGCGCGTTCCCTCTACACGGCGGACGCCATCCGCGACGATCTCGCGACCAATATGCGCCACACCGTGCGTTGGTTCGATGCGCTGACCGTCATGCAGGAAATGGGCGCCCGCGTGCTGATCGAAGCACCGCCTGGACAGGTCTCGACGGATATCGTGCGCGAGTACTTTCCGGATAGCGCCGCGCTCGCGGCAAGCGGCTTTTCATTCGAGCGACTGGTCGCGACCGCGCGGCGGCGGATGGACATGCGCTGAGTTGCACCCTCTTCCTCACCTCTCTTCACCGCTTCTCGATCAACTGCCGCCCCATCTTCTTCGCATACCGATCGCACGCATTGCGGGCCACCCGCGACGCCGCCAGCACGCCGACGTCCGCATCGTCGCGGTAATACATCGCCACGTTGATCGGCGGCGGCAACGGACGCACCTGCAATTGCGCCAGCTCGCCGCTGCTCAGGTAAGGCTCGACGAACAGCGCCGGCACCGCGGCAATTCCATAGCCGTCGCGTAAAAGCTTCACGATCACCGCGACCGACGGCATGCACGTGACCTGAGTCTCGGCAAGCGGCACGCCCGCGCGCTTCGCGAGCGTCTGCACGATTGCTTCGACCGCGAGTTGCGGCGCCGTGCCGCGACCGAACGTCAACACCGGTTTGCTCAACAGCGTCTGAACGTGTTTCGCGCGGCCGGCAGGAATCAGATCGCTGCGCGCGATCCAGCGCACCGGGTAGCTCGCCAGCAACGCCGACACGATCGACGTTTCGTGCACGGCGGCTTCCTCCACCTGGATGACCAGATCCAGTTCGGCCGCCCGCAAGCGCGGCCCGAGCACCGCGCTCGAATCGACCGTGAGGTCCACGACGATACGGTGATACTCCGCGTTCAGCATGCGTATGTAGTCCGGCAGCCAGCTATGCACCACCGTTTCGATCACGCCCAGCCGCAGCCGCGTGGCCAATTGCGTTTCGTCCTGCGCGGCCAGTTGCAGCGAGCGCGTGGCCTGCACCACGGAGCGCGCATGCGCGAGCAGCCGCTCGCCGTTGGCCGTGAGCTGAAACAGCGCCGCCTCGCGTTCGATCAACTCGACGCCAAGCTCCGCTTCAAGCGTTTTGATACGCAGCGAGATCGCCGCGGGCGTGGCGTGCATCGCGACCGCGGTCGCGCGAAAACTGCCCAGACGGGCGAGCGTCAGAAATGTTTCGACGAAGCGGGTATTCATGGCGGACGCTCTCCAGTTGACGACGAATCACACGCGATCATCGCCGCAAACGCGCTGTGAGTCGTCCCGATAGCGTTAAGTTTAATTTAACGAAACACAATAAAAACTCGCTGGATGGATATTTTTGACGTTACTAATCTGGCTCCATCGCTGGCCCATTGATCGGGCCGCATCGGCGACGTCATCGACCTGGAGCCAGCACGTCCATGCCTTACAACCCATACGAGTTTCGTCAGCAGATTCGCACGCGGCGCCTGTCCGGTCCGACCGCCGGTTATTGCGGCGACTACGCGCAGGCCAATCTGGCGATTCTGCCGAGCGAGTATGCCGGCGACTTCCTGCGCTTCTGCACGCTCAACCCGAAAGCGTGTCCGCTGCTCGGCATCGGCGAGCCGGGCGACTGGCGCGTACCCGCACTCGGCGCCGGTCTGGATATCCGCAACGACGTACCCGCGTTTTACGTCTACCGTCACGGCGAACGCACCGAGGAGGTCCGCAGCCTCGACGAACTGTGGCGCGACGATCTGGTGGTGTTCGCGATCGGCTGCTCGTTTTCCTTCGAGGAAATGCTGCAACGCGAAGGCATCGCGCTGCGCCATATCGAACAACAGGTCAACGTACCGATGTATCGCACGCGCGAACGCAACGTGCCGGCTGGCCCGTTCAGCGGCCATCGCGTTGTCTCGATGCGGCCGATGAAAGCCGCCGACGCAATCCGCGCCATTCAGATCACCAGCCGCTTTCCCGCAGTGCATGGCGCACCGGTTCATATCGGCGACCCGTCGCTGATCGGCATTCGCGATCTGGCGCAGCCCGATTTCGGCGACGCGGTCGACGTGCGCAGCGATGAATTGCCGGTGTTCTGGGCTTGCGGCGTGACACCGCAAGTCGCGATAGAAAGCGCGCGCTTGCCGTTTGCGATCGCGCACAAGCCAGGGCACATGCTCGTGACCGACATTCCCAACACCTCGCTCGCGGTGTTGTAAGCGAGGCCACTTTTCCCCTAAGTGCCTCGAGCGCTTCAAGCGCCTTAATCGCCTCAACCCGAAGCCGCGCGCCAGCACGACGCACGGCCCACCACGACGACCGGAGTTCAAGCATGGAAACCGAAGCGCAGTTGACCGCAGACGCCGAGCGCTACGACGCACCCGGCCCAGGGAAAGGCCCGTTCGCGTGGTACCGGCAGATCTCCGCGAGCGAGAAGCGCGCGTTCTGGAGCTGCAAGATCGGCTACGTGCTCGACGCGATGGACACGCAGTTCCTCAGCTTCGTGATCCCGACGCTGATCGCGACGTGGGGCATCACACGCGGCGACGCCGGCCTGATCGGCACGGTGACGCTATTGAGTTCCGCGCTGGGCGGCTGGGCCGCCGGCGTGTTGTCGGATCGTATCGGGCGGGTCAAGACCTTGCAGATCACGATTCTCTGGTTCGCGATCTTCACCCTGGCGTGCGCGCTGGCGCAGAATTTCTCGCAACTGCTGTGGGCGCGCGGCTTGATGGGGCTCGGTTTCGGCGGTGAATGGACGGCAGGCGCCGTGCTGATCGGCGAGGTGATTCGCGCGCGCGACCGCGGCAAGGCCGTGGGGCTGGTACAGGCCGGCTGGGCAATCGGCTGGGGCATCGCGACGTTGCTGTTCATGGCCGTTTTTTCGCTGGTGCCGGCCGACTACGCGTGGCGCGTGCTGTTCGCGATCGGCATTGCGCCGGCGCCGTTCGTCATCTGGATTCGCCGTTTCGTCGACGAACCGGAAGTGCACCGGCAACAGAAAGCGGCGCAGGCCGCTACGCAGACGCGCAGCGCGTTGCTCGATATCTTTCGCGGCGAGATCGTCTGGACCACGCTGCGCGCGTCGATCCTCGCCACCGGCGTGCAAGGCGGTTACTACGCGGTCACCACGTGGCTGCCGACGTATCTGAAAACCGAACGGCATCTGAGCGTGATCGGCACCGGCGGCTATCTCGGCGTGGTGATCGTCGGCTCGTATTGCGGCTATCTGACGGGCGCGTATGTCAGCGACCGGTTCGGCCGCAAGCGTGCGTTCATCGGCTTTGCGTTGGCCTCGTGCGCGATCGCGCTGCTGTACACGCAACTGCCGCTCGATAATCTGTCGATGCTCGTGCTCGGCTTTCCGCTAGGGTTTTGCGCGTCGGGCATTTTCTCGGGCATGGGCGCCTTTCTCACCGAACTGTTTCCCACGCGGATTCGCGGCTCAGGCCAGGGCTTCTGCTACAACGTGGGCCGGGCGGTCGGCGCGACCTTTCCGTTTTTGATCGGCTACGTATCGCAGACCATGACACTCGGGCATGCGATCGGCGTGTTCGCAGCCGTGGCGTATGGGGTCGTGATTCTTGCCGCGCTGACGTTGCCCGAGACCAGGGGGCGCGAGCTGGGCGCCTGACCGGAGGCGCGGCGGGTGCTGTGCTGTGTCGCTTAACGCGCGGCTCGCGTGTCGCCGCATGGCACGCCGGTTCCCCACGCGGCAACGCATGTTCAAGCCTGCTCCGGCGCTCGCCCGAGCACATGCGAGTCCGACGACGCCGGTCGGTCGCCATGGCCGCGTTCGCGTCCCGCCGTGACCGCCGCCGGGTCGGTGCCGCCAGGCCGGCGCACCGATTTCGCGTGCCGCTCGATCAACCGCTGCAGCAGGCAGAAGGCGCACAGCAGCGCGCCGATCACGATACGGGTCCACCACGAGCTGAGCGTGCCGTCGAACGTGATCAGCGTCTGGATCGTGCCGAGAATGCCGACGCCGAACAGCGAACCGATCACATAGCCCACGCCGCCCGTCAGCAGCGTGCCGCCGATCACCGTCGCCGCGATCGCATCGAGTTCCATGCCCTGCCCTTGCAAGCCGTAGCCCGACAGCACATAGAACGTAAACACCGCGCCGCCGAGCGCCGAGCAGAAACCGCTCAGCGCATACACGCCGATGCGGGTGCGCGCGACCGGCAAACCCATCAGCAACGCCGAACGCGCATTGCCGCCGACCGCATACACGTTGCGGCCGAAACGCGTGAAATGCGCGACGTAAATCGCCGCCAGCAGCGCGACGAGTGCGATCAGCACATTCGCCGTCACCGAGCCCACGCCGATGTTGAGCCGGAACGCGGAGATCTTCTGAAAGGTCGGATCGGTGATCGTGATCGATTGCGTCGTGATCAGAAAGCACAAGCCACGCGCGAAGAACATGCCGGCCAGCGTCACGATAAACGCCTGCAAGCGGAAGAAGTGAATCAGCGCGCCCTGCACCGCGCCGAACACCGTGCCCATCAGCAGCACGATCGGCACGATCACCCAGACGGACAGGTGCAGATGTTCGGACAGCACGGCTTCGACGATGGTTGTCAGTGCAACGACCGAACCGACCGATAGATCGATCCCGCCGGACACGATCACGAACGTCATGCCGATCGCGACGATCAGCAGAAACGCATTGTCGACCAGCAGATCGAGCAGCACCTGCCACGAAAAGAAACCGGTGTACATCACCGAGCCGAAGCCGAATAGCGCGCAGAACAGCACGATCGTGACGGCGATCGGCAGCGTACGCGGATCGACCAGGTGAGCCCACGCGTCGAGGAGTCGTCTCATCGCGCCACCCCGCGTTGCCCGAGCAGCGATCTGCCGAACGAGACGGCGAGCGCGCGCGCCGCCGGCGACTGGATCACGCTCACCGCGAGCACCACGGCCGCCTTGACGACCAGCGTCGCCTCCGGCGGCACGCCGATCGAATACGTGGTGTACGTGAGCGTCTGAATGATCAGCGCGCCCAGCACGGTGCCCGCGAAACTGAAACGGCCGCCGAGCAGCGAGGTGCCGCCGAGCGTCACCGCGAGAATCGCATCGAGTTCGAGCAACAGCCCGGCGTTGTTGCCGTCGGCGCTGCGCACGTTCGAGCTGATGAGAATG
The DNA here is from genome assembly GCF_003269035.1 of Paraburkholderia bryophila. Classification (GTDB taxonomy): domain Bacteria; phylum Pseudomonadota; class Gammaproteobacteria; order Burkholderiales; family Burkholderiaceae; genus Paraburkholderia; species Paraburkholderia bryophila. The sequence goes on along the minus strand of NZ_QLTK01000017.1, from coordinate 15,822 downwards.
CCCGCCATCGCCGCGGTCAATCCCGAGAAGCCATAGACCGCGAAGACCAGGGCTTTGGAACGTAGCCCGACCAGACGCGTGGCCACCGGATTGATGCCGATCGCGCGAATGAACAGGCCGAGCGCGGTGCCTTCCACGAGCGCCGCGGTAACGAGCACCGCCACGGTGGCGATCCACACCGAACACGGCACGCCCAGCCAATATCCGCCGCCGACGAACAGATAGCCCGGCGCGCCGATCGGAATGATCTGTCCCGCTGTCAGCAATTGCGCGACGCCACGACCGGCCACCATCAGAATCAAGGTTGCGATGATCGGCTGCATGCCGACGAACGACACCAGCACGCCGTTCCACATACCGCTCAGCACGCCGACCGCCAGCGCCGCCACCAACGCCTGCGCGATCAGCGGCGCGCCCGGCTCGGGTTGCGTCGCGAGTATCGTGGCCGCCGCGGCGCCCGCGATCGCCACCACCGCGCCGACCGAAATGTCGATACCGCGCGTGGCGATCACCAGCGTCATGCCGGTGGCCACCAGCACCAGCGGCGCGGCGCGATTCAGCACGTCGATGGGCGCGCCGAACAGGTGACCGTCGAGCATCCGCAGCGACAGGAAGTGCGGATTGACCCACAGGTTCAGGCCGCACAACAACGCCAGCGTGACGCACGGCCAGATCAATGGACGCTCGGCGCCGTCGCGCACGAACCAGTTCGCCAGTTTCATTCGCCGCTCCCCGCGATGAGTCGGTAGATGTTGTCTTCGTTCGACGCCTTGCCCGCGACTTCGGCGATCTTGCGACGGTCGCGCAACACCGCGACGCGATGACTGACGCGCAGCACCTCGCCGATCTCCGACGAAATGAACAGGATGCTCAAACCGTTCGCGCACAGCGCCAGCAGCCGGTCCATGATGTCGAACTTGGCGGCGACGTCGATGCCGCGGGTGGGTTCGTCGAGGATCAGCAGTTGGGGGTCGGTCGCGAGCCAGCGCGCCAGCAGCGCTTTCTGCTGGTTGCCGCCGGAGAGCAAGCCGATCGGCTGCTCGGCGTCCGCCGCCTTGATGCCGAGCCGCTCGATCCATAGATCGGCCAGCTCGCGCGCACGTTGCCGGCTGATCTTGCGCCACCAGCCACGCCTTGCCTGCAGCGCCAGCAGAATGTTGTCGCGGATCGACAGTTCGGCGACGATGCCCTCCTTCTTGCGGTCTTCCGCGCAATAGCCGATGCCGTGGCGGACCGCGTCGCGCGGCGAGCGTAGCTTTACCGCGCGGCCGTCGATGAAGATCGCGCCGCTGTCGGTGCGGTCGGCGCCGAACAGGAGCCGCGCTGTTTCCGTGCGACCCGAACCGAGCAGGCCGGCGAGTCCGAGGATCTGGCCTCGCTGCAGGTCGAGGTCGATGGGCTGCAGCGTGCCGCGGCGGCCCACGCCGTGGAGTTCGATGAAGGAATGGGTGGGCGGCGTGGGCTCCCCGGTCTGCGCGGTCTGCGCGGTTTGCGCGGTTTGCATGGCTTCGGTTGCCTGGGTTGGCGCTCCGGCGGTCTGCGTGACGGGTTGCTCGGCGCGGCCCTCGTGACTCGCCTGCCCTTCATGCGCGGCCTCGCGCAAGCGTGCGCTCATCCGCTCGTGGCCGACCATCTTCGCGACCAGTTGATCCGCCGGCAAATCGCGCGCGAGATATTCGCCTTCGCGCTCGCCATTGCGCATCACCGTGATGCGATCGGAAATGGCATATGTCTGCTCGATAAAATGCGTGACGAAAAGAATCGCTATGCCAGACTGTTTAAGATGCCGAAGTATTTTGAAAAGCTGGCCGACCTCGCCATCGTCGAGGCTCGAGGTCGGTTCGTCGAGAATCAGCACTCGCGCGTCGACCGACAGTGCGCGCGCGATCGCCACCATCTGCTGCACCGCGATCGGGTAGGCGTCGAGCGAACGGGTGACGTCGAGCGACACGTCCAGGCGCGCCAGCGCAGCCTGGGCACGGCGCTTGATGGCGGGCCAATCGATCGCGCCGAAGCGGCGCGGTTGCCGGCCCGCGAAAATATTCTCCGCCACGGAAAGGTTCGGACAGAGGTTCACCTCCTGATACAAGGTGCGCACGCCGGCCGCTTCCGCTTCCTGCGGCGACGCAAATGCCACGACTTCACCGCCGAGACGGATCGTGCCTGCGTCAGGCGCGACCACGCCGGTCAGTACGTTGATCAGGGTGGATTTGCCGGCGCCATTCTGTCCCATCAGCGTGTGGATCTCGCCGGGGAACAGACGAAAATCGACCCGCTGCAGCGCTTTGACGCCGGGGAAGGTTTTGGTGACAGCGGTGGTGGCGAGGATGGGAGCGCGGGCGTCGGGGTTGGCCGAGGCGCTGACGATGTCCATGCCGTCAGCCGTTGCACTAGTGGCGGCGCTCGTAACCTGCAGGTTCGGTTCGGAAGCGGGATGCGTCATAGACCTCGCTCGATGGGTGGTGCAGCGGTTCAGGGCGCCAGGGCTTGCAACTGTGCCTTTAAAATTCTCTCGATGGCGGTGGCAGGCGACGGTTGTTGGCGGCGCTTGGCGGCGTCAGCAACGGGCGGCGACATCGGCGGCATCGGCGGCATCGGCGGCATCGGCGGCATCGGCGACATCGCCGGCACCGACGACTTCCGCCCACGCCCAGCGGCATTCAGCAGCACACGTTGCCATCCAGCGCCATCCAGCGACGCTAGCCGGACCTCAACGGACTTCAACGACTCAGCCACCCTCACCGGAAAATAGACCGCCCGCTGCCGAAGCAACCGGGCGGCCAGGCACCGCTGGAGAAACCTTTTCGCTCAACCCGCACGTCACTTGCTCTGCCTCGCGCTTTCCTCAGTAACCCTGAGTACTTCGTCGCGTGGCCTCACTCAGCCTCAGTACTTACGCGTCGGCAGCGTCTGCGCCGCGACGCTCATCGGGAACACCGTCTCCTGCGTGAGAATGCGCTTGGGCAACGGCTTGCCGGCCACGACGTCCTTCACCGCCGACATCAACTGCGGCCCCAGCAGCGGACTGCACTCCACGTCCACGTTCATCTTGCCGGCGGCCATCGCTTGGAAGCCGCCCTTGGTGGCATCGAACGACACGACGGTGATGTCCTTGCCCGGATGCATGCCGGCCTCCTCCATCGCCTGGATGGCGCCGAGCGCCATATCGTCGTTATGCGCATAAACTACATTTATTTTATTTCCATAAGTTTTTATAAACGCTTCCATGACCTGCTTGCCGCCGGCCAGCGTGAAGTCGCCGCTTTGCGACGCGATGATCTTAAATTTGGGATCGTTCTTGATCACTTCCAGCAGGCCGGAATGCCGGTCATTGGCGGGCGCCGATCCGACCGTTCCCTGCAGTTCAGCGATGTTGACGGGACCTTGATCGCTTTTATAGTGATCTTCGAGCCAATGCCCGCCGCGACGCCCTTCTTCCATGAAGTCGGAGCCGATCATCGTCACGTACAGGGAGGTGTCTTTCACGTCGATATTGCGATCGGTCAGGATCACCGGAATCTTCGCCGCCTGCGCTTCACGCAGCACCGGTTCCCAGCCGGATTCGACGACCGGCGAGAACGCGATCACATCGACCTTCTGCGCGATATAAGAGCGGATCGCCTTGATCTGATTTTCCTGCTTCTGCTGGGCGTCCAAGAATTTGAGCTTGATCTTCGCGTCCGCCGCCGCGGACTTCACCGACTCGGTGTTGGCGGTTCGCCATGCGCTTTCCGCGCCGACCTGCGCGAAACCGAGGGTGATCTGCTTGTCTTGCGCGTAAACGCCCGGCGCGCTCAGCGCTAGCGTCCCGATGCCCGCGCAGAGTGCGAGCGCGCCCAACGCACGACATGCGGCGCGTCGTGTATTCGCCATGACTGTCTCCTGATCGTTGTAATGTCGGCGATCCATCGAACCTGCCCGGTGCTTGCGGCCCTCACGGTGCGTGGATCGTGATGTAGCGTAGTGTGTGGGGCGTTAACCGTCCAATCCTATGATTCGCGTTCGCGATACCAATTTTGGTATAGGTGACCGGATCGGGCGCAAGGCCGATCGGTGGTTTTTGCCGAGCGGCCGCACCGAGACGCATCACTACGCGTTGATTGCCTCAACGGCAAGCGCAGCGGGGCCGCCCAGTTGAGCCGCGCCTCATCTCGGCGTCACCCAGCGAAACGTCAGATTGATCCTCTCCCCGGCCACGCGCGGTTCTTTCGGCACGCGATGCCGCCAGTCCGCCTGCGTGTCGCCCTTCATCACGAGCAGGCTGCCGCCTTTCAGCGAGAACGACTGCACGACGCCGGTCTTGTTGTGGCGCAAGTCGAACGTGCGCGCGACGCCCAGACTCACCGACGCGATCACCGGACGCACGCCAAGTTCGGGCTCGCGATCCGCATGCCAACCCATGCTGTCGGCGCCGCTGCGATAGCGGTTGATCAGCACGCTGTTAAAGCGCGCCTCGCAAACCGCCTCCACCGCGGTCTTGAGTTCCGCGACCGTCGACGTCCACGGCTGCGGCAGATTGCGAATGCCCGAGTAGACGTAGACGGCGTCCGGCTCGCCCTGCCACGCCGTCAAGCGCGGCAACGGCACGCGACCGGCAGGCGTGCCGATCACGTCCTGACGCCAGCCGACTTCGTCGATCAGTTGCGTCAAAGCCTGCGTGGCGAGCGCGGGCGTCAACCAGTCGGGATACCAGTCGACGTCAGGCGTGGGCAGGTCGTCGGCAGAACCCGCGAAAAGATCCGTCATGAGATGCCCCGATACCAATGCGAATGTCGCTGCTAAAGCGATGGCGCACGCAAAGCGCGCGCGGGTAGAAACCTTGGCTATTATGGCGGCACCGAAGACGCCGTTGGTACGCGCGGCTTGCGCTGTCATCCGGTGGCTTCATGCGGACTTTCCGGTTCATGCCTTTACCTTCAACTTCCCAGACCTTTCAAGGACTTTCACCATGACGCTATCCGACCAGGCACTCGATCAACTCTTTCGCGAAGCGCGCGCGCATAACGGCTGGCAAGCGAAACCGGTCGACGACGCCGTGCTCAGGCAACTCACCGAACTGGTCTTGCTCGGCCCGACCTCGGCCAATTCGAGCCCCGGACGCTTTGTGTTCGTCAAAACGCCGGAGGCTAAGGAAAAGCTGCGACCTGCGTTGTCGGCGGGCAATCTCGACAAGACCATGGCCGCGCCGGTTACGGTGATCGTGGGGATGGATATGGCGTTTTACGAGCATCTGCCGAAGCTGTTTCCGCACGCGGATGCGCGCAGCTGGTTCGTCGGCAACGATAAATCGATCGCGGACACCGCCTTTCGCAATTCGACGCTGCAAGGCGGCTACCTGATTCTCGCCGCTCGGGCGCTCGGCCTGGACACGGGGGCGATGTCCGGTTTCGACGCCGCCAAGGTCGACGAAGCGTTCTTCGCCGGGACGACCGTCAAGTCGAACTTCCTGATCAATCTGGGCTATGGCGATCCGTCGAAACTGTTCGCGCGCAGCCCGCGCTTTGCTTTCGACGAAGCCGCGCGGATTGTCTGACACGTAGAAGTGGAGACCGCCGTCGCGTTCAACTGAAGAGCGCGACGTAGAACACCACGGCGCCGATCAACGCGCCGACGAAGCAGAAGCCTTCGCCTTCGCCGGCGTCGTCGCCATTCGAACGCACCCAGGCGCCGACGACGCCGAACAGGCCCGCGATCCCCAGCGCCACGCAGAGCATCACGACGTCGAACAGCGCGCTTCGGCCCAGCTCCGAGAAGTCGATGCCGCGCACGCTGTAGTACAAGCCGATCGCCATGAGAGAAAGAACGACGAGCGGCAGCATCACACGCTTGCCCTCGCGTCCGACATGATGGGCGTGGTGCCCGTGATGCAACTCGTTGCCTGATCTGAGTAGTCTCATGATGCCCCTCCCGCGTCGCCCTGTTACGGCGACAAATCCGACCGGCTCGAACCGCCGCATGGCCGCGTCTGCGTGCGCGGTCGCCCTGTTACAAGACGGTTCTTTTTGAGCATAGTCCACACGCGAACACAATTCAAAGCCCATTTAATTAGGTTGCCGAGGCAATCAGATGGTCCTCGGGAACCACGCGGGATGTTGCAATGCGGTAGGCGTTCCTGGCTCGTTTTGGAACGGCGGCCTGGCCGCCGTGGCCGCGAATCTGGCGCCGCCGGCAAGCCGATGCGCATGCCGGTAGAATGATTCGACTCGCACGGCGCTGCGTTGCGTTGTGTTAGCGCGGCCGGCGAGTCTGCGCCGGTGCACCGCTCGCGCCGGCCCCTTCCCGCCCCTCTGCCCACTATGCGCCGCTCATCGTTTCTTGTCCGCATCATCCTGATTGGCATCCTGCTGCATCTCTACGTCGGCTTGCGTCTGATCCCGGACATGCCGGTCGACGCCACCGGCCGCTGGCTGTGCGCGCTGTGGCTCGTGCTGTCCATCTTGCTGATTCCGATCGGCATGCTGGCGCGTACGATCAAACGGCAGCCGCTCGGCGACCGGCTGGCGTGGGTCGGCCTGCTGGCGATGGGCTTCTTCTCGTCGCTGCTGGTGCTGACCTTCGCCCGCGATCTGATGCTCGCCTCGCTGCTGACCGTCGACGCGATCTGGCCGAACACCCTCAGCATCGCGCATTGGCGCCTGGGGTCGGCAGCGGCGGTGCCCCTGCTCGCGTTGCTCTCGACGCTGGTTGGCCTCTTCAACGCCCGCCGGCGCGCGAAGGTCGTCACGATCGACGTGCCGATCGACGATTTACCGCCCGCGCTCGACGGCTTCACGATCGTCCAGATCAGCGATATTCACGTCGGCCCGACCATCAAGCACCGCTATGTCGATGCGATCGTCGACGCGGTGAATCGGCTGAAGCCGGATCTGATTGCCGTGACGGGCGATGTCGTGGACGGCAGCGTGCCGCAATTGACCCGCCACACCCAGCCGTTGTCGCGTCTCACCGCGCGTCATGGCGCGTTCCTCGTGACCGGCAATCACGAGTACTACGCCGGCGCGAACGCATGGATCGCCGAGTTCCGGCGCCTGGGCCTCAACGTGCTGCTCAACGAACATGTGATCGTGGATCATGACGGCGCGCGCGCCGTGATTGCCGGCGTGACCGACTATTCGGCGGGCCATCACGATCCGTTGCATCGCAGCGACCCGGTTGCGGCGCTCGCCGGCGCACCGGGCGACGTGCTGATCAAGGTGCTGCTCGCGCACCAGCCGCGCTCAGCCGAAGCCGCGGCCGCCGCGGGGTTCACGTTGCAACTGTCGGGGCATACGCACGGCGGCCAGTTTTTCCCATGGAATTTCTTCGTGCGATTCCAGCAACCGTTCACCGCCGGCCTCGCCCGCCTGAATGGCCTGTGGGTGTATACGAGCCGCGGCACCGGCTACTGGGGCCCGCCGAAGCGCCTCGGCGCACCGTCCGAAATCACACGCCTGCGCCTCGTGCCTGGCGAGCCGGACTAACGCCCCGGCCCGCCGCTTACTGCGCAGGCGCGACCGCGACGTCGACCTGCTGCGCGAACGCCACCATGACCTGCATACCCGGCGCGACGCCCGCGACCTTGGCCGGTTCGCGACCCTGGATATGAAACACCGCGCCGTTCGCGCTCTTCAGCGCCATGATGCCGGACGCATGGTCGATGGTCTGGACCTCGGCGCTCACGTTGCGAGCCGTGTTGGGCTGCGTACTCTGCGCGCCGTTGCCGTGGCCGTCCGCGCCGCGCGTCACGCTGATCACCGCATTGCGCACCATACGAACATGGACCTTGCCGCCTTGCCTGATCTGCGCGAGGTTGGCCGGGTCGGTGATATTGAACGACGCTTCGCCGCCCTGGGCGTCGAGCACGGTCACCGAATGTTTCACCTGGTCGACCGATTTCACGAAACCGTCCGCCTGCAGCGTGCTGCTGCCTTCAAACGGCGCGGGCAGACCGGCGGCGAACGACACGAGCGGAGCGGCTACGATCAATGCACCGGCAATGATGCCAGGAGCTTTAGCTTTCATGGATTCCTCGATTGGGATGAACAGCGACAAACGGGCGACGCCGTGCGGATGGATCGCGCCTTAAGCGTTGCGTTGCGCGGCGCGCACGACACGTTTCGAAGCGAGCGAATAGTCTGTTTTCCAGGACGACCTCCGTCAATATTCGGAGTCCGTATTGACGCGCGGATAATTCCTCACGCACCACTCCACTCTTCCTAGGCCCACGACAAAACGTTCTGCACCTCGCGTCATCGCAGCTTGACTTCGCTTTGCAGAGCTGCCTAAAATTCGGCCAGTTCATTTAACCGGAATCACGATCTTGGACAGTAGCAGTTGTACCAGTCGAGCTTCGATTCGCCCGATCGCCTGATCGGCAAGATTTCCGCGTCAGTCTTTTTCTGTCGCCGTCTTGCCTTCGGGCCAGTCGGTGCACGTCGTTGATACCCTCGTACTGCCAGTGAAGTGCCGCGTGGCTCGACACCATGCCGACACGAATGCATTACAGCGCCGCAAGCCTCGCTTGTGCGCTCCGTCACGCCTGTCGGCCGCCGCATTCCGTCGAGGAAAGCGTGCTGCTGTCATGCGTTGGGTTCACACTGTGCGAATACGCGCCTCAACCTTTCTTTACGATGACAATTGAATTCGTCTGGCGGCTCTTCGCCGCTTTCGCCTGTGGCGTCGCGATCGGCCTCGAACGGCAGATGCGGCAGCGCAATGCGGGGCTTCGCACCATCACGCTGGTCGCGAGCGGCGCGTGCCTGTTCGTCACGCTCGGCGTACTGACCGGCAACGGGACGGCCGGCATCACGCAGATCGCGGCGTATGTCGTGTCCGGCGTCGGCTTTCTCGGCGGCGGCGTGATCATGCGCGACAAGGGTTCCATTCAGGGGATCAACACCGCGGCGACCTTGTGGTGCTCGGCCGCGGTCGGCGTGCTGTGCGGTGCGGGTCATTACGGACCGGCGCTGGCCGGCACGGCGGTCGTGCTGCTGACCAACACGGTGCTGCGCGAAGTCAGCCGGATGATCAACGCCACGCCGGTTTCCAACGCGGATCTGGTGCGCGAATATGTGCTGACGATCGTCTGCCGCGAAGCCGACGAGATCCACATTCGCACCGCCGTGTCCAACTCGATGTACTCGACGCCGCTGTCGTTTCAGAGCCTGACGAGCGAAGACGTCGACGACGATTCACAACGCATTCGCGTCACCGCGATCGTCAAGCTGCACCCTAAGGATCAGCCGAAGCTCGAACAGATGGCCAGTCGCATCAGCATGGAAAAGAGCGTGTCCAGCGTCAGTTGGACCGCGCGAGAAGCGGAGCCGACGCCCGAATGAACGCCGCGTGTAAGTCCCCCATTTTCGCGCGCATCGTCTACACTTAGCTTGCAACAGATTCAGACAACGTTAATTCCGCGTCCTGAATATGGACTGTCCCATAAGCTTCGACTAAGCTCTGTCACCGTGAATTTTTCACACTCAACTAGGGAGTCTCGATTATGGAACACGGCATCATTGCATGGCTCATCATCGGCGCGATCGCTGGCTGGCTGGCCGGCGTGCTCGTCAAGGGCGGCGGCTTCGGCCTGATCGTCGACATCATCGTCGGGATCGTCGGCGCGTTCATCGGCGGCTGGCTCGCCGGCGTGCTGCATATTTCGCTGGGTGGCGGCTGGATCGGCTCGATCATTACGGCGGTGATCGGCGCGGTCATTCTGCTGTTTCTCATCCGGCTCGTGCGACGAGGCGGCTGAGTACCGCATCAGCCCATCTGCGCATATGACATGAATAACGGCGTCAGCGGCGAAAGCCGTCTGACGCCGTTATGGCTTTCATACGCTTATATACGTTAGCTAGGCCAACCGATTCAAAGTCTCGCCTCTTCCGCCGGCAACATCGAGCCGGTATCGCGCAACCGGATATGCCAGGCGAAAGCCTGATCCAACTGGTGCGGCGTTTGTCCACCCCACTTCAAAGCGTCCCGGTAGTAGTCGCGCAGCAGATCGCGATAGAGCGGATGCGTACAGTTCTCGATAATCAACGCCGCGCGTTCCCGCGGCGCCAAGCCGCGCAGATCGGCCAGCCCCTGTTCCGTCACGACCACGTCGACGTCGTGTTCGTTGTGATCGCAATGCGGCACCATCGGCACGACGCTGGAAATACGACCGCCTTTCGCCATCGACTTGGTGGCGAAGATCGCGCACGACGCATTGCGCGCGAAGTCGCCCGAACCGCCAATGCCGTTCATCATGTGTGTGCCGCCCACATGGGTCGAATTCACGTTGCCGTAGATGTCGAATTCCAGCGCGGTGTTCAACGCGATCAACCCGAGCCGGCGAATCACTTCAGGGTGATTGCTGACTTCCTGCGGGCGCAGGACGAGGCGCTCGCGATAACGTTCGAGCTCGCCGAACACCTGCGCCTGGCGCGCGGCCGACAACGTGATGGACGCGCCGGACGCGAACGTGACTTTGCCGGCGTCCATCAGATCGAAGGTGGAGTCCTGCAGCACTTCCGAGTAAATTTCGAACGGCTCGAACGGGGCGTTGGCGAAACCGGCCAGCACTGAGTTGGCAATCGAGCCGATACCGGCCTGCAACGGCGGCAGGTTTTTGGGCATGCGCCCAAGCGCCACTTCGTGCTGGAAAAATTCGATCAGATGACCGGCGATCAACTCGGTCTCCTTGTCCGCCGGCAACACGGTAGACGGACTGTCGGCCATGTTCGTGATCACGATCGCCGCGATTTTTTCGAACGGAATCTCGATCGCCGGCGTGCCGACGCGGTCTCGCGGATACATGATCGGCAGCGGCTCGCGGTTCGGCCGGCGGCCCGGAATCCAGATGTCGTGCAAGCCTTCGAGCGCGAGCGGCTGCGCGAGATTGAGCTCCACGATCACCTTGTCCGCGAGGATCGCGAAGCTGGCCGAATTGCCGACCGAGGTGGTCGGCACGATGCCGCCGGTCTCGGTGATCGCGGCGGCTTCGATAATGGCGATATCGAGTTTGCCGAGCTGGTTCGCACGCAGCATTTCGACCGTTTCGGACAGATGCTGATCGACGAACATCACTTCGCCGCGATTGATCGCGTCGCGCAAGGTTTTGTCGACCTGGAACGGCAGGCGGCGCGCCAACACGTGCGCCTCGGTGAGCATGCGGTCCACGTCATGGCCAAGCGATGCGCCGGTCATCAATGTGATCTGCAGCGGCTTGCCTTCCTGCCGCACGCGCTCGGCGAGCGCAACGGGGACGGCCTTCGCGTCGCCCGCGCGCGTGAAGCCGCTGGCGCCGACCCGCATGCCGTCCTGAATCAGCAGCGCTGCCTCGGCGGCCGACGTGATTTTTCCGCGCAACGCGGCACAGCGAATCCGGTCTTGGTACATGAAACCGAGTCTCTCCATAGTCAGCAGTCCAGTCTACCGGTGCGCACATCTGCGGTACGCTCCGCGCGGTAGCCGGATTGTCGCACCGACCGCGGCGTCGCGGTCAGGCGGTTTGTCGCTCGATCATTCGTGCGACGGGTCTTGCAGATACGGCGTCTGTTGCACGTGGCGCTGCTTAGCTGCCGAAGTAGAGATTGCAGAAGCTCACGGGACCGACGCACTCCTCGGCCTTGGCATTCCCTTTAGCGGCCGGTATGGCGACGCGGTTTTGCTCGGCGACGCCGTTCGCTCGCTGCGCGCTTGCCTGGGCGAGCTGTTGTTCGGGAGCAGCGGGCGCCGTTTGCGCATGAGCGACGACAGCGGAAAAAGAGCAGGCAATCAGGGCAATCTTCAATGCGTTCATTTCGTTCTCCAGGGCTTACGGTTACTGCTCGGCGGTGACTTGTGGTGACTGCGTCGCAGTGATGAAACTATAGGGCTGTGGTCCCTGCAGATATACGGGGCTGGGCGGAAGTGATATTTCCATCTGGAGGAAGGATCGAGGTTTGCACGTGCTGGAGCGTGGGGTCGATGCGTGGGGTTGATGCGGGTGGTAGGTCGGCGTGATTGATGCGAGCGGTTAGGCCGCGTGGTCTATCCGCGCAGTTAGTCCGCGTCGCTGGGACTGTCGCGCTGGACGCTAGCAATCGCTTATGTGCCGACGCACACCATTCGACCGCACGAACTAAGCGCCGCGATCATCCCGCATTGAAAGGCGCGTCCTTATCGAGCAACGCCGTACGAATGAAATGCAGGCAGCTCAGAATTCGCTGCACGTCATGACGTTTATCGCGCTCGGCATGCACGGTGCCGAGGACCTCCTGCGCGATCCAGGTCGCCGCGCGGACCGACGCCAGCGCACGTTCGAGCGCCTGCGCATCCGGGCGCGCAAAGAGTCGCGCGAGGTCGTCGCAAGTCCGCGCCAGGGCGCTGCGCCAGCGCGGATGAAGCGCCGCCGCATAAGCAGCGCGTGCCGCCTCGTTGCGCAGATCGATGACGGCGTGCCCTACCTCGATCGTCGCGAGCATCCAGCGCAACGCATCCCGTCGACACCGGGAACGCCGTGTCAACAGCATGCGCAACTGGGCGGTCAGATCATGCGTGCTCGATTGAAACCGCTGGTTGAGACCAGGCAATTCGTCCTTGCACGCGGACACGACCTGCGCGCGCAAATCGCCCATCATCCGTTCGACGAGCCACGGCATATCCGCTGGAAAAATCACGGCAAAAGTCAACGCCGCCACCAGCATCGACGCGGTCAACGCGATGCCGTTGTTGATCAGCAGATCCGGCGCGTACGTCACGACATTGTCCGGTCCGGCGAGCAGACAGAAAAACACCGAGAAGCCGATGCCATAGCCCGCCGCGCGCTTACGCGTCGCGATGAATGCGCCCAGCGCCAGGACGGGCGCGAGCATCGCGCAAAGCAGCGGCAAGCCGTCGATGTTCGGATACACGTAGCACGTGAAGAGGTAACCCGTCATGGTGGCCAGCACGGCGCCGGCTGCCATCTGCATGGCCATTTTCGATGCATTCGGCGCCGTGGAGGTCAGCGCGCATGCCAATGCCGCGCCGATCACGGCAAGACCGCCGCTCGGCCAATCGGTCTCGATCCAGAACCAGCCGACGATCGCCATGACCGCGGCGGACCGGATAAACGTGAACGCGACCACAAAACCGTTCGTCTTGCTGACATAACGGCTAGCGCTGCGTTGCCGCCTCTGCGCCGGCTTGTGGCGCGCGGCTAGCGACGCGTAAGTCTCCGAATAGCGGATCCATTCGTCGACGAAACGGTACAACAACTCCGCCGACGTATCGAAGTCCGCCAGCGATTCGGTGGGCGCCGCCTCGAGCGGTCGTCTCGTTTCACGCACGCGACGCGGCAAGCGCGCCTGAAACAGCCGCAATCGGCCGGCGACGCTGGTCGCGTCGGCCATGGCGGGCGTCCTGGACGGCAGCGAAAGAAGGCCAGCCAGCTCATCGAAATATGGCTTGATGGCCCCGACTTTCGACTCCGAGCCGCTGGCTCGAAGACGTTTGAGCAGTTGATGAAGTGCATGCAGACGCGCGCAGGCGTCCATGAATTCGCCGTTCAGGCGGCCGAGATGCTGACTGCGCGAACGCATCGCCGGATCTTCGAACGTGGCGAACGTCCGGGTCGCTTCGAACCCGACGATTTCGTCGACGAGGTCCGCGAAACGCCGCTCGAACTGGCCTCGCTTGATGCCGCGGTTCAGCACATCGGCAGCGAACGCAGTAAAATTTGCGTAACGGATTTGCAGCGCGCGACGCAGCGCGAGACTCGATCGCTGCGGCACGATCAACGCGCTCACCGCGCTCGAACACACAATCCCGACCGCCACCTCCGCTGCGCGCGTAAGCGCCGCCAGAAACAGGTCGTGCGGCGCCGTGACATTCGGAATGCCGATCAGCGCGGCGGTATAACCCGCGAGCACGAAACCATACCACCTGAAATGCCGATACCGGACCGCCGCCGCGATACACGCGCTTACCCAGCCGATCATGCCGAGCATGTACAACTCGGGCTGCTGGACGAACAGCGCGCCGAGCACCAGCGCAGCGAACGTGCCGACTGCCGTGCCGAGAATCCGGTAGAAACTTTTCGCGAGCACCATGCCGCTGAACGGTTGCATCAGCACGAACACCGTCGTCATGGCAATGCGCGGTTGAGGCAGATCGAGCAGCATCGCCATGCCCAGCGCCAACAGACCCGCCGCGACGGTTTTCAGTAGATGAAGCCAGATCAGAGCGTCGCTGCTCATCCAATCGCGAAGCGCCGGGCTGAGCCTGTGCAACATGACGCTCCACTGCCGGCGAAAGTCCGCCGTCGGTCTGATCGCATGTTGACGTTTCATCGGAAAACCGTGCGCTCTGGGTTGCCACAAAAAAAGCGCCGGTGAACAGGATGCTGGTGCGCACCGGCGAGCCAGGCGCCGATTGTAGGAGCCTGCAATGCGCGCATTAAGAAGGGTGCGGCGGAACGTCCCTTCCAGAACGAACAACAATGCGCTTGCCCGGCAGGCGGACAATACGGCTTCAGCCGTGAAATAGAAGGATCGATGGATACGTTACAAAATATGCGAGTGTTCGTGCGCGTGGTCGAAGCCGGCAGTTTTACCGGCGCCGCGCAGTCGCTCAGCTCGACGACCGGCGCGATGTCGCGCGCCGTTTCGGAACTCGAAGCTCACCTGCGCACCCGCTTGCTCAACCGTTCGACGCGACGGCTCGCCCTCACCACGGCTGGCGAGCGTTATTTGACACGATGTCAGCAGATACTCGCCGATGTCGGCACGGCCGAAGAAGAAGCGAGTTGCGCACACGAACGACCAAGCGGCGCGCTGCGCATGCATAGTTTTGCCAGCATCGGCCAACACTACGTGTTGCCGGCTATTTCGCGCTATCGCGCGCAATACCCGGAGGTGACCGTCGAGTTGACGTTGTCGCAACGCATGCCCGATCTATTCGAAGGCAGCGCCGACGTCGCGGTGATCGGTGCGTCGACGCTACCCAATTCAGATCTCGTGTCGCTGCCGCTGGGAACGACTTTCAGCATTTTGTGCGCGTCGCCGGGTTATGTGCGCGCGCATGGTGCACCGCAAAAGCCCGCAGATCTCGCGCATCACGAATGTCTGATTCTGCACACGCCGGCCTTTCCACCGCACGATTGGGTGCTCGACGGCCCGAACGGCAGCGAGATGATGGAGGTGAATGGGCCTGTGCATGTCAACATCGCCGAATCGCTGATCGTGGCAATTCGGGAGGGAATGGGGATCGGCATGGTGCCGCTCTATGCGGCGATTTCGGGATTACGTGACGGCACGTTAGTGCGTGTGTTACCGGAATACACGTTACAGAAGATGAATGTCTATGCGCTGTATCCGTCGCGTAAGTTTATCGACGCAAAAACACGGACGTGGGTTGAATTCCTACGCACACATCTGCCAAAAGTGATTGCACGCGATGAAGCGTTGCTGGCAGAAGTCGGCCAGATGACTAGCGATGCGGTGGTCCCTGCAGACGCCTGCGGTAAGGGGGAGTTTAGCGCAAAGTGATCGAACCGACGACGCGTGACGCTGCGTATCGGGAAGAGGTACGTGAGACGTGCGGAGGCGAACGTCGGGGTTGGCGCTACCGGGCATCGACGGGCGATGCAGCGATGCAAACACGTAACGAACCGACAGGGATGGTGGTGTCGTTCGGGTCCGCCGGTGGCGGTGACATGGCGGGTTGCCCATCGGCCGGGTATGTCCGGTGGGCGGCATGCCAGTGCTTTTCGCGACCGTAAACGACAGAAACCCCACCTTTCTGGGTGGGGTTTCTGTTTTCTGCATGGGAGCCTGACGATTACCTACTTTCACACGGGCAATCCGCACTATCATCGGCGTGGAGTCGTTTCACGGT
>NZ_QLTK01000016.1 GCF_003269035.1 Paraburkholderia bryophila | reverse complement strand
GGATCAAACTCTTCAGTTCAAACCTGTTACTGTTTTTCGGTTCCGTTAAGAACCGGTCGCTCACTCAACGTACTGACGAATTGTTCGACTGTCTTTCGACACTCAAACCTTCCTTTCATTACTGTGTGAGACTTGATACTTTCGCTTTACGGCAGACTCCGGAGAGTCCGCCTCGCGTCTCGCATCAAGCGCCCACACTTATCGGCTGTTAATTTTTAAAGATCGATACGCATTTGCTACCGAACCTGCGCCGTGCTGCCAACTTCACAACCATCCGGCACCGCTTCGTTCTGCGTCGCTGCATCTGCAGCAGAGAAACGAGATTATGAAGGCTCTTTTTCGTTTCGTCAACAACATTTTTTCGCTTTCGCTTAAAACTTTGTCGACGCTACGGCCGCTGGTTTCTGCCGCGACCCTCGTTCGCAAACGAGGAGGCGAATCTTAGGCGAACATTCGCCATGTGACAAGGGTTCGATGGAAATGTTTTCCCGCGGCTCATTTGCGCGTGGAATTTACTACTGCGTCCAGCGGGACGGCGTCTGCCATTGCTGCATAGCCAGCATCGCTTGGATGGATGTGGTCGCCACTGTCGAAGTTACGCTGCAGGCGGTCCGGCTGCGCCGGATCACGCAATGCCGCGTCGAAATCCACGACGCCGTCAAAAACGCGGCTGGTCCGAATCCACTGGTTGACGGCGAGTCGGATGCCCTCCCGCTGCGCCGGCAGCGAAGCAGGCGTCAATGTTGCCCCGAACACCTTCACGCCGGCGTGCCGCGCCGACGCAACCACCCGTTGGTACCCCGCGATCAGATCGGGCGCCGTCACCGAGGTGTGCGGGAAGTCGCAGTCGAGGCCGCTCCGGGCCGGCATCGAGGCGAAATTGATGTCGTTGATGCCGATCAGCAGGATCGCCGTCTTGACGCCGGGCCGCCCGAGGACATCGCGCTCGAAGCGTCTGGCGAGCGCATCCCCGTAGCAAGGCGAGTCGCTCAGCAGCCGATTGCCGCTAATGCCGAGGTTGACGATGGCTGTCGTCCGGTCGTTGCTGCCGGCCAGCCGGCGCGCCAACGCGTCCGGCCAACGGTGATTCTGATTCAGGCTGGAGCGCATGCCGTCGGTGATCGAGTCGCCAATGGCGGCGACCGCGGCCGATGACGTCGCCGCTTCTACCGATACCCCGCTCACCCACACGTACTGGGTGAACCGCCCGCGGAACGCTTCGGCGGAAGCATCCGCAGCGTGATTCCCCGGGGCGGAAACGTAATTGACCTGGCTCGATACGCGATGCCACGCCACGATTCGCTGCTCCGGGCCCACGAACGCGCTGATGGCGTACGGTGCGCCTTCGGCGATATCGATCGTGACCGGATCGCTATCCAACTCGCCTCCCGCCGGGATGCTCACCGTAGATTTGCCGCCGAAGGTCACGCGCGCCCCGTCATTAGCCACCGCCGCCGCGCCGCCGGCCGAGCGGGCGATGCGCAAATCTTCAATCACGAGCGGCGTTTTGCCGTACTCGTTGCTGAGGTGGATTCGCGCGGCCCGTCCCGACAGCGTCGGATAAACGATCTGGCGCACGGTGCGTCCGGCGACTTCCGGCGCACGATACAGAGGTGGCAAGTCCGCGCGCTGCGGAATCGGCTGCAGCGCGGTCGCCCAGGCGGCGACCCAGTGCGCGGGGGCATCGGCGGCGAAAACGGTGGGGGAAACAGCGAATTGGGCAAGCAGTGCCGCGCCGCACGCAGCAGCCAGGGTGCGAAGGGTCATTCGGATAGTCGGTTCGAGGCGAAACGTCCATTGTGCCCGAACGCCAGGTCGATCGCGCGCGCCTTGGGTGCTGGGCGTCCGGGCGCCGACTTGGGTGCCGGGCCTTGGGTGCCGGGCCTTGGGTGCCGGGCCTTGGGTGCCGGGCCTTGGGTGCCGGGCCTTGGGTGCCGGGCCTTGGGTGCTGGGCCTTGGGTGCTGGGCCTTGGGTGCCGGGCGTCGAGCGCCGGGTTCCGGGTTCCGGGTTCCGGGTTCCGGGTTCCGGGTTCCGGGTTCCGGGTTCCGGGTTCCGGGTTCCGGGTTCCGGGTGCCAGGTTCCGGGTTCCGCGTTCCGGGTTCCGGGTTCCGGGTTCCCGGCATCTAAACACTAGGTGTCGAACTCAGGGTGCGGGGCCTCGAAATCGAGCCCCGCTCACCAAGCCTCAGACGCCAACCTCACCCACTGCGACCAAGACCAACCCACTACCCACCCACAACCGCACCGTCCCACGCCTTAATACCAGCCGCCCCGCCCCTCACTCACCCGCCATCTTCAGCGCGACCGCCTCCGCCACCTCGATCCCATCGATCGCCGCCGAATAAATCCCGCCGGCATACCCCGCGCCCTCACCCGCCGGATACAAGCCCTCGACATTCATACTCTGATAATCATCCCGCCGACGCACCCGGATCGGCGACGACGTTCTCGTCTCCACCCCCGTCAGCACGGCGTCATGCATCGCAAAACCGGCGATCTTTTTGTCCATCTGCGGCAAGGCTTCGCGAATGGCTTCGATCACGTAGTCGGGCAGCGCGGTGCTGAGATCCGTGGGATGCACGCCCGGCTTATACGAAGGCACCACCGAGCCCAACGACGTGGACGGTCGCCCAGCGATGAAGTCGCCGACCAGTTGCCCCGGCGCCATATAGTTACCGCCGCCCAGCTCGAACGCCCGCTCTTCCCACTTGCGCTGGAACGCGATACCGGCGAGCGGTCCGCCCGGATAATCCTCCGGCGTAATGCCAACGACGATCCCCGCGTTCGCATTGCGCTCCGCCCGCGAATACTGGCTCATGCCGTTCGTCACCACACGGCCCGGCTCCGACGTGGCCGCCACCACCGTGCCGCCCGGGCACATGCAGAAGCTATACACCGCTCGCCCGTTGTTGGCGTGATGCACGACCTTATAGTCGGCGGCGCCCAGCTGCTTATGGCCGGCAAACTTGCCGAACCGGCTGCGATCGATCAAACCCTGCGGATGCTCGATCCGGAAACCGAGCGAAAACGGCTTCGCTTCTATATAGACGCCGCGATCGTTCAGCATCTGGAACGTATCGCGCGCGCTGTGTCCAACCGCCAGCACCACGTGATCGCAGCGCAGCGTCTCGCCGGTCGACAGCTTCAGCGCGCGCACCTTGCCCTGATCGATCTCGATATCGTCGACGCGCGTCTCGAACCGCACCTCGCCGCCGAGCTCATGAATGGTCGCGCGCATCTTTTCGACCATGCTGACGAGCCGGAACGTGCCGATATGCGGCCGGCTCAGGAACAGAATGTCTTCCGGTGCACCAGCCTTGACGAATTCGTCGAGCACCTTGCGGCCGTAATGCTTCGGGTCCTTGATCTGGCTGTACAGCTTGCCGTCCGAGAAGGTGCCCGCGCCGCCTTCGCCGAATTGCACGTTCGACTCCGGATTGAGCACCGACTTGCGCCACAGCCCGAACGTGTCTTTGGTGCGCTCGCGCACGGCCTTGCCGCGCTCGAGAATAATCGGCCGGAAACCCATTTGCGCCAGAACTAGCCCGGCAAACAACCCGCACGGCCCCATGCCGATTACCACCGGCCGCGGCACACTCAACTGCGCCGGCGCCTTCGCGACGAACCGGTACGCCATGTCAGGCGTCACGCCGCAATGCGGCACCTCGGCGAGCCGCTTGAGCGCGGCGGCTTCGTCCGCGACCTCGACATCGACGATGTACGTGAGCTTGATGTCGGCGCGTTTGCGGGCGTCGTGCGCGCGGCGAAACACGGTGTACCGGATGAGCCCGTCAGCGGCCACGCCGAGTTCCACGAGGCGCGCGCGGACGGCGGCGTCGAGGTCGCTATCGGGGTGATCGAGCGGGAGTTTGATTTCGCTTAGACGTAACATGAGTACCGGGGGATGCAGGAAGGCCGCAAATCGCGGCCAATTCGCAATTTTATAGGTTAAGTGTCGGCACGGGGCATCGGCTCCGTCGAAACGACCTTCGCCCTCGGAAATCGTGCCCCCTATCAACACTGACAGTCTGTCTCAAAAAATTTATTAACCGACCGGTCGGTTGGTTTATACTGTCCGCACACAGACAACTTCCGCAGAGAGCGTCCCCATGTACACGCAATCCCTGGATATTCCCGGCAATGTCGCCCCGCTGGATGCGAGCGCGAGTTCGCCCGAGCAGGCGCAATTCGATGCGGTCATGGCCGCCGACGGCAAGATCGAGGCTCAGGACTGGATGCCCGAGGCTTACCGCAAAACGCTGGTTCGGCAGATCTCGCAACACGCGCATTCGGAAATCGTCGGCATGCTGCCGGAAGGCAACTGGATCACGCGCGCGCCCAGCCTGAAGCGCAAGGCGATTCTGCTCGCCAAGGTGCAGGACGAGGCCGGCCATGGTCTCTATCTATATAGCGCGGCGGAGACGCTCGGCGTCTCGCGCGACCAGCTGATCGCCGCGCTGCATTCGGGCAAAGCCAAATATTCGAGCATTTTCAATTACCCGACGCCCACCTGGGCGGACGTCGGCGTGATCGGCTGGCTGGTGGACGGCGCCGCGATCATGAACCAGATTCCGCTGTGTCGCTGCACGTACGGTCCGTATGCCCGCGCGATGATCCGCATCTGCAAGGAAGAGTCGTTCCATCAGCGCCAGGGTTTCGACGCGCTGATGTCGATGATGGCCGGCACCGAAGCGCAGCGCGAACTGGTCCAGCAGGCGGTGAACCGCTGGTGGTGGCCGGTGCTGATGATGTTCGGCCCGAGCGACAAGGATTCGATCCACAGCAATCAGTCGTCGAAATGGGGCATCAAGCGTATTTCGAACGACGATCTGCGTCAGAAATTCGTCGACGCCACCGTCGACCAGGCCAAGGTGCTTGGCGTCACGCTGCCGGATCCGGACCTGAAATGGAACGAAGCGCGCGGTCAGCACGATTACGGCGACATCGACTGGGAAGAATTCTGGCGCGTCGTCAACGGCGACGGCCCGTGCAACCGCGAGCGCCTCGCCACCCGCGTCAAAGCTCACGACGACGGCGCGTGGGTCCGCGAAGCCGCCCTCGCCCACGCCGAAAAACAGCGCCAGCGCGCGCAACAGCACGCCGCCTGATTCGCGCGGCCCGCCAGACAAAGCATCAGGAGATCAGCAATGAACAAGGAATGGCCGATTTGGGAAGTTTTCGTGCGCAGCAAGCAGGGACTCGACCATAAACACTGCGGCAGCCTGCACGCCGCCGACGCGCCGATGGCGCTGCGCATGGCGCGCGACGTCTACACGCGCCGCCAGGAAGGCGTGAGCATCTGGGTGGTGCCGTCTTCGGCGATCACGGCGTCTTCGCCGGCAGACAAGGCGGAGCTGTTCGAACCGGCCGGCGACAAGATTTATCGCCACCCGACGTTCTACACGCTCCCCGACGAAGTCAACCACATGTAAGCGCGGCCATGGACATCACGCCTCAACATCTCCAATACGTGCTGCGCCTTGCGGATACCGCGCTGATTCTCGGTCAGCGCAATAGCGAGTGGTGCGGTCACGGCCCGATCCTCGAAGAGGACATCGCGCTGTCGAACATGAGTCTCGATCTGATCGGCCAGGCGCGCCTGCTGTACACGCACGCTGCGTCGCTCGAACAGCAGCTCACCGGCAAGACCCGCACGGAAGACGACTACGCGTACTTCCGCGCCGAGCGCGAATTCGCCAATTACACGCTCGCCGAGCTGCCGCATGTCGGTCCACTGTGCGGCACGGCGCAAGCCGAGAAGGATTACGCGGTCACGATCGTGCGCAATTTCCTGTACTCGACGTTGATGGTGCATCTGTGGACGGCGCTCACCGCGTCCCCGGACGAGCAACTGGCCGCGATCGCGTCGAAGTCGATCAAGGAAACGAGCTACCACGTACATCACGCAAGCGAGTGGCTGATCCGTTTCGGCGACGGCACCGAGGAATCGCACCGCCGCGCGCAAGCCACGCTCGACTACCTGGTCCCCTACACCCGCGAGTTTTTCAGCGCGGACGCCGTGGAGGAAACGATCGCGGCAGCCGGCATCGGCCCGCTGACGTCGGATCTCGAAGCCGCCTGGCTCGACGACGTGCGCGCCACGCTCGACGAAGCCACGCTGAGCCTGCCGGAAGCGGTCAAGCACATCACGACCGGCAAGCACGGCGAGCATTCCGAGCACATGGGATTCGTGCTGGCCGAAATGCAGAGCCTCGCGCGCCAGCATCCCGGCGCCACCTGGTAATGTGACTCAAGCCAAGCGGCTTAAGCGAGGCAACTTGACCCGCGCGGCTTAACCCAAGCGACCTAACCCAACGGTAAATCGACGATGACGACCTCGACCGCCACCTACAGCACCGACGCCACGCTCGATCGCGCGTGGGCCGTGCTCGAAACGGTGCCCGATCCGGAAATCCCGGTGGTGTCGATCCGCGAACTCGGCATTCTGCGCGACGTGCGCCGCGCCGCCGACGGCACGCTCGAAGTCGTCATCACGCCGACCTACTCCGGCTGCCCGGCGATGTCGCAGATTGCCGAGGACGTCGCGCATGCACTCGACGTCGCGGAACTGACGCCGTATCGGATCGCCACCGTGCTCGCGCCCGCCTGGACCACCGACTGGATGACCGCCGACGCCCGCGAAAAACTGCGCGCCTACGGCATCGCGCCGCCCACCGGCAACTGCGGCTCGGCCGCGGCGCCGCAGGAAAAAGTGATGCGCTTCGTGCCGCGCGCGCTGCCCGCACCGTCGTGTCCGCGCTGCGGCTCGGCGCATACCGAGCGTCTCGCGCAATTCGGCTCGACCGCCTGCAAAGCCTTGTACCGCTGCATCGACTGCCGCGAACCCTTCGACTACTTCAAACCATACTGATATGGCCACCCCGCAATTTCATTCGCTGCGTATCCGCGAAGTACGGCCCGAAACCGCCGACGCGGTCTCGGTCGCCTTCGAAGTCCCCGTCGAACTGCGCGATCACTATCGCTTCACGCAGGGCCAGTTCGTCACGCTGAAAACGCATTTCGACGGCGAGGAAACGCGCCGTTCGTATTCGATCTGCGTCGGCGTCACCGATTACGACCGCGACGGCGAACTGCGCATCGGCATCAAGCGTGTGCGTGGCGGGCGTTTCTCGAACTTCGCATTCGACACGCTGCAGCCCGGCCACACGATCGACGTCATGACGCCGGACGGCCGCTTCTTCACGCATCTGAACGCCGATCAGGGCCAGCAGTACCTGGCGTTTTCGGGCGGCTCGGGCATCACGCCGGTGCTGGCGATCATCAAGACCACGCTCGAAATCGAGCCGCGCAGCACGTTCACGCTGGTGTACGGCAACCGCAGCGTCGATCAGATCATGTTCGCGGAAGAGCTCGAGGATCTGAAGAACCGCTTCATGAACCGCTTCGTGCTGTACCACGTGCTGTCGGACGATCTGCAGGACGTCGAGCTGTTCAACGGCGTGCTCGACCAGCAGAAGTGCGCGGCCTTCATCGAGAATCTGCTGCCCGCCGACGCGATCGACGAAGCCTTTATCTGTGGCCCCGCGCCGATGATGGACGCCGCCGAAGCCGCCCTGAAAGCCGCCGGCGTGCCGCAGGAAAAGGTCCACGTGGAGCGCTTCGGTTCGCCGCTGCCGCAAGCGGGTGTACCGGCCATCGAGATCACCGAAGACACCCCCGCCGCCGATCTGGAGATCGTGCTCGACGGCAAACGGCGCAAGCTGCGCCTGCCTTACCAGGGCGTCAGCGTGCTGGATGTCGGGTTAAAGGCCGGCCTCGCGCTGCCTTACGCGTGCAAGGGCGGCGTTTGCTGCACCTGCCGCGCCAAGGTGCTGGAAGGCGAAGTGAAGATGGACAAGAACTACACGCTCGAAGAGCAGGAAATCCGCGATGGCTTCGTGCTGACCTGCCAATGCCATCCGATCAGCGATCGCGTGGTGGTGAGCTACGACGAACGGTAAAGCGCGCACGGCGCGCGGGCAGGAACGACGCCCGCAATCCTTTGAGCCATTCCACGATCCGCTTACACTAGGGGCCGCTCACGATCGGACACCTGTTCCGGTCGTCGAGCGGCCCTTTTTTGTCCACTGCCGAAGCCACTGCCGATGAGCACGATCCACCTCACCAACGGCGACGTCGCCGCCGAGTCACTGCGCACCGCGCTGCAGCAGGCGGGCCGCGACGATCGCGTGCATGCGCTGCGCGACGATCTGGCGGTCGGCCCGTTGCGCGGCGTCGACGACACGCCCGACGTGCGTGCGGACTTCTGGGAGCGGGTCAGCGCGGACACGAAGCGCGATTTCCCGCGCGAATTCCGCGAGCAGGGCTCGGCGCTGGACGCGATTGCGCGCGGCGAAGCGAACCTGGTGGTCTGGCACGGCGAAAGCGCCGCCGATCAGTTGATGCTGCGTCGCGTCTGCTATTACCTGCGCAACAATCCGCAGCGGCTGAACGAAGTGCGTCTGTCGGTTCGCGATCTCACCGATCCGGGCGCATGGGCGCACAGTCGCAAAGATCACGCAACGTCCGTCGGCATGTTCGCGCCCGATGTGCTGCAAGCGCGTTTGCCGGACGCGGCGCCGATCTCCGTGCTGCGCATCAGCCGGCTCGCGCTCGAATGGCAGGAAGTCAAACACGCGAACGGCGAAACCCGGCGTTGGCGCGACAACACGTTCACGAGCGGCCATTTCGCCGATCTGGACGCGCTGATTCTCGAACACATCGCCGACGGCTGGCAGCCCGCCGCACACATCGCCGCCGAATTGATGGCCGCCGAACTGGGCTTTCTGGTCAGCGACAGCATGGTGCTGTGGCGCTTGCGCGAGTTGTCCTCGACCCGGCGCATCAGGCTGCGCGGCGATGCGAACGCCTGGCGCACGCTGGAGTTGTGCGCGGTGCTCGCTCCCTGTCCACACTAATACAATCAACGACCATGGCCCGCACCCGAGCCCCCGACCACGAAACCCAGCGCGAACAGATTCTGGAACTCGCCGCGGCGAAATTCGCCCAGACCAGCTATCCGAGCACGTCGATGGCGGATCTGGCCGCCGCGAGCGGCACCTCGAAAGCGCGTCTGTACCACTACTACGCGAGCAAGGAAGCGATCCTGTTCGATCTGCTCGACCGCTACACGAAGCGGTTGATGCTGATCATCGCCGAGGTGGAAGGCTCGAGCCAACGCCGCGGCCTGACGGAGCGGGAAACCTTCGCCGAACTGATTCGCGCGTTCCTGTCCGAGTACGAGACGTCGCATAGCCGGCACGTGGCCCTGTTGAACGACGTGAAGTATCTGGTCGACACCCAGCGCGAGGTGATCCTGAACCGCCAGCGCGACGTGGTCGCTGCGTTTGCACGGCAATTGGCACGCGCTTATCCGGAGCGCGCCACGCGCGACAACCAGACCGCGCTAACGATGATGGTGTTCGGCATGATCAACTGGACCTTCACCTGGCTCAAGCCGGACGGCCGGATGAACTACACCGAATTCGCCGAGCAGGTGGTCAACATGGTGGACCACGGATTGAGCTCGGCACCCGCCTGATGGCGCATAGCAGCAATATTCATATGAAATAAACGCTTGCGGCCGCGTACGCTCGGCATTTCGTCATGAACGCTCGTTCATTTTATTTTTTGTTATGAATCAACGCATTAAAAATAGGGCGCAATATTTTTAGGCGTTTAACTCAAAATGAGATACGGGTTTTCCCTAGGATCGAGGTCGGCTTTCCGTTAAAATGATTTTTGCGGTGCACCACGCCGCTTGATCCAAGGAGAACCGGCCATGAACCTGATTACACCCCACGTTGCTGAGCAGATCGTTCCGCACGATCCGTTGTTGCAACCTGCCGGTCGTGCGCCTGCTCTGGTCCGTGAACTCACCGCGGTCGACCGCGAGCGGCTGCTGACCCACTTCCTCGCGCTTGGCGAAGACGACCGCCTGCTGCGCTTCGGCCAGATCGTGCCGAACCACGTGATCGAAAACTACGTCCGCGCGATCGACTTCACGCGCGACACGGTCTTCGGCGTGTTCAACAACCAGTTGCAACTCACCGGCGTCGGCCATCTGGCGTATCTGCCGGCCGAGGGCGACAAGCGCACCGCCGAATTCGGCGTCTCCGTGCTGGAAAGCGTGCGCGGCCAGGGTATCGGCTCTAAGCTGTTCGAGCGCGCCGCCATCCGCAGCCGCAATACGCACATCACCACGTTGTACATGCACTGCCTGTCGCGCAACTCGACCATGATGCACATCGCGAAAAAGGCCGGCATGAAGATCGAATACGCGTATGGCGAAGCCGATGCTTATCTGACGCTGACGCCAGCGGATCAATCGAGCATCATCGCCGAGATGCTGCAGGAGCAGGCCGCCGTGTTCGACTATGCAATGAAGCGCCAGGCGCGTCAGGCGTCGAAACTGTTCGAATCGTTTATGCCGACGGCCGCCGCGGCCTGAGCAGCAAACGCTTCGGCGCAATGACAGAGGGCAGCCCAATGGCTGCCCTTTTTGTTTGGCCCGCGCGTTTCTCCGCTCGGTGGCGGCGGTCTCGCGCCGCGCTTACAAAATAGGCAGCGCCGTTGTCTCCTTGATCGTGTCGAGCGAAAAGCTCGTCTTGACGTCGATCACCGACGGATGATGCAGCAGTTGATCCTGCATGAAGCGGGAAAAATGCGCCATATCCGCCACCTGCACGCGCAGCAGATAGTCCATGTCGCCGGTCATTGCGTGACAGGCGACCACTTCGGGCCATGTCTGCACCGCCGCGCGAAACTGATCCGCGTGCGTGACGTCGCCGCGCGGACGAGGCGCCGGCCCGCCGCGCTTTTCCAGCCGCACGTTCACGTACGCGAGCAGGTCGAGCCCGAGTCGCTGCGCATCCAGCAACGCAACATAGCCACGAATCACGCCGCATTCTTCCAACCGCCGAATCCGCCGCAGACAAGGACTCGGCGACAGATTCACGCATTCGGCGATTTCCTGATTCGACAGCCGACCATTCTCCTGAAGGATCGCCAGAATGCGCCTGTCGATGGCGTCCATCTCAATATCGGCCATTTTCTTCCTTCCACATAAATTATTGCGCTAGAAAATAGCGCCAGCGTATCCATGCGTGCTTTATTTCGCAAGTTTTCGCCGTGATGACGCCTTTACACTGGCGTCATCCGAGTCGCGCTCAAATCCCCTTCCCCACTCGCACAACGCGCCGGCGCACTTCAGGAATCAGGAGACAGACCATGCAGGTTTCAACTTGGGACAATCCCGTCGGCACCGACGGCTTCGAGTTCATCGAATACACCGCTCCGGATCCGGTTGCGCTCGGCAAGCTGTTCGAACAGATGGGCTTCACCGCCGTCGCGCGGCATCGCCATAAAAACGTGACGCTGTATCGCCAAGGCGAGATCAACTTCATCGTCAACGGCGAACAGGATTCGTTCGCGCAACGCTTCACACGCCTGCACGGTCCGTCGATCTGCGCCATCGCGTTCCGCGTTCAGGACGCTGCCAAGGCCTACCAGCAGGCGCTGGAAAAAGGCGCTTGGGGCTTCGACAACAAGACCGGCCCGATGGAACTGAACATTCCGGCAATCAAGGGTATCGGCGATTCGCTGATCTATTTCGTCGACCGTTGGCGCGGCAAGAACGGCGCGGACGCGGGCAGCATCGGCAACATCGACATTTACGACGTCGACTTCGAACCGATTCCGGGGGCGAACCCGAACCCGGTCGGTCACGGCCTCACTTACATCGACCACCTGACGCACAACGTCCATCGCGGCCGCATGCAGGAATGGGCGGAGTTCTACGAGCGCCTGTTCAACTTCCGCGAAGTGCGTTACTTCGACATCGAAGGCAAGGTGACGGGCGTGAAGTCGAAGGCGATGACCTCGCCGTGCGGCAAGATCCGGATTCCGATCAACGAGGAAGGCTCGGAAACGGCCGGCCAGATTCAGGAATATCTCGACGCGTATCGCGGCGAAGGCATTCAGCACATTGCGCTCGGCAGCAACGACATCTACCGCACCGTGGATGGTCTGCGCGCCGCGAACATTTCGCTGCTCGATACGATCGACACTTACTACGAACTGGTCGATCGCCGCGTGCCGAACCATGGCGAGCCGCTCGACGAACTGCGCAAACGCAAAATTCTGATCGACGGTTTGCCGGACGATCTGCTGCTGCAGATCTTCACCGAGAACCAGATCGGCCCGATCTTCTTCGAGATCATTCAGCGCAAGGGCAACCAGGGTTTCGGTGAGGGCAACTTCAAGGCGCTATTCGAATCGATCGAGCTGGATCAGATTCGCCGTGGCGTGGTGCAGGACAAGGCCTGACGGCCGGGTTTGGCTTGATGTGACCGTGCGCGGGCAAACCGCGTGCAACCGATAAGAAGAAAGGGCGAGGATCTCGCGATCCCCGCCCTTTTCATTTGCTCCGTGCTCTTAACGCATATAACGGCTAGTTATCTATCGGCATCGACACACCACCCTAAGCGGTACATCACGAATTCTGGTCTTCCTCGTCTTCCTTGCTGGAGCGCGTCACGCGTTCCATGGCGATGCTCGCGGGCGCCACTTGCGCCGTACGGGTCACCGCATTCGACAAGGCCCCCGCACTGCCCGTACTCGAGCGGACAGGTGCGCTCATGGCGAAAAAAGCGGCCGATACCATCAGGAAGGTCTGGATGTTTCTCGTGTTCATGCGTACTCCTTTTTCTAACTGCCCTGCTGTCGTGAAGCTCCACCGAATGCGAAGCGTTGCGCTGACATTGCTCGCAGGTGGGGTGTTAGACAGGCTTTTCAACTACGGTTCCGCGAATTTGTAGCTTTTACAGCTTGTTACATGCCTGACGTCGAAGATTGCAGCGTGTCGTAATGCGCAGCGCATCGATGCGCCAAACCCCTTGCAGTGCAGCATTTTTGGCGTACTGCGGCGGGTTTTCACCAGTGCTACCATCACTTAAAACACGTCAATATGGCGACCCCGGGCACACGCATTCAAAAGATGCCGAGGCCCAAAAAGTTTTGGTGATCCCAAACTGGTTGGAGGAGTACACATAATGAATGCCCCGCTAGACGCAGGTCAGCGAGCCTCGCTCGAAGCTGCCTTGTCTTCCGTCACGCTCGACGACAAATACACCCTCGAACGCGGCCGCGCGTATATGAGCGGCATCCAGGCGCTGGTGCGTCTGCCGATGCTGCAGCAGGAACGCGACCGCGCAGCCGGACTCAATACGGCCGGTTTCATCTCCGGCTACCGTGGATCGCCGCTCGGCGGACTCGACCAATCCCTGTGGAAAGCGAAGCAGCATCTCGCCGCGCATCAGGTCGTGTTCCAGCCCGGTGTCAACGAAGACCTCGCGGCCACCGCCGTCTGGGGTTCGCAGCAAGTCAATCTGTATCCCAGCGCCAAATACGACGGCGTGTTCTCGATGTGGTACGGCAAGGGCCCCGGCGTCGACCGTTCCGGCGACGTCTTCAAGCACGGCAACTCGGCCGGCTCGGCGCAGCACGGCGGTGTGCTGGTGCTGGCCGGCGACGACCACGCGGCCAAGTCCTCCACGCTCGCGCACCAGTCCGAACACATCTTCAAGGCTTGCGGCCTGCCGGTGCTGTTCCCGTCGAACGTGCAGGAATATCTCGACTTCGGCCTGCACGGCTGGGCGATGAGTCGCTACTCCGGCCTATGGGTCGCGATGAAGTGCGTGACCGACGTGGTCGAATCGTCGGCGTCGGTCGACATCGATCCGCACCGCACCAAAATCATCCTGCCGGAAGATTTCGCCATGCCCGAGGGCGGCCTGAATATCCGCTGGCCGGATTCGCCGCTGGTGCAGGAAGCGCGTCTGCTCGACTACAAGTGGTACGCGGCGCTCGCCTACGTGCGCGCCAACAAGCTGGACCGCGTCGAAATCGATTCGCCGCATGCGCGCTTCGGCATCATGACCGGCGGCAAGGCGTATCTGGACGTGCGTCAGGCGCTGACCGACCTCGGTCTCGACGACGAAACCTGCTCGCGCATCGGCATCCGGCTCTATAAGGTCGGCTGCGTGTGGCCGCTCGAAGCGCAAGGCGCGCATGCCTTCGCGAAGGGCCTCGACGAAATTCTCGTGGTCGAGGAAAAGCGCCAGATTCTCGAATACGCGATCAAGGAAGAGCTGTACAACTGGCCGGATGCGCAGCGTCCGCGCGTGTTCGGCAAGTTCGACGAAAAAGACGGCGCGGGCGGCGAATGGTCGGTGCCGATGGGCAACTGGCTGCTGCCGGCGCATTACGAACTGTCGCCCGCGATCATCGCCAAGGCGATCGCCACACGGCTGGACAAGTTCGATCTGCCGTCGGACGTGCGTGAGCGTATCGCGTCGCGCATCGCGGTGATCGAAGCGAAGGAAAAAGCGCTGGCGCGGCCGCGCGTCGAAGCTGAACGCAAGCCGTGGTTCTGCTCGGGCTGCCCGCACAACACGTCGACCAACGTGCCGGAAGGTTCGCGCGCCATGGCCGGCATCGGCTGCCACTACATGACGGTGTGGATGGACCGCAGCACCAGCACCTTCAGCCAGATGGGCGGCGAAGGCGTGGCGTGGGTCGGCCAGTCGCCCTTCAGCAACGACAAGCACGTGTTCGCCAACCTCGGCGACGGCACCTATTTCCACTCCGGGCTGCTGGCGATTCGCGCGGCGATCGCGTCGAAGGTCAACATCACCTACAAGATTCTCTATAACGACGCGGTCGCCATGACGGGCGGGCAGCCGGTCGACGGCGTGCTGACCGTGCCGCAGATCACGCACCAGCTCGCCGCCGAAGGCGCGACCAAGATCGTGATCGTCACCGACGAGCCGGAGAAATATTCGGCGAACGTCGGGCTGGCGCCGGGTATCGACATTCACCACCGCGACAAGCTCGACGAGATTCAGCGTCAACTGCGCGAAGTGTCCGGTACCACGATCCTGATTTATGACCAGACCTGCGCCACCGAAAAGCGCCGCCGCCGCAAACGCGGTACGTATCCTGATCCGGCACGCCGGGTGGTGATCAACGACGCAGTCTGCGAAGGCTGCGGCGATTGCTCGGTGAAATCGAACTGCCTGTCGGTCGAACCGCTCGACACCGAGTTCGGCACCAAGCGCCAGATCAACCAGTCGACCTGCAACAAAGACTTCTCGTGCGTGAACGGCTTTTGCCCGAGCTTCGTCTCCGTGGAAGGCGGTCAGTTGCGTAAGCCGAAGGCCGCCTCGGGCGCCGCCGGCGACACCCTGCCGCCGGTGCCGGAACCCGACCTGCCGTCCATGGACCGTCCGTACGGCGTGCTGGTGACGGGCGTCGGCGGGACGGGCGTGGTCACGATCGGCGCGTTGCTCGGCATGGCGGCGCATCTGGAGAACAAGGGCGTCACGGTGCTCGACGTCACCGGCCTCGCGCAGAAGGGCGGCGCCGTGATGAGCCACGTGCAGATCGCGAAGCAACCGGCCGACATCCACGCCACCCGCATCGCGATGGGCGAGGCGAGTCTCGTGATCGGCTGCGACGCGATCGTCACGGCCAGCGACGAATGCGTGTCGCGCATGCAGGTGGGCCGCACGCGCGTCGTGCTGAACAGCGCGCACACGCCGACCGCCGACCTGATCAAGAACCCGAACTGGCGCTTCCCGGGCAGCAGCACGGAAGCCGACGTGCGCGCCGGCGCGGGCGAGGACGGTGTCGATACGGTCGACGCGAATCACTTCGCGCTCGCGCTGCTCGGCGACGCGATCTACACGAACCCGTTCGTGCTCGGCTACGCATGGCAACGCGGCTGGGTGCCGTTGACGCATCAGTCGCTGATGCGCGCGATCGAACTCAACAACGTGCAGGTCGACAAGAACCGCGCGGCTTTCGAGTGGGGCCGTCGCGCCGCGCACGATCTGGCCGCCGTGCGCAAGCTGGTGCAGGCGCAAGGCAATGGCGCGAAGGAGGAAACGGCGAGCAGCAAGATCATCGCGCTGCACACGCCGAAAGCGCTCGACACGCTGATCGACAAGCGCGCGGATTACCTCACGGCATGGCAGAACGCCGCGTATGCGGACCGTTATCGCGCGCTAGTGTCGCAGGTGCGGGTGGCGGAATCGGCGCTCGATTCGATCGACAGCCAGTTGCCGTTGACCGAAGCCGTCGCGAAAAATCTGCACAAGCTGATGGCGTACAAGGACGAGTACGAAGTCGCGCGGCTGTACAGCGACCCGGCGTTCATCGAAAAGCTGAAGGCAAATTTCGAAGGTGACTGGAAACTGCATATTCACCTCGCACCGCCGACCTTCTCGAAGAAAGACGCGCGCGGCCATCTGGTGAAGAAAAAGTACGGCCCGTGGGTGTTCAGCGCCATGCATGTGCTCGCCAGGTTCAAGTTCCTGCGCGGCACCGCGTTCGACGTGTTCGGCAAGACGGAAGAACGTCGCACCGAGCGGGCGTTGATCGGCGAGTACGAAGCACTGGTGCGTGAGCTGATCGGCGGCTTGACCACGCAGAAGCGTGAACTGGCGGTGGAGTTGGCGAATCTGCCGGACGGTATCCGCGGCTACGGTCACGTGAAGGAAAACAACCTGAAGGGCGTGCGCGTCAAGTGGAACGAATTGCTGACGCGCTGGCGTTCGCCGGAAGCCGGCAAGACGCAGCACGCGGCTTGATCGGGTAGGTTTGAAATAAAAAGGCGGCGGTCCTCACGGACCGCCGCCTTTTCTCATGGCGATGCCTGAATTACTGCGCGCTCACCCGCTTGCGCGCGTTGGCCGACGCCACCGCCGTCATGTTGATGATCCGGCGCACGGTGGCGGCCGGCGTCAGGATGTGCACCGGCTTTTCCGCGCCCAGCAGGAACGGACCGACCGTCACGCCTTCGCCGCCGATCATCTTCAGCAGGTTGTACGTGATGTTCGCCGCTTCCACGTTCGGCATGATCAGCAGGTTCGCTTCGCCGGTCAGCGTCGTGCCTGGGAACGCCGCCTTGCGCACCGCTTCCGACAACGCCGCGTCGCCGTGCATTTCGCCGTCGATTTCCAGCGTCGGCGCACGTTCCGCGATCAGCTTGCGAGCCGCCGCCATGCGTTGCGACGACGACGACGGCGCGCTGCCGAAGTTCGAGTTCGATAGCAACGCCACCTTCGGCGTGATACCGAACTTCTCGATTTCGCGCGCGGCCAGCATGGTCATGTCGGCGAGTTGCTCGGCCGTCGGCGTTTCGTTCACGTAGGTGTCGCAGATGAACAGATTGCGGCCCGGCAGCATCAGCAGATTCATGGCGGCGAAGTTCTGCACGTCTTCCGCCTTGCCCAGCACCTGTTCGATGAACTTCAGATGCGCGTGGTACTGACCGATCATGCCGCAGATCATGCCGTCGGCTTCGCCGAGGCGCACGAGGATCGCGCCGATCAGCGTGTTGAACTTGCGCATGGCGGCTTTCGCCACGTCCGGCGTGACGCCCTCGCGCGCGCCGACTTCGTGATACGCCTGCCAGCATTGCTGATAGCGCGGATCGTCTTCCGGATCGACGACCTCGAAGTCTTCGCCACACTTCAACTTCGAGCCCATCTTTTTCAGACGCATCTCGATCACCGACGGACGGCCGACCAGAATCGGCTTGGCGATCTTTTCCAGCAGCACGAATTGCGCGGCGCGCAGCACGCGCTCGTCTTCACCTTCGGCGAACACGATGCGCGCCGGCTCCGACTTGGCCGCCTGGAACACCGGACGCATCACCATGCCGGTGCGGTACACGGTCGTGCCGAGTTCTTCGCGGTACGCGTCCATGTCTTTGATCGGACGGGTCGCGACGCCCGAGTCCATGGCCGCTTGCGCGACAGCCGGCGCGATCTTGATGATCAGGCGCGGATCGAACGGCTTCGGAATCAGGTATTCCGGACCGAATTCCAGCGAGTGGCCTTCGTAGGCCTTCGCGACTTCATCACCCTGGTCGGTTTCTTCGGCCAGTTCGGCGATCGCGCGCACACACGCGAGCTTCATTTCTTCCGTGATCGTGGTTGCGCCGACATCGAGCGCGCCACGGAAGATGAACGGGAAGCAGAGCACGTTGTTGACCTGGTTCGGGTAATCCGAACGGCCGGTTGCGATGATGCAGTCCGGACGCACCTTCTTCGCTTCTTCCGGGCGGATTTCCGGCTCCGGATTGGCCAGTGCGAGAATCAGCGGCTGGGTGCCCATCTCGACGACCATTTCCGGCTTCAGCACGCCCGCGCTCGAGCAGCCGAGGAACACATCCGCGCCGCGAATCGCGTCAGCCAGCGTGCGTGCTTCGGTGTTCGCCGCGTAGCGTTCCTTCGACGGATCGAGGTTGCCGCGACCTTCGTAGATCACGCCCTTCGAGTCCGTGACGAGCACGTTCTTCTTCGACAGGCCGAGGTTCACCAGCAGATCCAGACACGCGATCGCCGCGGCGCCCGCGCCCGAGCACACCAGCTTCACTTCGTCGAGCTTCTTGCCGACCACTTTCAGGCCGTTCAGGATCGCCGCCGACGCGATGATCGCCGTGCCGTGCTGGTCGTCGTGGAAAACCGGAATCTTCATGCGCTCGCGCAGCTTCTTCTCGATGTAGAAGCATTCCGGCGCCTTGATGTCTTCGAGGTTGATGCCGCCGAGCGTGGGCTCGAGCATGGCGATCGCCTCGACCAGCTTGTCCGGGTCGGACTCGGACAGTTCGATGTCGAACACGTCGATGCCGGCGAACTTCTTGAACAGACAGCCCTTACCTTCCATGACCGGCTTCGCGGCGAGCGGGCCGATGTTGCCGAGGCCAAGCACGGCCGTGCCGTTCGTGATCACGCCGACCAGGTTGCCGCGCGAGGTGTACTTCTGGGCGTCGAGCGGGTCTTCGTAGATCGCCATACAGGCCGCGGCGACGCCCGGCGAGTACGCGAGCGACAGGTCGAGCTGGTTCGAGAGCGGCTTGGTGGGCGTAACCGAGATCTTGCCGGGTTTCGGAAACTGGTGGTAGGCGAGAGCGCTTTGCTTAAGTTGTTCGTCCATTTTTTGGCCTGCGAGACGTAAGTAATTGGGCCCGGCATACCGCACCGCTGACGACGCTTCCATCTATCGAATTGATGATCGACTGAGGCGCTTGACGCATGCGCCGGTTAGGCGCGACGTCGAACCTCAGCGGAGGACAAGACGGTGCGGAGTGCTACGCGGGTCGGTTAGTGTACACCCCGAATGAGTCGGTGCACTGAGTGGTTAACATGGCTCACCATCGGCGAAACAATGGTGCAGCGCCGCATCCGGCGGGCATTTGACGGGGGTCATGCGGCGTTCCCGTCGGGGGCACGCCGAAGTCCCGT
The DNA here is from genome assembly GCF_003269035.1 of Paraburkholderia bryophila. Taxonomy (GTDB): domain Bacteria; phylum Pseudomonadota; class Gammaproteobacteria; order Burkholderiales; family Burkholderiaceae; genus Paraburkholderia; species Paraburkholderia bryophila. The sequence goes on along the minus strand of NZ_QLTK01000016.1, from coordinate 145,466 downwards.
GCGGGTCGTACGGCGACACTGCGCGAGCCATTCGCGCGCACCGTTCGAGCTTAGTCGAGCTCAACGCCGCGTCGCTCGGCAATCAGCAAAAGTGTCGCGAAGATGTCGAGCAGATAGATCGAGGCGAGCAAAGCCAGCGCGGCGCCGAACGAATAGCGCGCGGCCAGCGCGCCCACCACGACCGGCCCGAAACCGCCTACCGCCCGGCCGATGTTGAACAGCACGTTCTGCGCGGTGGCCCGCGCCTCGGTCGGAAAGAGCTCCGAGATCAACGCGCCGTATCCGCCAATCATCCCGTTGACGAATACGCCCATCGCCGCGCCGCCGATCAGCAGCGCCGACGGCGTGGTGAGATGCGCGTAGACGAACACCATCACGACGGCCCCGGCCTGATAGAACAGAAATGTCGGCTTGCGGCCGAAGCGGTCGGCGGCGACTCCAAATAGCCAGATACCGGCCGCCATGCCGAGCACGGTGACCGCGGTCCACACGCCGGATCGGGTCAGCGAATAGCCGAACGTCTTCGACAGATAGCTCGGTAGCCAGATCATCAGCCCGTAATAGCCGAAGTTCTGCACCGAACAGAGAATCACGACGCCGATGCTGGCGCGCGTGGTGCGGCCATCGGCAACCAGCAGTTTCAGTGGCAGCTTGCGCGTGCCGGATGTGCGCCGTGCTGCGCGCTCGGTGAATAGCGCCGGCTCCTCGACCCGGCGACGCACGAAAAACGACACGACCGCGGGCAACAAGCCCAGCGCGAACATGCCGCGCCAGCCAATCAGCGGCAACAGCAGCGGCGTCAGCAACGCGGCCGCCAGTACGCCAAGCTGCCACCCCAGGCCCACATACGAAGAGACGCGCGCCCGCTGCGACGCCGGCCAGGCTTCGGCCACCAAGGTCATGCCAATGCCGAACTCGCCGCCGAGCCCGATTCCCGCGATGGTCCGGTAGACCAGCAGGTCGGTATAACCTTGCGCCAACGCGCACAGGCCCGTGAAGACCGCGAAGATCAGGATCGTCCACGTCAGCATCCGCACGCGGCCGAAATAATCGCTCAATACGCCGAAGATCAATCCGCCCGCGACGGCGCCGATCAGCGTCCACGTCACGAGCGAGCCCGCCTGTGCGGAACTCAGATGCAGATCGGCGGCGATCACCGGCAGCATGAAACCGAGGATCAGCAGATCGAAACCGTCCATCGCATAACCGAGCACCGAGGCAATCAACGCGTGCCCGGCGTAGCCTTGTTTTGCCGATGCGCGGGAGTCGGTGGCGGAGGAAGCGGGGGTCATCGAAAGCATTCCGTAGGTCGGAGGGCGCTGAAGCGATCAGCGGCCCGGGAAATTCGCGTGAGTGTAAAGGCGGCTTTGGCGACTCACAAGCCAACCCAAAAAAGTGCGGCTTGGTCCGCTGCACGCCACGCAAAAAGCCGGCGAAACACACAGGTCGAGCGAGCCGCATCGAAGCCGGCCAGGCCCGGCCGCCCGCGCCGTTATGACCGCCATTCGGCGCCGCGCTGCACAACGGCCTCCTCGAAAGAGCCCGTTTCAGGTAAAATATTGGGCTACGCGCGCAGCAAAAACCGGTCTGCACCACGGGCCGGCAGCGTATTCGCCTGTCAAGGCGCCGCCCGTCAGGGCGGACATACTCCACTTGCTGCGCCACCGGGCTCCGCGCCCGCTTCTCCCCGCTCACACCCAAGGATCCGCCCATGACAGGCTTCGATCGCCAGACGATCTCCGACACGACCGCCAAGATGCTGCTGGAAGTTCAGGCAGTGCACTTCAACGCGGAGAAACCGTATATTTTCACGTCCGGCTGGGCGAGCCCGGTTTACATCGACTGCCGCAAGCTGATCTCGTATCCGCGCGTGCGCCGTGGCCTGATGGAAATGGCTGAAAGCACCATTCTGCGCGACGTCGGCTATGAGCAGATCGACGCGGTCGCCGGTGGCGAAACCGCCGGTATCCCGTTCGCAGCCTGGCTGTCCGACCGCCTGATGGTGCCGATGCAATACGTGCGCAAGAAGCCGAAGGGTTTCGGCCGTAACGCGCAGATCGAGGGGCTGCTGACCGAAGGCCAGCGCGTGCTGCTGGTCGAAGACCTGACCACGGACAGCCGCAGCAAGATCAACTTCATCAACGCGCTGCGCACCGCCGGCGCCACGGTGAACCACTGCTTCGTGCTGTTCCACTACAACATCTTCAAGGAAAGCGTGTCGGTGCTGAAAGACATCGACGTCGATCTGCACGCGCTTGCCACGTGGTGGGACGTGTTGCGGGTTGCCAAGGAAAACAAGTACTTCGACACGAAGACGCTCGACGAAGTGGAAAAATTCCTGCACGCACCGGCTGAATGGTCGGCCGCGCACGGTGGCGCCAACGCGACGCCGCAGTAAGCACCTTGGTTAAGTCCCACGGTCCCAGGCGGACCGGTTTAGCGGGCTTAATGCAAAAGGGCTGCCTGTCGAGACGACAGGCAGCCCTTTTTTTCATTTCGCGCGGATTTATGCGGCTGCGCACCCGCTCATGCCCGATACAGCGCGCGCCGACTTAAGACGCCTTGTCGGGAGACTCCACCGAACTGGACGACAGATTCAGCAGCCCATTGCTTTGCGCGTACTGGAACAATTCGGAATCACGTTCGATACCGAGCTTGCGCATGGCCGTGTTCTTCTGCGTGCTGATCGTCTTGATGCTGCGGTTGAGCTGCTCCGAGATTTCCTTGATCGTCATACCGGACACGAAGCGGCGCACCACCTCGAGTTCGCGCCGCGACAACATCACTTCGTCGGTCTTGCCGCCGGCGTTCATGCGCAGCGTATCGAGCGAAGCTTTAACGGACGGACTCATGTATTCCACCTTGCGGCTCACGTGCTGCACCGCAAGACCAATGTGACTCAGGTCGTCCGACTTATTCACGACCGACGTCACGCCGAGCTCGCTCAGCCGCTTCAACAGCGCGGCGTTCTCCAGCATGGTTAGCACGACGATGGGAAGGTTGGGGAAATTGCGGCGCAAATACCCGATGAGCGGCAACCCGTCGCCGTACTGCCCGCCGGGCATGGCGAGATCGGTGACGAGCACGTCGCAGGCCACCGTTTGCAGCACCTTGATCAATTCTGTGGACTGCCGCGCACGCGCGACGACCTGTAGACCGGGGAACTTGAGCAAAGCCTGCTCGGCGCCGAACAGAATTACCGGATGGTCGTCGGCGACCACGACCCTGACTGGATCTTGCATTGCCCTCCCCTCGACGGATAAAACTCTCTCCAGAACTTCTGACATGCTTTTCTATTGTAGGTATTGAATCGGATGAAAACGCGGTCGATGTTGGCGCGGACAATTCCTCCGACTATAGCCGATATTCCATTCGCAAATTTCAGCCAACGACAACAATGATGTATCGCACAGCTAATGTTAGACATGATTCGACCTGACGGCACAAAATAGGGACAATAATGATGCGAGGACGACCGCCTCGCGCCCTGACAGGAGAACCGGTACATGCGCTCGCGTTGCCTGGTTGTTTCGCTTGCTTCGCCGTTGCGCCGTACGTTGTCTTTTGTCTGCGCCGCGCTGGGGGTCGCGCTGTTCGCGGCGTATAGCCCGCATGCGCTATCCGAGAACGTATTTACGCTAACCAGCGCGAGCTTCCACGCGGGCGGTACGGTAGCGGACGCTCAGGTTTTCAATCAGGACGACTGCAAAGGCGGCAACCGCTCGCCGCAACTCACCTGGCACGACGCGCCGCCCGGAACCCGTAGCTTCGCCGTTACCATTTTTGACGAAGACGCGCCCGGCCGCGGCTGGTGGCATTGGGCGGTGGCCGGCATTCCCGCCAGCGTGCAGAGCTTGCCGGAGAACGCGAGCTTTTCCGGCTTCCTCAGCAAACTGGGCGCGGTCGAAGCGCGCAACGATTTCGACGTCGACGGTTATGGCGGCCCGTGCCCGCCGGCAGGTAAGCCGCACCGGTATATCGTCACCGTGTATGCACTGGGCACCGCCGATCTGCGCCTCGCGCAAGGCCGTCCCGCGCTGATGTTCGATCACGAGATCGGCACCGCTACGCTCGGCAGCGCGCGAATGGTGGTGAGCTACGGGCGGTGATGCGGGCTGCGGACCGCCAACCGTGTTGGGCGTGATTCAACGGCACGGGCGGAGGGCGGCAGCATGGCAGACCCCGGGCAAGACCCAGCGCAGACCTAGCAAAGCTCCAGACACGCAACACCGCTCAACCGCCGTTCACGACCGGCACGAACTCCACGTTGGCCTGCAGTTTGCGTCGGATTGCCGTCCGCGCGAAATTTCTGTCATCCGCGCACGCTAATGTGCCGGGGAGCGCCACGCGCGATGCTTGGGTGTTGCCGCCTCGCCAGGTGTGCGCACTATTGCCGTGCCTTATCCCATCCTGATTACCTTTGCTGGAGATTGCCATGTCGAAGATCGTGATCGTTTATCACAGCGGCTACGGCCACACGAAAAAAGTCGCCGAAGCCGTGCTGGCGGGCACCCTCGAAACCGGCGCCGAGGCGCGCCTGCTGCCGGTCGGCGAGATCGACGACGCCGGCTGGGAGGAATTGGCCACGGCCGACGCGATTATCTTCGGCGCGCCGACCTACATGGGCGGCCCATCCGCCGACTTCAAGAAATTCGCCGACGCGAGTTCGAAACCGTGGTTCGGCCAGACATGGAAGGACAAGATCGCCGCGGGCTTCACCAACTCGGCGACCATGAATGGCGACAAATTTTCGACCATTCAGTATTTCGTCACGCTGGCAATGCAGCACAGCATGATCTGGGCGGGCACCGGCATGATGCCGTCGAACACCAAAGCCGCGACCCGCAACGACCTGAATTACGTGGGCGGCTTCACCGGTCTGCTGACGCAGTCGCCGGCGGATGCGTCGGCGGAAGAAGCGCCGCCCGCCGGAGATCTGGAAACCGCGCGGATGTTCGGCGCGCGCGTTGCCGGCGTAACGGCGCGCTGGCTGGCGGGCGCTCCGCGCTGACAACACCGCGCCGACGCGCGACGCTGACGTGCTGACGTGCTGACGTGCTGCCGCCCTTGATACGCCGAGGCACTGCCGCACGGGCGCCGCCACCGCCCTGCCGCCAACCGGCGTTCATCGGCGCTCATTCAGGCCGTAACGGGTCACGCCGATGTCACTTTCAGCGCGCATCGTGCTTTTTCCAGCACGCTTTTTTCGCCCCCTTTCGCGCGCCGGCGACTGTCCGGTCTTAAAATAGCGTTCCGGCGCCAAGTCGCGCCCTGTTTCCAGCAAGCCAGTGAGATCGAGATGAGCACGAAAGTTTTTGTCGACGGACAGGAAGGCACGACCGGCCTGAAGATTTTTGAATACCTGTCGCAGCGCGCCGACGTTGAGATCCTGCGTATCGAAGAAGCGAAGCGTAAGGATATCGAAGAGCGCCGTCGTCTCATCAATGCGTCGGACGTCACGTTCCTGTGTCTGCCGGACATCGCTTCGCGCGAATCCGCGTCGCTGGTCGATAACGAGCACACCGTGCTGATCGACGCGAGCACCGCCTTCCGCACCTCCGCCGACTGGGCGTACGGGTTGCCGGAACTGGCTCATTCGCAGCGCGAACGTCTGCGCAGCGCAAAACGCATCGCCGTACCGGGCTGCCATGCGTCGGCCTTCGTGCTGGCCATGCGTCCGCTGGTCGAAGCCGGCGTGGTACCGGCCGAGTTCGCCGCGCACGCCTATTCGATCACCGGCTACAGCGGCGGCGGCAAGAAAATGATTGCCGACTACGAAGCCGGCGGTAACGACAAGCTCAAGAGCCCGCGTCCGTACGCGCTCGGTTTGACGCACAAGCATCTGCCGGAAATGGCCGCGCACACGGGGCTGAAGTCGGCGCCGGTGTTCACGCCGATCGTCGGTGATTTTTACAAGGGTCTGGCGGTCACCACGTTCTTCTCGCCGGGCCAACTGGCCAAGAAGACGACGCCGCAAGACGTGCAGGCGCTGTTCGCCGAATACTACGCGGGCGAAGTGTTCGTGCATGTCGCGCCGTTCGACGCGGCAACCAACCTGGACGACGGTTTCTTCGACGTGCAGGCCAACAACGACACGAACCGCGTCGACCTGTTCGTGTTCGGCAACGCGGAGCGCTTCGTTACCGTCGCGCGTCTGGACAATCTGGGTAAGGGCGCCTCCGGCGCGGCGATCCAGTGTATGAACCTCGCCATCGGCACTGCGGAAGACAGCGGTCTGAAACGCTAGGCGGATTCAATAAGACGGCGGCGCCTTCGCCGTTAATCCGTCGCCCCAAAAAGCCGGTCTTCACAGACCGGCTTTTTTGTTTTAAAAAACATGCGCGCTGAATCCCACTTATTGATTTTAATGAGTAGTATCCCGTATTACTTAAAAAATCAAAATCGGACTGCTCACTGTCGTGCGGTAATTCATTCCTGAAAATGACCCGCGTCGCATAGTTTTCCGCATAGGGAAACTCCGGATTTTTTCTCGAACGGTCGTTCGAAGATGATAGGAGCATTTTGCTGAAACGCCTGCCTGGTAAGGCGCGTGCGGGGAGGCGACAAACCCCTCTTACAGCTCGAATTTATTTTTTGTTTAAAAGGGCCGTCGGCGTCCACCCTGTATGCGTCCGGCAAAAACTGTGCTGTTTGAATCGAGCTTTTTAGACGGCTCATTCAATTGACAGGCATTAAGTGCGCAGCGAAATTAGTTCGCACAATTACAGGAAGGGAGACAGCAGCATGGCGCACGCCATTACTCGAGGCCTGGCGTTGGCATTGGCCACGGCCCCATTGCTCATCGCATGCGGCGGCGGCAAAGCCGGCGATCCGGGCGCGGTCAACGCCCCGCAATGCTCGGGCGCGAGCTGTGGCGTGCAAGGTCCGCCGGCCTCCGGCACCTCGGCGTCGCTCTGTCCCGCGACCGCCGACATCGGCAAGTCCACCTTCCTCGGTGGCGCGGGTAGTGGCGAAGTGGTGCAGTTGAACATCAACGCGACAGCCATGACGTACACGCTGAAGTGGCTCGCGTCGCCGATCCCGTTGGCCACCGGCACGGTCTCGCCCACGCGCGCCGGCACGCAAATCACCGGCGCGGTGATTCACCCGCCCACCGGCGCCCTGCCGACCGCCGAACAGATCCGCTGCGCGTTCATTCTCGGCGCGGGCACCGGCACGGCTTCGGACGGCTCTACGTACACCACACCCGATTTCGTCAACAACCCGAACCCGCCGATGATCCTCGTCGGCCAAGGCGTGGCCGGCGGCGGCATTCCCGGCGCGACCGTGCAATATGCGGGGATTCTAGGTATCGGCGCCGTGAACCAGCGGCATTTCGATTTCTATCCGTTCCTCGGTTTCGCCAGCACGACGACCGACATCACCAAGCTGCCCGGCACGTACAACGGCTTGCTTTATCACCTGTCGCCGACCGCGAACTACGAGACCGTCGCGACCAATTCCGTCGAAACCTTCGACGCCAGCGGCAACTGCACCTCACCGAGTTCGAGCGGCTGCCTGTCGACCGGTAACGCGCTCACGCTCAACAGCAACGGCTACTTCGACAGCAGCAATCCGCCGCAGATCGTGCCGAGCGGCGGCAGCCCGGCGCCGCTGCGCACCGGCAACTTCGGCACCGCGCACATGATTCTCGGTCAGGTGAACGGCGCCACGGTCCCGCTGGTGGTGCGCACCGGTTCGGTCAACACGAACACGCTGCAGATAGACGACGAATCCGGCATCGCCATGCTCGCCGCGGCGACCCCGCTCGCCTCGGGCGGTTTCGACGGCGGCTACGTGGGCGCGGATTCGAACTTCAAGTACACCGCAACGTTGATCCAGGGGGCGGTTGGCACGTTCATCAACCCGAGCACGTCGGGGGCGGAAAGCGGCTTCGGTCTCGGTTACGGCTTGCCGAGCCCGGGGCTGGTCGGTGTGCAGGACACCAACGGCAAGACCGGCCTCGCGATCGCATCGGGCGGCTTGTACGCGATCGTGATTCAGGGCGCGGAGAACGGCGGCATCACGTCGACCTCGGCTAACTCGGACACCCCGAGCACGCCGTACTTCGGCATCGGCGCACAGATCAGCAAGTAAGCACAAGCAGCACGAGCCGTACGCAACACCACTAAAGCAAAAGGTGGCCGGACTGAGAGCCGGCCACACACAACGAGAAAATTCTGGAGGCGGTATGAATTGGAGATTCCTTTCGGTGCTCGCTCTTGCAGCACCGTTGCTCGGGGCATGCGGCGGCGGCGGGGGCGGCGATGGGCCGGTGACGGAAGTGCGTCTGTGTCCCTCGTCGCTCGATTACACCACCACGTTTACGGGCGGCGGCGGTGACGGCGAACTGGTCAAGCTGCAGCTCGACACGACCAAAATGACGTGGCAGATCAATTACGTCGAATCGCCGATCCCGGCGACCACCGGCACCGTCGTCCCGACGCGCGCGGGTCAGACTGCCAGCGGCACGCTGACCCAAGAAACCCTGCTGCCGACTAACAAGCTCAATCAGTGCGCGTTCCGCCTGAACGGCGCGAGTCTCGACCCGACTCGCCCAGCGCGGATTTTCGTCGGTGAAGGGGTGGCGGGCGGCACGATCCCCGGTGCGGAAATCTCGTTCGGCGGGATTCTGGGCGTCGGCGCCGTGCCCGATACGACCTTCCCGTACTACCCGTTCATCGGTTTTTCGTCGATTGAAACGAATCTCGCGAACGTGGCCGGCACGTATAACCAACTCGGTTATCACCAGGTGCCGTCGCAAAACTTCGCGCCGGTCGCGGTCGACTCCAGGATCACGATCAACGCGGACGGTACGTGGACGGAGTGCGACAACTCCGGCATCAACGCCGGCAAATGTCAGCAGCCCGGCGGCAACTTCGCACCGGCCGCGGACGGCAGCGGCGCGTTCCAGACCAACAACTTCCTTGGTCAGGCGAAGCCGACGCTCGCCGCTACGCCGGAAGCGCGCGGCTACATGATCGTGGGCAAGCTGCGCGGTCAACTGGTGCCGATTCTGGTGCGCACCGGCGCGGCGAACTCGTCGGTGACCGTGCCGCAAAACGGCGCACTCGGGCCGTACGCGGACGACGAATCGGGCATCTCGATCCTGTCGCCGCAAACGTCAGTGGCGTCGGGCTCGCAGAACGGCGAGTACATCGGTGTGGATAGCCAGTTCGACTATCGCACCACCGCGCTCGAGGGTGCTCAGGCCACGCTGCTCGATCCGTTCAACGCGTCGCAGGCATCGCTCGCGACGGCGCTGAATCTGGACTTCACGCAGGCCGTGCCGGGCGTGGTCACGACGACGCAAGTGGGCGCCAGCACCGGCACCACGCCGACCGGCAAGATGATCTTCACGGGTGGCGTGTTCGGCTACCTCGATCTGACCAACGCGGCCTCGCCGTACTTCACGATCGGCGCCTTCGTCCAGTAATGGACGTGACCCGCGCCGCCAACCCGCAACGAGGCGTTCGCGCCCCGGCTGCCGCGCCCGATCAGCGCGCGGCAGCCGGTGTCCACCGACTATCGAGCGCAACGGCCGGGCCGCCAACCCGCCGCCGCTCGACGCGCGCGATAGATGCAACGAGCGCCAGAGGAGAAACAACATGAAAAAAATCTGTCTCGCGATACTGTCCGTTTGCCTGTCCGCCAGTGCCTATGCCCAACACGCGGGCGACAACGTCGCCGTGCTCGGCTGGTTTCACGTGATGCCGCAGGATTCGAGCACGCCGCTCACCACCAATGTCGCGCCGACGCCGATCAACACGCCGCTGCGTCTGCCGAGCTCGTTCACGTCGTCGGGCACGGGTTTGTCGACGGGGAGCGCCGATACGGTCGGCCTGGTGTTCAGCCATTACCTCACCGATCACATCGCCGTCACGACGGTGGCGGGCGTGCCGCCGGTGTTCAAGATTTACGGCCACGGCACGATCAAGCCGCCGGGACCGGCGGGCGCGTTGGGTCAGCAGGATCTGGGCGACCCGCAGGCCAATCCGATCGTGAAGAGCGTGCGTCAGTGGAGCCCCGCGCTGCTGTTCCAGTACTACTTCAATGAACCGACGGCGAAGTTCCGGCCGTTCGTCGGTATCGGCGTGTCGTACAACTTCTTCTCCGATATTCAGCTGAGCCCGAACTTCGTCACGTCGACGCAGAACAACCTCGGCGCCGTGCTGGCCGCAGGCGCCGGCAAGCCGGGGCAGACGCAGGTGTCGGCGAAGGCGTCGTCGTCATGGCAGCCGGTGTTCAATGCGGGTCTGGCGTACAACATCACCGATCACTGGGGTCTGGTGGCATCGGTCACGTACATTCCGCTGAAGACGACCTCGTCGGTCATCATCAAGGCGGCGGATGGCACCGAACTCGGCGTCTCCAAGGCGGAACTGAAAGCGGACCCGATCATTTCGTTTCTGGCGGTCTCGTACAAGTTCTGAGTTCGATGGTGCTCTGGCAAGCGACCAGCGAGCGCCGCGAATCGCAAACGACAAAGCCGGCGGCCCTGCGAAGGGGCCAGCCGGCTTTGTCGTTTCTTGCTTCTGAAGCCCCGGGAAATGCCGGGCAAAAAAAAGCCCGCCTAGTTTGGCGGGCTGAATCCATATCAGAGGAGACATGGAGGAGACAAGACGAACTATAGCAAATGGTTTGGTGCGGCGCAACATTCTTATTAGGGATGACCCTCGGCGTTGTCGTCGTGCGACACAGCATGAGCGCGCGGCCGGCGCCTGGTGTCTAGTGCCTAGTGCCGCACCAGCGCCATCATCGCGCCGAAGCCGACGAACACGCCGCCAGTGAGTCGGTTGAACATTTTTGCGACGCTGCGGCTTTTCAGCTTCGTGCCGATCCGCGTGCCGAAACCCGCGTACACCAGATACCAGCTCACTTCGATCACGGCGAACGTGGCCACCAGCACGCCGAACTGCGGCAACTTCGGCTGCGCGGCGTCGATGAACTGCGGCAGCAAGGCGGCGGCGAACAGAATGGCTTTCGGGTTGCTGCCGGCCACCAGGAAGCCATTGCGAAACAGCGCGACGCGCGAGCGCGCGGGCTTCGCGGCCAGCGCGTCGGCCTGGTCGGCAGCCGCTTCGTCGGCCGGCGCGCGCCATGCCTTGACGCCCAGATAGATGAGGTAGGCCGCGCCGATCAGGCGCAGCGCGTTGAACATGGCCGGCCAGGCGGCCAGAACCACGCCGAGCCCCGCTGCAGACACCGCGAGCATCGACACCAGCGCCGACAGGCAGCCCGCCATCGTCGCACTGGAGCGGCGCAGACCGTGCTGGGCGCCATGCGTCATCACGAGCAGCATGTTCGGGCCGGGAATCGCGGATACGACGAAAACTGTGGCGACGAACAGCCACCAGGTATGCAGAGTCATGACAATCGCGGTGAATGAAGGACGGGCGGACATTATGCCCGCCCGCGCCGATCCGCGACGTGGAGCACGCGGGTAAGGGCTTTTGCAGAGCGCGGCGCGCGGAACTCAAGGTGTTCGCTTCGCCTCTGCCCGTGCCGCTGTCTCTACCTTGGCCCGTGCCGTTCGCGCCGCAGCCCTGGCGCCCTTAACGCCCTGCGCGCCGCGCAGCCACCTGCCCCAGCACCGCGAAATCCTTCTCGCCGTCGCCGTGCGCCACCGCTTCGAGCAAACTGTCGCGCACCACGCTCGCGATCGGCAGCGGTGTGTTCACTGCATCGGCGGCGGCCAGCGCGAGGCGGATATCCTTCAGGCCGAGCCGCGCCTTGAACTGCGCCGGCTCGTACTGCTGCTCGGCGATCAGCTTGCCGTATCCCGCATACACGGGCCCCGGAAACAGGCCGCTCGTGATGACGTCGAGGAAATCCTGCATGGCGAGACCGTGACCGGTCACCAGCGTGGCGGCTTCGCCGAGCGTCTCGACCGCCGCGCCCAGCATGAAGTTGGCGGCCAGCTTCATCACGTTCGCCTGCTGCGGCAACGAACCGATACGCCACGTCTTCTGGCCGATCGCGTCGAAAATCGGCTGCACGCGGTCGATCGACTCCGCCGGACCACCGGCGACGATCGTCAGCTTCGCCGCCGCCGCGGCGTCCGGCCGACCCAGCACTGGCGCGGCAACGTAGTGCACTCCGCGCGACGCATGGGCCGTCGCCAGTTCCTCGGCCAGCGCCACCGAGATCGTCGCCATGTTCACGTGGATCAGACCGCGCGGTGCGTGTTCCAGCAGCGACGCGGTGATCACGTCACGCAGCGCGGCGTCGTCGGCGAGCATCGAGAACACGGCATCGCCCGCAAACGCTTCGGCCGGTGTCGCGACGATGCGCGCCCCGGCGTCAGCGAGCGCTCGCGCCCGTTCCGGCGAGCGGTTCCACACCCGCACCTGATGCCCGGCTTTCAGAATGTTTGCAACCATCGCGGCGCCCATCTCGCCGAGACCGATAAAACCGATGTCCATCTGTCGCTCCGTCTTCTAAAGAACTGGCAGTAAAGCACACTCATGCGACACCCGCAGGGCAGCGCGCAACGGAAGGCGGTGCCATACTCCAGAAATGGTGACCGCGACTTTCCGCTTCTATGAGGAGCTGAACGATTTTCTCGCCCGGCCGCTGCGTCGGCGCGCGTTCAGCTACGCCTGCGCGCCCGGTGCCACCGCCAAACACATGATCGAAGTACTCGGCGTGCCGCATACCGAAGTCGAGCTGATTCTGGTGAACGGCGAGTCGGTCGGTTTCAATCACCCTCTCGCGGACGGCGACCGCGTCGCTGTCTATCCGAAGTTTGAAGCGCTCGACATCCAGCCGCTCCTGCGCGTGCGCGAACGGCCGCTGCGCGTGGTGCGCTTCATTGCCGACGCGCATCTCGGCGGCCTTGCGCCACTGCTGAGGCTGGCCGGCTTCGACACGCTCTACGACAACCACTATCCGGACGCCGACATCGAAGCGCTCGCGGCCGCGCAACAACGCGTCGTGCTGACGCGCGATCGCGAGTTATTGAAACGCCGCAGCATCACGCATGGTTGCTACGTTCGCACGCTAAAACCGCGTGAGCAACTGCGCGAAGTGTTTGAACGGCTCGATCTGGCCGGCAGCGCGACGCCGTTCCGGCTATGTCTGATGTGCAACGCGCCGTTGCGGCGCATCGCCAAGGAGGAAGTGGGCAGCCGCGCGCCCGACGGCGTGCTGCAACGACATAACCAGTTCGTCACCTGCGACGTCTGCCTGCGGGTGTTCTGGGAAGGCACGCACTGGCAACGAATGCGCGCGCTGATGGACAGCATGGCCGCCGCGCCGGACCAATCAAGCTAAGTGCCGCTCAGCCGACTCGCCGCGCCGCGGAATCCCGCCGCTCGCTCGACGCCCGGCGCGATGCGTACAATGCGGGGTTTACTTATCTGCAGAGGCCTTCCAAATGGCGATGAAAAAAACCGACCTTGAAAAGAACAAGGCACTCAAGCTGAACAACGCAATGAAGCTGTCCACCGCCGATCGCTTCGGCAAAGCCGCCGCGGCCGACCCGAAGCTCGATCGCCGCGAACAGCGCAAGCTGGATCAGGCGCAAGGGCTTGTGGCGTTCGCGTGCAAGCTGAACAGTGAACTGGTCGAGGAGCTCAAGAAGCGCGCGGCCACGCATCCCGATGGCATGAGCGGGCTGCTCGACGAAGTCATCAAGCGTGGCCTCGCGGGCTGAGTGCCGCGAACCGGGGCGCGCGTGAGGCGCGCCGAAAAATGCAAAAAGGCCAGAGCACGAGCTCTGGCCTTTTTGCTGGCGATGCCATTAACCGAACCACGCTACACCGGCCGGCTAGCGGCGCAGTGCGGCGATCCAGCCTGACTCGCCCGGCAAACCGGAGACAGCTTAGTTTGCTGCGCCCTTGTCGTTCGTGCCAGCTGCCGAAGCTGCTGCAGCGACCGGAGCACGCTTGCCGTGCGTCTTCAGCTTCTTGACGTGATGCTTCTTCGGCGCGCTTGCTGCTGCAGCCGGTGCTGCTGCGTCCGATGCCTGTGCGAAAGCTTGAACGGAAACCAGTGCGATCGAAGCTGCTGCGAGCGAGACGATAACTTTTTTCATGTGTTGTTCCCCAAACCTGGACGACTGAGTCAATGTGAATGAAATAGCTGCACGGTGAAGCAGACAGGGCTTGAGGCGCCTTCCCGCTCCCCGCGGGAGAGTATTACCCAGTGTAGGCGGTTTGTCATGCCCAAAACTCGATATGTATTTTCCGGGAGACAGCTTGCTTTCGAGACGCTTTCACTCGTTAAGCATCCCATACCAGGGGGATTACTGAGTACCGCTCAAACGAGATTGCGCAGCAGGCTCGCGGTTTCCTGCAAGGTCGGCAAAACCCGATGCAGCGCGGCATTCGCCGACTCCTGGCCGATCGGCATGCTAACGCTGATCGCCGCTACCACCGAGCCGTGCCGGTCGCGCAACGGCACCGCGACGCCGCGCACGCCGAGCTCGAGTTGCTGATCGGTGACGACATAGCCGTTGCGGCGAATCTCGCCGAGCACTTCACGCAAGCGCTCGATCGTGGCATAGGTGTGCGGCGTGAACACCTTGATCTGATACGTGGCGAGCCATTGCTCGATACTTTCCGGTGCCTGAAACGCCAGCAGCACCAGCCCCGCCGACGACAACGGCGCCGGCACGCGCGAGCCGAGCACGAAGCCGACCGCCATCGCCCGGTTCACGCCGTTGCGCGCCACGTACACCACGTCGTGTTCGTCGAGAATCGCGACCAGCGCGGTTTCCTGCACGGTCGCGGTAATGCGCTGCAGAAACGGCTGCACGGTACGCGGCAAACGCGCCGAGTCCAGGTACGACTGGCCGAGCCGCAGCACGCGCGGCGCCAGCCAGAACAGCTTGCCGTCGGTGTCCACGTAGCCGAGTTCGCCCAGCGTCAGCAGATAGCGGCGCGCCGCCGTGCGCGACAGCCCCGCACGGCTGGCCACCATGGTCGGCGTCATGCGCGCGTGTTCTTCGTCGAATGCTTCGATGATCGCCAACGCTTTAGCCGCGCCGGCGATCCAGTCTTTCTCGTCCATTGAACTTGCCTGAAAAACAGCCGGCCTGGCGGTGGGCCGTGTCATGGGTCGTACGCCCGTTGCGCGATTATCGCGCGAGTCGATACCGGAATCGGTGTCGGTAGAAGTGTTGGAGTCGGTCGCGGGGCGAGCGATCTCCGAATCGATAGGCCACTGTGTCATTTGAAATCCCAACGCATTTGTTCAACGATGCCCACACCGCGCGACGTCCGCACACACTCACTGACATAGTCGGTGAACGGCAGGGGTTCGAATCCGATTTCGTCACGCAGACGCCGGTTGTCGAACGCATAGTCCAGCTCCGCGAAGCCCGCATATAAACGCAACGCGTGTTCGATCAGCCGGCCGCTACCGCTTCGGTCCCGGCCCACCACCTCGCGCGCGATCTTGCCGAAGTCGCGCACGCGGCACATCGAATAACGGCGGCCCGAGGTGCCGGTGGCTTCATCCATCGCGCTGATGATCTGGCCGACGGTCGGCGCCTCCGTGCCCGCCGACACGTGATAGGTGTCGAACGCCAGCGTCGGCTTCACCGCCAGCAAGGCAATCGCACGCGCGCAGTCGTCGGCGGTGACTACGTCGAGACGGTTCATCGCGCGCGCGGTGAAGCGCCGCGCGCCGTGCACGACGCGAAACACCCAGAAAATGCTCGCCGACGGCAGCGTGCCGAGCACCGTATGACCGACCACGATCGACGGTCGCACCACCACCAGCGGCAAGCGCGGATACGTGGTGCGCAACAACCGTTCGACTTCGCGCTTGCTGCGCGTGTACGGCACGATGTGGTTCGTCTCGCCATAGCCGAACGGCGATTCCTGCACGTTCGCGCCGCATTGCGTGCCGCACGCCATGGCCGTGCTCACATGCACGAAACGCCGCAACGTCTTGCTGCCGGCAAAGCGCGACGCAAAGCGCAAGGTGTCGCCCACATTGGTATCGAGCACTTGCGAGTTGGTCGAAAACGACGCCAGCGCCGCGCAATTGATCACGTGCGAGACCTTCGCGAGACGCGCCAGATCGATCTCCGAAAACGCGCCGCCGAGTTCACCGACCATCACGTTGACTTCGGTGATACGGTGCGCGCGGTTATGCGACAGACCGCACCGCCGAGGCCCGCAGCCGGGCGAGCGCGTCGGCCACGCTCACGCCGCGCACCAGGCACACCAGCCGCCCGGCAAGGCCGGCGTTGATCAGGGTCACCAGCAGATTGCCGCCGATAAACCCGGTCGCGCCGGTGAGCAGCAAACTGTCGACGCCCAGCGCCTCGCCGCGCACCGGTGAAACGAGACTGTCCTGCCACGCGCTGGACAGCGGGGTTTGCCATGCAAACATCGCAAGCTCCTTGATAAGACGTCGGTCCGGCGAGCCGATCGACCGACAGGATCAGTAGCGGTAGCTGATCGACGTGATCGCGAAATAGTTGTTCTTCGACTGCACGATCGGGCTGTTCGCCGACGCGCCCAGCAGACGCGTCACGCCGCCTTCGGTATGCACCGACCAGCGCGGTGAAAACATGTAGGTCCAGCCGAGCGAGACCTTCGCGCTGTCGAAACCGCCTTTCACCGAATACGGACGGAAACCGCTCGCGAGCGATTGCGCGTCGGTGACACCGAAGAAGGTCTGCGTGTAGCGACCGCTGCCGGCATGCAGCGAGCCGCTGACGTTGATGATGTTGTCGGCCGTCTGCAGCACCGGCACCACCACGTCGAAGTGGCCGCTGGTGCCATGGCTCGTGTGGGTGACCGGCTGATCGAGCGTGACGCTGACGGTCGACGCGCCGAACACGTGCGCGCCGACGGTGAACGACATCATCACGGAGCCGGGAATCCGTCCCATGCCCCGGAGATAGTCGGAACCCGGCAGGTCGGCGCGATTGCGGTCAGTTCGGCCGAAGTCGTAACTCAGCGCCGCCGACGCGAACATCCCGTTGGCGAAGTCGTGCTTGTAGCCGAGCCCCTCGGTCGGGCTCAGAAAGATGCCGTTGCTGAACTCCGCGGAAATCAGCGGCGCAACGAACGGACGGTAATCGCGGCTGCCCTGATAGCGCGGTCCGACGCCGCCCGCCAGGGAAAACGTATAAAAGTTCTCGGCATAGGTCAGCGACGAGCAGGTCAGGCCAAAGAGCGGAACACACAGAGTCAGCAGGCGTTTGAGCACGGTCAGATCTTTTTATTGAGACGGAGACCGCAGTCTAGGGACGTCGCCCCGCCCCGTCTGTCCTGAAGTTGGGGGAATGTGTGCGCAATTGTGTTCAAGTGTTCGAGAGTGTTCGCGGCATATCCCGTTCAGGCAGGCACGGATAGAATCAGCGCCTGCTAGTGGAGACCTTTATGAACGACGCCCCCCTCAAGACCAGCGTGCTGCTGATCGAGGACGACGATCGGCTCGCGCAGTTGATCGGGGAGTATCTGAACGGCTACGAATTCAATGTGACGATCGTGCGGCGAGGCGATACGGCGGTGGCCGCCGTACATGAACACAAGCCGGCGCTGGTGATCCTCGATCTGATGCTGCCCAATCTGGACGGAATGGAAGTCTGCCGGCGAATTCGCAGCTTTTCGCGTGTGCCGGTGCTGATGCTGACGGCGCGTGTCGACGTGTACGACCAGATCGCCGGTCTGGAAACGGGCGCCGACGACTACGTCCTCAAACCGATCGAACCGCGCGTGCTGGTCGCGCGAGCACGGGCCCTGCTGCGGCGCGCGCAGCCTGCGGAAAGCGCGCCGCCTTCCGCGCAGGACGACACGCTAAGCTTCGGCGAACTCGTGATCTCGCCGCCCGATCGCGCGGTGAGCTGGCGCGGTCAGCCGGTCGAGCTGAAAACGACGGAATACAACCTGTTGCTGATCCTCGCGCGCGCCGCCGGCACCGTGCTAAGTCGCGACGACATTCTCAAGCAACTGCGCGGGATCGAATTCGACGGAATCGATCGCACTGTCGACGCCGGTATCTCGCGGCTGCGCCGGCGTTTCGAAGACGCGTCGCCCGAACCGCACAAGATCAAGACGATCTGGGGACGCGGCTACCTGTTCAGCCCGTCGGCATGGGAGGAATAAATGCTGCGCTCACTCGTACGCTTATATCTGGTGGTGCTGATCGGCGGCGCCATTGCCATCGTCTTCATCAATCAATCGTTCGGCAAGCTGTTTCACGGGCGCGTCACGACGCTGGAGCGCAACGTGAACAACGCTTACGCGTTCGTGCTCGACGATTATGTGCGGCGGCATCCAGGCGCGGAGCGCGGCCCGGCGCTGGCGGCACTGCAACAGCACGGCCGCAACGGGTTCACGTTGACGAACCTGGCCGACGTCAAGGCCGGGATGAACGAACAGCGCTGGAGCGAATTGCGCGACGGCAATCTGGTACTCGACGACAACGCGACCAGCTATTACCTGCCGCTGCCCGACGGCATCGTCGTTCATGCCAAGCGTAGCGAAGTGTCGAATTTCGATGTGGAGGCGCTCGCCTATGGCTTGTTCGCGCTCGCCATTCTGCTCTCGGTGATTCTGTGGGTTCACTATCACTGGCGCGATCTGCGCCAGCTCGAAGCCGCCGCGCGCGCGTTCGGCTCCGGCAATCTGTCGACCCGCGCGCAGTTGTCGCGCAAGTCGAATATCTACGAGTTGTCGCAGCAATTCAACGAAATGGCGCGGCAGATCGAAGCCTCGATCCTGCATCAGCGCGACATGATGCACGGCATCTCGCACGAGCTGAAGACGCCGCTCGCGCGGCTCGAATTCGGCCTCGCGTTGCTGCAATCGCCTGAGTCGCCGGATCGGCAACGCGAACGTCAAATGGCGTTGCGCCAGGACGTGCGTGAGCTGGACGAACTCGTCACCGAGTTACTGACCTTGAGCCGTCTGGAGCAAGGCGAGGATCATCTGGTGCTGATGCGGGTGTCGGTCGACGAGTTGCTCGATAGCGTGGCCGCGAGCATGGCCAACGACGTGGCCGATCGGTCGTTGGTGCTGTCGGTGTCGACGGCGGGCGGGAGGCAGGGCGAGTCCACGCATCATGTCTGCGACCCGAAACTGGTCGCGCGCGCCTTGCTGAATCTGCTCCGTAACAGCACGCGCTACGCACGACAGGCCATCTCACTGCGCGCTGAAATCGGCGCGGCGGGCGCGCTGGTGCTGACCGTCGACGACGACGGCCCCGGCATTCCGCTCGCCGACCGCGAGCGCGTGTTCGAACCGTTCCATCGGCTCGACTCGAGCCGCGACCGGCACACCGGCGGCTTCGGCCTCGGGCTTGCGATCGTGCGGCGCGTCGCGCTGGTTCATGGCGGCGATGTGCGACTGGAGTCGGCGGCGTCGGGGGGAGCGAGGTTCGTCGTGACGCTGCCCGCGTTGCCTCTAACGGTTTCGGTTTCTGTTACGGGGAAAGACGCTGCGTCGTAATGGACAATACGGAACACTGCGATACACCGCGCCGTGTGTTCCGTCGATCAGCTTCGACCGCCTTGCTGCTGCATCCACTCTTCGAAAGACCCGCTTTGAAACCTGACACTCGCCAACACCTACGCGCCAATCTGCTGATGCTGATCGCCGCGATGATCTGGGGCTCCGCCTTCGTCGCGCAACGCCTGAGTCTCGACGCGATCGGCCCGTTCCTGTTCACCGGCCTGCGTTTCCTGCTCGGCGCGCTGGTGGTGCTGAGCCTGATCGTGTGCCTACGACGCCCCGCGCTGGCCGAGTTGACGAAGCACGGCCCCGGCGGCTCTCGCGAACTGCTCGGGGCCGGGGCGCTGCTCGGTCTCGTGGTGGCCGCGTCGATCTCGCTGCAGCAGATCGGTCTGCAATACACGAAGATCGCCAACGCTGGTTTCATCAGCTCGCTCTATGTGGTGATCGTGCCGCTGCTGGGTGTGCTGTTCCGGCATCGCACCGGCGTCGGCACCTGGTTGGGCGCGACGCTTGCGGCCATCGGCATGTATTTTCTGAGCGTCGACGAGCATTTTTCGATGCTGTACGGCGACTGGTATCAACTCGGCGGAGCGCTGGTGATTTCCGTACAGATGATGCTGGTGGGTCGTTTCGCGCTACGGCACGACACCTTGATGCTGGCGCTGGTGCAGTTCGTGACGTGCGGGATCGCGTGTCTCGCGGTCGGCCTGGTTGTCGAGCCGGTCAGTCTCGCGGTGATCGTGCGCGCCGCGCCGACGATTCTGTATGGCGGAGCGTTGTCGGTCGGCGTCGCGTACACGATTCAGGTGGTCGCGGCAAAGCATGCGGCGCCGTCGCATGCCGCAGTGATCTACAGCATGGAAGGCGTGTTCGCCGCGCTGGCGGGCTGGCTGGTGCTCGGCGAAACGCTGTCGACGCGCGCACTGTGCGGATGCGCGCTGATGCTGGCGGGGTTGATCGTGTGTCAGGTGATGCCGGTTTGGGGGCGCGGACGGGAGCGCTTGCCCCGCGCGTCGTCCTGAGGGCGCGGCGCGAGGGGCCCGCGTGATGGTGGCGAGGCGGCACGCGGCGCTTTCCGGCAGCTTTGTGCCGCGGGCCAGATTGCGGTCAAGCCGCTTGCGGGTGCGCAAACAGACTGGGCGTATCCGCTGTCGGCGGAAACACGCACCAGCAGCCGTCGTCGTGACGAAAGAAAAAAAGACCGCGTGAGTTCGAGACCGCATCGAGCGACGTCTCCACGCGCACATAACGCCGGCCGCCCAGGCGAGTGCGGCTGAATTCAGTCACGTGAACCGATTCCGTCGACGCCGGCGCTAGCCATTTTTCCACCAGAAAACGCAGCGATCGTTCGCTCGCGGTTCTCATGATCCGCTCCGGATCGGCTTGTCGTGGTGGGCGTCGCGCGTGGCGTCGGCGCTGGCGTCGGTATTGTCAGCGTCGTCGCGATCTTCAGCGTTCGCGTCGTGTTCCGCCGAAGCAAGGGCGATGGCCCGGTTGGTGGCTGCCGCCCGCAGCGTGCTGCAATGGGTGGCATGTCGGATATCCGAAAGAAGCCGGACGAGCTGTCGTGCTGTTCTGCGTTTCATTACACACCCCCGCACTGCACCAATAACCTCAGAAACTACTTTAACTCTATGCCTGGATCGGCGTTGCCGAAATGATTTCGACGAAATAGCAACAGTCGCGCTTGCAAAAACAGACACGCAATCTTCGTACCGTCCAGCTTGAGGGTGCGCGTGCGGTGCGTGATGGTATGTACGCTGGCGAGCGCTGGGGAGGGATGAAAAGTGTGCTGCCCGGAGGGTGGAAATTGGGCCGCCCATCAGAGTTATCCACAATTGCCTATGAATAACTTCGGGATAGGCCATGGAACAGCCTGTGTGCGGATTCTTGATAAGACAACGTGGCAGGCAAGCCCCATCAAAGTTATACCAGCTTTGTAGTTTTTCTACAGACGTGTTCCGCAGGGTTTGAGAGTTTGCATGACCTTGATGTGACAGAACATTTGGGAGTTATCCACAGAAGGGGTTAACCCTTGTTAACTATTACTACATATGTATACGAAAGAAGTAAAAGACATAGGATAAGTGCCGCATCGCGGTGAGATTGAAGGCTGAACAACGCTTGATCAGCCTTCGGCTCGATGGGTGTTACGGGTTTAATGCGTGAATGCCGTTACGTTTACTCACGCACACTCATTCCGGTAAACACCTCACGGCGCGACGCTCGCTCCGCTCGCCGGCTGCGCCGCAGCGGCCTTGTCGATGGCATCGAGCAAGTCGGGAACGGGAACCGGCGTTGGCTTTGGCGTCGTGACTTCCACTGGCATCGGCAACAGCCGCGTTTCGATGCGGTTACTCACCACCGGCTGCGTACGCACAACCGTCTGCAGGTAATGATCGACCAGACCGAAGAAACGATCGTAAAACTTGCCTGATGGAATGGTCTCGCTTGAAATCTTGACCATCGCGTCGCTGTTCGAGCGGATCGGCAACGACAGCGAGCCCAGCACGCTCAACCCGACGCTCGCTGAAGTGTCGCTTTTCTTCAGCGCAAAACCGTTTTGCACGGCGTTGACGTAAACGATGCTTGTATCGCTCGCCTCTTCCCCTGGCGTACAGACCACGTGAAACTCAACGACGATGTGGGTATCGCCCGTCGGCTGAAAATTCTTTGTTCCGTCGACGGTGTCGTTGCGCGTCATCGTCGTCAGGTAGCCCTGGCTCAACAAGGCGCGGCGCGCGGCTTCGCAGGTATCCGTGGTGCTCGAATTGAAATTGCGGGCGTACGGACTGGCGCCGGTTTCGAATAATTCCTGCTGGAATTTCGGCTGCGGCGTGGTGTTGCAGGCGGCAAGGGTCAGCAGACCGAGCAGCGCTGCGGCGGTAGGTCGGGAAAACAAGGTCAGCATGGTCGTTCGGAAGGGTGGCGCTGCACGAGCGCGAATGGGAAAGCATTGTAGAGCGGTTGCCTGACGTGCGTAAAAAGCACGCAGCGCACGGCCGATGTCAGCTCGTTTGACGCTGGAAGATCACTCGCCGAGGCGGGTTGCCGTAGAGAAAGAGAGCGCGGCGCGTGACGCCAAGGGTGCTCAAGGCCGCAAGAAAGCGGCCGGAAGGAATTTTCAGTTCGACGTTGCGGCCGTGCCGCTCGCGCCAATCGCACCGGCGGCCGGCACGGTAAACGCATTGACCCAATTGTCCGACGTCGCGCAGCGATCCGCTTCGCACATACCGCCCTGCGCACCCGGATGCGGAGCGGCATCTTGCGACGGAGCGACCGCGGCAAAGTCTTCCACGCGCAGGCTCACCTTCTGCGCGTAGGCTTTCGAGCCGCCGTAGCTCTTCAACGCCGCGCTCAGATCGCCGTTCGCGGAACGCATGTAGCCGTACAGAATCGCCGAACCCACTTCGATGTTCGCGGTCGGCTCGGTGAGATCCTTCACGTTTCGCAGCAAGCCCCGATGCGCGCCCGGCACGACCTGCATCAACCCGGTCGCGCCGTTGGCGCCCTTGGCTTTTTCCTTGAAGCGGGATTCGATCGAGATGATCGCCAGCAGCAAAGCCGGCGGGAGGGAATATTTCGATGCAGCGGACTGCACCGCGTCGGAAATCTTTTGCGCTTTTTCCGTCGCCAGACCGAATTTCTGCGTCAGATACGCGGACATGCGGTCGCTGTTTTCGTCAGCCGTTACGGTCTGCACCAGGCCGAGCGAAAGCACGATCAGGCAAAGTAATCGGCTCATGACAGTGGACGGAAGATAAAAAGGATTCGCGCATTATAGCTCTGCCCCCAAATGAGGCACCCAAACACGGAAAATCGTCTTAAGAATCACCGGAGTTTGGGTGGTTGGCGCGGTTCATTTCCCGCGTTTGGGTGGCGGCACGTAGCCGTCGTTCAGCGTGGTCAGGAATGCGGCGACGTCGTCGATATCGCGCTCCGACCAGACCGGGCGTTCGCCGGCTTTGCGGGTCAACGGTTCGTCCGTCGTATCGACGTTGACGCGCAGCGCAACCGGCAGATCGTTGAATTTGTCGACCTTGCCGTGCGCGTCTTTTGGATACCACTTCGCCGGATTGGTGTCGCGCTGCACGTAGAAGCGCAGTGCGTCTTTCAGCGTGTGAAAGCGGCCGTTGTGGAA
The DNA here is from genome assembly GCF_003269035.1 of Paraburkholderia bryophila. Lineage (GTDB taxonomy): Bacteria > Pseudomonadota > Gammaproteobacteria > Burkholderiales > Burkholderiaceae > Paraburkholderia > Paraburkholderia bryophila. The sequence goes on along the minus strand of NZ_QLTK01000016.1, from coordinate 121,904 downwards.
GAACACCTGGCGTGTCGCGGTGTTGCGCAGCGACACGGACTTGAAGAGCCCGCAGTTGCTTTTGTCGCTTGCCTGATCCGTGCGCAGCGGTCCACATAAGCCCATGTCGAAGTACTTCGGATCCGCATTCGCGCGCAACTCAGGATTACGCGGCACGCCCAACGCCTGGAAATTGAAGTCTGTGAACAGCGGATGCGACCCGTCGACACCCACCTGGTCGATATGGCAGGAGGCGCAATTGCCCCCCGTCGGATTGTCGAACAGCTTTTTGCCTCTCAATTCTTGCGCCGTTAGTTGCGATTTGCCATCCAGGTACTCATCGAACTTGCTGGTATACGGATGAAAACTCGGGTCTTCGAGTTCGAAGCGCTCGATCGCATACATCGCCTGCGTCAACGCCTTGGTGCGGTCCGCGAAGATGTTCTGACCGAACACCGCCTTGAAGCGCGCCGCGTAAGGCGTCTGCTCGAGCTTCGCGAGCACTGCCGCCGGGTCCTTATTGGCCATCTCGTCCGGATTGAGCAGCGGGAAGCTGGCCTGTTCGTGCAGATGGTTGAAGCGTCCATCCCAACCGAAGCCACCCACCGGCGCGTTGTCCGTTTCGCTGAGTCGCTCGGACAGGCTGGCCGCCTGCGCGTGACTCCAGATCGGCGTGCGGTTCAGCACGTAGCGCAGGCTCGGCACAGCGCGCGTGCCTTGCCTGCGCATGTCGGGGCCACCCAACTGCGCGGCAAGGCCGTTAGGCGGCCCGTACGCGTGCGACGGGCTATGGCAACTCGCGCACGACATCTTGCCCGAGGCCGACAAGGACGCATCGAAGAACATCAGCTTGCCGAGCGCGGCGGCGTCGCTGTAGAGAGGCTTCGCATCGGCCGAAACCGGCTGCGGCGCCGACGTGGCCGAGGCGTTGCCTGCAACCGCCGTCGACGCTGCCGCCGTCGACGCGGCACACATCAAGCCGGCAAGCGCCGCCCATCGCGCGGTAGCACGCACCGTCAATCGCATCACAGAAAACCGCATCGCGTCGCTTACAGGTTCGTGAAGATATCGCTGCCGAAGCCGACGAGACCCGCCTGCCCTGCATAGCCGAGATAGCCTAACTGGAAGATGTCTTCAATGCTCTTGAGCATCGAATAGTGGTTGTACGGCACCGTCGACACCGTGCCCGGCTTGATGAACTTCGAGATCATGACCGCACCGGTCTGGTCGCCGCCGAAGCTCTGCTTGGTCAGGTTGATCGTCAAGCCCTTGTAAGTCAGCGACGACGTCTGCGGGAACGGCGCCAGATTCGGCCCCGGCTGCTGGCTGCAGCAGGTCGCGCCGGAAAAAATCAGATCCTCGCTCGACGCCGTCTGCGTCACGGTGGCGTAACTGCTTTCGTCGAAGTTGATGATCAGCAGCCCGTCCTGCTGGAAGGCCGGCGACGCCGTGATAATCGGCACCCACTTCTGCAGGAACGTATTAGCGCTCGTCAGGCCGCCCGGCTGGCCGTTCACGCACGGCGAGTCGTGACCGTCGTCGCACAGGCTCGGCGTGATCAGGTTGAAGTTCGCGGTGGTCGAGACGGATTGCAGATCCGTCGTGAGCTTGTTCAGATTGACGACGTTCTGCCCGCAGTCCGCCGAGTCGATGATCGAATGGAAGTACATGAACGGGTTGTGGCGCGTCGCGTACTGATCGCCCAACGGCACCGCCGCGCTCGGCGCTTCCGCCGTCTGCGTCAGGTCGGTCGTGTTGAGCGTCGGGTGGCCGCAGGTGGCGGCTTCGCGCGTCGGGTCGTTGCCCATGTCGCCTTCATAGCCCTTCCACGTCAAGCCCGCCGCCTTCAACTGATCCGGCAGCGTCTTGATGCTGGCCGGATACACGCAGCCCGAGCCGATCGCCTGACCGTCCGGCGTCATGCCGGTGAGCTTGTAGTCTTCGTAGGTGACGCAGTCGTTGTCGGTGTCAGGCGTCGGCGCCTGACCGCTGATCATCGAGATGTAGTTGTCGAGACTCACGTGGCCGGTACCGTAATACTGCTGCACCATCGCGCCTTGCGAGGCGAGCGTTTGCGCCAGATACGGCGCCTTGCTGTTCGCGCCGAAGGTGGTCGCGTAGTTTTCGTTTTCGAGCGTGATGACGAACACGTGCTTGATCTGCTGCTGTCCGGCCGCTTTGATCGACGACGACGATGAGCCGCACGCCGCGACGATCACCCCGATCAAGGCCGCGCAAACAACCATGAATAAAGCACGCAAGCTGCTGCGTTGTGACATGTTTTTTGCCCCTGAGTATTGCCGTTTTGGATGGGGGCAAACTCTAGGCAGCGCGCATGACTTTGGCGTGACTATTGCCGCATTTTCGTCATATGTAGGTCATATAGCGCGACGTATAGGCATGCACTGAAATGCACCGCCCAGCATTTTCATTGAGCGTAACGACGATGCAGCGTCGCGACGACTTCGGCAACCTTCTCGCGCAGTTCCGGCGGCGCCAGCACTTCCGCCTCGCTGCCGAAACGCAGGAATTCCGCGCACGCCTGTCTCGTCGAACCGACCGGCAAGGTCACCGTGCGCCAGCCATCCGCGGGATCGGGTTCGCCGATTGTCGCGGCCGCACGCGCGAACGGCGACGTGAACGCCTCGAGCATCTGCACGCCCCATGGCGAAAGACGCAAGGTGGCTTCATTTGCGTACAGCTCCTCGGACAAACGGCGCGTGCTGTCCTGCCAGTAAGCGGCGAGATCGAACGTGGGCGGCCGCTCGAAGGTCTCGTCAAGCAGGCTCAGTTCGAGAATGCGCGCGATCCGGTAGATACGAACGTCCGCGTCGACGCGTCCGACCACATACCACGCGCCGCTTTTCAGCACGACGCCGAGCGGCTCGATGCGCCGAAACTTTTCGGCTTTCCAGCTCTGGTAACGAATCTGCAGCGGACATTGCTCCCACACTGCACGCGCGATCAACGGCAGATGCGCGGGCTGATCCGCGTCCGAGAACCATGCCGGCGCGTCGAGGTGAAAGCGCGAACGCATGCGCTCGGCGGTGGAGCGCAGTTCGACCGGCAGCGCGGCGAGCAATTTGGTTTGCGCGCCGGCCATCACGGCACCCAGACCGAGCGCCTGCACCGGCCCGGGCAAACCCGACAGAAACAACGATTCCGCTTCCTGCGGCGACAGTCCGTTCAAGCGCGTGCGATACCCGTCGAGCAGGCGATAACCGCCTTCCGCGCCGCGCTCGCTATGAACCGGCACGCCCGCGGCGCTCAACGCGTCGATGTCGCGATAGACGGTGCGCAGCGAGACCGCGCATTCGTCGGCGAGCGACTGCGCGGTGACGCGGCCGCGTGCCTGCAACGTCATCAGGATGGAAAGAAGGCGACTGGCTCTCATGCGCTCCAGTGTAGTCATACCTGACAGAAACTGACAGGTATGGAGGCTTAGGATGAGACCAGTCCGGCGCTCGTGTTGCCCCACTCTCGCTGCCGCCGGTCCCTACATTGACCTCATTCTGGAGACTGCTCGCCATGACAACCGACCGCACGATCACCCTGTTCCATTCGCCGCAATGCCGCTCCGTCAGCGCGCTCACGCTGCTGGAAGAACTCGGCGCGCCGTACCAACTGAAGGTGCTGAACATGAAGGCCGGCGAGCAGCGCAAAGCGCCGTATCTCGCCATCAATCCGCTCGGCAAGGTGCCGGCGATTCTGCACGGCGACGCGCTGGTCACCGAGCAGGTGGCCATCTTCATCTATCTCGCGGATCTGTTTCCCGAGGCGGGCCTCGCCCCAGCGCTCGACGATCCGCGCCGTGGTCCGTATCTGCGCTGGCTCGTGTACTACGCGGCGTGCTACGAGCCGGCGCTGGTCGACAAAGCCATGAAACGCGAGCCGGCGCCGCTCGCCACGTCGCCTTATGGCGACTTCGATTCGATGCTCGGCACGCTGGCGAGTCAATTGCAGGCGTCGCCGTATCTGTTGGGGAACACGCTGTCGGCGGCGGACATTCTGTGGGGCATCGCGCTGCACTGGGGAATGATGTTCAAGCTGGTGCCGGAAACGCCGGTTCTGCAGGCATACGTCGAGCGCATTTGCTCGCGGCCGAGTTTCGTCGCGGTGAATGAGCGGGACGTCGCACTGGCGGCCGACCATGCGGCGGCAGTGAGCGGCGCTTGAGAAAGTGGGTGGCTGGCAAGCATGCTGGTCGGCCGGCCAAGTCCGCGGGGATTTGAGACAATGACGGTCGCCGGTGAATGTCTTGCCGGGACAAACGGGCGCAGTTGGGCCTTCCGCGCAGATGCCGCCCTCTTGAACAAGCGATGTTTTCAGGTATGAGCAAGACCGCCTTTATTCCCAGCGTGCCCGCGAAGTCGGAAGACGAATTCGAGGTTTCCGCGACGTCCAAACTGGCCGGCTACCGGCGTTTCTTCGGCGTGTTGAAAGTGGTGCGAACCACCGACGGCCGCGTGCTGTTTCCATTCGACGGTGCGCCCGAGCTAGGCCCGTATGCGACCAAGCTGGAAGCGGTCGCGGCGGCGCAGGTTTATGGCGAACATATCGTGGCCAGTGACCTGGCGCGGCCCGAGCTTTGATGGGTTGTGGTTCTGTCGCGGGTCATGGTCGCGCAGCGCGACGCCGGTGCTAACTTTCAAGAATTGCCAGCAGCCGCTTCGACCCACGCCTTAAAACAGTTCAACCGCGCGCGAGTCTGCCTCCGATACCAGAAGCCAGCAATCGGCTCCATGACCCATCGAAGCCACGCAGGCGACGTGCGGAAGTTGTAGGTGAACGTGACGCGACATTGCGTCGGCGATTCCGGGCGAAATTTCCATCCACCACTGAAGCTGGCTAGCAGGCGCGGTCCTTCGATCATCGAAACGGCGGCCACGTGCGGCGGCTGAAACGACACATAGCGCGAGACCATCACCAGACCGCCTGCACTTTCGATGTACTCGTCGACGCCCACCGCCGGCGCCATTGCTCCGTTAAGCAATTCGGAGCGGGTCGCAAACGGATCCCACTCTGGCCGACGAGCGTAGTCCTGGGAAAGCGCGAAGAGGCGATCCGCGCGTCCCGCTACCAAGGTGCTGACGAAAAATTGCACGATGGTTAGCGACGGCGGTCGGCGAGGTAGGAGGATGGGCTGCGCGGCGTATGCAATCTGCCACCGCTGTCAGCCCGCCCCACCCTCACTCCACCGTCACCGATTTCGCCAGATTCCGCGGCTTATCCACATCCGTACCGCGCGCGCACGCCGTGTGATACGCCAGCATCTGCAGCGGCACCACGTGCAGGATCGGCGACAACAAACCATAGTGCTCCGGCATACGGATCACATGCAGGCCTTCGTCGTTGACGATCTTCGTATCCGCATCCGCAAACACATACAACTGGCCGCCGCGCGCACGCACCTCCTGAATATTCGACTTCAGCTTTTCCAGCAGCGCGTCGTTCGGTGCCACCGTCACCACCGGCATCGCCTCGGTCACGAGCGCCAGCGGCCCGTGCTTCAACTCGCCGGCCGGATACGCCTCGGCATGAATGTACGAAATCTCCTTGAGCTTCAGCGCGCCTTCGAGCGCAATCGGATAATGCAGACCGCGCCCGAGGAACAACGCATGTTCCTTGCGCGAGAACTCTTCCGACCACGCGATGATCTGCGGCTCCAGCGCCAGCACGCTATTCAGCGCGGCCGGCAGGTGACGCAACTGCTTCAGATATTCGGCTTCCTGCGCGTTGCTCACGCGCCCGCGCAGCTTTGCAAGCGTCGCGGCGAGCACGAACAGCGCGACCAGTTGTGTCGTGAATGCCTTGGTCGACGCGACACCGATCTCGCGGCCGGCATGCGTGAGGAACGACAGTTCGGTCTGACGCACCATCGCGCTCGTGCCGACGTTGCAGATGGCCAGCGTGTGCTTATGCCCCAGCGACTGCGCATGCTTCAGCGCCGCGAGCGTGTCCGCGGTCTCACCGGACTGCGAGATCACCACGACCAGCGCTTTCGGATTCGGTACCGACTCGCGGTAGCGATACTCGCTGGCAATTTCCACCTGGGTCGGAATCTTCGCGATCGATTCGAGCCAATACTTCGCCGTCAGCCCCGAGTAGTAGCTCGTGCCGCAAGCGAGAATCAGCAGGCTGTCGATCTCCGCGAACACCTTGTCCGCGCCTTCGCCGAACAGCGACGCGTCGAACGAATCCGCTTGCGGAATCGTGTCGGAGATCGCGCGCGGCTGCTCGAAGATTTCCTTCTGCATGAAGTGACGATAGGGCCCAAGTTCGACCGCGCCACCGTATGCCGCCACCTGACGCACGTCGCGCTGCGCTTCATTGCCGTCGCGATCGGCGATACGCACGCCTTCGAGCGACAACTCGCACACGTCGCCTTCTTCGAGGAAGATGAAACGCTCAGTGCTGCCCGCGAGCGCGAGTGCGTCCGACGCGAGGAAGTTCTCACCGTTGCCGAGCCCGACCACCAGCGGCGAACCCTGACGCGCGCCGACCACCGTATGCGGCTGGTCCTTGTGCAGGACCGCGATCGCATACGCGCCGTGCAGCTGCGCCACCGCTTCACGCACCGCGGCGAACAGATCGCCGCGATACAGGCTGTGAACCAGGTGAGCGATAACCTCGGTGTCGGTCTGCGAGACGAACGTGTAACCCTTGCTGCGCAGCATTTCGCGCAGCGACTCGTAGTTTTCGATGATGCCGTTGTGTACCAACGCGAGCGCATCTTTCGAGAAGATGGGGTGCGCATTGTCCGTGACCGGCGCGCCGTGCGTGGCCCAGCGCGTATGCGCGATACCCGTGATGCCTTCCAGATGGCTCTCGCGAACCTGCTCGTCGAGATCGGCGACACGCGCCACGCTGCGAGCGCGACGCGGACCGTCCGCGCCGAGCACGGCCACGCCGCACGAGTCGTAGCCGCGATACTCGAGGCGACGCAGTCCTTCGATCAGGACGGGAACGATGTTACGTTGCGCAACCGCGCCAACAATGCCACACATGGCTTATTCCTTTTCAGTGCTGGATTGCAAGGAGCGCGCTCGAAGCGCGCGTCATGTTCATCAGCTCTTCTTCTTGGTCGGGCGAACGTAGCCCGTCTTGCTAGTTTGCGTCTTGTCGTTCAACACCAGCTTGTCGGCTTCGACGTCTTTCCACACCGTGGTGCCCGCCGCGATCGTCACGCCACGCCCGACCCGCACCGGCGCGACCAGTTGCGTGTCCGACCCGACGAAGACGTCGTCTTCGATAATAGTGCGGAATTTGTTTGCGCCGTCGTAATTGCAGGTGATGGTGCCCGCGCCGATATTCACGCGCGCACCGATGTCCGCGTCGCCGATATACGTGAGGTGATTCGCTTTGGAGCCGCGACCGAGCACGGCGTTCTTCACTTCGACGAAATTGCCGACATGCGATTCATCCGCCAGCGACGCGCCGGGCCGCAGCCGCGCATACGGTCCGAGCACGACGTTCGCGCCGACCTCGGCGCCTTCAATATGGGTGAACGCATCGACACGCGTACCCGCGCCGATCGTTGCATTGCGGATCACGCAGTTCGGCCCGACGGTGACGTTGTCGGCCAGCGTGACGCGGCCTTCGAACACGCAATTCACGTCGATCGACACGTCGCGGCCGCATTCGAGCGTGCCGCGCACGTCCAGACGCGCCGGGTCGGCCAGCGTCACGCCGGCCACCAGCAACGCCTCCGCGAGTTCGCCCTGATAAATTCGTTCGAGCTCGGCAAGCTGCTGCTTGCTGTTCACGCCAAGCGTTTCCCACTCTTCGTCCGGCTGCGTGGTCACGACTTCGAGGCCTGCCTCGATCGCCATTTCGACCGCGTCGGTCAGATAGAACTCGCCTTGCGAATTGTCGTTTTTCAAGGCCGCCAGCCAGCCGGCGAGCCGCGCGGTCGGCGCCACGACAATGCCCGTGTTGATTTCGGCGATCTTGAGTTGTTCGGGCGACGCGTCTTTCTGCTCGACGATGCGCGACACCTTGCCCGCCGCGTCACGCACGATGCGGCCGTAGCCGCTCGGGTCCGCGAGGGTGACGGTCAGCACGCCGTAACCGCCCTCGCCCGCCCGGTCGGTCAGCGCGCGCAGCGTGCTGGCGCGCGTGAGCGGCACGTCGCCGTAAAGCACCAGCGTGGGCGCACTCGGGTCGAGCAGCGGCAGAGCCTGCTGTACCGCGTGGCCCGTGCCGAGCTGTTGTTCCTGCACGGCGAACTGAACGTCCGGCGCCGCCACCGCCTGGCGCACGGCTTCGGCGCCATGACCGATCACCACGACGAGACGCGCGGGATTCAGCGCGCGGGCGGTGTCGATGACATGAGCGAGGAGTGGCCGGCCGGCCAGCGGATGGAGCACCTTGGGTAGCGCGGACCGCATGCGCTTGCCGGTGCCTGCCGCCAAAATAACGATGTTCATGGCGTCGGCGAATAGACGAGTTTGGAGGCGCCGATTCTATCATGCAGCCCACCGCCGACACCGTTGCGAAACAGGCTATAACCGGCTGAAATGCCCGTAGTTCGGGCGTTTTCGTTAAAGATCGTCGAATTGAACGATTGAAATCGACTTCGATGCACCGAGCATCGCGCCGTCGTCCGACCCGGTCGAGCACGGCTCTTCGTCGAATGCAATGTCGCCTTGCGGATCGGCCTCGCCGGTGGCGCGCAGGCCCGCGAACGGGAACAGCTTGTGATCCATCAAATGCGACGGCACGACGTTCGACAATGCATTGAACATATTTTCGATACGCCCCGGGAAACGCTTTTCCCAATCGCGAACGAGCGCCTTCATTTCCGCGCGCTTCAGGTTCGGCTGGCTGCCGCACAGGTTGCACGGAATGATCGGGAATTCACGCAACGCCGCATATTTCTCGAGGTCGGTTTCCTTCACGTAGGCGAGCGGCCGGATCACGATGTTCTTGCCGTCGTCGGATTGCAGCTTGGGCGGCATGCCCTTCAGCTTGCCGCCGTAGAACATGTTCAGCAGCAGCGTTTGCAGGATGTCGTCGCGATGATGGCCGAGCGCGATTTTGGTCGCGCCAAGCTCACCCGCGACACGGTACAGAATGCCGCGACGCAACCGCGAGCACAGCGAGCAGGTAGTCTTGCCCTCCGGCACCAGCCGCTTGACGATGCTGTAGGTGTCCTGGTTCTCGATGTGAAACGGAATGTCGAGCTGCTTCAGATACTCGGGCAGCACGTGCTCCGGAAAGCCCGGCTGCTTCTGGTCGAGGTTCACCGCGACGATGTCGAAGTTGATCGGCGCACGTTCGCGCAGCCGCATCAGGATTTCGAGCATGGCGTAGCTGTCTTTACCGCCCGACAGGCACACCATCACCTTGTCGCCTTCCTCGATCATGTTGAAGTCGACGACCGCCTCGCCGACCTGGCGCGCGAGCCGCTTGAACAGCTTGTTGTTCTCGTACGCTTCTTTCTGCTCGCGGCGCGTGAGCGGCACCTTCGCCGGCGCGGCGGCCGCGGTCTGGTTCAGGATGTCGGGCGTGGCCATGACTCAATCCTCCTTGACGCGGAAGACTTCGACGCCCACCGCGTCACAGTCGGGATAGACGTCCGGTTTTTCGGTCGACACGCGCGCGGCCCGCACCAGCGGATGCTCGAGCATGGTCTTGACGAGGTCGTCGCAGAGCGTTTCCTGCAAGTGGATATGGCCTTGTTCGACGCGACGCGCGATGGTCGAGCGCATGAAGTCGTAGTCGACGACTTCGTTCAGCTTGTCCGCCACCGGCGTGGACAGCGCGAGCGGCACGAACAGTTCGACGTTGATCACGACGCGCTGTTCGCCACGCTTTTCGAAGTCGTGCACGCCGATGTTGATGTGCACTTCGTAATTGCGCAGAAAGAGCCGGCGGCAATCGGCGAGCCGGGGATGCGAAAGAGCGGCAAACATGTTCGTTCCAGTCGAAAAAAGCGTGCGGAGCACGCAAAGGGCATTTCAGGCGCCCGTCAAAAACATAACGTCGCGCGGCAGGGGCACCAGGTGCTGCCCGCCGTCGACCACCAGCGTCGTTCCGGTGACGCCCGCTGCATCGGCGAGATACAGCGCGGCGGCGACAATATCCTCGGGCCGCGACGCGCGGCCCAAAGGCGTAGTACGGTGAGCGGCGGCGAAACCGTCCGGCGTTTGATCGCCCGATTGCATCGTCAGGCCGGGCGCGAGCCCGACCACCCGCACTTTCGGCGCCAAAGCCTGCGCCAGCGCCACCGTGGCTGTCTGCAACGCCGCCTTCGACAGCGTGTACGACAGGTAATCCGGATTCATGTTGTACAGCTTCTGATCCAGCACGTTGATCACGACACCACGCTGGCTTTCGTCGCTTCGCGCGGCCTCCGGCGTGGCTTCGTGGAGCATGCGCGCCAGCACCAACGGCGCGCCGACGTTCATTGCGGTCAGCTTGAGCAACAACGCGTAGCCGACATCGAGCGCCGTATCTTCTTCAAAACGCGACGCGTTGTTGACGATGCAGGCCGGCCGGCCCAGCGCCGCGATACAGGCAGGCAACAGCCGTGCGACCTGCTCCTCGTCGCCCAACTCGGCCTGGAGCGCGACCGCCCGGCGGCCCAGCGCGACGATTTCGGCGACCACCTGATCGGCGGGTTCGCGCGATTCGCCGTAATGCACCGCCACGTCCCAGCCGCGGGCGGCGAAGCCGAGCGCGAGCGCGCGCCCGATGCGGCGCGCGGCGCCGGTAATCAGCACGATTCGCGGCGCGTCAGGCGCACGGACAGCGGCGGTATCCAGAGAGGCGGTCATTTACAATGCGGGGATGAATCCGAAAGCTCACCAACCCGATAGTTTACCTGCTCCCGGCCCGAGCGCGCTGGCGCAGTCGGAAGCGCTGGTCGCGCAACTGCGCGCGGAGCTCGACAGCGCCGGCGGCTGGCTGCCGTTCGACCGTTACATGGAGCGCGCGTTGTACGCGCCGGGACTCGGCTATTACAGCGGCGGCGCCCGCAAATTCGGCCTGCGTGGCGACGACGGCAGCGACTTCGTCACCGCGCCGGAATTGTCGCCGTTGTTCGCCACGACACTGGCGCGACCGCTGGCCGAAGCATTGCGGGCCAGCGGCACGCGCGAGGTGATGGAATTCGGCGCCGGCACGGGCAAACTGGCTGCCGGCCTGCTCAGCGCGTTCGAGGCGCTGGGCGCGGAATTCGACAGTTACGCGATCGTGGATTTATCGGGCGAATTGCGCGAGCGCCAGCGCGAAACGATCGAAGCGGCCGCACCTTCGCTTGCCGCCAGGGTGCGCTGGCTGGACGCGTTGCCGGAGCGCTTCGAAGGCGTGATGATCGGCAACGAAGTGCTGGACGCGATGCCGGTTCGGCTGTTCTCCTTCAACACCGGCGTGTGGCATGAGCGCGGTGTCGTGTCGCACAACGGCGTGTTTGCGTTTGAAGACCGTGTTGTGTCTGCGGCAGACGACCTCGCGCTGCTGTCCGAAATCGACACCGAAACCGCCAACGACGCCTACGTGACCGAAACGCACGAAGCCGCGCGCGCCTTCACGCGAACCATCTGCACAATGCTCGCGCGCGGCGCGGCGTTTTTTATCGACTACGGATTCCCGCGTCACGAGTACTACCACGCGCAACGCGCGCAGGGCACGCTGATGTGCCATTACCGGCATCGCGCGCACGGCGATCCGTTTCTCTATCCGGGCTTGCAGGACATCACCGCACACGTGGAATTCACCGGTATCGCCGAAGCGGGCTGCGAGACAGGCGCGGATCTGCTCGGCTTCACGTCGCAAGCGCGGTTTCTGCTGAACGCCGGGATTACCGAGGCGCTGTCGGAAATCGATCCGTCGGACACGAAACGGTTCTTGCCCGCGGCGAATGCGGTGCAGAAGTTGTTGTCCGAGGCCGAGATGGGTGAACTGTTCAAGGTGATCGCGTTTTCGCGCGGTCTGGACGACACGTTGCAGGCGTTTTCGAGCGGCGACCGCTCGCATACGCTGTGATTTTTTGCCTGATCCGGCTCGGGAACGCGCGATGATCCGCTGGCTGTTGACGACGTTCGTAGCGGTGGCCGTGCTGTCGGCCTGCTGGCCATGGCTAAGAAAAATCGGCATTGGACGCATGCCCGGCGACGTGACCTTGCGGCTGTTTGGTCGCGAATATCCGTTTCCTTTCATGTCGACCCTGGTGCTGTCGATGCTGCTGTCATTGCTAGCCAGACTGTTGTAGTTGCGCTTTATCAACCCATCGCCGCTTCCACCGCCCGAATCCGCTCCTTGTGCACCGCGTCCTTGATTCCCGCGGGCGCATCGGCCAACCGCTTCGCCACCGCGCCGGCATCGACACCACGCGCCGCGACGAGCGCCACGCGCAGCCGCTCGGCCTGCGGATAATCCCGCGCCTCGAAACCCAGCCGTCCACGCGCATCCGCCTCGCAAGCCTGCAACGCTTCCGCGAAGCGCGCCGGCTTGCGAATCGCGTCGCTGCGCTCGAGCAGCCTCACCAGCGCGGCCGCGCCCATTTCCATCACGCGATGAATGTTGCCGTGCTCCCGCGCGACCAGCAGCGCAAGGTCGCGGCACTCGTTCGGCACGCGCAGGCGCTCGCATAAAGGCTTCAGCAGATTCACGCTGCGCTCTTCATGGCCGATGTGGCGGGGCAACACGTCTTGCGGCGTAGTGGCTTTGCCGAGGTCGTGCGTCAACGCGGCAAAGCGAACCGGTAACGCGTAGCCCTGGTGCGCGGCGTGATCCACCACCATCATCACGTGCACGCCGGTGTCCACTTCCGGGTGATAGTCGGCGCGCTGCGGCACACCGTATAGCGCGTCGACTTCCGGCAGAATCCGCGCCAACGCGCCGCATGCACGCAGCACCTCGAACATGCGCGAAGGCTTCTTCTCCATCAGGCCGCGCGACACTTCCTGCCAGACGCGTTCGGCAACCAGCGCGTCCACTTCGCCATCGGCCACCATTTTGCGCATCAGCGCCAGCGTATCCGGCTCGACCGTGAAATCCACGAACCTCGCGGCGAACCGCGCGATTCGCAAGATCCGCACTGGGTCTTCGAGAAACGCATCGCTGACATGACGAAAGAGTCGCGCCTGCAAATCCCCCTGGCCGTTGAACGGGTCGATCACCGGACCCGTCAATTCGCCGTCCGGCCGCACTTCGCGCGCCATCGCGTTGATGGTCAGGTCGCGGCGCGCCAGGTCTTGCTCCAGCGTCACGTCCGGCGCGTAAAAGAACTGGAAGCCGTGATAGCCCGCCGCCGTCTTGCGCTCGGTGCGCGCGAGCGCGTATTCCTCATGCGTCTGCGGATGCAGGAACACCGGAAAGTCCTTACCCACCGGACGGTAACCCTGCGCCACCATCTGCTCGGGCGTCGCGCCGACCACGACGTAATCGCGATCCTGCACCGGCACGCCCAGCAACTCGTCGCGAACCGCGCCGCCTACCACGTAGAGTTTCATGGGCATACGTCTTGATCGGGAAGCGCGTGGGTTTCGCGCAGTGAGTCGTCGATCCAGGCTTGCACGGCCGGCAGCGCGGTCACGCGGCGGACGTAGGCCAATGCCGTTTCAGACAACGCCGGTTGCCAGGTGTTGAAGCGCATCGCCACCGGCGCGTACATCGCGTCGGCAATGCTGAATTCGCCGAACAGGAACGGGCCGCCGTACGTGTCGAGGCAGTCGCGCCACACGGTGTCGATTCGCGCGATGTCGGCCAGCGCACCCGGCGTCGCGTTCTTGCCGGGAAACGATGCGCGAATGTTCATCCACATGTTCGAGCGCAGTTCGCCGAAACCCGAATGCATCTCGGCGCTCACGCTTCGCGCGTAGTTGCGCGCCGCCGCATCGCGCGGCCATAGCGCGTGTTCCGGGAAACGCTCGGCCAGTGTCTCGGCGATCGCCAGCGAATCCCACGTGATCTGTCCGTCGTCGCCGATCAGACACGGCACCTTGCCTGGTCCGCGCGGCGCTTGCGCCAGGATCGCGGCCGTCGTGCCGGGTTCGCGCAAATGAATCAGCACCTCGTCGAAGGGAATGCCGAAATGCTTCAGCAGCAGCCATGGGCGCATCGACCACGACGAATAATTTTTGTCACCAATGAGCAGCTTCATGCTTCTTGTAGGGGGAGAAAAAAGTGAATTCAGCGTCCCGCGCTGGCGCGGAACGTATCGAAACGCGAGCGCGTCGACGCGCCGGTCAGATAGGCGGGTGCAATGGTTTCGATACTGGTCGGCTCGATACCGAGTTCAGGCGCGAGCGGCCCGCTCAATACGTTGTCGACTTTCATCGAATCCAGATTGTCGCGCGATATCATCGGCTCGCCGGGCGCCATTTCAAAGGTCAGCGCCTGCAGGCGCGCGAACGCTTCCGGCAGACGAATGATGCGCGCGTGCTTGCCGATCACGTCGCCGCAATAGGCGACGAGGTCTTCGAGCGTGTAGACGGTCGGGCCGCCGAGCTCATACGTATGGCCGCTGGCGGCGTCCATGTCGAGCACGTTGATGATGGCTTTCGCCACGTCGTCGACATACACCGGCTGGAATTTCGCATCCGGCATGGCGAGCGGAATCGCCGGAAACATCTTCTGCAGAAACGCGAACTTGTTGAGAAACTGGTCCTCCGGCCCGAACACCACGGACGGACGGAAAATCGTCCACGCCAGATTCGCCGCATGGACGGCCTTCTCGCCGTCGCCCTTCGAGCGCGTGTACATGCTCGGACCGTTCGAATCGGCGCCGAGGGCGCTGATATGAATCAGGCGATGCACGCCCTTGCCCTCGCACGCCGCGACGATTTTGGTCGGCAGCTCGACATGCATGCGCGCGAACTCCGGACCATAGGGTTTGCCGCGTTTGCCGTGCAGCGTGGCCACGAGATTGATCACACAATCGGCGCCCTCGACAAAACGCGCGAGCTGAACCGGATCGAACACGTCGGCTTCGATCACGTCGATGGGTAACAGCGTGAGATGGCGGGCGTTGTAGCGCCGCCGGGTGGCGATACGCACGTCTTTGCCCATTTCAACGAGCGCATTGACGAGGTGACTGCCGATAAAACCGGAACCGCCGATGATAGCAACGGCTTGATGTCGCATTTTCGACTCCCTGGTGGAAGCCGCTGCAAGGGCTGGCGTGACGCACCGCCGCCCCGGTCGAACACGGACCCGAGCGGCGGCGGCACGGCGCTTACGGTGCGATATAACCCAGACGCGCCTTCAGCGATTGCGGACGGCCTTCGAACAATGCCGCGTAGTAGACCGTGTTGGACAACACATTCTTGACGTAGTCGCGGGTTTCCTGGAACGGGATCGCCTCGGCGAAGATCGCGCCTTCCACCGGACGCTGCAACGATTGCCGCCAGTTGCGCGGCCGGCCCGGACCGGCGTTATAGCCGGCGGTGGCGAGCACGGCGGACCCGTCGAACTGATTGTAGATCATGGACAGGTAGTTGGTGCCCAGCAGGATATTGGTGTTGATGTCGTTCATCTGCTCGCGCGAAATCGTACCGAGGCCGATCTTCTTGGCGACCAGTTGCGCGGTGCCCGGCATCAACTGCATCAGGCCGCTCGCGCCGACTTCCGAACGCGCGTTCATGATGAAGCGCGATTCCTGACGGATCAGCCCATAGGCCCATTCCACGTCGAGCCCATTCGACTGCGAATCGCGCTCCACGATATCGCGGAATGGCGACAGGTAGCGCAGCGAGAAATCGTGTTCGCTCTTGGTGCGGTCCGCCGTGTTCACCGTGCGGTCGTACAACTGGATACGGCGCGCGTATTCGGAGGCGGCGATCAGTTGCCGGTCGCTCATGTTGCGCAGCGGCCAGTTCCATTCGCGATTGCCTTCGAGCCGCAGATTCAGCGCGTAGAAACGCTGCGCCAGATCGAAACCCGGCGTGTTGCCTGCCTGCTGAATTTCGGCGTCGGTCACCGCGGTTTTCGGCGGTACCGTGATCTTCTGGCCGAGTTCTTCCATGGCCAGTTGGCCGTAGAAGTTGAAGCCCTGCGAGATCGATTCGAATTCCTGGTTGGCTGTCGCCGTGTCGCCTGCCTGCTTCAACGCGCGTGCATGCCAGTAGATCCACGAAGGCTGATTGCGCAGCGCGGCCGGCATCTGCTCGATCGACCAGCGCACCATGGTCCAGTCGCCGGCCAGCAGCGCGGTGCGCGTGCGCCATTCATACGCGGGATTCGACAGAGGCGCGTTCACCGACAGGCGATACCAGTCCACCGCGCTCGGCATCTGTTTGGCGGCAGCCTGATACGCAATCGTGCCCCAGCCGATCGCGCGTTCGGGCGAACTCAGCGACGGCGCCACCGATGCAAACGTGGCCGCGGCCATGGCCGGGTCGTTGCGCGCCATGCGCGTGATCGCCAGCAACGCCAGTTGATGCGACTGCGCGTCCGGACCGACGCCACGCGCCAGCAGCAACGGCGGCGTGCTGGTGGCCTGGCCGAACAGCACCGGATCGGGCGGCTGGTTGCTGAGCGCGTCGACGAGCTTGCTGCCGGTAGCGGTGTAGTTCTGCTCGTACGCGAGACGGATCTGCTGCCAGATGTCGTCGGTGCTGAACTGGCGGCTCACGCCCAGCGAGGTGATCAGATCGACGCAGCCGTCGCCGTACCACTTCGGATCGACCAGCAGCGCACGCGCCGCGTCGGCGACATTTTCACCGCGCGACGCACGCGATTCGAGCGCATAGCACTTCACCTGCGTATCGTCGTTCAGCACGAAGCGCGCATATTGCTGGTCGAAGTTGCGCCAGTCGTGACGCGCGCCTAGCACCGTCAGGTAGTCGTTACGCAGACGGTCGGCGATCGCCTGACCGTCGTACTGCTGCAGGAAGGCCAGCACGGGCGCGTCCGGCGCGTCGATGCGGGCATGCCCGCTCGAGTCGAACAACTGTGGCTTGAGCTGGAAGTACGCCAGATAAGAAGGCGCGGGATAGTTCGGGATCATGCTCGCCAGCTGGGCTGCACGCGCCGCGTCGTTATTGCGGGCGGCCTCGCGAAGCTGGACGAAAATCTGGTCGTCGTTCGAGAGCTGCGAAATGGGAATGGGCTTGACGGCTGAGGCCGTGCTGCACGCGACGAGCGCCGCAGCGGCGAGCGCCAGACCGGCCGCGCGATATACTCGGTAAAGGCGTTTTGACATCGTTGTTTCTGGAGCGCGAATTGAACCCAAGCATAGCATGCAACCCCGTCGCCGAATCGAAAAAGGCGCTGCGTCGAATGCTATTGGAAGCCAGGCTACAAGCGGCTTCCGAGCCGGCTTACAATGCCGCGCTCGGACGTCGCATGCTCGACGTGTTGAAGCGCCATGACGTGCGCAGCGTCGGGTTCTACTGGCCGCTCAGCGGCGAGTTCGACGCGCGCGGCGCGATCGCGCTGTGGCTCGCGGCGGGCGCGCAACGCATGGCCAGTTTGCCGGTGGTGCGCGAGCGCGGCGTGCCGCTCGAATTTCATGCATGGACGCCGGATGCGCCAATGAAGCTCGGCCATCACAAGATCGCCGAGCCGACTTCCGGGCAGGTGGTGATTCCCGATCTGCTGTTCGTGCCGTGCGTCGGTTTCGACGCGGCAGGCTACCGGCTGGGTTATGGCGGTGGCTATTACGATCGCACGCTAGCGGCGTGGCCGGGGGCGACGCAACCGCTCACCGTTGGCGTCGCTTATGAAGCGTGCCGGACCGACGCATTGCAACGCGAAGCTCACGACATGCCGCTCGACCTGATCGTGACCGAGGCAGGGATTTATCCGCACCCGGTAAGTTGAGCGGTCGGCTGAAGCGGCGAGAAAGCCGGGCCTCGATCCCGGAGTCGGCGTTCATCTGGTGAGTGCGTCAGGCGCCGACTCGTCCAACCGCCCAAGCCGTCAACGCACAACTCGCCGCACAACCCGACGCCCAACTATAAAGAAGCCGCCGCCCGCGCCGCCGTGTCGTACAAGCCGGACGCGTTGCGCATCAGTTGCGCGGCCTCGCCGATCTGCTCGTTGGTCAGGCCGCTCTCCTTCAACGTCGAAATCAGGCAGCTTTCGCGCACCTCGCGATACCGCATGCACAACTCGCGGCCGGCATCGGTCGCCGAGAAGAACACTTCCTTGCCGGTCTTTTCGCTTTTTACATACCCTCTAGCTACGAGCTTTTTCAACGCGTAGGTGGCGACGTGCGTGTCCTCGATATTCAGCACGAAGCAGATGTCCGCCAGCTTCTTGCGCCGCTCGCGATGGCTGACGTGGTGCAGCAGCGAGACTTCGATGGCGGTCATGTCCTTTTCGCCGGCCGCCGACATGCAGCGCACCATCCACCGGTTGAATGCATTGCCCGCCATGATCAGCGCGTATTCGAGTTCGGACAGTTCCGCGCTGCTGTCGGACACGAGGTGCTCCGACGAAACGATCTTGGTGGGATGGCGCGACATGATGACGATTCTCGGCAAACAGGATGGGAAGGTGTCGGGAGTGTACGACGAGCGATCGGTCCCGGCGAGCCTGGCAAAAACGCTTATTGAGAAATTGTTGATATTTTATTGATAATGTACGCTTCAACCATCGCGAACCCGATGCCGTTAATAGGGGCAGCAGGTCCGCCAGATGTTCGACTCCTCCGACTCGACCTGGGCCCTTAAGCCATGAGCCAACCAAGAATCTTCCCGCTCGGCGATGCCGCGCTAGTCTGCGAAGCGCCGCCGCCCGCCACGCTGGACTGCCAGCGGCGGGTGTGGGCGGCCGCCGCGGCCGCAAGCGACTGGCCGCACGTGCTGGAAGTCGTGCCCGGCATGAACAACCTGACGCTCGTGTTCGATCCGCTCGAGGCCGACCCCGAGGCGCTTGCCAGCCAGTTGCAGGCGGCCTGGGACGCGGCGGCCGAAGCGCCGGTAGCCGGACGGGACGTCGAGATCCCGGTGCAATACGGCGGCGAGTTCGGTCCCGATCTGCAGACGGTGGCCAATCACACCGGTTTGAGCGTGCGCGAGGTGGTCGAACGTCATTCGAATGCCGGGTACGTGGTGTTCTTTCTGGGGTTTCAGCCGGGCTTCGCCTACATGGGTGGGCTCGACGCCGCGCTGCACACGCCGCGCCGCGCGTCGCCACGGCTCGAAGTGCCGGCGGGCTCGGTTGGGATCGGCGGTGAACAGACCGGCATTTACCCCGCCACGTCGCCCGGCGGCTGGCAGTTGATCGGCCGCACCGATCTGCCGCTCTTCGACCCGGCGCGCCGCCCGCCCACGTTGCTGCAACCGGGCGACCGGGTGCGCTTCACCATCGCGGGGATACACGCATGATCGATGTGATTCGCGCGGGTCTGCTGACCACGATTCAGGATCTCGGCCGTCACGGCTACCGGCATCTCGGTGTGGCGATGGGCGGAGCGCTCGACCGGCTGTCGCTCGAAGTCGGCAACCGGCTGGTCGGCAATCGGCCCGATGCGGCCGGACTGGAAATCACCTTCGGCCCGACCGTGCTGCGGTTTTTGCGCGCCACGCGGGTCGCCATCACCGGCAGCGAATTCGGCGCGACGCTCGACGGCAAGCCGGTCTATTCATGGTGGAGCTTGCCGGTCAAGGCCGGTCAGGAGCTGGTGCTGAACGCGGCCAGGCGCGGCATGCGCGGCTATGTGTGCGTGGCGGGCGGCATCGACGTGTTGCCGATGCTGGGCTCGCGCAGCACCGATCTGGCCGCTCACTTCGGCGGACTCGGCGGCCGCGCCCTGCGCGACGGCGACCGCCTGCCGGTCGGCGCGCCGCCGCCGCGGGGCCATCTCGGCTTCACGCCCGAGGCGCCGGAATTCGGCGTGAAAGCGCCCTCCTGGTGCAAGTTCGTGCTGGTGCAGGAGCCGCTGCGGCGCGGCCGGCATCCGTCGGGCGTACCGTGGGCGGTGCCGATTCGCGTGCTGCGCGGCCCCGAGTACGACAGTTTCACTGAAGCCGCGCACGAGTCGTTCTGGTCCGACGAATGGCTCGTCACGCCGAACAGCAATCGGATGGGTTATCGCCTTGCCGGCAGCGAACTCAAACGCACGCGGAAAACCGATCTGCTGTCGCACGCGGTGCTGCCCGGCACGATTCAGGTGCCGCCGAACGGCCAGCCGATCGTGCTGATGAGCGACGCGCAAACCACCGGCGGTTATCCGAAGATCGGCGCGGTAATCCAGGCCGATCTGTGGAAACTGGCTCAGGTGCGCCTGAACGCCGCGGTCCGATTCATTCCGACCACGCCTTACGAGGCGCGTCAGGCCTTACTGGAAGAACGCACGTATTTGCGGCAGATCGACGCCGCAATCGCGATGCATGAAGAACGCTGCGCGCGCCAGATGGCTGTCGCGGCGCTGTAAAAACGGGCGCTCTGGGCCCGATGCTGCGAAGGACTGCCTTCGCCGCAACAAACCCGGGGCGGCCCGGCGTTGTCTTGAGAGTAGAGGAACACCATGGAAATCGATTTGAACGCCGACCTCGGCGAAGGCTGCGGGTCCGACGAAGCGCTGCTCGACCTCGTCAGTTCGGCGAACATCGCGTGCGGCTGGCATGCGGGCGGCGCCAACGCGATGCGCGACTGCGTGCGCTGGGCGGTGGAAAAAGGCGTCTCGATCGGCGCGCATCCGAGCTTTAACGATCCGGAAAACTTCGGCCGCAAAGAGATGGACCTGCCCGCCAACGACATCTACGCGGGCGTGCTGTATCAGTTGGGCGCATTGTCCGCGATCGCCCAGGCCGAGGGCGGGCGCATCGCGCACGTCAAGCCGCACGGCGCGCTTTACAACCAGGCCGCGCGCGATCCGAAGATCGCCGACGCGATCGTTTCCGCCGTGCACGATTTCGATCCGTCGGTGGCGGTGTTCGCGCTCGCCAACAGCGGACTCGTCACCGCCGCGCGCAACGCGGGCCTGACCGCCGTCGAGGAAGTGTTCGCCGACCGAGGCTATCGCGCCGACGGGTCGCTGGTGCCGCGCAAGGACCCCGGCGCGCTGCTCGACGATGAAAACCAGGTGCTGGAACGCACGCTCGCGATGGTGCGCGAGCAACGCGTGCAAGCCGTGGACGGCCAATGGGTGCCGCTGAACGCGCAGACCATCTGCCTGCACGGTGACGGCCCGCACGCGCTCGCCTTCGCGCGGCGGATTCGCGGCGCGCTCGAAGACGCCGGTATCGAAGTCCACGCGGCCGGCGCGACGCGCGTGTGAGCCGCAGCGCGCCGGGTTGGCCGCAAATCAGTGAATAGACCCCGTTGTGATGCCCTGAACGCCCCGCTGCACGCGGGGCGTTTGCCAGGCGCACGACGCATCGCAGCACCCGCAGTCAATCAGCATCAAATGATGCATCAGCATCAGCAGACGTAGTACCGCAGCGATATAGGCAGGTGTAGCGCAGATGTTGTTTTTCGAAGCAACGCGGCCGTCAAGAGCCGCGGCAACAAAACGGCGCAAGACTCACGACGCGCCGGCACACGTTAGCCGTCACAAGCGGCAAGGTTGAAACCCTGTTTGGAGATCCAGATGCAGACAACCGTCAGTCTATGGCCGCTCATCGGCGTGGCCGTCATCATCGTCGGCTTTTTATTGCGGTTCAATCCGATGCTGATCGTGGCCGTCGCCACGATCGTCACCGGTGTGGCCGCGCACTTCCCGCCTGAAAAAATCCTCGCCGAAATCGGCACCGGCTTCATCAAAACCCGCAACATCCCGCTGATTATCTTTTTGCCGCTCGCGGTGATCGGCCTGCTCGAACGGCATGGCTTGCGTGAGCGCGCGCAAGCGTGGATCGGCGGCATCAAGGCCGCTACGGCAGGACGTCTGCTGATCGTCTATCTGCTGATTCGCGAGTTGACGGCGGCGGTCGGCTTGACCGGCCTCGGCGGTCATCCGCAGATGGTGCGTCCGCTGATCGCGCCGATGGCCGAAGGCGCGACGGAAACCCGCTTCGGCAAGATCAGCGACGCGGTGCGTTTCAGGTTGCGCGCGTTCGCCGCCGCCACCGACAACGTGGGCCTGTTCTTCGGCGAGGACATCTTCGTCGCGTTCGGTGCGATCGTGCTGATGACCACCTTCCTGAAAGAAGCGGGCATTGTCGTCGAGCCGATTCACGTCGCGGTCTGGGGCATTCCCACCGCGATCTGCGCGTTCCTCGTTCACGGCTTCCGCCTTTATCTGCTCGACCGCAAACTCGAACGCGAATTGCGCGGCAATGCCGCGGCCGCCGGCGCCACGGTCGCGCCGACGCAATCCGCCGCAGGAGACAAAGCATGACGCTCACGATCAACTATCTGTTCTGGCTGCTGGGCGTGGTGCTGCTGGTGATCGGCGGCATGATCGTCACGGACAAGGCGCACCCGCGCCGTTTCACCGCCGGCGGCTTCTGGATTCTCTATGCGTTCATTTTTCTGATCGGCGACAAGCTGCCGCCCGCCGTGGTGGGCGCGGCCGTGATCGTGATGGCGTTGATCGCCGGCTTCGGCGGCGTTACCGCCGGCAAGGCGAAAACGCTGTCGCTCGAAGCACGCAAGGCGAGCGCCGCGCGGCTCGGCAACAAGCTGTTCATTCCCGCGCTGACCATTCCGGTCGTCACCGTGATCATCACGCTGTCGGCGAGCCATCTGATCTTCGGCGGCATGCCGCTGATCGAGAAAGCCAACGTCACGTTGATCGGCTTCGGCATTGGCTGCGTGATCGCGCTCGCGATTGCCTGTGTGCTGACGCGCGACACCGTCGGCCAGTCGATGAAAGAAGCGCGGCGCCTCGTCGATGCGTTGTCGTGGGCCGCAGTGCTGCCGCAGATGCTCGGCATGCTCGGCCTCGTGTTCTCGGACGCCGGCGTCGGCAAGGCCGTGGCACACGTAACCACCGCGTATATCAGCCTCGACTACCGCTTCATCGCGGTGGCGGTGTACTGCATCGGCATGGCGCTTTTCACGATGGTGATGGGCAACGGTTTCGCCGCCTTCCCGGTGATGACGGGCGGCGTCGGCGTGCCGATTCTGGTGGGCGTGTTCCATGGCAACCCGGCGGTGATGGTCGCGATCGGCATGTTCAGCGGCTATTGCGGCACGCTGATGACGCCGATGGCCGCGAACTTCAACATGGTGCCGGCCGCGCTGCTGGAATTGCCGGACAAGAACGCGGTGATCAAGGTACAGACTCCGACCGCCTTGTCCTTGCTGGTCGTGAACATCCTTCTGCTGAACTTTCTGATGTTTCTGTAGGGCGCTTGCATTTCAACGCGGTAGATGTTGGTGTATCGCGGAATCTTTCCGCGATACACCGATGACCTACGACGCAGCGCATGACGCCGCGTATGACGATTACGCATCGCAATTGGGATGCTTCCGAGCGCTGCCCGACGGGGCGGAACCTAGCATGGTGGATTTATCTCCCCGCCACGCTCGCCGGCGCGTGCAACGCGCGCCGGCGGCACTCCCAAGCAGGTTTCCATGGAACAGCCTTCCCACGTCGACGACACAGGTACCGATACGCCGCCGTCCCATCTCGCCGCGTTGATCGACGCCGCCCTCGCCTCACATCGAACCGGCCAGCCACGCGCCGCCGAATCCCTCTACCGCCAGGCGCTCGCACTCGATCCCGCCAATCCACGCGTGCTGCACTACTTCGGCGTGCTGCACTACCAGCGCGGCGATCATGAAACCGCCGCGCGGTTGATGAACGAAGCGCTCAGACTCGACGGCGACGACGCCGCCTGCTGGAGCAACCGGGGTCTCGTGGCCGCCGCACTCGGCCATGCCGGCGAGGCGTTGGCCTGCTACGAAGAGGCGCTGCAACGCCAGCCGGATTTCGCCGACGCGCACAACAACTGCGGCGTCGCGTTGCAAGCGCAAGGCGCATTCGGCGAAGCGATCGAACACTACCGGCAGGCGCTGGCGTCGAATCCCGCAATGGTCGACGTTCATCTGAACCTCGGCACGGCGCTGGCCAGGCTCGACCGTTTCGACGAAGCGCTGGCGTGCTACGGCAATGCGCTATCGCTCGATCCGCAATCGGCCCAGGCGCACTTCAACGCGGGGAATGCACACAACGCGCGTGGCCATCACCAGGCAGCCGTTGTCAGTTTCGAACGAGCGTTGGCGCTGCGGGTGGATTACGTGGAAGCACATATCAACCTGGGCAGCCTGGTCGGCAAGCGCGGCGATTATGCGGGCGCCGAATCGCACTATCGGCGTGCGGTCGCGCTTAAACCGACTCCGGCTCATCTGGTGTGCCTTGGCGGCTCGCTCGGCGCGCAAGGTCGCCTGGATGAGGAGGAGGTTTTTTATCGCCGCGCGTTGGCGCTCGATCCGAATTACGCGGACGCGCATCAGAATCTCGCGTGGCTGCTACTCAAGCGTGGCGACTACAGGCAGGGATGGGCCGCCTTTGCGCGGCGCTGGCGGCAAAGCGACTACGAAGCGCTCGCGATTCCCGGCGTGGCGGAATGGCGCGGCGAGCCGCTTGCCGGACGCCGTTTGCTGGTGGTCGGCGAACAGGGTTTCGGCGACCACTTCCAGTTCCTGCGCTTTGCACGCGTGCTCGAACGACTCGGCGCGACGGTCGATCTGTGCGTGTGCGAACCCCTACTGCCGTTGGTGGAGCGCATACCGGGCGTGCGCCGCGCATTCAGCGGCCGGCCCGATTTCCACTACGATTCGCCCTACGATTTCTGGGTACCGATGATGAGCGTGCCATCGTGCATCGGCACGGAGTTGTCCACCGTACCCGCCCAGGTGCCGTACCTATTCGCGACACCAAAGAAGATCGCGGCGTGGCGCAAGCGCATGGGCGCTGCCGGTCAGACGCAGCGCAAAGTCGGCCTGGTCTGGGCCGGTAGCCCGACGTTCGGTAACGACCGCTACCGTTCGATCGCATTGACCGAACTGCACCGACTCGGCGCTCTGGACAACACGGCCTGGTACGCGCTGCAGAAAGGCCCCGCGCACGCGCAGTTGGCCGACGCGCCGGCCGCTTTCGGCGCCCACGATTTCACCGCCGAATTGGCGAGCTTCGAGGACACCGCCGCGCTGATCATGAATCTCGATCTGGTCGTCGCGGTGGACACGGGCGTCGCCCATCTGGCCGGCGCGTTGGGTAAGCCGGTGTGGTTGCTGCTGCCCGCTAACGCCGATTGGCGCTGGCTGGAGACACGCTGCGACTCGCCGTGGTATCCCGGCATGACGCTGTTCCGGCAGACGACGCTGGGCGATTGGACACCGGTGGTCGAGCAAGTGTATGAGGCGTTGCGCAACGGCCGCCGCTAGGCCCGCACTGCCGGCCCGCACTGCCGGCCCGCTGCGAGCCCACGCCGCGCCTCGCCCAACGCTCGCCAGCATCGCCGCACAACATACCGCCCAACCACGCGCAGGATCAAGGGCGCCGACGCTGCTGCGCCATCATGTAGGCGCGCAACAACTTGTTGATGCGCGTCTGATAACCCTGCCCCTGTTCCTTGAACCAGCTCAGCACGTCTGCGTCGAGGCGCATGGTCACCGCCTGCTTAGGCGGAACATGCAGCTCGGCGCGCTCGAAGAAGTCGCCCGCCAGTTCGGGCATTTCGCTCGTATCGATCTGCTCGTCTTTGGACGATGCAAGTCGCTTCCAGTCAGTTGCCGATTTCTTTTTCACCCTTTCACCTCTGCCAGTTTGCCGCGACGGCGCCCGTTTCAGTCAGTGCCAGACACGCTGCCTGTATTGCGTGATTTCGCGGCGGGTTGCCTTGCGCGCCGAAATGATCCGCAGCACGTTTTCGTCGCGCTCCACATACACCACCACGCCGAGGATCACCGATATACAACCCAGCGCTATCCAGCGCTCCTCGCCATAGTCTTCGCGCTGATCCAGCGCCGTCAGTACGGGATGATTGAACACGTCGATCGCATCGCTGAAATCGATGCCATGTTTGCGGATGTTGATCTGATTCTTGATTTCGTCCCATTCGAAAAGCACACGCCACCTGTATTGACGTTTGTACATACATCATAGCATGCAAGAACACGCCATGTCAGCGTGCGCCGCGAGCATTTTGCGGCACACGTCAGCATCGGACTGGCGGTGTGGAACCTCGTTCCTATTCTGGCCGAACGGCCGACCCGGCTTAGGACGCCGCGTCAATCAGGGGAGTCTTGCGCACCCGGACCATGGTGCGAATTTCAATACGCATCCACCACGAAACCGTGTTGCCGCAACAGTTGCAACACGCCTTTGCGGCCGCCCAGATGCAATGCGCCGATCGCCACGAACACCGGTTTGTTCGGTGCGGCAATCAGCAACATGCGCGACACGAAACGCCGGTTGCGTTCGTAGACGATGCGGTTGTCGATCGAATCGGAGACGCGCTGGTCACGCGCGAGTTTTTCGGATTTGGCCGCCTGCCAGGCGGCGATCGCATCGGCGTCGCCGACGCGCCACAAGCGGTGCAGGGTCCGCACGTCTTCGACGTTTTCCGCAGGCGTCTGCACGAGGTCCTGCGCCAGCATCTCGCGCTGCTGCGCGAGCGAGAGCCCGGTGAATGCGCGCATTTGTTGCGGCAGGGTTTCGAGTCCGACGATCTTGCCGCGCGTGCGGATATACACGTTCTGCAATTGCGCTTCCGTGCCGTACTCGGTTTGCAGGCCGGCGCTCAGCGAATCGTAGGTTTCGACCACCAGCGACGCGAGCCACGGCCGCATCTTCTTGATCGCGTCCAGCGCGGCGGGATTGCCCCGCAGACGAAAGGCCAGCTTGCGCCATAACGGATCGGGTAACAGACCCGGCAGACAGTCGCGCCGGCACACGCCGTACTTCGACACGTCGTCTTGCGAGACCAGTAGTTCGTCGGGTGAGAGTTCGAGCGCCAAAGTCGGCGACGCCGCCAGGGCGCCGAGGATGGGCGCACGGAACGGCTGTTTGGCAGGATAGTCGGCGGGATCGCCGACATGCAGCGTGCCCAGAACGTAAATGGTGGTGGTGCCGCGTGTCGCGACGTAGAAAGGCATGCGCGCCGGCTGTTGACGCACCGGGCCGCTCGCGGTGGTGCCCGGCGAAGCGGGCGGCGGGTTGAAACCGGGCACGCTGGCGCGCGGGGGCGCCGGCATGCTGGGCGGTGGCGGCGCCGCACGCCCGGCCTGGCCTGGCGCATTGGCGGCCGCCCCAGCAGCCTGCGCGAGTCCGATCGGCAGCACATGCAACGTCATGCCCGGCGGCAAGACCGAACCGATGCCGAACACCGAACAGGCGAGCACGGCGCCGGTCAGCGCACGCCTCCTCCAGCGCCGCGCGAAAGCGGCACGGCGGCCGCCATCACGCGAGCGGCGCGTAAAACGACGCGCCGCCACCCCATCAGGCATTCACGTCCCCCACCTCCTCGGCGCGGTGACACGACACCTGGCGGCCGTCTACTTCACGCAGCTTCGGCTCTTCACTGCGGCAGCGGTCGATCGCATACGGGCAGCGCAGGTGAAACGTGCAACCCGACGGAGGATTCAGCGGCGACGGCATCTCACCTTGCAGCTTGATCTTGATGGTGCGATCCGCCTCGAAGATGGACGGCGTGGCCGACATCAGCGCGCGCGTGTACGGATGCCGCGGGTTCGAGAAAATCCGTTTCTTGTCGCCGAGTTCCGCCACGCCGCCGAAGTACATCACCATTACGTCGTCGGCGATATGCTCGACCACCGAGAGGTTGTGCGAGATGAACACGTAGCTGGTCTTGAACTGTTCCTGCAGGTCCATGAACAGATTCAGAATCTGCGCCTGGATCGACACGTCGAGCGCCGACACGGGTTCATCGGCGACCACGATCTGCGGGTCGAGAATCATCGCGCGGGCAATCGCCACACGCTGGCGCTGGCCGCCCGAGAACATATGCGGATAACGCTTCGCGTGTTCCGGACGCAGGCCGACGGTACGCATCATCTGCGCGATCCGTTCGGCGCGTTCGGTCGCGCTCAGTTGCGTGTTGATCGCGAGCGGTTCTCCGAGCGTCTGCTCGACGGTCTTGCGCGGATTCAGCGACGCAAACGGATTCTGGAACACCATCTGCACGCGCCGCCGCAATGCGGCGATCTTCGCGTGATCCGCACCAGCCACGTCTTCACCGTCGATCATCAACCGGCCCGCGCTGGGCGCCTCGATCATGGTGAGCTGGCGCGCCAGCGTCGATTTGCCGCAACCGGATTCGCCGACCACGGCCAGCGTCTTGCCGCGCTCGAGCGCGAACGAGACGCCGTTCAACGCCTTCACGGTGCCCGACGAAAACATGCCGCGTTTAACGGAGTAGTAACGCGCGAGCTGGTCGGCGACCAGCACGTGATCGCCCGCATGGTTCGACTGGCGCCGCGTTTCGGGTACAGCGTTCATCGTGCGCCTCCATGGGTGTGAACGTTGGCGTCGCCGCTCAGGTTCAGGGGTTTGATGCAGCGCACGCGCGCCACTTCGGCATGGCCTTGCACGGGCGCCAGCGCCGGACGCGCCTTGGTGCAGTCGTCGACGACGTACTTGCAACGCGGTGCGAACAGACAGCCCTTGGGCCGGTCGTCGCGCCCCGGCACCATGCCCGGCAACGCGGCCAGCCGCACCGCGCCGACGTTGTGCTCGGGAATTGCCGCCAGCAGCGCTTCCGTGTACGGATGATGCGGCGCGGCGAAGATATCGGGCACCCGGTTCGTTTCGATCACTTCGCCAGCGTACATGACCGCGACGCGTTGCGCGACCTCGGACACCACCGCCAGATCGTGCGAGATCAGCACCAGCGCCATGCCGCGTTCCTTCTGCAGCTTGATCAGCAACTCCATGATCTGCGCCTGGATCGTCACGTCGAGCGCCGTGGTCGGTTCGTCGGCGATCAGCAGCTTCGGGTTGCAGGCAATCGCCATGGCGATCATCACGCGCTGGTTCATGCCACCGGACATCTGATGCGGAAACGAACCGATGCGGCCTTTCGGGTCGGGAATGCCGACCTGATCGAGCAGCTCCAATGCGCGTTTGTCCAGCGCGCTGCCGCGCAGCCCTTCGTGCAGCTTCAGCACTTCCTTGATCTGATAGCCGACCGTGTAGCTCGGATTCAGGCTGGTGAGCGCGTCCTGGAACACCATCGCGATGTCTTTGCCGATGACCTTGCGGCGTTCCTTCGCCGAGGCTTTCAACAGGTCGCGGCCATTGAAGGTGACTTCATCGGCCGTGACTTTGCCAGGGGCGTCGATCAGGCCCATCAGCGCCATCATCGTGACGCTCTTACCCGAACCGGATTCGCCGACCACGCCGACGACTTCGCCCGGCGCCACATCGAGGCTGATCCGGTCGACCGCAGGCAGTCCGTTGAAATTCACCGCCAGGTTGCGGATGGTCAATAGATTGGTCATATCACGCCATCCGTTTCAGTTTGGGGTCGAGCGCATCGCGCAGCCCGTCGCCGAGCAGGTTGATGGCCAGCACCGAGATCACGATGGACAGGCCGGGCAAGGTGACGATCCACCAGGCGTTGTCGATGTAATCGCGCGCCGAAGCCAGCATCGCGCCCCACTCCGCCGCGGGCGGTTGCACGCCGAGGCCGAGAAAGCCGAGCGCGGCCGCGTCGAGAATCGCCGACGAAAACCCCAGCGTGGCCTGCACGATCAGCGGCGCGGTGCAGTTGGGCAGCACTTGCGAGAACATCAGCCGCAAGGTGCCCGCGCCCGCGACGCGCGACGCGGTCACGTATTCCTTCTGCAACTCGCCCTGCGCGGACGCGCGCGTCAGACGCACATATCCCGGCAACGCGACGATCGCGATGGCCAGCATCGTATTGACGAGACCCGGACCGATGATCGCCACCACCGCGACCGCGAGCAGCAGCGACGGCAATGCGAGCAGCACGTCCATGATGCGCATGATCGGCGTATCGGCCCACTTCTCGAAGAACGCCGCGATCAAACCGAGCACGATGCCCGGAATCAGCGCGAGCACCACCGAAACGAAGCCGATCCAGAACGACAGCCGCGCGCCGTACATGAGACGCGAGAGGATGTCGCGGCCCGCTTCGTCAGTGCCGAGAATGAACTTCCAGTTGCCGCCGTCGAGCCAGGCGGGTGGAATCTTCACGCTGTCGCGGTATTGCTCGATCGGGCTGTGCGGCGCGATCAGCGGCGCGAAGATCGCGATGAAGATCAGCGCCAGCACGATGATGCCCGCAGCGACCGCACCGCGGTTGCGCGAGAAATTCGCCCAGAATTCACGGGCGGCGATAGCACGGCCGCTGGGCGGCGTGACCGCTTGGGGGACTGTATTTTGAATGTCAGCCATAGTGATTTACCTCGTATGGCGGATGCGTGGATTGAGCACGCCGTACAACAGGTCGACGAACAGGTTCACCACGATCACCAGCGTGGCGATCATCAGGATACCGCCCTGCACCACCGGATAATCGCGCCGGCTGATCGCGTCGATCAGCCATTTGCCGATACCCGGCCACGAAAACAGCGTCTCGGTCAGCACCGCGCCCGCGAGCAGTGTGCCGACCTGCAAACCGATCACCGTCACGACCGGAATCAGCGCATTGCGCAACGCATGCACGACGATCACGCGTGCCGGCGACAAACCCTTCGCGCGCGCGGTGCGGATGTAATCCTCACGCAGCACTTCGAGCATCGACGAACGCGTCATACGCGCGACGACCGCCAGCGGAATCGTGCCGAGCACGATGGCCGGCAGGATCAGATGGCTCAGCGCGGACTTGAACGCGCCTTCGTCGGTCGACATCATTGCGTCGATCAACATGAAACCCGTGACGTGCGGAATGTCGTATTCGACCGCGATGCGGCCCGACACCGGCGTCCAGCCGAGCTTCACCGAGAACAGCATGATGAGGATCAAGCCCCACCAGAAAATCGGCATCGAGTAGCCGGTCAGCGCCGTGCCCATCACGCCGTGATCGACCACCGTACCGCGTCGCAACGCCGCGAACACGCCGGCGGGCAGGCCCACGATCAGCGCGAACAGCATGGCGCAGATCGACAGTTCGATGGTGGCGGGAAAGCGCGCGAGGAATTCGCCCATCACGCTGGTATTGGTGATGATCGACATGCCGAGGTCCCCATGCAGCGCGCGGCCGACGTAGTGGACGTACTGCATCGGCAGGGGTTCGTCGAGCCCGAGCCGGTGCAGCGCCGCGGCGTGCATCGCGGGATCGACGCCGCGCTCGCCCATCATCACTTCGATGGGGTCGCCCGGAATCAGGTGAATCAGCGCGAACGCAAGGATCGTGATGCCGATGAAAGTCGGAATCACCATGCCGATGCGGCGCAAAACAAAGCGGAACATGATTGTGTCCCTATGGTCTTGATGAAGAAAAAACGCAACCGGCGACGAGGGCTTGTGACCCCGGTCGCCGGACCATTTCGACCAGTTTTCTAACCGTGCGAAAAGCGTACTGCGTAACTATTACGATTCGCCAGGCGAATTACTTGACGCTGACGCCGTCGAAGCGCGCGTAGCCGAGCGGTTCGATGCGCATGTCGACCACCTTCTTGCTAACCGGCTGGTAAACCGTGGAGTGAGCGATCGGCGAGAACGGCAGTTGCTGCGCGAAAATCTGCTGCGCCTGCATGTAAGCCGAGGTGCGGCCGGCCTGATCCGACGTGACGCGGCCCTTCTGGATCAGATCGTCGAACGGCTTGTAGCACCACTTCGAGAAGTTGTTGCCGTTCACCGCTTCGCAGCCGAGCAACGTGCCGAGCCAGTTGTCCGGATCGCCGTTGTCGCCGGTCCAGCCAATCAGCATCGTGTCGTCTTCACCCGCGTGCGCGCGCTTAATGTACTCGCCCCATTCATACGTGACGATCTTCGCCTTCACGCCGATCTTGGCCCAGTCGGCCTGGATCATTTCCGCCATCAGACGGGCGTTCGGGTTGTAGGCGCGTTGCACCGGCATCGCCCACAGCGTGATGTCGAAGCCGTTCGGGAAACCGGCCTTCGCGAGCAGTGCCTTGGCCTTGTCCGTATCGTAGGACGCACTCTTCAGGTTCTTGTCGTACGACCATTGGGTCGGCGGCATCGGGTTCGTCGCGGCCTGGCCCGCGCCTTGATACACCGAGTCGATGATCGCCTTCTTGTTGATCGCCATGTCCAGCGCCTGACGCACTTCGAGCTTGTCGACCGGCTTGTGCGTGACGTTGTACGCGAGATAGCCGAGGTTGAAGCCCGGTTGCGACGGCATGTCGAGGCTCGATTCAGCCTTCAGCGGCGCGATGTCGGCCGGACGCGGATAGCTCATCACCTGGCATTCGTCGCGCTTGATCTTCTGCACGCGCACACCGGCGTCCGGCGTGATCGAGAAGATCAGCTTGGAGATCTTCACTGCGTTCGGCTTCCAGTAATCCGGATTGCCGTCGAAGCGGATCGTCGCGTCTTTCGTGTAGCTGCGGAAAATGAACGGACCCGTGCCGACCGGGTACTGGTTGATGTCGGCGGCCTTGCCGGCCTTCATCAACTGGTCGCCGTATTCGCTCGACAGGATCGACGCGTATTCCATCGCCAGATTCTGGATGAACGGCGCGTTGACTTCCTTCAGCGTGAACTTGACCGTGTACGGGTCGACCTTTTCGACGCCGGTGATCAGCTTGTCGAGGCCCATGTCCGTGAAGTACGGGAACTGGACCGGATACGCCTTATGGAACGCCGAGTTCGGGTCGAGCATGCGCTGGAACGTGAACAGGACGTCGTCCGCGTTGAATTCGCGGGTCGGCTTGAAGAACGACGTGGTCTGGAACTTCACGCCGTGACGCAGATGGAATGTGTACGTCTTGCCGTCCGGGGACACTTCCCACTTTTCGGCGAGGCCCGGCTCGACCTTGGTGCCGCCGCGCTCGAATTCGACGAGGCGGTTGTAGACGGTGAACGTGTTAGCCGTGAAATCGGTGCCCGTGGTGTATTGGGCCGGATCGAAACC
The DNA here is from genome assembly GCF_003269035.1 of Paraburkholderia bryophila. Taxonomy (GTDB): domain Bacteria; phylum Pseudomonadota; class Gammaproteobacteria; order Burkholderiales; family Burkholderiaceae; genus Paraburkholderia; species Paraburkholderia bryophila. Next base: position 89,049 of record NZ_QLTK01000016.1, on the reverse strand, counting down.
CGCGGGACTGCCTTCTGAGCAGTAAACCAGGGTTTTATTCGGAATCTCGGCGCGCGCGACGCTCGCGCCCACCAGCGATGCCGCTGCGGCGGCGACGAGCGTCGTAACACGCACGGCGCGCAACAGATTGTTTTGCTTCATGTTTCCTCCAGGATCGGGGCCGGCTGTCGCCGGCGTAGCGCGATCTTACTTGAGCTTGGCTCGGGGCAACAAGCGGAGGAAATTACCCGTGTTGACGATCGGAAACCTTTAGGGCAGAGGGCGCTCCGCGCGCTGGCGCTGGGCGGCCGGCCGACCGCAGAGGGTGGGGACGGAAAAAAGCGTGGCGGCCGTGGCTATTTCATGCCAAGCATAGGACTCGTGGCGCTCGGTCGGCGCGGCGCCCGGGTGGTGCGGCGCAAAAAAAACCGCGCGGCTTGGGTCGGCCGCGCGGTTTCTCATCCCGATCCTGACGAACCGGATCTCAGGCGTGCAGACGTTCGCAGATCGCCTTGGTCGCCGCGGCGCCGTTCAGCGTATAAAAATGCAAACCCGGCACGTTGGCGTCGAGCAGGCGCTCGCACAGATCCGTCACCACGTCGAGCCCGAACGCGCGGATCGACTCGCGGTCGTCGCCGAAGCTTTCCAGCCGGCGCGCGACCCAACGCGGCACTTCCGCGCCACACATCTCGGAGAAGCGCATCAGTTGCGAGTAGTTCGTGATCGGCATGATGCCCGGCACGACCGGCACATCCACGCCGAGCTTCTGCGCGTCGTCGACGAAACGGAAATACGCGTCCGCATTGAAGAAGTACTGCGTAATCACCGAGTTGGCGCCGGCCTTCACCTTGCGCACGAAATTGTCCATATCGTGACGCGGCGAACGCGACTGCGGGTGGTATTCGGGGTAACCGGCCACCTCGATCCAGAACCAGTCGCCAAACTCGGCGCGGATGAAGCTCACCAGTTCCGACGCATAGCGCAACTCGCCGACTTCGCCCATGCCGGACGGCAAGTCGCCGCGCAGCGCGACGATATGGCGAATGCCATGCGCGCGGTATTCGTTGAGAATCGCCCGCAGGCTGTCTTTCGACGAGCCGATGCACGACACATGCGGCGCGGCTTCGATGCCTTCCCTCGCGATATCGACGACGGTATCGAGCGTGCCCTGCTGCGTCGAGCCGCCAGCGCCAAACGTGACGGACACGAACTTGGGCTTGAGCGGCGCGAGCTGCGCACGCGTCGCGCGCAGCTTGTCGACGCCTTCCGCGGTTTTCGGCGGGAAGAATTCGAATGAAAGTTCGATGGGTTTCATGATTCAGTAGGTCAACCGAGACTGCGGTTGCCGAAAATAATCGCGGACAGGATCCACGAAACGATGCTGTACAGAATCGAGCCGATGAACGCCGACCAGAAACCCGACACTTCGAAGCCCTTCAGCAGCGACGCGCACAGCCAGAAGCACAGCGCATTGACCACCAGAATGAAAAGCCCGAGCGTCAGAATCGTGACGGGCAGCGTCAACAGGATCAGCACCGGACGCAGGATCGTATTGATCAGTCCGAGCACCACCGCGACGATCAGGGCGGTGCCGAAACTACGGATATGGATCGACGGAACGAGGTAGGTGATGATCAGGAGCGCGAGCGCGTTGATCAGCCAGGTCAGCAGCACGGTCATGTAGAGCTCCTTTTAAACAGGATGTCCGGTAACGGAGAAACGCGCGCGGAAAAGCGCGAAACGGCACAAAAAGACGGCGATGGCGAACAAAGCGGCGCATCATGCGCCGCCCTGTCGTCAAACTGTCATGCCGTCAAACCAGCCGCGTGCTTAATAGCGGTAGTGGTTCGGCTTGAACGGGCCGTTCTTGTCGACGCCGATGTAGCCGGCCTGTTCGTCCGACAGCACGGTCAGCTCTGCGCCAATGCGCGCCAGATGCAGGCGTGCGACCTTCTCGTCCAGATGCTTCGGCAGCACGTACACCTTGTTCTCGTACTTCTCGCCCTGCGTGAACAGTTCGATCTGCGCGAGCGTCTGGTTCGTGAACGAGTTCGACATCACGAACGACGGGTGGCCCGTCGCGCAACCCAGGTTCACGAGGCGGCCTTCAGCCAGCAGAATCACGCGCTTGCCGTCCGGGAAAATGATGTGGTCGACTTGCGGCTTGATGTTGTCCCACTGGTACTGACGGGTCGACGCAATGTCGATTTCCGAATCGAAGTGACCGATGTTGCAGACGATCGCGTTGTGACGCATGGCCGCCATGTGATCGTGGCCGATCACGTGGAAGTTGCCGGTTGCCGTCACGAAGATGTCGGCTTTGTCGGCCGCGTATTCCATCGTCACCACACGGTAGCCTTCCATCGCCGCCTGCAGTGCGCAGATCGGATCGATTTCGGTGACCCACACGGTTGCGCCCAAGCCGCGCAGCGATTGCGCGCAGCCCTTACCCACGTCGCCGTAACCGGCCACGACCGCGATCTTGCCCGCGATCATCACGTCGGTCGCGCGCTTGATGCCGTCGACCAGCGACTCACGGCAACCATACAGGTTGTCGAACTTCGACTTGGTGACCGAATCGTTGACGTTGAACGCCGGGAACGGCAGGCGGCCCTCCTTTTCCATCTGATACAGACGGTGCACGCCGGTGGTGGTTTCTTCCGTCACGCCCTTGATATGCGCGAGGCGCGTGGAGTACCACGTCGGGTCCGCATCCAGATGCGAAGCGATCGACTTGTACAGCGCGACTTCTTCTTCGTTGGTCGGTTTCGAGATGACCGAACGGTCTTTCTCCGCTTTCGAGCCGAGGATCAGCAGCAACGTGGCGTCGCCGCCGTCGTCGAGAATCATGTTGGCGAATTCGCCGTTCGGCCATTCGAAAATGCGGTGCGAGAACTCCCAGTACTCGTCGAGCGATTCGCCCTTGAACGCGAACACCGGCACGCCGGCCTTGGCAATCGCGGCGGCGGCGTGGTCCTGCGTCGAGAAGATGTTGCACGAGGCCCAACGCACGTCGGCGCCGAGCGCGGTGAGCGTCTCGATCAGCACGCCGGTCTGGATCGTCATGTGCAGCGAGCCGGCCACGCGCGCGCCCTTCAGCGGTTGCTGCGCCTTGTACTCTTCGCGCGTTTGCACGAGGCCGGGCATTTCCGTCTCGGCGATGGTCAGTTCCTTGCGGCCCCAGTCGGCGAGCGACAGGTCGGCAACGATGAAGTCCTGGGAAGCTTGGGAATCGATTACTGCGGCGTTCATCACGCCCTCCTTTCTAAGAAATTGACTAGAAATTTGACGTGAGCGCGGTTCGATGCGGTGGTGGCGAAAGCGCTACGCGCATTCGACCCTCCGATTGAAGCCTTCGAGCCTGGCGGGCGGCCGGCGAATGTCGATTCGCGGTACCCGTCGCAACGCTCCTCGAAGGCGAACGGCGATTGTAGCAAATCGAGATGGCTTGGTGGCGAGCTTCGGTGTTTCGTGCGGGCCGGCTTGCGCGAGCGGAAAACGGTGCGCGGCGCAGGCTTGGTTCAGCTTTTGGTGCGCGGCTTATGACGCATCGGTCGAGGTGTGGTGGCGGGGCCGATGTGGCCTACGCCGGCGTCACGTTCGTGACGAAAGCCGCGCGTAATCGATCGATGCCCGCTCGCGCGCTATCCACGAAACGCTGTGAAAAATGAAACGCGTCGGCCACATCGGCGGGGTCCGGCTGGTGCAAACCCAGCGCGATGCGGAAGTAGCGTTCGGCGTGAATGCCCGGGTGGTAATGCATGCGCACGCGGGGCCTGTCATCGAGACGCCGGTTGCCGAAGATGTCGCGCAGCGCCCACGAAAACGCGCCGTCTTCCCCACCGATGCGACGAAACACCGGGTCCATCGGAAAACCGCCGAGCGCCGCGAACGCCGCGCGCCGGATGATCAGGCTGCTCGGCACCGTATTGCTGAGCGTCGTAGTGTGCGTGGTGAAGTCGGGGTGCGCGGTGAGGTCGGCAGGGAAACCGGCGTACTCGACGTCGAGGCGCACGGCCATGTCCGCCGGATTCCGCTCGAGGAAATCGGCGGCGGCAGTCAGCGCGCCGGGCAGGTACTCGTCGTCGGCATCGAGAAAGGCGAGCCGATCATGCGACGCGTGCAGCGCGCCCCAGTTGCGCGCCCGCGCGGCGCCGCCGTTGCACGGCATGGACAGCAGGCTCACGCGCGGGTAGAGCGACGCGCAATAAGTCACCATGTCGGCCGACGCATCCGACGAGCCGTCGTCGACAACAATGATCTGTGCCGCTTCGGGCTGGATCAGGCAGCTTTGCAGCGCGCGGACCAGCGTCGGCGCGGCGTTGTAGCACGGGATGATGATGGAAATCGGTGTCATGGATCGAAACGGAACACAGCCGGCCGCAAAAAAGAGCCGCCGATGGTATCCCGCTTGCGGCAGCGCCCATCCTGAAATGCCCGCGCGGCAAATCGGCGACCCGCGCCAGTCTTTTGACGAGGGTCACACAACTTGCGCCGCCGCATAAATGGCATGACTTACAATCCTCGGGATCATTCCAATTTGGAATTCTGGAGCCTGAGATCGTGGAACTACGTGCGTTGCGGTATTTCGTCGAAGTGGTTCGTCAACAGAGCTTCACCGTCGCCGCCGAGCAGATGTTCGTCACGCAACCCACCATCAGCAAGATGGTGAAGTCGCTGGAAGACGAGATCGGCTCGCCGTTATTGCTGCGCGACGGGCGGCAGATGGTGCTGACCGACGCCGGCCGGATCGTCTATCAGCGCGGTCAGGACGTGCTGGCGGCGCACGCGCAATTGCAGGCCGAGTTGAACGATCTCGACACGCTCGGCCGGGGCGAACTCACCATCGGCATTCCGCCGATGGGCGGTTCGCTGTTCACGCCCGCCATCGCCGCGTTCCGCCAGCGCTACCCGAAAATCGAACTGAAGCTGTTCGAGCAGGGTTCGCGCGCGATCGAAACGGCGCTGATCAATGGTGAGCTGGAATTGGGCGGCGTGCTGCAGCCGGTCGATCCGGAAAACATCGAGGTGCTGCCGATCACGTATCAGTTGCTGTGGCTCGTCGCCCGCACCGGCTCGCGCTGGGACGGACTGCATGAGGTGCCGCTCGCGCAGTTGGCCAACGAACCGTTCGTGTTCTACGGCGAGAGTCTCGCGCTCAACGATGTGGTGCTGAATGCGTGCCGCACGGCCGGTTTCGCACCGACCATCGTCGGGCGCAGCGGGCATTGGGATTTCATGGCGGCGCTGGTGCAGGCCGGCGTCGGCATTGCGTTGTTGCCGGCGCCGTATTGCCGGCGACTCGATCCGGCGCAGTTCACCTGTCGGCCCGTGGCGGAGCCCGAGATTCCGTGGGAAATGGCGATCGGCTGGCGCCGCAACGGTTATCTGTCGCATGCGGCGCGCGCATGGCTTGACGTCGCGCGCGAGGCGTTGCCGGGTCAGGCCGCCGATGACTTCATGCTGGGGCCGGGCATCGGTGTAAGCGGTATCACGGTGCCGGCGCCGACGGGCAAGTAACGCCCGACCGCCGCCGGCGCGCGGTTCGCGCGCGTTGGTTGCACGCTACGGTTCGGGCTGAGTCGGTGTCGATGAAGACCTGGCGCGTCGCGTAACCCGGCTTCACGCCGCTGAAGCCGCTAACCCGTTCGTTCGCGGCGTCGCCGGGGTTTGTCCTGCCTGGCCCGCCGGCGCATCGCGTCGGCTCGCCGCGATCAGTTCGGCCGCGCGCTCACCGATCATCACCGTCGGCGCATTGGTGTTGCCGCCGATCAGCGTCGGCATGACCGACGCATCGACGATCCGCAGCCCCGTCACGCCTCGCACCCGCAATTGAGGATCGACCACCGACCGCGCGTCGCCACCCATCCGGCAGGTTGCCACCGGGTGATAGATCGTGTCGGCATGTTCCGCGATGGTTTGCCGAAGCGCCTCGGCCGTCTGCCCAGGCTGCGTGTACAACTCCGCGCCGCCATGCAGCGCGAGCGAAGGCGCATCGAGAATGCGCCGCGCCATCTGCGCGCCCTCCACCAGCAGGTCGAGATCGCGCGAATCGCTGAAGAAGCGCGGATCGATCACGGGCGCCGTGCGCGCGTCCGCGCTCGCCAGCGTCACGGAGCCGCGACTGTGCGGCCGCAACACGCACACGTGTAGCGAGTAGCCATGACCCCAATGCATATGCCGGTTGTGATCGTCGACCAGCGCCGCGCAGAAATGCAATTGCAGATCGGGCCGCGCGAGCGTCGGACGGCTCTTCAGAAAACCGCCCGCTTCGGCAACATTGCTCGACAGCATGCCGGTGCCGTGACGCATGAAAGTGACGAACTGCGGCAACATTCGCGCGATGCCACGCAGCGAAAACCCCGTCGGCTCGATCGACGACACCCGCTTGTTGATCGTGAAATCGACGTGGTCGATCAGGTTCTGCCCGACCTCGGGCGCATCGTGCAGCACGGGAATGCCTAGCGACTGCAAATGCGCGGCCGGTCCGATGCCCGAACACATCAGCAGTTGCGGCGAATTGAACGCGCCGCCCGCCAGCACGACTTCGGCACGCGCCTCAAGCGTTTCGCGGCGACCGCCCCGCACGATCTCGACGCCGCTCGCGCGCTTGCCGTCGAAGTTCACCCGCAGCACCGTCGCATTCGCGATCTGATGCAGATTGGGCCGCTCGCGATCGTAGATATACGCGCGCGCCACGCTGCAGCGGCGTCCGTCGCGTTGCGTGACCTGGTAGAAGCCGATGCCTTCCTGATCCGCGCCGTTGAAATCGCGATTCGGCTTGTAGCCGGCTTCGAGCGCCGCCTGCACGAAGCGCTTCGAAAACGGATTCTGATAGCGCAGATCGGAGACGGTGAGCGGGCCGGCGTCGCCGTGCCATGCATCCGCGCCGCGCTCGTTGCCTTCGGCGCGGCGGAAATACGGCAGCACCTCCGCCCATGACCAGCCGTCGCAGCCGAGTTGCGCCCATTCGTCGTAATCGAGCGGATGGCCGCGCGTGTAGATCATCGCGTTGATCGCACTCGACCCGCCAAAGCCGCGCCCACGCGGCTGATAGCCCTGCCGTCCGGCGAGACCGGGTTGCGGCGTGGTCAGGTAGCCGTAGTTGGTCTTGAGCTTGTTCGGCACGACAGCCGCGACGCCGACCGGCATGTTGACGAACAGATTACGGTCCGTATGCGGTCCGGCTTCGATCAGGGCGATCGTCGCGTCGGGACAGCTATCGGCAAGACGGCTTGCCAGCGAGCAACCGCCCGAGCCCGCACCGACGATGATGTAGTCGTATTGCATCCGCTCCTCCTGACGACCCGCGCCGGGGCCGCATTGGGGCCGCGTTGCTCGCGAACCCTGTCTCGTGCACACTTGTCTACGTGTGTTTCAACGGCATTGTAGGGAGCGTTGGGAGGCGGCGGCAGCTTCGCGCCAGAGCGATTACTCTAAACGGAAGACCCATCGCACCCCTATGATGAAAGACGCGCGCCAGCCCGCCGGACGGCCGCGCCAGCGCGCCACGGCGCATTCAAACACGGCACGGTGAGCGTCGTCCTCATAGCGTGCGGCACGACACGCAGCGCTCGAACAGCACCCCGCCGAACGGCACCGGCGAACTCGCGGCGAACGGAGACAGCAGATGGAACGGCATAGCTTCGGCCAGACTCACGAGGTGACGAATCAGGTTCCGCCGCTGGCGGACTACAACCTGTTCGCGAGCGACGCCGCGTTGTCCGCCGCTCTAGAACGCGACGGCGCGCAGTGGCATCGCGATGCCTTGCTGCGGCACGGCGCGGCGCTCACCACGCCCGACACACTCGCCCTCGCCGAACTGGCCAACCGTCACACCCCGGAACTGTTCACGCACAACCCGCGCGGCGAGCGGATCGACGCGCTCGAGTTTCATCCGTCATGGCATACGCTGCTGTCGCTGCTGCGGCGCGAAGGTCTGCACGCGCTGCCGTTTTCCGATCCGCAGCGCGGCGCGATGGTCGCGCGCTGCGCCGGCTATTTTCTGCACGCGCAAATCGAATCCGGCTCGCTGTGCCCGCTGACCATGACGTTCGCGAGCATTCCCGTGCTGCAGCGCGAACCGGCGCTGTTCGACAAGCTACGCGACAAGCTCTACGCGCGCGACCATGATCCGCGCGACGTGCCGCTCTCGCACAAAGGTTCCGCCATGATCGGCATGGGCATGACCGAGAAGCAAGGCGGCTCGGACGTGCGCAGCAATCAGACGCGCGCCTATGCCACAGCGGGCAGCGGCCGCGGTGGGGCCTATCGGCTGGTCGGCCACAAGTGGTTTTTCTCCGCGCCGCAATGCGACGCGCATCTCGTGCTCGCCCGCACCGACGAACACGAAGGTCTGTCGTGCTTCTACGTGCCGCGCTTCGCGCCGGACGGCCGCAAGAACAACGTGCAGATCCAGCGTCTGAAAGACAAACTCGGTAACCGTTCGAACGCGAGCAGCGAAGTCGAATTTCTCGACGCGTTCGGCATTCTGATCGGCGACGAAGGGCGCGGCGTGCCGACCATCATCGAGATGGCGAACTACACGCGGCTCGATTGCGTGATCGGCAGCGCGGCGTTGATGCGCGCGGCACTGGTGCAGGCAATTCATCATGCGCGACACCGCAGCGCGTTCGGCCGCCAGTTGGCCGAACAACCGTTGATGCGCAACGTGCTGGGCGATCTGGCGCTGGAGTCGGAAGCGGCCACCGTCCTGTTCATGCGACTCGCGCGTGCGTTCGAGTCGAGCGCGGACGCGTCGTCCACTTCGTCGGTCGAGCGCGCGTGGCGGCGCATCGTCACGCCGGCGTCGAAATACTGGGTGTGCAAACGCGCGCTGGAATTCACCGGCGAGGCGATGGAAGTCTGGGGCGGCAACGGTTACGTCGAAACGGGGCCGATGGCGCGTTTCTATCGCGAAGCGCCCGTGAATTCGATCTGGGAAGGCTCCGGCAACGTGATGTGCCTGGACGTGCTGCGTGCCATGGAGCGCGAGCCCGACGCGGCCCAGGCGCTGTTCGCCGCGTGGCAGGCGGACGCGCATGCGCAGCCCGCACTGCGCGCCGCGCTCGGCAAGCTCGCCGCCGCGCTCAACGGGCCGGCCGACCAGCGCGAAGCGTCGGCGCGGCGGATCGCCCAGCAGATCGTGCTGATCGCGCAGGCGGTCTTGCTGGTCCAGCATGCGCCGGCCGACGTTGCCGACGCGTTCATTGCGAGCCGGCTCGCCGACGACAGCGGCGCAAGCGGCCGCGTGTACGGCACGTTGCCGGCGAGCGTCGACCACGCTGCAATCATCGAGCGGGCATTTCCCGCCTGATATCCGGCAACAGAGCTTCAGGCACACCGCACCGACAGCATCGATAAACCAATAAAGCGCGATGCAAACGCGCACCGACATCATCAGGGAGTGGACACACATGAAGAACGATCTGCCCGAGGTCGCCGCGCTCGAAGCGCTGCTGCGCGATCAACGCCACGCTTATTTGCGCGCGCCGTATCCGTCATGGGAGACACGCGCCGCGCACCTCAAAGCGCTGCGCAAAGTCATGCTCGACAACCGCGACGCGCTCGCGGAGACCATGAACGCCGACTTCGGCAACCGGGCGAAACAGGAAGTGCTGCTCGCCGAATTCCTGCTGGTGAAGGAAGAAATCGACGCCGCGCTGCGGCACGGCAAGCGCTGGATGAAAGCGCAACGCCGCAGCACCAACAAGTGGCTGCTGCCGGCCCGCGCGAAGGTGGTGCCGCAACCGCTCGGCGTGGTCGGCATTATCGTGCCGTGGAATTATCCTGTGCTGCTCGCCGTCGGCCCGCTGATCAGCGCGCTGACCGCCGGCAACCGCGCGATCATCAAGATGTCGGAATTGACGCCGCGCACCTCGGCGCTGTTCGAACAGTTGATCGGTCAGACCTTCGCGCGCGATCACGTCGCGGTGGTGAACGGCGACGCGACACTCGCCGCCGCGTTCAGCGCGCAGCCGTTCGACCATCTGCTGTTCACCGGCTCGACCAAGGTCGGCCACGAAGTGATGCGCGCCGCCGCCGAGCATCTGACGCCGGTCACGCTGGAGCTCGGCGGCAAATCGCCGGCGCTGATCGGCGCGCATGCGCGCTTCGATAACGCGGTGGACAACCTGATCGCCGGCAAGACACTCAATGCGGGCCAAACCTGTATCGCGCCGGACTACGTGCTGGTGCCGCGCGGCAAGGAGCAGGCGTTCGTCGAACGGGCCCGCGCGCGGATGGCGAAGATGTACCCCGGTTTCGCCGGCAATCCGGATTACACCTCGATCATTTCGGCACGCCACTTCGACCGTCTGGAACGTCTCGCGGACGAAGCCCAGGCCGCCGGCGCGCAACTACATACGCTCACCGACAGCTCGCCCGATCCGGCGAGCCGCCGTTATCCGCTAATCGCCGTGACGAACGCGCCCGACGAATGCGCGTTGATGCAGGAGGAGATTTTCGGGCCGCTGCTGCCGATCGTCCCGTACGACACGCTCGACGACGCCATCGCGTGGATCAACGCCCGGCCGCGTCCGCTCGCGCTGTATCTGTATGCGGACGACGCCGCCACCATCGAGCGCGTGACGCATGAAACGATTGCCGGCGGCATGGCGATCAACGAGACGCTGATGCATCTGGCGTGCGAAAGCCTGCCGTTCGGCGGCGTCGGCGCGAGTGGGATGGGTGCATATCACGGTTACGAAGGCTTCGTGACCTTCTCGAAGATGAAGCCGGTGCTGACGCAGGCGCGCCTGAACGCGCGCGGATGGATCTCGCCGCCGTACGGCAAACGGGTGAATGCGCTGCTGAAGCTGATGATGCGATTTTGACGCGGGCGCTCAGCGCCCTGCCGTGCCGCCCTCTACTTCCGTGGCGACCACATCGGTGACATCGTTCGCGTCGTCGGCATCGGCGCCTGGCGCGGGTTCGCTCTCCGCGCCGCTTTCCAGCCTGTGCAACCACGCGAGCATTTCCGCCACGGCCTGATAAAGCTGCGGCGGAATCCGCGAATCCAGATCCACCTGCATGAGCAGCGACACCATCTCCGGTGCCTCGTGAACGTACAGGCCGGCTTCCTTGGCGCGCTGCACGATCATCTCGGCCAGCATGCCGTAGCCTTTCGCGATCACGCGCGGCGCGGGGTCGCCCCCTTTGGCGTCGTAGACGAGCGCGGCCGCGCTGCGGCGGTGTTTGCGGCTCATCACATCTCCCAGTCGAAATCGTCGAGCGCGGCGCTCTTCGGCGTCCGCCGGCCCGCCGCTTTATCCGCCGCCGCCGAAGCCGATGCCGAGCGCGCATACGCCGACGCCGCCGCCTGCGCGGCCGCTGCGGCGCCCGACGCGCTTGCGCCGGTCGACGGCGCGCCGCCGCCGATCTCGCGAATCGTCAAGCCGTTCAATTCGATCCCCGCCGCCGCCAGCCGCTGACGGAAATTCTCACCCTGCATCGCCAGCCGCGCCGCGCCGACGGGGCTCGCCTGCACCCGCGCGACGAGGCGCGTGCCGGTCAGCGTCAATTCCGCGTCGACGGTGCCGAGCGTGGGCAGCGACAGCGTCAGACGGGTGCGCCACGGCTGGTCGTCCTCGCTCGCCGCGCCTCCGCCACTACGGTCCCATTCGTCGCCGTCCTGTTCGATGGTCCAGTCGAGCTTGGCGCCCGGCCACGCTTCGCCGGTCCAGCGGAATTGCCCGGTCGCGAGCATGTCCAGTTGCTGGCGCACCAACGGCACGGTCGCGGGATGCACCGCTGCCGCCATCGATTGCGAACTCTGCGACGCGCCGCCGTCGGCTGCCTGCGGCGTCGCGCTATGCAGATTGGCATGCGTCGCCTGGCCGTTCAGATCCGACAGCGAGCTGGCCAGCACCTCGCCGGCCACGAAGCGCGCGGTTTGCGCGTTCGGAATGGGTTGCTGCGCACGCGCGGCGTTGGCGTCCTGCGCGCCGTTCGGCTGGCCGTTGTTGGGCGCGGCGCCCATACCCTGGCGGGTCGACGCCGTCGATGCACTCGCCTCGCCGCCATCGCTCGCCCAATCGAGCGGCAATTGCGCGGCGGCCACCAGCTTGTTTTGCGCCTCGTCGGCCAGACTCGCGGGGGAACGCTGGCCCGCCAGCCATTGCGCGAGATGGGCCTCGTAGAAAAGACCGCTGTCGCCCACCGTCTGTTCGAGCGCGGCCGCGAGCGCCGCCACGGGCACCTGCGCCGCCGCGACATTGGCGGTGGCCGCGGTTGCGACGGTATTCGGATTGGGATTGGCCGCAGCGGAAGCCGCCGGCGTATCGAACAGCGGCAAGGCACCGACTTCGACGTCGAGCGCCGGTGCGGCAGGCCAGATCGGCGCCTGACCGAGCACGGCGGGGGTCGCTTCGCCGCCGGAGCGCACGATCGCGCTCAGGGTCAACGCGACGGCGGACAGCGCGGTTTGGGCGGAAGGTTGCGGTGCGGGTGTCGCGACAGGCGCAATGGTGGTCGGCGCGGTATCGACGCTCGCCGCGCCGGTTTGCGACGCGGTCGCGCTGCCGGGGGCGATATTGAGCAGACTGTCGATCCGGTTCGCTAGCAGCGAAGCGACGGCCGTGTCGATTCCGTTCATGCCGATTCCTTGGTCACATTGCGGCAGTGCGCTCAAATACAGTCAGTCAGGCGAAGCGGCGGGGATTACAGCACAGGCGCGGCGCGCGGGCGGCAAGGCGTCACACGGGCAGCGCGGACTCAGCGCGCCCCGTACAGCTCCTTGAGCACGCGCGTCGGCCGGCCTGCGAATAACGCCGACAGATTCGCCATGCGCGGATTCGCCAGATCGCGGATCGCGGCGTCGTCGGCGAGAATCTGCCGGATCAGCGCGTATTTGCGTAATCGCTCCGATTCGTCGAGCCTGACGCCGGTCTCGGCGTCCTTCAACGCGTCCACCAGATGCCGGTATTCCTCTTGCAAGTGGACCAGATCGTTCCACAACGCGCGCTTTGCAGCTATCAGCATGCGGCAGGAAATCGCTGCGATCGCCTCGTAGCGGGCGAAGTATTCTGCGTTCGATGTCATCTCATGCTTTCCGCGGCCGGCTGGGCCGCCATCCGCGCGATTTCCGGGGCGATCCCGATCCATGCCTCTTCGAGTGTCGCCAGCAGGCCGTCGACCTCGACCAGCATCGCCTCGCTCTGTTTTACGTTGGCTTCGAGCAGACGGCGCGACATATAGCCATATAGCGCGTCCAACCGCCCCGCAATCTCGCCGCCCGCATCAACGTTGAGCGACTGCTGCAGCCCGCTTTCGACGATCTGAATCGCCTTGCCGATCGCCTCTCCACGAGCCGGCACATTGCCCTGCTGCAAATGCATGCGCGCCTGCGCGATCGCCTGCCGGGCGCCCTGATACAACATCACGATCAGACGATGCGGACTCGCGCCCATCACCCCTGTCTCGACGCCCACGCGTGCGTACGCATTGGCTCCAGAGTGTCCTGGGGAAAACATCGGCGCTCCTCCTCTCTTGCACAGCGGTTGGTCATGACATTCCGTCCGGGCACGTTGCCGCACCCGGATTTCTGCCTGTATCTGGTTATCGGATACGCAGCGGGAAAGCTTTAGGCCGGTGTAAGGAGGATTAAGGCGTCATGTGACGCGGCCCGCCAGGGCCACACGGCAAACGGCGGTTCGGGCGGGCGGGTGAGCCTTGCCGCCCGAACGCACTTAAACCTGCATCTGCATGATGTCGTTGTAGGCGGACACCAGTTTGTTGCGCACCTGCAGGCCGAACTGGAAGCCGATATTGGCTTTCTGTCCGTCGACCATCACGTCGTTCAGCGACACGTTCGACGCGCCGAGTTCGAACGCTTTCGATTCGTTGGCGGCGGTCATCTGATCGCCGCTGATCTTGTCCAGCGACGCTTTCAGCGCGGACGCGAAGCCGCCGGCCGTAGCCGCACCGGACTGGTCGGCGACGGTGTTATTGCCGCCGGCCGCTTGCGCCGCCATCGACTGCATCTGTTGCAGCGCCGACGAAAGCGCGTTCACGGGCATAGTCATGTTCTCTCCAGGAATGACGACCGGCATGCCAGAACCGTACCGATCTGGGATGAAAGCATAGCAGCGGCGCATACGGGAAAGCCCCGAAACTAGGGGGGAAACCCCGCTCTATTCAAGCAATCGGCTTGAGCCGCGCTGCGGATAATTTCAATGGTGAAAGTCTCTGTCCGTACGCCCGCCGACCTCGGTGCGGTGAGGCGGCAGAACGCAAAGGCATCCCGGAGATACCCGACGCATGGATTCGTCAGCCAACTCTTTGATCAACCCCGACGCCCGCATGGGCCTCGCCGGCGCGCAGCCCGGCACCGGTGTCCCCGGTGCAGGCCAGGCAGGCGGCGGCGCGGACCTCGGCGGCCTGGGGGGCAACCTCGGCGGCAACTTTGGTCAGCGCCTGTCGGGCCTCGCGCAAATGCGCGGCAACCCGCGTGCCCCGCTGATTTTCGCGGTCGCGCTGCTGATCGCCGTGGTCGCGGGCCTGTTCCTGTGGTCGCGGGCGCCGGACTACAAGGTGCTCTACAGCAACCTGTCCGACCGCGACGGCGGGGCGATCATCACCGCGCTGCAGGCCGCCAACATTCCCTACAAGTTCTCCGACTCCGGTGGCGCGATTCTCGTCCCGTCCGAACAGGTGCATGAAATGCGTCTGCGGCTCGCGTCGCAAGGCTTGCCCAAGAGCGGCTCGGTCGGTTTCGAACTGATGGACAACCAGAAGTTCGGCATCAGCCAGTTCGCCGAGCAGATCAACTATCAGCGCGCGCTGGAAGGCGAACTGGAACGTACGATCGAATCGATTTCGTCGGTGAAGTCGGCCCGCGTGCATCTGGCGATTCCGAAGCCGTCCGTGTTCGTGCGCGACAAGGAAGCGCCGTCGGCGTCCGTGCTCGTCAATCTGTATCCGGGCCGCGCGCTCGACGAAGGCCAGGTGCTGGCGATCACCCATATGGTGTCGTCGGCGGTGCCGGATATGCCGGTCAAGGGCGTCACCATCCTCGACCAGGACGGCAACCTGCTGACGCAGCCGTCCGGCGGCAGCGGTCTGGACGCTTCGCAGCTCAAGTACCGCCAGCAGATCGAACGCAACACCCAGCAGCGCATCGACTCGATCCTCGCGCCGCTGTTCGGCGCCGGCAACGCGCATTCGCAGGTCAGCGCGGATATCGACTTTTCCCGTACCGAACAGACCTCGGAAAACTACGGCCCGAACGGCAACCCGCAGCAGGCGGCGATTCGCAGCCAGCAATCGAGCAGCGCCACCGAAATGTCGCAAGGCGGCGCGTCGGGCGTACCGGGCGCGCTGTCGAACCAGCCGCCGCAACCGGCTTCGGCGCCGATCAACGCGCCGAATGGCGCAAGCGGCGTGACCACCACGCCGGTCAGCGACCGCAAGGACTCGACCACCAACTACGAACTCGACAAGACGGTACGTCACCTCGAACAGCCGATGGGCGGCATCAAGCGTCTGTCGGTGGCGGTGGTGGTCAACTATCTGCGCGTGGTCGACGCCAAGGGCCACGTGACGATGCAGCCGGTCACCGCCGACAAGCTCGCGCAGGTCAATCAGCTGGTGAAGGACGCCATGGGCTTCGACGCGTCGCGCGGCGACTCGGTCAACGTGGTCAACAGTTCGTTCAGCACCGAAGTCGATCCGAACGCCGACCTGCCATGGTGGCGCACGCCGGACATGATCGCGCTCGCCAAGCAGATCGCGACCTACCTCGGCATCGGCGCAGTCGCCCTGTTCCTGTACTTCGTGATGGTGAAGCCGGCCCTGCGCCGCGCATTCCCGCCGCCGGAGCCGGTCGCTGTCGCCGCGCTGAATTCGCCGGACGAGCCGATCCTGCTGGACGGCATCCCGGCCGCCGAGCGCGCGGGGGTGAGCACCGTCGCCGAACTGGAAGGCGACGCGGAGATGCTGGCGCTCGAAAACGCCAAGCACAAATATGAGCGGAACCTGGAATTCGCCCGCAGCATCGCGCGCCAGGATCCGAAGATCGTTGCAACCGTCGTGAAAAATTGGGTGACTGATGAGCGCTGAAGGCGTAATGAAGAGCGCGCTCCTGCTGATGTCGATCGGCGAGGAAGAAGCCGCGCAGGTATTCAAGTTCCTCGGGCCGCGTGAAGTCCAGAAGATCGGCGTGGCGATGGCCGCGCTGAAAAGCGTGACCCGCGAACAGATCGACGTCGTGCTGCAGGAGTTCGTGCGCGAGGCCGAACAGCACACCGGCATGTCGCTGGATTCGAACGAGTACATCCGTTCGGTGCTGACCAAGGCGCTCGGCGACGACAAGGCCGGCGCGATCATCGACCGGATTCTGCAAGGCAGCGATACCAGCGGTATCGAAGGCCTGAAGTGGATGGACTCGGCAGCCGTCGCGGAACTGATCAAGAACGAGCACCCGCAGATCATCGCGACGATCCTCGTTCACCTGGACCGCGATCAGGCGTCGGAAATCGTCGCCTGCTTCACGGAACGGCTGCGCAACGACGTGCTGTTGCGGATCGCGACGCTCGACGGCATCCAGCCGGCCGCGCTGCGCGAACTCGACGATGTGCTGACCGGTCTGCTGTCCGGCAGCGACAACCTTAAGCGCAGCCCGATGGGCGGGATCCGCACGGCGGCCGAAATTCTCAACTTCATGTCGAGCAACCATGAAGAAGGCGTCATCGAGAACGTGCGCCAGTACGACGCGGAACTTGCGCAGAAGATCATTGATCAGATGTTTGTGTTCGAGAACCTGCTCGATCTGGAAGACCGCGCGATCCAGCTGCTGCTGAAGGAAGTCGAGTCCGAAGCGTTGATCATCTCGCTGAAGGGCGCGGCGCCCGCGCTGCGCCAGAAGTTCCTGTCGAACATGTCGCAGCGTGCTGCCGAACTGCTCGCCGAAGACCTCGATGCGCGCGGCCCGGTCCGCGTCTCCGAAGTCGAGACGCAGCAGCGCCGCATCCTGCAGATCGTGCGCAACCTGGCGGAAAGCGGCCAGATCGTTCTAGGCGGCAAGGCGGAAGATGCATATGTCTGATCAGAACTCCTCGGCGAAGGAACGGCTCTCGGCCTACCAGCGCTGGGAGATGGCCTCGTTCGATCCGGTGCCGCCGGCGCCGCCCGAACCCGAAGTCGACGACGGCGCGTTCGAAGCCGAACTCGAACGCCTGCGCGACGCCGCTCATGCACAGGGCATCGCTTCCGGTCATGTGGCGGGTCAGGCGCTTGGTTATCAGGCGGGTTACGACCAGGGCCATGCGCAAGGTTTCGAGCAAGGCCAGAGTGAAGCGCGCGAAGAAGCGGCGCGGCTCGCGGCGCTGGCCGAGACCTTCAAGGTGGCGCTCGAAGGCGCGCAGGGCGCGATTTCCGACACGCTGGTCGCGCTCGCGCTGGACATTGCGCAACAGGTCGTGCGCCAGCACGTGCAGCACGATCCGACCGCGCTGATCGCCGCCGCGCGTGAAGTGCTGGCCGCGGAGCCCACGCTGATCGGCGCGCCGGCCTTGATCGTGAGCCCCGCCGATCTGCCCGTCGTCGAAGCCTATCTGATGGAAGAGCTGCAAACGCGCGGCTGGACCGTGCGGACCGATCCGGCGGTGGAACGCGGCGGCTGCCGCGCGCAAGCCGCCACCGGCGAAGTGGATGCCGGCATCGACACGCGCTGGGAGCGCGTCGCCGCTGCGCTCGGCAAGGTGAGCACGTGGTGAAGCCGACGCTCGAAGATATCCGCGCCAGCGACCTGACGCCGCTCGAGCGCGAACTCGCGCTCGCGTCGTTCGGCGCCGAAGCGCTGACGGATAGCCCGGCAACGGGCGCCGCGGATATGGCCTCGGCCGGTTCGACCCAGCGCGATCCGGCGCTGGCGCATCCGGCCACCGGCGCGGCGGCCAGCCGCGAATCCGCCGCCGCCAAGCTTGCCGCCCAGGCCGCATCCGGCACGGCCTCGGCTGCTGCCGCTGCCGCGCAAGCTCACGCCCCCTACGATCCGGCGCTCGACAACAACCCGCACATGCAAGCCTGGCGCGGCCGGCTCGACGCGCTACGCGCGCGCAACGCGATCGCCAAGCCGATGCGAGCCTGCGGAAAGTTGACGCGCGCCGCGGGCCTGGTGCTGGAAGCCGTGGGCCTGCGGCTGTCGGTGGGCGCCGAAGTGATGATCGAACTGCCGCCCGGCAGTTCGCGGCCGATGGCCGAAGCCGAAGTGGTCGGCTTTGCCGGCGACAAACTGTTTCTGATGCCGACCACCGAAGTGATCGGCCTGCTCCCCGGCGCGCGCGTCTATCCGCTCGAAAGCGCGCCGATCGCCGATCCGATGGCGGGCGCGAAACGCCTGCCGGTCGGCTGGGAATTGCTCGGCCGCGTGCTGGATGCGTCCGGCCGTCCGCTCGACGGGCTGGGCCCGCTCGGCACGCATGCCGACGCGCCGCTGTCCGCGCCGGTCATCAATCCGTTGCATCGCGAGCCGATTCACAAGGTGCTCGACGTCGGCGTGCGCGCGATCAACTCGCTGCTAACCGTGGGCCGTGGCCAGCGCATGGGTTTGTTCGCCGGCTCGGGCGTCGGTAAGTCGGTGCTGCTCGGCACGATGGCGCGCTACACCAGCGCGGAGGTGATCGTGATCGGCCTGATCGGCGAGCGCGGCCGCGAAGTGAAGGAATTCATCGAACAGATTCTCGGCGAGGAAGGCCTGGCGCGCTCAGTGGTGATCGCCGCCCCGGCCGACGTTTCGCCGTTGCTGCGGATGCAGGCCGCGTCGTATTCGACCTCGCTGGCCGAGTATTTCCGCGATCAGGGCAAGCACGTTTTGCTGCTGATGGACTCGCTGACCCGCTACGCGATGGCGCAGCGCGAGATCGCGCTGGCCGTGGGCGAACCGCCCGCCACCAAGGGCTATCCGCCGTCGGTGTTCGCCAAGCTGCCGGCGCTGGTGGAACGGACCGGCAACGGTCCGGCGGGCGGCGGTTCGATCACCGCGTTCTACACCGTGCTGACCGAAGGCGACGACCAGCAGGATCCGATCGCCGATTCCGCGCGGGCGATTCTGGACGGCCACATCGTGCTGTCGCGCTCGCTGGCCGAGGCTGGACACTATCCGGCGATCGACATCGAAGCGTCGATTAGCCGGGCAATGACCGCGCTGATCGACGATAACCATCTGGAAAAGACGCGTATGTTCAAGCAGATGCTGTCGCGCTATCAGCGCAACCGCGATCTGATTAACGTCGGCGCCTATTCGAGTGGGCGCGACGCGCTGCTCGACCGGGCGATTGCGCTGTATCCGCGGATGGAAGCCTTTTTGCAGCAAGGTTATCGCGAGTGCGCGAACTTTGAACCGAGTCTCGAGATGCTGGACGCGCTGTTTGCCCAAGGAGGCTGACGATGGCGAAACACTTTCCGATCAAGACCCTTATCGGCCTGGCTCAGGACGATGTCGATGCCGCCGCGCAACGTCTGGGCCGCGCGCAGCGCGAGCGCAACGACGTAGAGGCGCAGCTCGACGCACTCGTGCAGTACCGCGACGAATATCACGCGCGTTTCACGGCCACAGCCCAAACGGGCATGCCAGCCGGCAACATGCGTAATTTTCAGGCCTTTATCGACACGCTCGACGCCGCCATCGACCAGCAGCGCAATCTGCTGGTGACGGCCAACGCGCGGGTCGAGGCCGCCAAGCCCGACTGGCAACGCCAGAAGCAGAAACTCGGCTCGTACGAAGTGCTGCAGGCACGCGGCGACGCGGCCGAAGCGAAAACCCTGGCGCGGCGCGACCAGCGCGACGCCGACGAACACGCCGCCCGAATTCTGAGGATGCGTGCCGAAGGCGCATGACGCACCCCGGCACGATACCCGCCTCGATTGACTGAACACCCCGTTTGACGGATTGACAGGATTCCCTATGTCGCCACTTTCACAGATCGGCTCACTGCTCGGCACCGCCAGCAGCTCGTCCACGAACGCGGCGATCGCCGCCGCGGCGAATGTCCAGCCGTTCTCGCAAACGCTGCAGCAGAGCATCGACCAGCAAAGCAGCGCGGCGGCGCAGAGCGCCAAACAGCAGGCGGCAGCGCAACAGGCTGCCCAGCAAGCCGCGCAGCAGCAGCAGGCTGCGCAGCAACAGGCCGCGCAGGCCGCAAGACAGCAACAGGTTGTACCGACGCCGGCTTCCCCGCCTGCGGCTTCGTCGGCTTCATCCGCGTCGACGTCGAGCGTGCATGACGCGCCGCCGCCGCCCGATCCGTCCACGAAGAGCGCGAGCGACGCAAACAGCAGCAGCAATGCGACGGGTACGACGACGTCGGCTTCGTCATCGGGCAATGCGCAGCAGGCGGCGACGGGCAATACGACGAACCCGTCGGCCAAATCCGGCAACGCGGCGAACCAGGCCAATGCGGGCACGACGTCCTCCGCCGCGGCGGCTCAAGCGCAGGCCCAGGCGCAAGCTCAGGCCGACGCAAACGCCGTGGCGACCCCGACGCTTCCGGATCCCACGACGGCCGCGACCGATCTGCCGGACACCCTGGCGGGCACGACCGCTGACGGCACGACGAGCGGCACGTCGGGCAAGAAAACCGGCGCAACGGATTCAAAAACATCGCAGGACGCCTTGCAGGCAGCGTTGGCCGCACTGGCAAGCGGCCAGGGCGTGGTGCCGCAACAGGCGCTGGCGAGCGGCGCAGCGGCGGGTGCAGCGACGATGGCGGGCGGCACGGCCGGGGCGAATGGCGATCTGAACGGCACGACGGACGGCAAAACGTTGGCGGCGGGGTTGTTTGGCGACGGCAAGGGATCGAGCGCGTCGAAGACCGCGCTGACGGCGGCGGTGACGGCGGATCCTTCCGCAGCGGCCAAGGCGGCGGCGGACACATTGGGCGCGAGTGTTGCCGGCGCCGGCGCTCAGACAGACGATCTGGGCTCGTTCAAGAATGCGGCTGACGCGGCGACCGCCGCGCTGGCCGCGACGCAGGCTGCCGCAGGTGCGGCGAGCGTGACGACGGCGGTGCAGAGCACCGCTAACGCCGGGGCGGCACAGGTAGCGAATGCGTTGGCGCCGCAGGTGGGCACGACGGATTGGGAAGACGCGTTCAGTCAGAAGGTGGTGTTTCTGTCGAATGCGCATACGCAGAGCGCTGAGCTGACGTTGAATCCCAAGGATCTGGGTCCGTTGCAGGTTGTTTTGCAGGTTGCCGATAACCACGCGCATGCGTTGTTCGTCTCGCAGCATCAGTCGGTGCGGGAGGCGGTCGAGGCCGCGCTGCCGAAGTTGCGGGAGGCGATGGAGCAGAACGGGATCGGGCTGGGGAGCGCAAGCGTGAGTGATGGGTTTGCCCGGCAGCAGGGCGGGCAGCAGTCTGGGGGGGCGTCCGGTGGTGGTGGGAATGGGCGTAGTGGCGGTTCTTTTGCCTCCGGCAGTGGGGATGATTCGGCTTCTGGCGTTGTTGCTGTTCCCGTTAAACGGACTGTTGGGCTGGTTGATACTTTTGCCTAGTTGGCTTGCTTTTTGGTTTTGTTGGCCTTTCCTTGCTTTGTTAGTGGTCTATTGGCGTTCCCCCTGTGCGGGGGGCACCTACTTTTCTTTGCCTGCCGCAAAGAAAAGTAGGCAAAAGAAAGCGGCTCACACCGCTAATTCTTAAGCGGGTCCCCCGCGCAGTCACGGTAGTGGCTCATCTGGAATCGGTCCCCTCGCACATTCCGCGTTCGTGACACAGCAATCATTCATCCCGCCTCGCGCTTCGCGCTCGCCGGAACGGTTCGGCCGGTAGTTTCGGTTGCTCCGTGGGGGCCGTCGGCTTCGCCTCGGCGAGGTGCCCCAAAAACCGGCGGTTAATCCGCCTGGGGTTTGGAGTGCCCGGGGGCGCGCGCAGCGCCGCCGGATGAATGACTGCTTTGTCACTGGCGCGAAGTGTGCGAGGCCCCGGATTCCAGATGAGCCACTATCGTGGCTGTGCGAGGGACCCGCTTAAAAGTTAGCGGTGTGAGCCGCTTTCTTTTGCCTACTTTTCTTTGCGGCATGCAAAGAAAAGTAGGTGCCCCCCCGCACAGGGGGAACGCCAATAGACCACTAACAAATCAAGGAAAGGCCAACAAAACCAAAACACAAAACCCAACAGCCCCCCGCCAGAGCCAAAAACTAAAAACCAGAGATAGCCCTCAATAACCCTTCTTTTCGACCCATCGCGCACCGCGCAAATCAACAACAATCACCATCACCAGCACTAAAGGCAAGCAAAGCAAACCTCATGGCAACCACAACCGCAAACCAGCAAGCCGTGCCCGCTTCCCCGGGCCCCTTGAAGCGCATCATCCTGATCGCCGTCATCGCGATCATCGCCGCTGGCGCCGCCGGCGCGGGTGTGTGGTTCTTCATGTCCAAACGCGCGCCCGTCGCCGCATCGACTGAAGCCGCCGCGCCGACGCCGCCCGCCGTGCCGCTGTTCTTCCCGCTCGAATCGATGACCGTCAACCTGCAATCGGACGACGGCCAGCAACACTTCCTGCGCATCGGCCTGACGCTCAAGCTCGGCGACGCCCGCACCCAGCAGGAACTCACCGACCATATGCCGGAAGTGCGCAGCCACATCCTGCTCGCACTGTCGAACAAACACCCGGAAGATCTCGCCCCGCTCGACGGCAAGCGCGCACTCGCCTCCGAACTCAAGACGCTGATCGAACAGCCGACCGACAAGGGCGCAGCGCCGATCCACGTCGAGGACGTGCTGTTCACCGAATTCGTCGTGCAGTGACGTCCCCAGTGACGTTGCATAGCGCTGCCACCATCAACCGCCACGGTACGCACGAGGAATAAGGAATGGGCCACGAAGAGTTCATGTCCCAGGAGGAGGTCGATGCCCTCCTCAAGGGCGTCACCGGCGAAACGGATTCAGAAGCCGAGACCAGCGAACGTGTGGGCGTACGCCCCTACAACATCGCGACGCAGGAACGCATCGTCCGCGGCCGGATGCCCGGCCTCGAAATCATCAACGACCGCTTCGCGCGTCTGCTGCGCGTGGGTATCTTCAACTTCATGCGGCGCTCGGCGGAAATCTCCGTCGGTCCGGTGAAGGTGCAGAAGTACAGTGAATTCACCCGCAACCTGCCGATCCCGACCAACCTGAATCTGGTCCACGTGAAGCCGTTGCGCGGCACCTCGCTGTTCGTGTTCGACCCGAACCTGGTGTTCTTCGTGGTCGACAACCTGTTCGGCGGCGACGGGCGTTTCCATACCCGCGTCGAAGGCCGCGATTTCACGCAGACCGAACAGCGCATCATCAACAAGTTGCTGAACCTGGTGTTCGACAACTACACGGCGTCGTGGAAAAGCGTGCGTCCGCTGCAGTTCGAATACGTGCGCTCGGAAATGCACACGCAGTTCGCCAACGTGGCGACGCCGAACGAAATCGTCATCGTCACCCAGTTCTCGATCGAGTTCGGCACGACCGGCGGCACGCTGCACATCTGCATGCCGTATTCGATGATCGAACCGATTCGCGACGTTCTGGTGTCGCCGATTCAGGGCGAAGCACTCGAAGTCGATCGCCGCTGGGTGCGCGTGCTGTCGCAGCAGGTCCAGGCCGCGGAAGTGGAACTGACCGCCGACCTCGCGCAGGTGCCGATTACGTTCGAAAAAATTCTGAACATGCGCAAAGGCGATGTTCTGCCGATCAACATTGCCGAACACATCACCGCGAAGGTCGATGGCGTGCCGGTGATGGAATGCGGCTACGGTATTTTCAATGGTCAGTACGCGTTGCGGGTCCAGAAAATGATCAGCGCAGCCGACACGATGAAGGAAGGTGGATATGAGTGATCTGAACGCAAAGCCTGAGACCGAGCTGGCCGGCACTGCGCCCCAAATGGCGGCCGACGAAGTTTCGGCCGACGACGAAACGGCAATGGCGGACTGGGCCAGCGCCCTCGCCGAGCAGAACGACAACGAAGAAATCAACCCGACCACGGCGGGCGTGTTCCAGCCGCTGTCAAAGGTCGAACCCACCACGACGCGCAACGACATCGACATGATTCTGGACATTCCCGTCCAGATGACCGTCGAACTCGGCCGCACCAAGATCGCGATCCGCAACCTGCTGCAACTGGCGCAGGGTTCGGTGGTGGAACTGGACGGCATGGCCGGCGAACCGATGGACGTGCTGGTCAACGGCTGCCTGATCGCGCAAGGTGAAGTGGTGGTGGTGAACGACAAGTTCGGTATCCGTCTGACCGACATCATCACGCCGTCCGAACGTATCCGGAAGCTGAATCGATGAAACGCCTTGCCGGTCGCGCTTCGGCCTCGATCGCCCTGCTAGCCGCGCCGCTTGCGGCGCTCGCGGCCGACATGAACGCGGTCAACAACGCCGCGAAGATCGCCTCCGGTGTCGGCGCCGGAACGGCCGTTCCGGCACTGGGCGTCGGTGCGGTCTTGCAAACCATCTTCGCGTTGCTGGTGGTGATCGGCCTGGTGTTCGCGTGCGGCTGGCTCGCACGCCGTTTCGGCCTGCAGCCGGCCAGTCGCGGCGGCCTCGTGAAAACCGTCGGCGGCGCCTCGCTCGGCGGCAAGGAACGCGTCGCGGTCGTCGAAATCGGCGATACGTGGCTCGTGCTCGGCACGGCGCCCGGCAATGTGCGACTCCTTCATACGATGCCGGCCGGTTCGGCCGCGCTCGATCCCGCCGGCGTCGCCTCGCCGGCCTCGCCCGGCACGGGCGCCGCCTTGCCCGGCAGCTTCGGCCAACGCTTTCGCGATGCGTTGAAAGGCGAAGTGGGCAAACGTTTCAACGGGCAAGGCAACGGGGTTCGTTAATGCAGTTCAGTCTTTCTTCAGCGCGTCACGCGCAATCCGCTCGCATGCCTCGCACCGATTCGTCCGCCATTGCCGCGCTCGGCCGCGTAAGCCGCCGCGTCGCACCGCTGGCCGTCCCGGCGCTGCTGCTCGCGTTGCCGACGCTGTCGTTCGCGCAAGCCGCCGGTTTGCCGGCCTTCAACACGAGCCCCGGCCCGAACGGCGGTACGACCTATTCGCTGAGCGTGCAGACCATGCTGCTGCTCACGATGCTGTCGTTCCTGCCGGCGATGGTGCTGATGATGACGAGCTTCACGCGCATCATCATTGTGTTGTCGCTGCTGCGCCAGGCGCTCGGCACGGCCACCACGCCGCCGAACCAGGTGCTGGTCGGTCTCGCCCTGTTCCTCACGCTGTTCGTCATGTCGCCGGTACTCGACAAGGCCTACAACGACGGCTACAAACCCTTCTCCGACGGCACGATTCCGATGGAAACGGCGGTCAACCGCGGTCTCGCGCCGTTCAAGACCTTCATGCTGCGGCAGACCCGCGAAACCGACCTGGCCTTGTTCGCCCGTATCTCGCACGCCGCGCCCATGCAAGGTCCGGAAGACGTGCCGCTGTCGCTGCTGGTGCCCTCGTTCGTCACCAGCGAACTGAAAACGGGTTTCCAGATCGGCTTCACGATCTTCATTCCGTTCCTCATCATCGACATGGTGGTGGCGAGCGTACTGATGTCGATGGGGATGATGATGGTGTCGCCCGCCACCATCTCGCTGCCGTTCAAGCTGATGCTGTTCGTGCTGGTCGACGGCTGGCAGTTGCTGCTCGGCTCGCTCGCGCAGAGCTTCGTTTAAGCACGCTATTTAATCGGGCCTCGCGCCCGCCACGCTCTCCGGTTCCCTCGCCATGAATCAAGAATCCGTCATGACGCTCGCGCACCAGGCCATGTATGTCGGCCTGCTGCTCGCCGCGCCGCTGCTGCTGGTCGCGCTGGTGGTCGGTCTGGTGGTGAGCCTGTTCCAGGCCGCCACGCAGATCAACGAAACCACCTTGTCGTTCATTCCGAAGCTGCTCGCGATTGCCGTGACCATGGTGATCGCCGGCCCGTGGATGCTGACCACCATGCTCGACTATCTGCGCCAGACGCTCACCAATATTCCGACGCTCGTCAACTGAGCGCGGCGCCGGTCCTCGCTCCCCCTTCCCCGCTGTCATGTTCTCCGTCACCTACGCGCAACTGAACGGATGGCTCACGGCCTTCCTGTGGCCGTTCGTGCGGATTCTCGCGCTGGTCGCCACCGCGCCGGTGCTCGGCAACAAAGCGCTGCCGATGCGCGTGAAGATCGGCCTCGCGGCCTTCGTCACGATCATCGTCGCGCCCACGCTCGGCGCGATGCCGCAATTCACGGTGTTTTCCGGCGCGGGCGTGTGGATCATCATCAATCAGTTTCTGATCGGCATCGCGCTCGGCGTGACCATGCAGATCGTGTTCCAGGCGATTAGCGCGACCGGCGACTTCGTCGGCCTCGGCATGGGGCTCGGCTTCGCGACCTTCTTCGACGCGCAGGCGAGCAGTTCGAGCCAGGTGCTGTCGAGCTACATGAACACCATCGCAATGCTCGTGTTTCTGGTGATCGACGGCCATCTGCAAATGATCAGCGCGCTGCTCGCCACGTTCCAGTCGGTGCCGGTGTCGGCGAATATCCTCGGCGCGCCCGGCTGGCACACGCTGGCCATGTTCGGCAACACGGTGTTTTCGGCGGGCCTGCTGTTGTCGCTGCCGGTTGTGGTCGCCTTGCTCATCACCAACCTTGCGCTCGGCATTCTGAACCGCGCGGCGCCGCAAATCGGCGTGTTCCAGATCGGTTTTCCGCTGACCATGCTGATCGGCATGCTGCTCCTGCAACTGATGATCCCGAACATGATTCCGTTTTTCATGCGGCTGTTCGACATCGGTATCGATCAGATGGGGCGCGTGGCCGCCGGGTTTCGGTAGATAGCAAGAGTTAACCGAAGCGAAACAAAGCGACAAAACAGAAAGGGCGGATCCGGTTCACACCGGATTCCGCCCTTCTTCGTTTCAGACTGCTTCGACGCTTAGTTCAGGTACTGGAACAGCGAGATGTTCTGAATCTTCGCGAACGCTTGCTGGGCCGCTTGCAGCGCATTCTGCGTCAGCGTGTACTGACCGATCGTCTTGACCATGTCGGTCTGCGTCAGATCCGCCAGGTTGCTCGCGGTCTGCAGCGTGTTGGTCTGCGTGACCGTCTGCAAGGCCTGCACTTCGTTCATGCGGCCACCCACGGTTGCCTGCGCCGTCTGCACGTTGTTCATCGTGTTTTCGAGCTGCGTCATGCTGGTGGTCAACTGGCTCTGGAAGCTGGCCGTCTGCGCGCCCGGCGTGAGCGGCGTTTGCAACGTGGTGATCAACTGGCTCAGATTGGCGAACACGTCCATGCTGCCCTGCGTCGCCGGCGTCACCGTAAAGCTGTCGCCCGAATTCGGCGCGCCGCTGATCGACACCGACTGGCCGCCGACGGTGATCGCCGAGCCGGCCGTGAACGGCTGCGCGCCGCCGGTGGTTGTCGTGCCGGTCGCCGGATCGGTCTGGCTCACGGTGTACGTGGTCGCCGACACGAAGTTGATCTTGTAGGTGTCCGCGTTGGTCGGGTCGGTCGGATTGGTCAGGCTGACGCTGCTGACCACGCCGGTGCCGGTGTTGCCGGCCGTTGCCGCCGGCACCGCGCTGGTGCCGATCGACGCGACGCTGCCGAAGATCGCGAGGCCGTTATCGCCCGTCTGCAAGGTACGCGAGCCGGTAATCTGCACGACCGGCGCGCCGGTGTCGCCCGAATACGTCACGGCGCCGGAGGCGGTCGTCGAGTACGGCTGGGCGCCGCTTTGATAGCCGGCGAACAGGTAGTTGCCCTGCGGATCGGTGGAATTGGCGAGCGTCATCAGCTGGCTGCGCAAGCTCGTCAATTGCGTGGCGAGCGCACCACGGTCGCTGTCGGTCAGCGAACCGTCGCCGGCGCGCAGCACCAGCGTATGAATGGTGGTCAGCACGGTGTTGACGCTGCCGAGCGTCGAGTCTTCCTGCTGCATCGACGCGAGCGCGGAAGTCTGGTTGGTCGTGTACTGCGCAAGGGTCGTGGCCGTCGAGCTCAACTGCACGGCCTGCGCCGCGCCGAGCGGATTGTCCGACGGCGTGGACAGACTCACGCCGCTCGAAATCTCGGCATAGATCTGCGACAACTGAGCTTGCTGGTTGCTCATTGTCTGCACGTTCATGTTGAAGTACTGCGCGCTGGAGATACGCATGTTCAACGCCTCACTGGAAGATGCCGAGCAACGTCTGGAACAGGGTCTGCGCGGTCTGAATGACCTTGCTGTTCGCCTGATAGAGCTGCTGATACTGAAGCAGATTGGCTGCTTCCTCGTTAATGTTCACGCCCGAGACCGACTGCTGCGCCGTGGTGATCTGCGTCACCAGCGCGGTTTGCGCCGTGCTCGCCGTCTGCACCTGGTTGGTCTGGTTGCCGATCTGGTTGACGTAGTTCGCGTACGCGCCGCTCAGCGTGACCGTGCCGCCCGCCAACGCCTTCGCGGTGGACAGGTTGGACAGCGCCAGCGCGTTGCGGCCGTCGCTGGTCGCGCCGGTGTTCGGGCCAATGGTGAATTTGTCGCCGGCGGCCGGTGCGCCGCTGATGGTCATCGTGACCTTGTTCATCTGGCCGGCGGCCGGATTGGTGATCGTCAGCGTCGCGCCGTTGGCCGTCGAATACGGCACCACGGTGGTCGCGTCGGTAATCGGATAGCTGGTCGGCGGCGTGCCGGCCACGGTCACCGTCGAGCCCGCCGGAAAACCGGTCAGACCCGTGCCGTTGTACGCCAGCGTGGTCGTCGAGTTCGGCATCGTGTAACCGGCCGTCACCGACGGCGAGGTGATCGTCGCCGTGCCGGTGTTGGTCGTCGAAGCGGCCACCTGCAACGGCAGCGCGGCGGCGATCGCAGACGGATCGGTCGATGCGGTCGCGAAGCTGTTCAACGCGCCGCGGGTCGGCTCGACCGTGAACGAGTCGCCAGCGTTCATCGTGCCGGTGGTCGAAAAATTCAGGCCGTTGATCGGCTGGCTCAGATTGGTCGCCGAGCCCACTACCGCGCCGCTCGAGTTGTCGGTCAGCGTGTAGGTGGTGCCGTTGAAGGCCAGCGTGTAGTCGCCGGTGGTCGGCTGCGCGGGGTTCGCGAACGAAACGTTCAGCGACGCGTTGCCGGTGTTCTGCGTGTTCGCGTAGACCGTCGGGCTGCCCACCGAAAACAGCGCGCCACCCTGGGCGCCGCCGAGCGTAATGCCCAGGCTGTTTTGCGCGTTGACCTGCGCGGAGAAGCTCACGGCGATCGCGCCGAGTTGCGCTTCACCCGGATCGAGCGTCTGGCTGCGGAACTGCAGCAAGCCGCCCAGCGAACCGCCGGTGATCTTGCTGTCGGGCAGGTTTTGCGGTTTGGCGGCCGGATTCGCGCCGGCCTGGCCGAGGTACTGCACCGACAGTTCGCTGGAGTCGCCCGCCGACGGCGCGGTGCCCAGGTTATAGCTGTTGGTGGACGACACGAGCGGCTGCCCGTTGCCCATGAACACGCTATAGCTGCCGTTGCTGTTGACGACCTGCACGCCCACCAGTTGCGACAGATTCGACACGGCGAGGTCGCGCTGATCCATCAACTGGTTCGGCGGCTGGCCTTGCGTGCTGGCCTGAGCGATCTGGCCGTTCAACTGGGCGATCTGCTGCGTGTAGCTGTTGATCTGCGAAACGGTATTGGAGAGCTGCGTGTTGACGCTCTGGCGCAGCGAGTCGTATTGCTGGCCGGCGGCATTGATCTGGTTCACGAGCGTCTGCGCGCCGCTCACCGCGGTCTGGCGGGTCGACAATGTCGACGGGCTGTTCGAGACGTTCTGCAGGCCGGTGAAGTAGCTGGTGATCGCGCTCGAAATCCCGGCAGTCGGGCTGCCGATCAGATTGTTCAACTGCGAGATCAGCGTGTTGTAGGTCGACAGCGAGCTACCCGACGCTTGCGCGTTGTTCAGCTGGGTGGTCAGGTACTGGCTGTACTGGCGCGTCACCGTGGTGGTCGAGACGCCTTGCGGCAGATAGCCGGAACCCGTGTACTGGCCGCCGCTTTCCGCGTAGACCGGGGTTTCGATCGTATAGCCGGGCGTCGACGCGTTGCTGATGTTCTGGCCGGTCGTCGTGAGTCCCCACTGGGCTGCGTTCAGTCCACTGAGGCCGAGATTGATGAGATCTGACATGCGTCATCCTGAAGGGCGACATCGACCGCATGCCGCCGCGTTGCTTGAACAGTCTGTTTAACGGCCTCGATGCGGAAAAATTGAGGCCGTTCCGATGCGTGTTCAACGTTTGTTTCAACGTTTGCGAGGCCGCGCCGTCCGGCCTCGTGTCCCATCCGCGAGCGCTCAGCGCACCAGCGAGCGACGCTTCATTTCGAGCTGCGTGATCAGCCGTTGCAGCGTGTTCTCGGCGCTGCCCGGCAACGTCAGAAAACGGAAGCCCAACTGGTAGCGCTGCGTGCCGTTCGGCAGCGCAGTGGAACGGTGCGACACCAGTTGCAGATCGAGCGAAAGACGGCCGAGCGCGCCGAGCACCAGTTCGCAATCGACGAGGCGCGTGCCCATCGGCAATTCGGCCACGCGTTCGTCAGTGGTGCGCATGCCGACGCCGCCCAGCGACAGGTCGTGTACTTCGAAGCGGAACTTATCGCCCTCCGGCAACAGGCCGGTACACATATACGGATCGAGAATCGGCGCATCGACGCGGAAATACTCGCGCCGCTGCACGTAAAACAGCACCTCGGGGAAGTCGGCTTCGAACGCCGGCAGCCCTTCGTAGCGGGTTTCGCGCGGGGTGGCGGTGGCGAACTCCACCCGCACGCCGTCCGGCTGCGCGTGAAACTGACAGCGCGGCGCGGCCAGCAGGCCCTGGTTCTGTTCGGCGAGCGCGCCCCAATCGAACGTAAAGGTGCGTCCGCGCACGTCGACGTCGAGCAGCCGCGTGACGAGCTGGCCGCCCGCGTATTGGGCAGTGAGGAAATCGCCGCGATTGACGAGATTGCGTAGCTGTACGCCGATCTCCAGCGGATTGCGTCGACCGAAGTCGTTGGCACTTTCGTCTAGGGGAGCGTGCGGCTGGCCGGGCGCGTCGGTCTGGCCATTCGACTGGTTCATATCCATGGGCTTGCCGGTATGCATGTTCTTGCGGGCGCGTGCCAAGGCTCCTGCCGGGGCATTCGCGCGGTCTTCATCGAAGCCGCAGCACGCGCATTCAACCGGACATTACTACGCTTTCCGGTATCGGATCTAACTGATTAGCGGCATCGCCAGACCAAAATTTAGGGGCCTGTAATGAATTATTTGCCGCAAACGTTAAAACCACCCGGTTCAACCCATCCGCCTCGCGCGGCTGGGCCGGCTGCCTTGGGCAACCGGCCTCGTCCGTCTTGTTATGCACCTGGCCCCGTCGCGTGCATGGGATATCGCTCAGCCCATCTTCTGCATGATGGACATCAGTTTTTTGGCGTAATGCGGGTCGGTCGCGTAACCGGCGCGCTGCATGCCGTTGGCGAAACCGCTCACGTCGTGCGCCGAGTTGATGACCTGTGCATAACGCGGATTGCCCTTGAGCAGACTCGCGTAATCGGTCATCGCTTCCTGGTACGAGTCGTACGCGCGGAATTTTTCGACGGTGCGCTGCGGCTTGCCGTTGACATATTCGGTCGTGACGGTCGAAACGGTCTTGCCGGTCCAGTCCTTGGTCGCCTTGATACCGAACACGTTGTGGCTGGTCGAGCCGTCGGTCTTCTTGATCTCGCTCTTGCCCCAGCCCGATTCGAGCGCGGCCTGACCGATGATGAAGCGCGCCGGAATGCCGGTCGCCGCGCTGGCGGCCTGAGCCGGTGCGGCGAGCTTGTCGACGAACGCGTCGACTTTCGGCGAGCTGCCGTCGCCCTTCAACGGCGGCGTCAGCGCGCTATTGGCCGAGTAACCCTTGCCCATGGCCAGCTGGCCGTTGGCTTGTGCATTGCCATACGCTTTCGCAAGCGCGTTCAGCGCCGCGGTCTGGCCTTCGTCGCCGCCGCTACCGCCGCCCAGCGCGTTGGCCATGCCGGCGAGACCGCCCGCGCCACCGGCGCCGCCGGTCTGGATGCCCTGGTTGCGCATCAGTTGCTTGAGCATGGCATCGGCCACGCCGATACCCTTTTGCGACAACTGCTGCGACATCTGCTGATCCATCATCGACGTGAAGGTCGCGCTGTCATGCGAATCGAATGGACCATCCTGCGGCGTCGCATCGCGCATGCTTTTCAGCATCATTTGCGTGAACACCGCGTCGAACTGCTGCGCGGCCATCTTCATGCCGGCCTGCGGCGACGCTTTCACCTGCGCGCTCAGCTTGCTGAAACCCTGAACGTCGAGCGCGAAGCGCTGGGTCAGCTCGTTGGCCGCATTGGCCGAGTTGGCGGAATTGATCGTGTCCGAATTCATCTGCTGTCTTCCTTAGATGATTTCCAGGTCGGCGCGCAAAGCGCCCGCTGCCTTCATGGCCTGCAGGATCGACATCAGATCCGCGGGCGTCGCACCCAGTGCGTTGAGCGCCTTCACCACATCGGCGAGGTTCGCGCCGGCGGTCACCATCTTCAGTGCGCCGTTGTCCTGCTTCAATTGAATCTGCGACTGCTTGGCCGCTACCGTCTGGCCGTTCGAGAACGCGCCGGGCTGGCTCACCACCGGCTGCGTATTGATCACCACCGACAGATTGCCGTGCGCGACCGCGCAGTTCTGCAGCGTGACCATCTGGTTCATGACGATCGAGCCGGTGCGCGCGTTCAGGATCACCTTCGCGGCGGCCAGCGCCGGCTTGACGTCGATGTTCTGCAACTGCGCCATGAAGGCGACCTGCTGCTCGGGGTCGCTCGGTGCGCGCAACTGGATCGTGCGGCCGTCGAGCGCCATGGCCGTGCCGCTGCCGAACGTGGTGTTGACCGCCGACACGATGCGCTGCGTGGTGTCGTAATCCATATCGTTCAGGTCGAGCTGCATCGTGCCGGCTTGCGACACCGAGGTCGGCACCGCGCGCTCGACGATCGCGCCGCCGGCGATTCGGCCTGCGGCCAGCGTGTTGACCTGCACCTTGCTGCCGTTCGCGCTCGCGCCGGCGCCGCCGACCGCGAGGTTGCCCTGACCGAGCGCGTACACCTGGCCGTCCGCGCCCTTCAGCGGGGTGAGCAGCAGCGTGCCGCCGCGCAGGCTCTTCGCATTGCCGAGCGACGACACGGTCACGTCGATCGCTTCGCCCGGACGCGCGAACGGCGGCAGCACCGCCGTCACCATCACCGCGGCGACGTTTTTCAGCTGGATGTTCGACAGCGACGACTGCTGGTTGGTCGAGCCCGCCGCCTGGTTGTTGATCGAGATGCCGAGGTTCGCCAGCATGTTGGCGAGCGTCTGCGTGGTGAACGGCGTCTGCGTGGTCTGGTCGCCCGTGCCGTCGAGACCGACGACGAGGCCGTAGCCGATCAGCGGGTTGTCGCGCACGCCCTGAATCTGCACGAGGTCTTTCAGACGCTCCGCGTGCGCGGGCGTCGCGGCCGGCAGCGCCGCGCAGGCGAGCGCGACGAAAGCCAGCGCTCGGCCGAAATGAGCGAGTCGCGCGAGGCGGCCTGGGCGGGAGAAGACGGTGCGCATGATTACCACGGTGAGACGTTGAGGAAGAACCGCTGCAACCAGCCCATGTTCTCGGCCTCGTTGAGATAGCCCTTGGCGGAGTATTCGATCTTCGCGTCGGCCACCTGGGTCGAGTACACGGCGTTCAGGTTCGAGATCGTGTTCGGATTCACCACGCCGGAGAAGCGCACGAACTCATCGCCCTGGTTGATCAGCATCTGCTTTTCGCCGCTCACCGCCAGGTTGCCGTTCGGCAGCACGCCGGTCACCGTCACGGTGATCGTGCCGTTGAACGTATTCGACGCGTTCGCGCCGCCCGTGCCCTGGAACACGTTGGAACCGGTGGCGCTGAGGTTCGACCTGCTGAACAGGCCGGGCAGGAAACCGGCGGTCGGCACGTTGAAGTTGGTGCTGCCGGAACGGTTGGCGTTCGCGCCCGAGGACTTCGTCGCATTGACGTTTTCCTGGATCACGATGGTCAGGATGTCGCCCACATTGCGCGGCCGTTGATCTTCGAACAGCGGCCGGCCCGCGTAACCCGGGTTATAGATGGAGCCCGGCGCCTGCATCTGCGGCGGCATCGGCGGCATGGCGGTCATCGGCTGCTGCGTGATGGGCTGCTTGGGCACGAGCGCACAGCCACCGAGCGCGGCGAGCAGCGTGAGCTGCACGAGCGCCTCGGCGGTACGCGAATGAACCGGGTGACGAGAAGAGTGCGACATGATGATTACCGCCTTTTAATTCCCAACCCCTTAAACCTGCATCTGGCTCAAGGTCTGCAGCATCTGGTCGGAGGTGGTCACGGCCTTGCTGTTGATTTCGTAAGCGCGTTGCGTCTGGATCATGTTCACCAGTTCCTGCACCACGTTCACGTTCGATGCTTCCACGTAACCCTGATTCAGCGAGCCGGCGCCGTTCAGGCCCGGTTGCGCGATGTTCGGCGCGCCCGACGAAGCCGTTTCAGAGAACAGGTTTTCGCCCTTCGCATCCAGGCCGGCCGGGTTGATGAAGGTCGCGAGCTGCATCGAGCCGAGCTGCTGGCTGTTGGTCGAGCCGGCCACGGTGATCGACACCACGCCGTCGCTGCCGATGGTCAGCGAAGTCGCGTTGGTCGGGATCGTGATGGC
Organism: Paraburkholderia bryophila; assembly: GCF_003269035.1. GTDB lineage: Bacteria > Pseudomonadota > Gammaproteobacteria > Burkholderiales > Burkholderiaceae > Paraburkholderia > Paraburkholderia bryophila. The sequence continues at coordinate 54,422 of NZ_QLTK01000016.1, read as the reverse complement.
CGGAATCACCTGATAGCCGCTCGACGTGACCAGTTGGCCCTGCGCGTTGGTCTGGAACGAGCCGTCGCGCGTGTAGGCGGTCGTGCCGTCCGGCATCTGCACCTGGAAGAAGCCGGCGCCGTTGATCGCAACGTCTTTCGAATTGCCGGTCTGCGTCAGGTTGCCCTGCGTGTACAGACGCTCGGTGGCGACCTGTTGCACGCCGGTGCCGAGCTGGATGCCCGAAGGCAGTTCGGTTTGCTGCGTCGAGTTCGCGCCCGGCTGGCGGACGGTCTGATACAGCAAGTCCTCGAACACCGCGCGCGAGCCCTTGAAGCCGTTGGTGCTGACGTTCGCGAGGTTGTTCGAGATCACGTCCATCTGCGCCTGTTGCGCATTCATGCCGGTGGCGGCGATATACAGTGAGCGGTTCACTTTTGTTCTCCTGAGAGCCGGGCGAACCCAGCGCATCCTGTTAGCTAAAGCTGAGCAACTGGTTAGCGGACTGGTCGTTCTTGTCGGCGTTTTCCAGCAGCTTGGTCTGCATCTGGAACTGGCGCGCGTTGGTGATCATCGAGACCATCGCGCTGACCGGATTCACGTTGCTGCCTTCGAGCGAGGCCGGCGCCACCGTGACGGCCGGATCGGCGTCGGCGGGGTTGCCGTCGGCGGTCCGGAACAGACCGTCGTCGCCGCGCGTCATGGTTTGCGGATCCGGATTCACCAGCTTCAATTGATCGACCGTCACCACCGCCGTCGGCGGATCGCCAGGGGTCAGGGCCGACACCGTGCCGTCCTTGCCGATGGTGATTTCCGCACCCGGCGGCACCGACACCGGGCCGCCGTTGCCGAGCACGGTCTGGTTCATCGCGTTCACCAGTTGGCCGTTTTCGTCGACGTGCAGATTACCGGCGCGCGTATAAGCCTCGTTGCCGTCGGCGGTTTGCACCGCCAGCCAGCCCGGACCCTGAATCGCGACGTCGAGCGGGTTGCCCGTCTGCTGGATCGGGCCGGGCGTGTAGTCCGCGCCCGGCGTCGACGACAGCACGAAAGTGCGAGTGGTGTTGTCGTTGACCGAACTGCCGTCGCCGAACGACATTGGCACGGCACGGAAGGTCGCGAGCTGCGCGCGAAAACCGGTGGTCGATGCGTTCGCCAGATTGTTCGCGACGATAGCCTGCTGTTCGAGCGCTTGCGTGCTGCCCGACATCGCGGTGTAGATCAGCCGATCCATGATGGGAAGTCCCGGTCGCTTACAGGTTGATCAGGGTCTGGTCGACGGTCTGCTGGGTCTTGATCGTCTGCGCATTCGCTTGATAGTTGCGTTGCGCGGTGATCAGGTTCACCAGCTCGCTCGTCAGATCGACGTTCGAGTTTTCCACCGCGCCGCCTTGCAGCACGCCGTGGTTGGTCGAGCCCGGCGCGGAGATCTGCGCGACGCCCGATTGCGAGGTTTGCTGGAACTCGTTGTTACCCAGGTTCACGAGACCGTTCTGGTTCGAGAAGTTCGCCAGCGCGATCTGGCCGAGTGCCGCCGTTTGCTGGTTCGAGTAATTGCCGGTCAGCGTGCCGTCGGCGCCGATCGTGAAGCTCGTCAGCGTGCCGGCCGCGTAGCCGTCGGGCTGCAGCGAGTTCACGCCGTCCTTACCGCCGTACTGCGTCGTGCCGCCGATGTTCAGCGTCAGGTTCTGCGGCGTCGACGAACCGTCGGTAGTCGGAATGCTGAAGTTGTAGACGAACGGCGTGGTGGTTGCCGAGAAGGTTGGCGGCGACGCGATCGGGGTGTTGACCTGGGTCGTGCCGAGCAGCGTGCCCGACGAATTGAAGTTCGCCTGACCCACCAGGTTCGCGGTGCCGGTCGAGGTGCCCGCGTACACGTTCCACGTGCCCGCCGAGGTCTTGGCGAAGTACATGTTGACCGTCTGCGAGCCGCCCAGCGAGTCGTAGACCGTCGTGCTGGTCGAGTAGTTGTACGTCGAGGAGCTGTTCTGGTTGAACGCGATCGGCGTCGGCGTGATCGTCATCTTGTCGCCCGTGACCGGCGTGCCGTTCATCGTGATCGTCTGACCGTTGCCGAGCGAAACCGCCGAGCCGGCCGTGTACGTCGCGGGCGCCGTGGTGGTGCCGAGCGTGGTGTCGGTCACGGTGTAGGTGGTCGCGCTCGTGAAGTTGACGGTGTAGCTGTCGTTGTTCGTGCCCGACGCGGTATTCGTAATCGTCGCGCCCGGCGTGGACAGCGTGCTGCCCGTCTGGAGCGCGGGCACCACGGTCGGCGTACCGAGCATCAGCGGATCCTGCGCATTCAGGTTCAGGCCGGCGACGATCTTGGTGGTCGCTTGCGGTGCGATGTTGGCGGTCGGCACGCTCAACGGCACGGTTTGCGCGGTGTTGATGATGCCCGCGGCGTTCGCGCCGTAGCCCATCAGCTGCAAACCCTGCGCGTTGGTGATGAAGCCGTTCTTGTCGAGCTGGAACACGCCGTTGCGCGAGTACACCAGCGAGCCGTTATTCGACAACTGGAAGAAGCCGTTGCCGTTGATCGCGACGTCCAGCGCCTGGTTGGTGCTGGTGATGGTGCCTTGCGAGAACTGCTGCTGCACTTCCGAGAGCTTCGTGCCGATACCGACCTGGTTGCCCACGGCCGTCGCCACCGAATTCGCGTACATGTCGGCGAATTGCGCCGCGCCGCTCTTGAAGCCAACCGTATTCGCGTTGGCGATGTTGTTGCCGATCACGTCGAGGTCGCTCGACGATGCCGACAAACCACTCAAACCTTGTTGGTAACCCATGACGGTCTCCGTATCTGGAAAGTCGTAACTGACTGAATCTGAATCAGAGGATGGCGGCGATGTTGGTCAGGCCGACCGTCGTGCCGTTCGACAGCACGAGACCCGGCGTACCGGTGCTCTGCATGACGACGCTTTGCACCGTCGCGCTCGACAGCGTGGTCGCGGTGGCCTGCTGACCGTTGATCGTGCCGACGGCGCTGATCGTGTAGGTGCCGTCCGGCAGTGTGTTGCCGGCCGAGTCGGTCGGCGTCCAGCCCACCGGCACCGTGCCGGCCGACTGCTTGCCCAGGTCGACCGTACTGACGATCGTGCCCGCCGAATTCTTGATGACCACCTGCAGGTCGCTCACCGAGTTGGCGAGCTGCACGCCGAACGAGCTGGCCTTGCCGCTCGCGACGGTCGTCGTGCTGCCCGGGGCGAGCACGGTCGAGCCGATCAGCAGCGCGGCTTGCGACTGCTGGCCCGCCGACATCTGCGTGGCAAGCGAGCTGAGGGTCGTGTTCAACTGGCTGATGCCCGACACCGTGTTGATCTGCGCCAGCTGCGAGGTCATCTGCGAGCTGTCCATCGGATTGGTCGGGTCCTGGTTCTGCAACTGCGCGACGAGCAATTGCAAAAAGGTTTGCTGCAGGCTGCTGGCCGAGGTGCTGCTGCTCGAACTCGTCGAGCTGGTCGCGCCCGTCGCGCTCGAGCTCTTGCCCGTGCCGTTCATGGTATCGAGCAGCGTTTGCGACACGGTCGTGCCGTTGCTGCCGATGGAGGTGTTGGTGGTCAAGGAGCTCTCCTCAGGTTCCGATCGTGAGCGTTTTCAGCATCAGTGTCTTGGCGGTGTTCAGGGTCTCGACGTTGGCCTGGTACGAGCGCGAGGCCGAGATCATGTTGACCATTTCCTGCACCGGGTCGACGTTGGGCAGCGTGACGTAGCCGTCCGAATTGGCGGCCGGGTTGCCGGGGTCGTACGCGGTCTTCATCGGCGTCGGGTCGTCGACCACGCCAGTGACCTGCACGCCGCCGACCTGCTGGCCGGACGCGGTGCGCGCGCCGCCCAGCGGGCTGACCGCGAACACGACCTGCTTGGCCTTATACGGCTGGCCGTCCGGGCCGGTCGTGCTGTCCGCGTTGGCGAGATTCGACGCCGTCACGTTGAGCCGCTGCGACTGCGCCGACATCGCGGAGCCTGCAACACCAAAAATGTTCATCAGGGATGGCATGGTTTCCTGACCTCTCCTACCGTTTAGCCGGCTTCAAGTTAATTCACGTAGCGATTGTTCTTGCGACCTGCTGCTGGCCTGCGCGGCGTCGGTTATTACGAGCCCGACTGGATCGCCGCCAGCATCGTCTTGATCTGGCCTGACAGCACCGTCATGCCTGATTCGAAATGCAAGGTGTTGTCCGCGAACTGCACCCGTTCGGTGTCGATGTCGACGGTGTTGCCGTCGAGCGCGGGCTGGGTCGGAATGCGGTATTGCAGATTGCCGTAGTCGTCGGACGTGCCGCCGGTCGGCGTCAGCGTCGATTTGCCCGACATGTGGCCAGGCGACGTCGACACCATCGACATACCGCTCGTCACACCGGCGGGCTGCGTCATCGCGAGCGTCGAGTTGTTCGACGCGGCGGTGCCGGTGGCGCCACTGCCCTTCTTCAGCGCGCCGGCAAGCGACGAGGCGAAGTCGACGTCGCGCGCCTTGTACCCGGGGGTATCGGCGTTGGCGATATTCGACGACAGCAGCTCCTGGCGGTAAGCGCGTACATCGAGCGCCTGGCGGCCAAAGGCGAATTCGGCATCGAGTTTGTCCAGCATAAGAAATCTCCGGAGAACGTTCCCGAGGCTTCCCGCTGCAACCTCGCGTGAGGACTGCGTGAAGCGAGAAGGCCTTTTTGCATGAAGTGCATCTTATGGGCGCTACGCAAGGAGCAATCGGACGAATAACCGGGAAAGGGGGCTTCTATTCAACGTTTGCGCGAAGGGGGCGCTCACTAGAATGCAAGGCGTACCGATGCATTCGATGGAGTAACACAATGGACCAGCCCACCTTCGATCCGACGTTCCGCGCCAGGCGCGCGGCAGCGCATGGCGTCGGTGCGGGCGTGCCGCGCCGGGCAAGGACACTGCCGGCCTGGTCGATGCGGCTCGCGCGCCTGGCGTTGGGTTCGGCGCTGTGTCTGCCGGCCGGCGCCCTGTTGTTCGCGCCGAGCGCCTACGCACAGGAAGCCGATGGGCCGATCGTGATTCCCGGCCCGGGCGAAAAGAATCCGGCGGCGCTCGCCGATCTCGCGCAGCAGATGCAAGCCGCGCCGGCCAAACGCGCCGGCACCGCCGGGACGCTCGCTGCGGCCACGGCGCAATCGCTGGGGCGTGGACCGGTTTCCCGCACCACGGATGAATTCACCCGCGTCGCCAATACAAGCGGCTCGATCGTGATTGGTGGCGAAGGCGATTCGCCCGCCGCGCCGCAAATGATCCGCACCAATTTCAAACCCGACGCGAACGGCGTCGTGACGATTCCCGCGCCGGGTGCGGCCAATGCGCCGAACGGCGTGGCCAACGTCAATGTCGTGCCGGGCCAGCGCCAGGTGATGCCGGTCGTCGTGGCGCCGGCTGCGCGGCAAGCGGCGAGTGTGCAGCCGGTGGCGGCCAATGCGCCTGCCAATGGCGGGTATCGCGGCGTGAATAACGGCGTCGTGAGCAGCGCCAGCGGCGTCAACGGCATTGCCAGCAATCCCGCCGTCACCGACGGTTTCGACAGTCTCGCTTCGCGCGGCGAGCCGCCGCAACTGGGTGCGAACGGCAAGCCGCTCGCCGCTCGCGGGATCGCCACGCGCGCGGCTGTCGCGCCGCTCGCCCCTTCGACCACGACCGCTGCCACGGCCACGAACGCCACGCCGGCAACGAGCCCGACGCCCGCGACGATCGCCCGCGTATCGGCCACACGGCCCATCGCACCGGCCATCGCGCAACAAAACATGCGCGCCGCCGCCGTCGCGCAGCCCGCGCCGTTGCCCGGCCAGCAAGATGCGGAAGCGATCCGCGGCGCCGCTCTCGCGTTCCTGCAGCAGCAATCCACCGGCTTGCCGGGCAAGGTCGAGATCAGCGTCGCCCAGGCGTTTCCGCGCGGTCTCGCGGCCTGCACGGCACTCGAACCCTTCATGCCAAGCGGCGCGCGCCTGTGGGGCCGCACGACCGTCGGCGTGCGCTGCGCAGGCGAACGGCCGTGGACCATCTACCTGCAGGCGCGTATTTCACTCACCGCCACCTACTACCTCGCTGCCCGCGCCATGTCGCCGGGCGAAGTGCTCACCGCCGCCGACCTCGTCGCGCGTGACGGCGACCTGACCGGTCTGCCGCAGGCGATCGTCACGGACCCGTCGCAAGCGATCGGCTCGGTGACACTCACGCGCGTCGCCGGCGGCATGCCGTTGCGCCGCGACATGCTGAAAAGCAGCTCGGCGATCTCGATCGGTCAGACGGTGCGGGTTGTCGCGGCGGGCGCCGGTTTCTCGATTTCGTCCGAAGGCAGCGCGATGAACAACGCGTCGCCGGGCCAGCAGGTGCGGGTCCGTACGCCCAGCGGCCAGATCGTTTCCGGCATCGTGAAAGACGGCTCGACGGTGGAGATTCAACTGTGAACGGGCCTGCAACGCACGCCGCTCGGGGTTCGCGCGTGCGCACGGCCTCGCGGAGCCGGCGGCAGGTCGTGAAGATGGCACGTGTCGGGCCTGCCAGGGGGCCGGATCGTCTTGAATGGCAAGGCAAAACCTGGAGCGATTGCGCTAAAGTTTTGATCAGCGAGTGCCGTTATCAGGATCAAATCGTTCAGGAAGCCAATCGTGAAAGTCGATTCCACAACCAATTCGAATCTGCCGTCGTTGAAAGACGCCCTGTCCCGTTCGCAAGCAAGCGACGCGACGACCGCGAACAACAACGCGCAGACCGCGAGCACCGCCTCGCAAGCCACCACCAGCGGCACGTCGGGCGACGCCAGCGTCAGCCTGTCGGGCCTGTCGCAGCATCTGCGCAGCCTTGCGGCGTCCGGTTCGGCGGACATCGACACGGCGCACGTCGAGTCGATCAAGCAGGCCATCAAAAACGGCTCGCTGACAATCGACTCCGGCAAGATCGCCGACGGCGTGCTGAATACCGCACGCGACCTGTTGCAAAGCAAAACCTCGTCGACCGGCAACTGATCGACGCATCGAAGTACGGTGAATTGCCGGGCGGCGTTCGACAAACCCGGCTCGCGAATCTAGCGCGAGCCGTCGTGTTCAGCGAGTTGTTGAAATGAAAGACGCCCTGCTTGCCACCCTCGTCGAAGAATATTCGGCCGTCGAGGCGTTCGCCTCGATTCTCACACTCGAGACCAAGGCATTGACCGCCTTGTCGCCGCTCGAATTGCTGCCGCCGATCGTCGAGAAGAAAACCGAACTGATCGGCGTGCTGGCCAATCTCGAAACCAAACGCGACGCGCTGCTCGCCGACATGGGCTTGCCGGCCGGCTGGCCCGGCATGGAGCTCGCGGCCGGCACCGACGCGCGCGTCGCCGAACAATGGTCGCTGCTGCAGAAGGCCGCCGAACGCGCGCGGCGCTTCAACACGAGCAATGGTGAGCTGATCCGCGTGCGGATGGACTACAACCAGCGCGCACTGGCGGCGCTTCAGGTCGAAGTGCCGCAGAAGGTCGGTTTCTACGGACCGGACGGGCGCATTCCCGCGCAGCCAGCGGCGTAACTAACGGCTTCCCCTCCCTGCGCAGCGGCATCGCTGCACGCGATCGGCGCATACGTCGTTTGTTGCGACTGACTCTATTGCCTTGAACGAAGGGCTCGTCATCATCGACGAGCCCTTTCTGCTTTTCGCCTCCACTTTCATTCCCACCCGTGCGTTAGCCATCCGGCCAGGTGGCGCGACTGCACGCGCCGGGTTGAAATCATGCCCTCCCCCACTGAGGTTCTTCGCGGTCCGTCGCGCGCGTCGACATCGATCCGCAGACCAAGGCGGAACGCTAACCTATAGCAGGTTTGTGTAATCGTGTGTATGATTTCAGGAGTGCAAGATGAACAGCGCCGCGGTAATGAAATGGATTCAGGCGAATGACTGGCAGCTAGTCCGCATTTCGGGCAGCCACCATCATTTCCGGCATCCGTTCAGGGCGGGTCTCGTGACGATCCCTCACCCCAAGAAAGATCTGCCGCCCGGCACATTGAACAGCATCCTGAAACAGGCAGGCCTGAAATGAAAAATCTGATTTTCCCGATCGCGCTCGAATCGGGCGACGACCAGCATGCGTATGGCGTGGTGGTGCCGGACCTCCCCGGCTGCTTTGCGGCCGGCGACACGCTTGAAGAGGCTTTTGCGAACGCGAAGCTGGCGGTCGAGTCGCATCTCGACACACTGCTCGACGAAGGGCTACCGGTGCCGCAGCCGCTCAAGTTGAGCGAGCATCAGCGCAATCCGGATTACGCGGGGTTTATCTGGGGATTCGTCGCCACCCGGAATATTCCGGCCCTGAAGAAGGCCGTGCGTATCAACATCTCCCTGCCCGAGGTGCTGGTCCAGGATATCGACATTTACGCGCAAACGCGCGGCCTGTCGCGGTCGTCGTTTCTCGCGCTGGCCGCGGAGCATGAGATGGCGGCGTGAGGCAGGCAGGGTTGAGGGCTATTGCCACCTGCGCCGTAACCTGAAACGCCGGGGTCATCCGGCCGGCGCTTCAGGTTGTGTGGTCACTTCTTCGGGCTACGTCGTGAGACTTCAGGTCGCATCGGGTCGCCTCGAGTCGCCTCAGGTGGCTTCGGCATTCGCCCAGGCCATTTCGCGCAGGCGCGTGCGCAAACGCGCCACCGCCTGGCTGTGCAACTGGCACACCCGCGACTCGCTGACTTCCATCACCGCGCCGATTTCGCGCAGGTTCATGCCACGTTCGTAGTAGAGCGACATCAACAGCTTCTCGCGTTCCGGCAGGCGGTCGATCGCGTCGACCAGCGCCGAGCGCAGGCTGTCGTCCAGCAGCGCCGACAGCGGGTCCGAATGATCCACGCAGTAGCGGTCGAGAAACGGCTCGTCGTCCGCCGAACGGTCGAAGTCTTCGTAGTAGATCAACTGGCTGCCGTGCAGGTCCTGGAGCATCGACTGATACTCGTCAAGCGGCATTTGCAGGTGATCGGCAATCTCCGTTTCGCTCGCCGAGCGGCCCAGGTTCTGCTCCACCTTGTGCACCGCCGATTCGACTTCGCGCGAGGTGCGCCGCAGGCTACGCGGCAACCAGTCGTTGCTACGCAACTCGTCGAGCATCGCGCCGCGAATCCGCTGGCTGGCGTAGGTCTCGAACTGTGCGCCCTGGTCTTCCTTGTAGCGGCTCGCGGCGTCCAGCAGGCCGATCATGCCGGCCTGGATCAGATCGTCGAGATCGACGCTGGCCGGCATCTTGGCAACGAGCTGCAAGCCGAGGCGACGCACCAGCGGTGCGTACTTCGTCAGAACTTCGGCTTGGGAAATCTTTCCCTGAGCGTTATACATCGTGCTCCCCTTGTCCTTGTGCCGCCTCTCAGGCGAGCTGCGCAGACGGTTGGTCGGCGTGTTGCGCCGCTGTAACTGTCGCAGACGCCATCCATGGCGTTTGCGACGACATCGCTGGCCGCATCGGCCAGTACTGCAATTCGGCGGCAAGGTGCCGGAAATCACGCGCAGCCGGTGTCGATGGGAACGCATCGACGACACACCGCGACAACTCCTGGGCTCGCGCCATCCGCGCATCGGCGGTAATGCAACCGGCGTCTTCCAGCGCCACCGTCAGGTAGCGCCCGGCCACGCCGGCCAGGTTGGCGAACGCGGTATGCGCGTCGCCGGGACTCTGCACGTGATTCACCAGCACCCGGAACTGCGCGAGCGCGTGCGCGTAGTGCAGGCGTTTCATGCAGGCGTACGCCTCGGTGATCGCTTGCGCGGCCATCCGCGTAACGATCATCACGTCGTGCGCCTGTTTGGCGAGCGGCGACAGGTGGCCTTGCGGATCCAGCTGCGCGTCGATCAGCACCACGTCCGCGGAGCCGTGCAACACCACGCCGAGTTGCGCGGCCGAATAGCCTTCGCGGTTCGATCGCGACGCGGCCAGCACCGAGAAGCCCACCGCATGCCGCGCGGCGGCGTCGTCGAGCGCCATCTCGCCACGCATCACGGCAGCGAAATTCCCCGCGCCGCGCAGGCCGCCGAGCATCGCGCTCACCGACAGCTCGCCGAGGCATTCGTCGATCACCAATACGTCCTTGCCTTGCTGCGCGAGCGCCGCCGCGAGGTTCACCACCGTCGTCGTACAGCCTGCGCCCGTCGAGCCGCCCGTCACCGCAATCACGCGCGAGCCGCTACGCGCCAGCAGGCGCCGCAGTCCTTCTGCCTGATCGGAGATGAGCTTATCCAAAGCGGACCTCGTGAAGGTCGGCTGTCGAGCGGGCGGACAGCGAGGACAGTAAGGCTGGAATGTCGTCTTCGTGCGGCACGAACGGCGAGTTGTCGCGCGGAATGCAGAACGCGCTCTTGATCAGGAATTTCCTGGTCGCGACGTACAGATTCTCCGGGACCTTCTGCCCGGTCGACACGTAGTGCACCGGCAGCTTGTAGCGGATCACGGTATCGAGCACGCCGCCCAGGTTGGTGGCTTCGTCGAGCTTGGTCAGAATGCAGCCGGCGAGCGGCTGCTGGTCCGGCGAACGCTGATAGGCCTGCACGACTTCGTTAAGCGTGTCGCCATGGCTGGTCGCGTTGAGCAGTAGCAGGCGCTGCACCGGCTGACCGGCGCGGCACAGCATTGCGATCTGGTCGGAGACGAGCCGGTCGCGCTGGCTCATGCCGATCGTGTCGATCAGCACGATGTGCTTGTTGCGCAGTTCGGAGAGCGCGAGTTGCAGATCGGCGCCGTCTTTCACCGCGTGGACCGAGACGCCGAGAATCTTGCCGAAGATGCGCAGTTGTTCGTGGCCGCCGATCCGGTAGCTGTCGGTGGTGAGCAGCGCAACCTTGCTGGCACCGAAACGCATCACGCAGCGCGCGGCCAGCTTGGCGGTGGTCGTCGTCTTGCCGACGCCGGTCGGGCCCATCAGGGCGAACACGCCGCCGCGCTCCATCAGCGCGTCTTCGTCTTCCATCACCGGCAGGTTCGACGCGAGCACCGAGCGCACCCAGTCCATGCCGCCTTCCATGTTGTCGACTTCTTCTGGCAGGTTGTCGACCATCATCTGCACGAGTTGCGCGGAGAAACCGGCGGCGAACAGATGCTTGGTGAGCGCGGCGCGCGCCGGGTTGCGGCGTTGGCGGTCGCCCCACAGCAGGCCGGCGAAGTGTTCTTCCATCATGCCGCGCATCGACGACAGCTCGTTCATCACCGTGTCGTTGACGACCTGCTCCATGCGCGCCTTGATCGCTTCCGCGACGGACGCCGGGGTGCGGTCATCGTTCTGCGTCAGCGACGGCGCGATCTTCTGCGCGGCGCGGCGTGCGGCGAGTTGCGCGGCTTCGCGCGCCCACTCCGGGGCGTCGGCGCTTTGCGCGGCGCCAGCGCTGCCCGGCTGGACGGCGGCGCCCAGACCCTTGGCCATGGCGGCGGCGGGCGTCATCGCAGCGGGACGCGCGCTGTACGCGCCTTCCTGCTGCTGTTCGGCGGCGATACGACGAGCGTGGTCGATCAGCCAGGGATTCGATTCGGCCATCGTGCGCGGCGTTTGCGAGTCAACGACCGGCGCGGCGGACGACGGCGGCATGCCGGCGGCCTTGAGCAGATCGGCGCGAATGTCTTCGTTCAGACGCGCGACCGCGGCGCGTGCGCTCGGCTGCTCGGCGCCGGCTGCGTGCGACGCGGCTGCGGCTGACGTGGCAGGCTTGCCTGCCGCACCCGCCGACAGCGCGTTGGTCGTGCCCGGCAACGCCGCTTTCGGCGTGGCGGACGGCGCCGGCTTCGCAGCGGCCTTCACGGCCTGCTGCGGCGCGTCGGCCAGTTCGTCGCTCGAGGCGTCGTCGAACGCGTACGGGCCGGCGGCATGAACGCTGTCGTTCTCGGCGCCCGCTTCCGGGCTCGCGCCGAACACCGACGAGAACACGTCGGGCATGCCGCTCGCGTACGGATTGCCCATCGGCAGCGCGCGCGGCGCGGCCAGCGCGGGATGTCCAGCCGTGCCGTTCATCGGCCCGGCGTGTGACGCAGCGGCGCTTGCCCGCGGCGGCTTGGGGGTGATGGCGGCCAGGTCGCTGTCGGCCAAGGCGACGATCTCGACGCTGCCGTCGTCCATCGTGCGATTGGACAGTACGACCGCGTCCGCGCCCAACGCTTCGCGTACGAGACGCAGCGCATCACGACTGGTTGCACCGACAAATTTACGAATGTTCAAGCTGGACCCCCGATGAGGTAAACGGAACTAACGGACCGGCGACATACCGCTTCCCATTGAGATCATTATTGCGAAACCCGTCGAGCGACGATCGATGGATAAAGACTGTTAAAGGGGGGTAATTCGGACGATGGAAACGTGCTGCAAGTCCCGCGCACAGCGGTTTTAAACGTGCCTTTCAGGGCCGCGCGACGGGGCGTCAGCGAGGCCATCCTGAACGACACCGCCGGCGTGCGGCGCGAAAAGTCAGGCGCACAAATAAAAACCGGCGCTCGAAGAGCGCCGGTTGAAATACAGTCTGCGAGATAAACCGGAGCGGTGTCCCGGTTCAACGCGGGATTCGATACCCGGTCGAGGGCGGCGCTCAATGCGCCCCGATCAGATTCACCACCTTGATATTGCGCGTATCGGGGACTTCCGCGTAAGACAGCACCTTCAGTTGCGGCAGGCTGCGCCGCAGAAAGCGCGCGAGCATCGGCCGTAAGGCGTGCTGCACCAACAGTACGGGCGCGAGCCCGAGGTTCTGCTGACGCGTCATCGCTTTCTGGGTTTCGTTCAGCAGCGTATGCGCCAGCCCCGGTTCCAGCCCCGGGTTGGAGCCGGTGGACAGCGCCTGCGACAGCACCCGTTCGAGATTCGAATCGAGGCCCATCACCTGCATGTCGCCGGTGCCGGGGAACCACTGCTGCGTAATCGCGCGACCCAGCGCAAGCCGCACGGCCGCGGTGAGATCATGCGCGTCGGTCACCTTCGGCGCGTGCTCGGACAGCGCTTCGAGAATCGTGCGCATGTCGCGGATCGGCACGCCTTCTTCCAGCAGGTTCTGCAGCACCTTTTGCAGCGTGGTGAGCGGCAGCGACTTCGGCACCAGGTCGTCGACCAGCGACGGCGTGTCCTTCTGCATCCGTTCGAGCAGCGACTGCACTTCGCGGCGGCCGAGCAGTTCCGACGCATGCGTGACCACCAGGTGATTCAGGTGCGTCGCCACCACGGTGCTCGAATCGACCACCGTGTAGCCGTACACCTGGGCCTGTTCACGCAGATTCGTATCGATCCAGATAGCCGGCAAACCGAACGCGGGATCCTGCGTCGGTGTGCCCGGCAGCGCGGCGGAAACCTGACCTGGATTGATGGCCAGCCATTGCCCCGGATACGCTTCGCCGACGCCCACTTCGACGCCCTTCAGCGCAATGCGGTAACCGTTCGGCCGCAGTTCGAGGTTGTCGCGAATATGAATGACCGGCGGCAGAAAGCCGATTTCCTGCGCGAACTTCTTGCGGATGCTCTTGATCCGCTTGAGGAGTTCGCCGTCGGAGTTCTTGTCGACCAGCGGAATCAACCGGTAGCCGACTTCGAGACCGAGCGTGTCGATCATCGTCACATCGTCCCAGCTCGCTTCGGTGTTCTCGACCGGCGTCATCGCGGCGGGCGCGACGTCGACCAGCGCGTTGGTGTTCTTGCGCTCGTCGGCCTTCTTCTTCATCGTGCGGCCGAGCTGGATCAGGCCGCCGCCGAGCACCAGAAACGCGAAGTGCGGCATGCCCGGAATCAGGCCCATCAGCACGAGAATGCAGCCGGTGATCACCAGCACGCGCGGATTCGTGAACAACTGCCCGGTGAGCTGGGTGCCGATGTCTTCGTTGGTGGCCACGCGCGACACGATCACACCGGCCGCGGTCGAAATCACCAGCGACGGGATCTGCGCGACCAGGCCGTCACCGATCGTCAGCAGCGTGTAGGTCTTGCCGGCCGAGGCGAAGTCCATGCCATGCTGCACCATCCCGACGATCAGGCCGCCGAAGATGTTGATCACCATGATCAGCAAACCGGCGATCGCATCGCCGCGCACGAACTTGCTCGCACCGTCCATCGAGCCGTAGAACTCGGCTTCCTGCGAGACTTCGAGGCGCCGCTTGCGGGCCTGGTCTTCGTTGATCAGACCGGCGTTCAGATCGGCGTCGATCGCCATCTGCTTGCCCGGCATCGCGTCGAGCGTGAAGCGCGCGGATACTTCCGCGATCCGCCCCGCGCCCTTGGTGATCACCATGAAGTTGATCACCATCAGGATCACGAAGACGACGATACCGACCGCGAAGTTGCCGCCCACGAGAAAGTGGCCGAACGACTCGATCACCTGACCGGCCGCGTCGGGACCGGTGTGGCCTTCGAGCAGCACGACCCGGGTCGACGCGACGTTCAGCGACAACCGCAGCAAGGTCGAGAACAGCAGCACGCTCGGGAACGCGGCAAAGTCGAGCGGCTTCATCGTGTACATGCTGACCAGCAGCACCATCACGGAAAGCGCGATGTTGAAGGTAAACAGCAGATCCAGCAGGAACGGCGGCAACGGCAGAATCATCATGCCGAGGATCATGACGATCAGCACCGGCCCGGCGAGGGCGCGCAAATTGGTGCTGCTCAAGGCATCCGGCCGTCGGGCGAGGAAACCGGCGCGAGTGTTCATGCGGAGGGTCCTGAAGCGTCGTTAGCGGGGTTGACTGGGTTGAGTACGTCGGCGGCTTCCTGGTCGGCTTCGTCGTCCGCCACAGCGCCCTTGTCGAGTTCCGGCGGCACATCGAAGTCGGTCGGGGCGACCGGCACGGTGCCGCCTTCGGTATTGAATCGCCGCAGTTGATACACCCACGCGAGCACTTCGGCGACCGCGCCATACAACGGGCCCGGAATTTCGCGGTTCAGCTCGACGTTGTGATACAGCGCCCGCGCGAGCGGCGGCGCTTCCAGCAGCGGCACGTTGTTTTCGGCGGCGATCTCGCGAATCCGCGCGGCCACCAGGTTCACGCCCTTGGCGACCACCTTCGGCGCGCGCATCTCGCCGTCCGTGTATTGCAGCGCGACCGCGAAGTGCGTCGGGTTGGTCACCACCACGTCGGCCTTCGGCACGTTGGTCATCATGCGGCGGCGGGCAATCGCGCGCTGCTGCTGACGAATCCGGCCTTTCACATGCGGATCGCCTTCGCTTTCGCGGTGCTCGCGCTTCACTTCTTCCTTCGTCATGCGCAGTTTCTTGTGGAACTGCCACAGTTGATACGGCACATCCATGGCGGCGACCACGAACATGCCGGCCACCGTCATGCCGCAGCACACGGCGATCAGATGCGCGGAGTTGGCCAGCGCGAGCTGCAACGGCTGGGTCGCCAGCGCAAGGATCTCTTCGCGGCGATTCCAGATCGCCGTACCGCCGATAATGCCCACCACCAGCGTCTTGGCGAGCGACATGCCGAGCTGGACCGGGCCATTGATCGAAAAAATCTTGCCGAGCCCTTCGATCGGATTGAGCCGGTTGAACTTGGGCTCGAGTCCCTTGGCGGACAACTGCCAGCCGCCCAGCGCCATCGGCGCAAGCAACGCCGCCGCGCCGGTGAAAGCCAGCACCGGCAACAGCGCGTAGAGCCCTTCGCGGCCGGCCACGCCGGCGCCGCTCATCATCCGGCGCGTTTCGAACACGGTGGCGTGATTGAACGTGAAAGCCGTGCGCAGCATGCCTTGCAAATGCTCGCCGATGCTGCTGGACATGCCCCACACGCCGAAGAATCCGGCCGCCAGCAGCGCGAACGTCGACAGCTCCCGCGAACGCACGATCTGCCCTTCCTCGCGCGCCTTCTGCAGGCGCCGGGGCGTGGCTGATTCGGTTTTTTCGAGGTCGCTATCCTCTGCCACAAACGCTCTCCAGTCGGCCGAGGCACGGCGCCTCTTTCCAGTGAGAGCGATTATTCCCGCTCGACGCAAGCGCCGATCGGCGGATAAGGGCGGAGAAAGGGGGGTATTTCGAGAGATGGAGCGGCGCGCGGCGGGGCCAAGCCGCGCGGCTCGCGACCGGCTGCCCGGGGTTATCCGGGCAGCCGGCGAGTCAGGCTGTCAGAGGCTTCCGTCAGAAGGCCACGAACGGCTGCTGGCCACCGCTCGCGGTCTGATCGAGGCCGTAATACACGTAGCGGCCAAAGAAGAACGGCAGACCGAGGTCGAACGCGCTGCTGCCGCTGATCTGCCCGGCGAGGTCGTTGAACGCGTAACTGGTGCTGTTGCCGAACAGCATCGACGCACTCAGGATGCCGATGCTGGCGGTCGCTCGCGCGCTATTCACGCCGCCCAGCGTGACCGAGCGGGTTTGCGCGGACGACGGGCAGTAAAAGCCCTGGAAGTTACTGCCGCACAGCGCGAGCGAACTATCCGAGAAGAAGTAAGCGTTCGAGCCCGAATCCAGGAAGGCCTGCACCGTCGTGCCGTTAAAGACGCTGTTGTTCAGATCGCCGTAAGCGTCCGTGGTGAAGGACTGCGCGGCCGCCAGCGTATTGTTCGACTGCGTGCCGATGCCGAACACCAGCGTGCCGGTGGCCGACGCCGCGCCGAAATTCGACACGGCCGGCAGTTGCACGATCACGCCGTTCTTGTCGACCGGGAAGTTCGCTACCGGATTGGCCACTTGTTGCGTGAGCGGCACGGCGGTACGGGCACAGGACGCACCGCCCGGGCACGCGAAGTAATTGCTGTAGTTCGCCGCCGTCACTGCATTTGCACACGTCGCGCCGCAATCGTTCGGCGCGGTGCCGATGCCGAGAATGCCGTTGGCGCCGAGATCGGCGACGGTATTTTCCGCCGAGCCGCTGCAACCGCGCGACGGCACGGTGCTGGCGGCCAGGTCGCCGATGATCTGCAGCGGAATGGCCGCCGTGGTCGTCTCACCGCCAATCGACACGCTCGCGGTGCGCACGGTGCCCCACGTGTAGCCGTCGGCGAAGGTCGCGCACTCGGCGAGCTGATTGCCGCTCACCGTGCTGACCGGCAGGGCCCCGAGCACCGACTGGTTGATCGCCGTATTGACCAGACGCAAGCCGAACGAAGCGGTATCGACCTGGACGTTATTGATGGTCTGACAGTTGGTCGTGGAGCCCGGCGCGCAAATCGTCACGCTGACCGTTGGAATATTCACGACGCCGTTCACGCCGGCGCCCACCGTGATCGTCGCGGTGTTCGCGGCATTCGCGGCAATCGGCTGCTGCGTCGGGCTGGCCGGCAGCGAGCCGCCGTTCAGCGAGAACGAGGAATTGTTGCCGCTGCTGTTGCTGTCGCCACCCCCGCCGCCGCCGCACGCGACCAGCGTGGACACCAGCATCACGGCCGCGACGGCCTGCATCCAGCTCTTGAGCTTCACAGCCTTGCTTGCAATACGTAGGGTTCGCATCGTCGTCCTCGCGCTTACTGGATGTCGGAACCGCTGACGCCGGCGGGCAACGCGGGCGGCAGCCACGCCTGACCGTTGAAGGCGCCCATATGGCCACCGGAATGCACTACGAGGCCGCTCTGATCGACCGCGACGGGTCCGCGGCCACCGCCGCGCCCAGCCTTCACGGCCTTCACGCCGGCCACGTACTGCGGGAAATAACTGCCGAGCATCTCGTTGAGATCGGGCATTTGCGGACCGCGCCACGCAATGCCGAACACGGAGCCGTCGGCGGCCAGATATTCGCGCACCACCGTGCCGTTGCCGAGCGTGGTCTCGCGCACGGTGTACGGCGCGGAAGCGGAACTGGAGGAAGCCGCGCCGGATGCGGAGCGCATCACGCTCAACGCGGCGCTCGCGGCCGGCTGAATGGTACGGGAGGAAACCGATGCATCCGCGGGCGGGGTCATCGGGGCGCCGCCCAATCCCGCATGGGCGGACGGCACGGCGAATAACGAACTGGGCAAGACTAGCGCCGTAACAATCCTGGCGCGGCGTACACGACTCCACATGACGAGGCTCCTCCCGAGCTGCGCGCGGTTCGCACAAGGTGCGACCGTCGACGTGTATGCAGATCATACGGCACCGCCGGCGTGGCAAACGGGAGGGGTTTTCCTCACCTTGCCACCGCCCGGAGACTGTCGTCACCGGCCAGCCGTGCCGCTGCTTGAGCTCGTAGTATGCCTGTGCTTTGTGTCGGTAGACAGCAAGCACACGCGGGCGCGTGGCTTGCCATGCGGACTGATTCGCCCAGACGTTCCGGGCGGCCCGGCAGGCGGGCCGCCGCTCGCGCCGCCGGCTTAGAAGCCGAGGCTTGCCAGCAGGTCGTCGACTTGCGACTGGTCCTGCATCACGTCCGTCTTGCCTTCCGGATTGATCTGCGGACCATTCAGCAGATGTTCCGGGCTGCCGGTCGGCGACACTTCGGCTGCGGCCAGTGCCGCCGCGTTCGCCGCGAACTGTTCGCGCCGTTCGAGCGCGATGTTCTCGACCAGCACGCCGAGCAACTGCTGCTCGATCAGGTACACCACATCGGTGATCTTCTTGATGACCTGGCCGGTCAGATCCTGGAAGTCTTGCGCGAGCATGATCTCCATGAGCTGCGAGTTGGTCGCCGTGGTCGCCTCGGGCACGCCGCGCAGGAAAGTGCGCGTGTCGTTCATCAGCGCGCGCACTTCCTCGCGCTCGATCGGCGCCGCGTACCACTGCTCCCAACGCGCGTCGA
This sequence comes from Paraburkholderia bryophila, assembly GCF_003269035.1. GTDB lineage: Bacteria > Pseudomonadota > Gammaproteobacteria > Burkholderiales > Burkholderiaceae > Paraburkholderia > Paraburkholderia bryophila. The sequence goes on along the minus strand of NZ_QLTK01000016.1, from coordinate 35,818 downwards.
GCACGCCGGCGTCCTTTTGCAGTTGCTCCTGGATCGGCTTGGCGACTTCGATCGACGACAGTACGCGTTCGGCGGCCTGTTCGGTCATGGTCGCGATGTACTTGAGGCGGTCGCGCGCATCCGGCACCGCTTCGGCCGCACGCTCGACGTGCTTGTCGAGCCCGAGCTCGCGCATCGAATCGCGCAGCGTGCGGGTCAGTGCTCCAATGCGGGCGAGGATGCGGTCGGACGCGAAGTCGCCGCTCTCATTCACCGCTTCGGCGCCTTGCGCATTGGTCGGCAGAGTCACATCAGCTCCCGGCTTTCGCCATCTTCTCGAGAATCTTGTTCAGCTTCTCGTCGAGGGTCGCGGCCGTGAACGGCTTGACGACATAACCGCTCGCGCCGGCCTGGGCCGCCGCGATGATGTTTTCCTTCTTCGACTCGGCCGTCACCATCAGCACCGGCAGGTGCGTGAGGTTCGCGTCGGCGCGGATTTCCTTGAGCATGGCCAGACCGTCGAGGTTCGGCATGTTCCAGTCGGAAATCACGAAGTCGTAGGTGCCTCCGCGCAGACGCGCGAGGCCGGCCTGACCGTCTTCCGCCTCGTCGACGTTCGAATAGCCGAGCTCTTTGAGGAGGTTGCGAACGATCCGGCGCATCGTCGGAAAGTCGTCAACTACCAGAATCTTCATTCCCTTATCCATTTCATTCCCTTAGCTTGATCCATGTGCGGCGCTTGACCGTGTCAAACCAGCGCATCAAATTAACGCCCCAATCGCCCGGCCAGCATCATACCCGTTGAACGCGATCGCCCATCGACGACAGACGCGCCATCACGCGCCGGCTCATTTCCGGCAGCGATGCGATCTCGTCCGCCGCGCCGAGCGCAATCGCTTCGCGCGGCATGCCGAACACGATACAGCTCGCTTCGTCCTGCGCAAGGGTATACGCCCCCGCTTTTTTCATGTCCAGCAGTCCGGCGGCGCCGTCGCGCCCCATGCCGGTCAGAATTACCCCGACGGCGTTCTTGCCCGCATGCTGTGCGGCCGAACGGAACAGCACATCCACCGACGGTCGATGCCGGTTCACCGGCGGATCGTCCGACAGATGCGCAATATAGTTCGCGCCGCTGCGGGCCAGCAACAGGTGAGCGTGACCCGGTGCGATATACGCATGCCCCGGCAGTACACGTTCGCCATGCTCTGCCTCTTTAACGGTAATCCGGCACAAACCATTGAGGCGTTGCGCAAAAGATTTCGTGAAACCCGGTGGCATATGCTGCGCGATCAGCACGGCGGGCGCGTCCGGCGGCAGCGGCACCAGCACTTCGCGGATCGCTTCGGTGCCGCCCGTCGACGCGCCGACGATAATCAGCTTCTCGGTACTGAGCAGCGGATTGTTGAACAGCGGCGCGGCGCCCACCGGCGCGTGCGCCGCATGAGCCGCCGCATGCTGGACCGGCGCGGCCTGGCGCACGCGGGCGCGGGCTGCGGCGCGAATCTTGTCGGCGAGCTTTTCCGAGTAGTCGAGCATGCCGTCGCGAATCCCGACCTTCGGCTTGGTCACGAAGTCGACCGCGCCCAGTTCCAGCGCGCGCAGCGTGATTTCGTTGCCGCGCTCGGTCAGCGACGACACCATCACGACCGGCATCGGCCGCAGGCGCATCAGCTTCTCGAGGAAGTCGAGGCCGTCCATGCGGGGCATTTCGACGTCGAGCGTCAGTACGTCCGGATTGTGCTGCTTGATGAGATCGCGCGCGACCAGCGGGTCGGGTGCGGTCGCCACGACCGTCATGTCCGGCTGGCCGTTGATGATTTCCGTCATCAGGCTGCGGATCAGCGCCGAATCGTCGACGCACAGTACTTTGATCTTTTGCACAGCGCTCACGCCTCCTCTGTAGTTCTGGCGTTGTTTGAGTTAATCGGGCGCGAGTTGGCGCCGAACAGTTCGATGCGCGGCTTCGCTGCGCCCGCACTGCCTGCCGCCGACCCGGCTGTTCCCGCTGCTCCGCCGCCGCCCGAGCTGAACAGCTCGACCTTGGGGCGTGCCGCGCCCGTCGACGAAAACAGTTCGACCTTGGGCCGCGTCGCAGCCGGCGTCGAGAACAGCTCGACCCGCTTGCGCGCGGCGGCGAGCCGCTCGGCACGGGCCTCGGCGCCCTGCCGCACGAGCGCCTGTTCGCGCTCGGCCACGCCCGCTTCCTGCTGCAGACGCAATTTCTTCACCATCACCTGACCGGTGCGCGGCATGAACGCGACCTTGCGCGGGTGCGAGCCCTGCAAGTCTTCCGCGACGATCCGGATCTTCTCGAGCGCCAGATAGCGGCGCACGAACTCCGAATTGCGATCGCCGATGTTCATCGTCGTCATCCCCGCCAGCACCGCGCCGCCGCCGAACACCTTGGCTTCGAAGCGCTCGCGCCGGCCGCCGGCCTTGATGAGTTCGTTGATCAGCACTTCCATGGCGTACGCGCCGTAGCGCATCGAGTCCGACGCGGCTTGCGCGACGTCCGCGCCGTCGTCGGGCAGCATGAAGTGGTTCATGCCGCCGATGCCCGCCGTGCGGTCCTGAATGCAGGCCGCCACGCACGAGCCGAGCACGGTGACCAGCACCATGTCTTCGTGCGTCGTGTAGAACTCGTTCGGCAACAGCTTCACGCCGGGGCGCTGGAAGTGGTTGTCGTAATACAGATTGGTTGCGATCGGCAGACGGCTGCTCATACGGTCACCCCGCTCGTCGTGTGAGACGACGTCGATGTCGATGCACGCGCCGGCGTGCGCGTGCCGGTGGCGTCACGCGTCAGTTCGTAGACGGTCTGGCCGCGCAGCTTGAATGCCTGTGTGACGTAGGTGAAGTTTTCCGAGTGACCGGCGAACAGCAGGCCGCCCGATTTCATCAGCGGCTCGAAGCGGCCCAACACCTGGGCCTGGGTCGGCTTGTCGAAATAGATCATCACGTTGCGGCAGAAAATCGCGTCGAACTGCGAGCGCAACTGGTAATCGCGGTCGGTCAGGTTCAGTTGCTGGAAGCGTACCAGCGCGCGTACTTCCGGACGCACCTTGACCATCCCGGCATGCGCGCCGGTGCCCTTCAGGAAGAAGCGCTTGAGCCGCTCGGGCGACAGGTGCTTGACCTGGTCGAACTGGTACATGCCGGCTTCGGCTTTCGCGAGCACCTGCGTGTCGATGTCCGTGGCCAGCACCGACGCCTGGCGCGCGCCGCTGTCGCCCAGCGCTTCGATCAGCGTCATCGCGATCGAGTACGGCTCTTCGCCGGTGGACGCCGCCGAGCACCAGACCGAGACCGGCTGCGCACGGCGCGGCACGAACTCGGCCAGAATCGGAAAGTGATGCGCCTCACGGAAGAACGCAGTCAGGTTGGTGGTCAGCGCATTGGTGAAGGCTTCCCACTCGGCCGGATCGTTCTCCGCTTCGAGCAGATCGAGATACTGTTTGAACGTGTCGAGGCCGCGGGCGCGCAGACGGCGCGCCAGACGGCTGTACGCCATGTCGCGTTTGTGATCCGATAGCGAAATGCCCGCGCTGCGATGGATCAGGTCGCGAATGCGAGCAAAATCCGCCGACGTGAATTCGAAATCCCGTCCCTGTTCACCGGATCTAACCGGCTCCGCCCGATCGGGTCGTTGCTGTGCGCGCGTTGCCATCATGAAAGTTCCTGCCTGCAATACGAGCCATCCCGTTTGCCGCCCAGAGGGTGTCCCTGGGAGGAAGGGATTGTGTTCGCGGGGTCGCGCCCGCCCGCGAGTTCTTCCAACACGCAGTCGGCCCGCGACACGCCGTGTAAGCGTGCTTCGATGATTCGCTCCTCATGGCGCGAGATGTCGAATGACTGCATGTCTTCGTGCCATTTCCTAGAACGTTTCCCAGTCCGCGTCCGAGCCCGCCGCGGTCGCGCTGGACGCGCCCGAGCGTGCCGTGGAATCGGCGGACGGACGAACCGTCTTCGGCCGCAGCGCCGGTTCGACGCGTGCCGCGCCTGCTTCGTGCGCGGTTGCCGCCGGTGCTGCGTGTGTTGCCGTGTTGCTTGCCGCAGCCGCGCCTACCGCCGGTGTGGCGTGATGCGCTGCGTGATTCGTGGCATGAGCCGGGCCCGCTTGCGGAGCCGTCTTGGCCGCTGCCTTGCTCTTGTTGCCGTGGCTACCGACATTGCCGCCGCTACGCGCCGCCACTGGCGAACGCGCCGCCGGAGCCGCGCTGCTGCGCGTCGGGCCGCCGGCCACTTTCCAGCCGGTCAGCACCGCTTGCAACTGCCGCGTCTGATCTTCGAGCGACGCCGCCGCGGCCGCCGCCTGTTCGACCAGCGCGGCATTCTGCTGCGTGACTTCGTCCATCTGCACGACCGCCCGATTCACCTGTTCGATGCCGCCGGACTGTTCTTCCGACGCTGCGCTGATTTCGCCCATGATGTCGGTCACGCGGCGCACCGCCTGCACGATCTCGTCCATCGTGGTGCCCGCCCGGCCGACCAGCGTCGAGCCGCTTTGCACCTTGTCGACCGAGTCGCCGATCAATTCCTTGATTTCCTTCGCGGCGCTCGCGCTGCGCTGCGCGAGGCTGCGCACTTCGCCGGCCACCACCGCGAAACCGCGGCCCTGCTCGCCGGCGCGGGCGGCTTCGACCGCCGCGTTCAGCGCGAGAATATTGGTTTGAAACGCGATACCTTCGATCACGCCGATGATGTCGACGACCTTGTTCGAGCTGGTCGCGATGTCCTGCATCGTCGTGACGACCTGGCTCACCACGTCGCCGCCGCGCGTGGCGATGTCCGACGCGTTGACGGCCAGTTGGCTCGCCTGGCGCGCGTTCTCGGCGTTCTGCCGTACGGTGCCCGTCAGTTGCTCCATGCTCGACGCGGTTTCCTGCAGCGAAGCGGCTTGCTGTTCGGTGCGTTGCGACAGATCGGTGTTGCCCATGGCGATTTCGCGGGCGCCGGTGTCGATCGATTCGGTGCTGCTGTGGACCGCCTTCACCATGGTCGACATGCTGTCCTGCATCCGCTTGATGCCGGCGAACAGAACGCCGATTTCGTTACGGCTGAACACATTGATCGACTCGGACAGATCGCCCGCCGCGATCCGCTCGAAGCACGCGGTTGCATCTTTCAGCGGTTGCACGATCAGGCCGCGCAGCGCGAAACGGATGCCCACCACCACGACCAGCGCGAACAGCGTGAACGCGATGATCAGCGTGGTCATCAGCGAGATGTTCGACTGCGCGCCGGCCTGCAGATCCACCGCGCTTTGCTGCAACGCCTTGATGACCGCCGACGCCGCGCCGTCATAGGCGATGAACATCGGGCTGATCTTCGTATCGGCAATCGCGTGATACGCGTTCATGTCGTTCGCGTTCAACGCCGCGAACTCCGGATCGACGCCGTCGCGCATCACCGCCGTGCGCTTGGCGAGCACGTCGTCGAGCAGCGCCGGGTCGATGCCGGCTTTCGGCGCGTCGAGATACATCTGCCAGCTTTGATTGCCCTTGACCAGCAGTTCCTGCGCGCGGTCGATCGCCTTCTTCGCTTCGTCCGCATTCCCCGCGGCCGACAGCGTGTTGAACCGGTCGATTGCGAGACGCGAGCGCAACAGATACGCGGAAGCATCGTCGAGGGCGTGAATCGCCACCAGATCGCCGCGCGCAATGCGGTCGAGCGACTGGCTCGCGCGATTCAGCGCGGTTAGCCCAAGAGCGCCGACCACCACGGTCAGCGCCGCCAGAAGGATCCCCACCATCGTCAACGACGTGCGAATCGACCACCTGCTCAGCATCTCGATGCTCCCTGTCCCAATCTGTCGTTAAAGCTTGCTGCTGCCGCTGCCGTCAGGCGCCGAGTGCTTCGATCAGCGCCATTTCGCGGCTGGTCATCAGCTTCTCGATGTCCATCAGGATCAGCATGCGGCCGTCGACGGTGCCGAGTCCCGTGAGGTACTCGGTCGTCAGCGTCGCGCCGAATTCCGGCGCCGGCATGATCTGGTCGGTGGCGAGCGTCAGCACGTCCGACACGCCGTCCACCACCATCCCGACCACGCGATGCGCGACGTTCAGGATGATCACCACCGTCTGGTGGTCGTATTCGACCCGGCCCAGATGGAACTTGATGCGCATGTCGACGATCGGCACGATGATGCCGCGCAGATTGATCACGCCCTTGATGAATTCCGGCGCATTGGCGATCCGCGTCACGTTGTCGTAGCCGCGGATTTCCTGCACCTTGAGAATGTCGATGCCGTACTCTTCGGCGCCGAGCGTGAAGACGAGGAATTCCTGACCGCCGGCGTCTGCCTGCTGCGCGTCGCGGCGGCCATTCGTACCGCTCGCGTTCGCGACGCTCGAATTGATGGATTGGACTTCTGCCACGTTAGCCCCCAAACGGTTGGGATGAGTTAAGTTGAATGAGTGTTGTGTCGAATGTGAGCGGCATCACGCGAGGCTCATTGCGCCGTGTGCGTGGCGCGTTTCGCGATTCAGCGCCGCCACGTCCACGATCAGCGCGACGCTGCCGTCGCCGAGAATGGTCGCCGCTGAAATGCCGTGCACCTTGCGGTAATTCGTTTCCAGATTCTTCACGACCACCTGCTGCTGGCCCACCAGTTCGTCGATCAGCATCGCAAAGCGGCGCCCTTCGGTTTGCATGATGGTGACGATGCCCTGGGTCGGCTCCTGCTTGGCGTCGTCCACGTTGAACACTTCGTGCAACGCGACCAACGGCAGGTATTCGCCGCGCACGCGCACCACGCGCTCGCCGTTGGCGACCGTGTAGATATCTTCGGCTTGCGGCTGCAGCGACTCCATCACGAAGTTCAGCGGCAGAATGAAAATCTCGCTGCCCACCTTGACCGACATGCCGTCGAGAATCGCCAGCGTGAGCGGCAGAACGATGCGCGTGGTGCTGCCCTTGCCGGCGTGCGAGGTGATTTCCACGTGACCACCCATCGACTGGATGTTCCGCTTCACCACGTCCATGCCGACGCCACGACCGGAGACGTCCGTGACCTGTTCCGCCGTCGAGAAGCCCGGCAGGAAAATCAGGTTCCAGACTTCTTCGTCGCTCATCGTCTCGCTGACCTGCATGCCCTGCTTGGCCGCCTTCGCGAGAATCTTGTCGCGGCGCAGGCCTGCGCCGTCGTCGCTCACTTCAATGACGATGTTGCCGCCATGGTGAGCCGCCGACAGCACCAGCTGCCCGGTCGAATCCTTGCCCGCCGCGCGCCGCGCTTCCACGGTTTCGATGCCGTGGTCGAGACTGTTGCGCACGAGGTGAGTCAACGGATCGATGATCCGCTCGATCAGGCTCTTGTCGAGTTCGGTCGCCTGACCGAAGGTGACGAGCTCCACTTCCTTACCGAGTTTCGCCGCCAGATCGCGCACCAGGCGCGGGAAGCGGCTGAACACGTAATCCATCGGCATCATGCGGATCGACATCACCGCTTCCTGCAGATCGCGCGCGTTGCGCTCGAGCTGCGCCATGCCGTTGAAGAGCCGGTCGTGCAGCGCCGGATCGAACGTGCTGGTGGTTTCCGCGAGCATGGCTTGCGTGATTACCAGTTCGCCGACCAGGTTGATCAGCTGATCGACCTTTTCGACGCCGACCCGAATCGAACTGCCTTCCGCACCGCCCGCAGCGGCAGCCGGACGGGCCGCCGCCTTGCGATCATGCTCAGCGGGCGCGGCCGCGCTCGCCGCCGGCGCCGCGCTGGCCGCCGGTGCGCTGCTGGCTGCGGCGGGTTGCGCCGCCGGTGCGTCGAATAGGCCATGTGTTGCAGCGGGCGCAGCGGTGTTGGCCACCGGGGCCGACGACGCTGCCTGCCCCGCTTCTGCTGCTTGTGCTGCCTGTGCTGCTTGCGCCGGGGCCGAATCGGCAGCGTCGGGCGTTCCAGGTTCGCCTTGCTGCGTTTCGTCCGCCGGTGCGGTGCCGCGGCCGATCGAGATCTGACTTTCGTCGATCACGAAACAGCAGACGGCGATGATATCGTCGGAGGTCACGTCGGTCTGAAGCCACAGCGTGAAGTCGCCGCCGCTCTTGACCTGCCCGACGATGTTGCCCAGGTTGCCCAGCTCTTCGGCCAGCAGTTCCTGGTCCTTCTCCCCAACGCCCCGTAGCGTAATTTTCAGATGGGGACCGGTGCTATCGTCCGCGCCGGCGCCCGCGGCTTGTCCGGTCTGAGCCGGTTCGCCGTCAGTCCATTCACCCGCCGCCGCTTGCACCGCCTGTTCGACGACGTGCTCCGGCGGGGTACCACCTTGTCCTGCCTGTGTTTCAACAACTGCTGCCACTGGTGCGGCTACCGGCGCGGCTGGCGCACCGCCCGCGCGGCTTTCCGCGTGCAACTGTTCGAGCTTCGCGCAGATCGCCCTGGCGATCGCCGCGTCCGGCTCGGCGCTTGCCCGGTAGTCGGCGAGCTGGCCGGACAACACGTCCTTGGTTTCGAGGAACGTGTCGATCATGTCCTTGCGCAGCACGAGTTCGTTATTGCGCGCGCGGTCGAGCAGCGATTCGAGAATGTGGGTCGTTTCCGTCAGCGCGGTAAAGCCGAACGTCGCCGCGCCGCCCTTGATGGAGTGCGCCGCGCGGAAAATTGCCGCGAGGTCTTCCGGGTCCGGATGCGCGATGTCCAGATTGAGCAGCAACTGCTCCATCTGCGCGAGCAGTTCGTCCGCTTCGTCGAAGAACGTCTGATAGAACTGAGTGATGTCGAGTGTCATGCCTGGGTCACCGCGAGAGTTCCTGTCTAGGCTTGGGCTACCGTGCCGCCGCGTCGAGAGCTTCTATAACTTGGTCTAAGGGTGGTGCTTACGCCTGATCCGGTTCGGCTAACGCCGCCACCAGTTCGGTCAGCATGTCCGGGTCGAGCGGCTTTTCGATCCAGCCGGTCGCGCCCGCCGCCCGTGCCGCTGCCTTGAACGGCTCGCCCGATTCCGTCGTGAGGACGAGGATGGGTGTCGCCTGGTAGGCCGGGTTGCCGCGCAGCGCGGCGATCAGATCGAGGCCGGTCTTGCCCGGCATGTGCTGGTCGGTCAAGACGAGGTCGAACGACATGGCGAGCGCGTTTTCGAGCCCTTCGATGCCGTCCGACGCGAGCGTCACCTCATAGCCGGCCGTCGTCAGCGTCGCGGCGAGAATCTGCCGCATCGATGCCGAATCGTCGATTGCCAGGATATGCCTGATCATGAAAACCTCGCTGCACTTACGCTATGGATCGCCGGGCGGTCCGCGCCCACGGGCGCGTGAAACGGCCGGACGACCGCTGTCTGTTACTGGGCCGCCGGCGCTGCCGCCGGCAACTTCGGTGCAGCCGTCACCGGCTGCGCAAGCTTTTGCAGCAACGGCTTGGAGCCGGCTGCGTCGTCCGACAAGGTGGTCGTGGTGGAGTCGTCATGATCGAGCGCCTCCTCCGACTTCCTGTTCAATACGATGATGCTGATACGGCGGTTTTCCGGATCCATCGGGTCCGCCTTGTTCAGGTTTTGCGTCGACGCGAGACCGAGCACGCGCATCACCTTCGCTTCGTCCATGCCGCCGGCGATCAGCTCGCGGCGCGACGCATTGGCGCGATCCGCGGACAGTTCCCAGTTGCTGTAACCCTTCTCGCCGCCCGCGTACTGTGCGGCGTCGGTGTGTCCCTGCACGATGATGCGGTTCGGCACGTCGTTCAGCGTGTGGCCGATCTCGCGCAGAATGTCGCGCATGTACGGCTCGACCTGGTCTTTGGCGGTCGCGAACATCGGCCGCTTCTGCGAGTCGACGATTTCGATGCGCAAGCCGGTCAGCGTCGAATCGATGCGGATCTGCTGCTTGAACTGGCGCAGCACCGGGTTCGCTTCGATCGCGGCCATCAGCTTGACCTGCAGATCGTGCAGCCGGGCCTGCTCGCGGCGTTCCAGCTCGCCCTGCGACTGGTTCATCGAGTCGTCGGTGCTGTGCGAAACGGTCCGCTGGGCACGGCTGTTCTGGCCGTCCGTGATGCGTGTAATGCCTTGCGCGTCGGTCGAAATATCGCGGCCGCCACCCTTCAGAATGCTGGAGTCTTCCGCGCTGCGGTCGCCGCCCCACAGCGTCACTTTCAACGGCTGGTTGAAGTAATCCGCAATCCCCTTCAACTGCACCGTGGACGCCGAACTCAGCAACCACATCAGCAGGAAGAACGCCATCATCGCGGTCATGAAGTCGGCGTACGCGAGCTTCCACGCGCCACCGTGATGGCCGGCCTTCTTCGGTGCGGCGCGCTTGACGACAATGGCGCGGTCTTTATCCTTGCTCATCGATTCGGTTCCCGGCGCCCTTTACTTGGCCTTGACGCGGCGCACGTGCTCTTCGAGCTCGGCGAACGACGGGCGCTCGGTCGAGAAGAGCACCTTGCGGCCGAATTCGACGGCGATTGCCGGGGCGTAACCGTTCAGGCTGGCCAGAATCGTCACCTTGATGCACTGGAACATCTTGGTCGACTCGGTCACGCGCTGTTCGGCGACGCTCGCGAGCGGCCCGATCAGCCCGTACGAGAGCAGAATCCCGAGGAAGGTGCCGACCAGCGCCTGCGCGATCATCTCGCCGAGCACGGCGGGCGGCTTGTCGGCCGAGGCCATGGTGTGCACCACACCCATCACCGCGGCCACGATCCCGAACGCCGGCATGGCGTCACCGACCTTGTTCAGTGCGTGCGCGGGCGCCTCGCCTTCCTGGTGATGCGTTTCGATTTCCTCGTCCATCAGACTTTCGATCTCGAACGCGTTCATGTTGCCGCCCACCATCAAGCGCAGGTAGTCGGTCAGGAATTCGATGATGTGATGGTCGGCGAGAATCTTCGGGTATTGCGTGAAGATCGGACTCTTCGACGGATCGTCGATGTCCGCTTCCAGCGTCAGCGTGCCTTCCTTGCGCGCCTTGGCCAGCAGAACGTAGAGGAGCGCCATCAGCTCCATGTAGACGTCCTTGTTGTACTTCGCGCCCTTGAACAGGGTTGGAATGACGCGCAGCGTCGCCTTGATCGTCTTCATTCCGTTGCCGAGAATGAACGCGCCGACGCCCGCACCGACGATCATCAGCACTTCAACAGGCTGCAGCAGCGCACCAAGATGGCCGCCTTCCAGCGCGTAACCGCCGAAAACGGACAACAGCGTCACGAGAGTTCCCACGAAAATCAGCACTGCCGAGCCCTCACAAAGAAGCGACGGTGACCGTCGTTAATCTGGTTTACGGCAACGCAGCAGAAAACTTTGGTGGAAAAGCGGCTCGTCGCTCGGGTGTAAACCAGAGGCGGGTGCGCCAGAGCCGGTAAGGGCTGGCGCGGGACGGGCGGACCGGAGGGGCCGCCGGATGGGAAGGCGGCCGGCGCGCAGTGCGTCGGCTTGCGGCGGGCGGCCATGGCGGGTGTGGCGGCCGGGGTGGCTGTGTCGGCCGCCCTTAGCCGTCACGGCTCAGGCTTCGAGCGCGGCAAGGTTCTCGCGGGCGCGAGCGTCGGCAAATTTCTTTGCGTCGGCGAATTTCTTTGTCTTACCGGCCCGCGACGGCGGCTGGCACAGGCCGCAGACGAATGCATGCTGCGGATCGTGCGCATGCGCGACAAAATGTCCACCGCAACGGCAGCAGGCGGTCATTTGCAGCATGCCGGAATCGAAGAAGCGCACCAGCGTCCACGCGCGCGTGAGGCTGAGCACGGGTTCGTCGTCGTGCAACTGAACATGTTCCAGATACAGCCGGTAGCTTTTCACGATCGACTGGATCGTCTGGCAACCGCCGTGGCCGGCCATGAAACGGTAGATGTTGTAGAACAGCGAGGAGTGAAAGTTCGGCTGCCAGGTCATGAACCAGTCGGTCGAAAACGGCAGCATGCCCTTGGGCGGGGACACGCCTTTCAATTCCTTGTATAACTTGATGAGCCGGTCGCGCGACAGACTGGTTTCTGCTTCCAGCAATTGCAAGCGCGCGCCCAGTTCGATCAGTTCGATGGCCAAGGTGATTTCCCTGACTTCGAGCACCACACTTTTATAGGCCATCCGCGTGCCGATCTCCCGTCCTGATCGCTTTGTTTGCCATGCGAGCTGCCATTAGCCGAGTTGCTCGACCGGCTGGCTAGCCATCAGGATCGCGGAATGCGCCTGAGCCACGGCGCTGGTTTTGCCTTTGTCCGCGAGCGCGGACAGCACGGCATGGTCGTCGAAACGGAAACGGCACAACACCTGATTGGACGCCGCCAGCTTGACGGTCTGCGCCAGAGACAAACTGGCGAGTACGTCGGCTAACTGGTCCGAAATCCCCATGCGAAACATGCCCATCGGCTTGTCTTCGCGCAGCAATCGCTGCGCTAGCAGGAGATAAGACAGGTTGACTTCTCTGATCTCATTGAGCATTTCGCTTGTCGCGCTCATGATTCCCCCGGGGTAAATCTGGCTGGTCAGGCCGTTACGGAAACGTTTGCTCGAACGCGCGCACCCAAACCGCACGAATCGGCTCGTTTCTGGTCTTGCGCCATTGTGTCGAAAGGGGGGGCGAACGAAAATCGGACAGACACCCTGCCTGCTTGACGGATAAATCCGTCATTCGTGTAGGAATAATTCCTACAAAGGGACGCGCATGGGGAAGTGAGTTGGCGCGGTATGCGCGCAATTTGCGTTTTGCAATGCGCTTTGAATACTCGCCTGGAGACAAATGCGGATCGAATGGTGAGCCTTGAGCGACTCTAAATCCGCACCTTTGCAGCGGTGAAAAAGAATTATAAGACCAATTCACTTTAACGCAACGCGTCCCTACGCAGTGGCGTAGGTATTGCGCTCCAGCCGTCAGGCCCACGCCTTGCTGAGGGTTGCGCAGCGTTTCAATCCGCTCCGCTTGCCCCGCCTGGACATCTGCGGTGAGAGTCCAGCCGATCTGTAACGCACCATGTTTCGCGCTGTAACAACATTAAGCGTTTGAAAAATAACTCGAATTCGCTCGGCCGATCCCGATAATGAACGCTAAGGGATTACCCGATGCAAGTTCGGAGCACCCCCGGGCGGCGGCTTACCGCGCCCAACCGTCCGACAGGCATTCGCTCTTCGCTCGACCCGAGCGCCGCGTGCGAAGCCGTTCTGAATAGGAGAAAACGCATGCGAATCGCCCAAATTGCGCCGTTGTACGAAGCCGTCCCGCCGAAGTTGTATGGAGGCACCGAACGCGTCGTGTCGTACCTGACCGAAGCGCTGGTGGACCTCGGCCACGATGTCACGCTGTTTGCCAGCGGCGACTCGGTCACGTCCGCCAACCTCGACGCCTGCTGGCCGCGCGCATTGCGCCTCGATCCGACGATTCGCGACGCGTTGGCGCCGCATGTGCTGATGATGGAAAAAGTGCGCAAGGTCGCGCATGAATTCGACGTGCTGCACTTCCACCTCGACTACATGCCGTTCCCGCTGTTCATGACCATGGATACCCCGTTCGTGACCACGCTGCACGGCCGCCTCGACTTGCCGGAACTGCAACCGGTGTTCGACGCGTTTTCCAACGTGCCGGTGGTGTCGATCTCCGATTCGCAGCGTCTGCCGTTGCCGCAGGCGAACTGGCTCAACACGATTTATCACGGCCTGCCGGATCAATTGCTGACACCGCAGGCGCACAAGAAGCCGGAATACCTCGCGTTCCTCGGCCGCATCTGCCCGGAGAAGCGCGTCGATACAGCCATCAAGATCGCTGCACAAAGCGGTTTGCCGCTGAAGATCGCCGCCAAGGTGGACAAGGTCGACCAGGAATACTTCAAGCGCGAGATCGAGCCGCTACTGTCGATGGCCCATGTGGAATTCGTCGGCGAGATCAACGAGGCGCAGAAGCCCGAATTCCTGTCCGGCGCCAAGGCGTTGCTGTTCCCGATCGACTGGTCGGAGCCGTTCGGTCTGGTGATGATCGAGTCGATGGCCTGCGGCACACCCGTGATCGCGTTCAACCGCGGCTCGGTGCCGGAAGTGATCGACCACGGCGTGACGGGCTATATCGTCGAAGACGTGCAAGGCGCGGTGGCCGCGCTGCAACGTCTGGACGAACTGTCGCGTACCGAGATTCGCGCACAATTCGAACGCCGGTTCAGTTCGAAAACGATGGCGCGAAACTACGTGGATGGCTATTCGGCACTGATCGATGCGACCCGTCGTCCGATGCTGCGTCAGGTGGCGGTGGGCTAAGCGGCCGGGTTGAATGAAGTGAATCGCGAGGGATACGCGTGTTATGGCCAGGTGTCGAGTGGCGTTTAAGCGTGGTCCTTGCACGCGTAGGTGGCTTTGTGCGATTTTCCGATTGACTGGCCAAACCGGCAGTCAATTCTCCATGTGAATCGTTTGCGCGAGCGGAAAGTCGGAGTTATCCCGCCTCCTTTGCAGAAAAGCCGCCCCCAAGGGCGGCTTTTTTAATGCCGGTATGGATACGCTCCCATACCGGTTTCGCGTGCGGTCAATAAGCTCGATTGCCGACTAACCTTCAGTTGGCTTTCGTCCGGCTACTTATAGACTCAGGCCGCACCAATCAGAAAACGCTCGCGATTCTTGCCGGCAATCCACTTAGGCGGTTTGCCGCGGCCGCTCCACGTATTGCCCGACTTGGGATCCTGGTATTTCGCCGGCAACGGCGCCTTCTTGGGCGGGCGCCCGCGCCGCGCGGCGACCGCAAAGCCCAGGTCTTGCGCGCTTAGACCGTATTCAGCGATCTTTTGGCGGATGTCGGCGACGACATTGTCAATTTCAGTACGGCGCGCTTCTTCCGCTTGTGCCTGTAATTTGGCGATCTGCGCCTTGAGATCTGCGTATTGTGACATTCCGGCTCTCCCCTTTTCTAGAACTCATTCGCTCGCAGACTAACTGCAATTATAAAAATTCGCAATGGCCAATAATACCGATTTAGGAAGATATCCTCTGATAATTATTAAGCTTCGATGAATTGTAAAACGCCATCTTTATCCGGCAATAATAGGTAAATCAGACTCCACTTTTGACAATTCTTGACACCTATTCCAGCTGTCCTTCCCTAGAATTGCGCGTTCAAACTTCTGACTGCGGCGTGTCTCATCTGTGCCGCGTAAAGCGCCATTCTTTTTAGGATTACCGATCATGTCGTTGTCAAAACGTCTCGCCGCCGAACTCTTCGGCACCTTCTGGCTTGTGCTCGGAGGCTGCGGGAGCGCCGTTCTCGCCGCCAACTTCGCCGGCCCCGTTCATGGTCTCGGCATTGGCTTCGTGGGCGTGTCGTTCGCGTTCGGCTTGACCGTGTTGACCATGGCTTATGCGATCGGCCACATCTCCGGCTGCCATCTGAATCCGGCGGTGAGCGTCGGCTTGACGGTCGCCGGCCGTTTTCCGGCTCGTGATCTGCTGTCGTATATCGTCGCGCAAGTAGTCGGCGCGGTGCTCGGCGCGCTGGTATTGTCGTTGATCGCGTCGGGCAAACCCGGCTTCGATCTCGTGGCCAGTGGCTTTGCCAGCAACGGCTATGGCGAGCGCTCGCCTGGCCACTATTCGCTCGTGGCGGCGTTTATCTGCGAAGTGGTCATGACCGGCTTCTTCCTGTTCGTCATTCTCGGTGCCACGGACAAGCGCGCGCCGGCCGGCTTCGCACCGATCGCCATCGGCCTGTGCCTGACGCTGATCCATCTGATTTCGATTCCGGTCACCAATACGTCGGTCAATCCGGCGCGCTCCACCGGACCGGCGCTGTTCGTCGGCGGGGCGGCAATGGATCAACTCTGGTTGTTCTGGGTCGCGCCGATCCTCGGCGCGGTGATCGCAGGCGTGCTGTATCCGGTGATCGCGGAAAGCCGGCGCGGCAATTCGGCGGCGCTGGCGGCCGACTGATCGGCGCAGGCGGTAGAGCGAGCAGTTGAAGCGGGCGCCGAGGCGCCCGCTTCGCTTTGGTTCGCTTTGCTTCGGTTTGCCTGGTCGCGAGGTGGACTAAGCATGCCACTGGATATTCGTCGACGGGCGCGCTGAAAGTCCGCTGCTAGAATCGTGCGACTTCCCAAGCTCGCACAGGTACTACCGATGAACCGTTTCCGTGGATTCCTGCATGGCATCGCACTCTCGATCGGCGGATTGTGTGCCGGCGCGCTGGCGCTACCCAATGCGCATGCTGCAGACAGCCATACCGAAACGCTCGTGTTCGTGCGACACGGTGAAAAACCCGCAGCGGGTTACGGGCAACTCAATTGCCAGGGCTTGAATCGGGCGCTGGCTTTGCCGGCGGTGATTGCGGCCAAGTTCGGCAAGCCGGATGCGATCTACGCGCCCGATCCAGGCCAGCAGAAAGACGATAGCGGCCACCCTTACTACTACATCCGGCCACTCGCGACGATCGAGCCGACGGCCATCCAGTTCCAGATGCCCGTACAAACGCCGTACGGGTTCGCACAGATCGACCAGTTGGGCGCCGCGCTTTTGAGTCCCGACAATCGCGGCAAGCTGATCGTCGTTGCGTGGGAACACAAGCTGATCGTGAAGCTATTGCGGCAGATGTTGAGCGCGCACGGCGGCAATCCCGCCGATATTCCGAACTGGAAAAGCGACGACTTCGACAGTATTTATATCGTTCGCCTCAACTGGCAGAACGGTGTCGCAGAGGCGAGCTTCAAGCGTGATCGCCAGGGTCTCGACGGACGCTCTACCGATTGCCCGTGCGCGGCGCTACCGGCTGCGCCGTCGGCGGCGGCTTCGGCGGCTGCCACGAATGCGGCGGATTAATTCGGTAATACAGATGTAAGTCGTGATTACGGGAACGGCGGCCAGGTTTCCGGAAAATCGTTACGCCAACCTAGTTTTTTATTCCCCACCGCGCTGAAACGGCTTATGGAACAGCCGGTTAGTTGAAGCGGCCATGCCGAGCGGCAGGCCGCGGACCAGGCTTCAACCAGCTTTCAACCCTGTGAAGATGCTTGCAGTCCGTAACATCTCGTCGCAGTCAGCGCGGACCGGCATGCGTACATTGATCCTGTGCGACAAACAACTCGTCGCCTCACAGGAGAACAACATGAAACGCATCGTCACTCACTTGCTGGTTGCCGCAGGACTCGCGGTCGGCGTATGCGGCGTCGCTCAGGCGCATACGGATCTGAACATCGGCCTGTCGCTCGGCGCGCCGGTTTATGCACAACCCGCCCCGGTTTACGCGGCACCGCAACCGGTCTACTACGGCAATGGCGGATGGGACCACCGTTATGATCGCCGCGACTACTATCACCAGGACCATCGTTACGAGCGCGGCTGGGATCATAACGACCGCCGTTGGGGCCACGACGATCGCGGCGGTTACCGCGGTGGCTGGCACGGCTGATGATTCGGAACAGTAACGCTGACGGCTGACGCGCGCCACGACGCGCTGGGTGATTGGGTGTGCGCCGCTTTTTTTCAAATGGCGGCTTGCGTCGCAAACCGGCCCGCTTCCACCGAACTGGAACCGGGCCGGTTTCATTTCAGCTCAGGACATCAGCTCGTCGTCGAGCGAGAACAGCTTGCGCAGATGATGCGCCACGCCGGCCTCGAAATTGTTGCCGATGCGCGGCACGTTCGGCAGGCGCGTGATGAGATCCGGGTTGGCGTTGTTCATCATGAACGGATGGCCCGCCGTTTCCAGCAGGTCGATGTCGTTCATGTTGTCGCCGAACGCTACACACTCTGCCGCATTGACGCCGAGGCGCCCGAGCACGATCTGCAACGCTCGCCCTTTGGATACGTTCGATGTCATCACCTCCAGACAATCCGGCAGCGAATACGTGACATACAACGCGTCGCCGAATTCGCGCTCGAGGTTCGTTGCGACTTGCGCGAGATCGGCAGGTTCGCCGATGTAGAGAGCCTTCGCGATATCCGCGCCGTTGTGTTTCGGCAGATCGGTCACTTTGTAGGTGAAGCCGGAATCCTGATGGAATTTCAACAGATCCGGCGCGTCGCGGTCGATCAACCACGCTTGATCGGCGAACAGGTTGACGATGACGCGGCCGTGTTCGCCGACGATCTCCGGCAGCACCAGACGTTGCACGATCGCCGGCGGGAGGTCGTCGGCGTGAATCACCGTGTTGTCCGGCGCGTGAATGCGCGCGCCGTTCGATGTAATCAGATACGGGCTGATGCCCAGCACGTCGCGAATGCCGGCGACATCGCAGTAGTGGCGGCCGCTTGCGATCACGAAGTGCAGCCCGTCACTTTCCAGCTTGCGCACGGTGGCGACCGTGAACGGGTCTACCTGATGATCTGCGTTGAGCAGCGTGCCGTCGAGATCCGTGGCAATGACTTTGTACATGGTGTGAGCAACCGGGCAGCGTCGAAGCTGGGTATTTTACCGGTGCCTGACGACGTCGCGGCTGCGGCGTTCGCTGGGGGCGAGCGAAACGTGGTCGGTGAGTTCAGCTAGTGCGCTCGGTTGGCCTGTTTGCCTGTTTGCCTGTTTGCCTGTTTGCCTGTTTGCCTGTTTGCCTGTTTGCCTGTTTGCCTGTTTGCCTGTTTGCCTGTTTGCCTGTTTGCCTGTTTGCCTGTTTGCCTGTTTGCCTGTTTGCCTGCTCAGCAGCGTACTCGGCCGGCGCGCTCACCCAGCCGACTCAGCCAGCAATTCGCTCGGCTTCGCGCTGCGCCAGTTGCAATCCACCATGCGCAGAGTCGGCCAGCGGTTCGCGCAACCTTGACTGACAGGCCAGCGGCACGTAATCGCGCAAGGGCGCGCCCAAACCGCCGCACAAGGCAACGGGCAAGCTTGCCGAGGAATCCAGCGCCGCGATCATCTTGCCCACCTCCACCCCGGCCTCCCCGAGCAAACGCGCCGCGAACGGATGCGCACGATGCGCGATGACGATCGGCGCGAGCCTCGCATAAGCGGTCTGATTAGCCTCGCAAAGCCAGACGACCAGGCTATCCCGGTCATGCGCGCCGGTGTGGGCGAGCAGCGCGTGCGCGAGATCGTCGCGGGGGACACGTCCGTCGAGCGATTGTTGCGCATGCACGATGGCGCGCAGGCCGAGCCACGCACCGCTCGCTTCGTCACCCGACGGATAGCCGAAGCCGCCAATGATCCGGCATTCGCCGTCGCCGTCGAGCGCAGCCGCGACGCTGCCGGTGCCCAACGCGACGATTACGCCATGCGCGCCGCCGTGCGCTCCCAGTAGTGTGGTGTAGGCGTCGCTTTCCACCGCAAGCCCTGCAACAGCGGGCGCCTGTGCGCGAAACGCGGCTAGCCATTCGCGATTATTGACCCCCGCCAAACCACAACCCAGCACGCAGCGCGACCAGTCCAGCGCGACCCCGGCGCTCGCGAATGCCTCACCGCAACCGGCCGCGATGGATTGCCACGCGCGCTCGACGCCCAGCCCCAGACCCGACGGCCCGCTTGCCGCCTGTGCCAGTTCACGGCCGGACGCGTCGCCGAGCACCACACGCGTGCCGCTACCGCCGCCGTCCACGCCGATCAGAAAGAGGTCTTGGTTCATCGAATTGAAAGAGTTCGGAAAGTGAATATCGCGTAGCGTGGCAGGTCCGTTTCAATCGCGCAATCGGCCGAATGGCCTGCTTGCACTGCGTGAGGCTTCGGCTATGCTGGCGGGCGATATGACTACGCGGGAGCGCGACCGTGACACAGCGATGCAACTGGGCGTCGAGCGAATCGCTCGCACACTATCACGACACCGAATGGGGCGTGCCCTCGCGCGACGACCAGCACCTGTTCGAGATGCTGGTGCTGGAAGGCGCTCAGGCGGGCCTGTCGTGGTCGACGATTCTCAACAAACGGGCCGGTTACCGCCGCGCTTTCGCCAACTTCGACATCGACAAGGTTGCCCGCTTTACGCCGAAGCACGTGGACGCGCTGGTCACGGACGAAAGCATCGTGCGCCATCGCGGCAAAATCGAAGCAGCGATCATCAATGCACGCGCCGTGCAGCAGATCCAGAGCGAGCACGGCTCGCTGGCGAACTTCGTGTGGTCGTTCGTCGACCAGACGCCGATCCAGAACGATTGGGCGTCGTATAAGCAGGCACCGGCATCGACCGAAGTGTCGGACGCGCTCAGCAAAGCGCTCAAAGGCTACGGCTGCAAGTTCGTCGGAACGACAATCTGCTATGCGTTCATGCAGGCGGTCGGCATGGTGAACGACCACGAGACGAACTGCATGTGCCGGGCGCGATGCGCGGCGCTGGGCAAGAAGGGGCGCAACCGCAAGGCGGGTTGACACGACCCGCGCCCCAAATCCGCGAATTGAGGGCCTTTCGCCTTGCTAGTCGGGGCTTCGTTAATCGGTGCGCGCCCGATACTGATCGTCATGCGCACTAACAACGAATAACCGCTGCGTAACGCGTGGGAGACCAACCATGAAAACGCTTAGCTTCCTGACGCATCAGGAGATTTTCGATCAGGCCGTGAGTCATCTGCTCGGCCAGAAGCGCGCCGCACTGCTGCCGCGCGGCGGCGGCGCCTACCGCGGCTATTGCGGCGGCTGCCCGGTCGGCAGCTTCATCAAGCCGCTCGACTACGTGAGCGCGATGGAGGGCATTCCCGTGCGCTACATCGGCAAAACACCCGTGCAAGTGCCGGCTTACATGGACGTCGGCATCTCGGCGCTCAAGAAGGCGCTGTTTCGCGCGCGCCTCAACGTCTACGACCCAACCACCGTCGACCTGCTCAGTTGCCTGCAGAACGTCCACGACGTGTTCGGCACGTGGGAATGGCACGAACGATTGGGGTCGATTGCCCTCCAATTCAGCCTGTCCGCCGAGCGACTGAAAAGCGCCGCTTGATCTCACCGCAACTCGCCTTAAACCACCGTCTAAAGCAGTCAAAAGGCCCCAAAAAGCAAAACGGCGATGTGGCTTCTTTCGAAGCTCACACCGCCGTTCGGCCGTGCTAAAAAAGCGTGCTTAGTGCAGCTTTTTCGGCAGCATCTGGCTGCGCAGGCGCTTGTGCAGGCGCTTCACAGCAGCAGCCTTCTTGCGCTTACGTGCCGTTGTCGGCTTTTCGTACGATTGGCGCTCACGCAGTTCAGCGATCAGGCCATTCTTTTCGATTGCGCGACGAAAGCGGCGAATCGCCACTTCGAACGGCTCGTTTTCCTTCAGAAGAATCGTCGTCATGTAATTCCTAACTCAATCACTTGATACGGGTTAATTTGCGTGGCGGGAAACCGCTCACGCGCCGGCCCTCCGGTCGTTTCGATTCATGGCCAGTAACAGGCAAACGCGGGCAGAACCCGGCCAAACCACGAATGAAACGAGAGGCAAAGCGGCCACGGAGGCCGGAAAAGAGAGGTGGGGAGTTCACCGCCGAACGCGGACAGACGTGATACAAAAAACCGCGTCTGTTGCCGTTTCGCCAACCTTTCATCAATAGAAAACACTGACGAAACAGGCAAAGATCTCAATTCACTCCCGATGATATCAGGAAACTCTCCATCCTACCAGGGGTTTAGCGATTGCGCCAGGCCATCCGCGCGTCACGCGCTCGCCTCGTCCAGTTCGCGGATATCGGCGCCGGTGAGCATCAAATGGACGGCGGCCGCAAGACTTTTGAGCTGCTCGACCGAGGTCGCGCTGGCAATCGGCGCCGTCACGCTGGGCCGCGCGATCAACCACGCCAGCGCGACGGTGGCCGGCGTACTGCCGTGCTGGTCGGCGACCCGGTCGAGCGCGCCGAGAATCCGCATGCCCCGTTCGTTCAGATACCTTTCGACGCGGCCACCGCGCACCTTGTTCGCCAGATCCGCCGTCGAGCGGTACTTGCCGGACAGAAAACCGCTCGCAAGGCTGTAGTACACCACCACACCGAGCTGGTTGGCCAGTGCCACCGGTTCGATGTCGCGCTCATACGCGGCGCGATCATACAGGTTGTACTCGGGCTGCAGCAGTTGATATTCGGGCAGTCCGTGCTGCCGGGAGACGGCCAGCGCCGCCTCGATCCGCGCGCCGCCATAGTTCGAAGCGCCGATCACCCGCACCTTGCCAGCCTCGATCAGCTTCTGATAAGCACCGAGTGTTTCGGCGAGCGGCGTGGCTGCGTCGTCGTCGTGGGAAAAATAGATGTCGATGTAATCCGTTTGCAGGCGTCGCAGCGAATCGTCGACCGCCGCCTGAATGTTGGCCGCCGACAACCCCAAGCGCTGCGGATGCTTCGAGACCTTGCTCGCCAGCACGATCCGGTCGCGCTTGCCGCTCCGGCGGAACCACTTACCGATGATGCTCTCGGACTCGCCGCCCTGGTTGCCCGGCACCCACGCCGAGTAGACGTCGGCGGTATCGATGAAGTCGAGACCGGCGTCGACGAACGCATCCAGAATGGAAAACGAGGTCGCTTCATCCGCGGTCCAGCCGAAAACATTGCCGCCAAACATAAGCGGTGAGACCTGCAATTCGGATCTTCCAACCTTGCGTTTCTGCATGATTTCTCCCGATTTTGTTACAAGATAAAACGAGAATACGCCGCCTTTCCCATCCCTGCAGTGAGCCCGCCAAGCCAGTCAGCAAGCGCCTCCCAGCGATTCGACGCGGTATCGCGACGGCAAAACAATTGGGAAGACATTGAACAAAGTGCCTCAAGTTTTTTTTAGGGGCGCCGTCAACCTTCACTGAGGCGGCCAGCAATGAACGAGTGCTTCCGCCGATGCCAACGTGGCGTATTGGGCTCAAGGCTTATTTAGGAGATTTTCATGCTCGGAATCAATAGCAACATCAACTCGCTGGTTGCACAGCAAAACCTTAATGGCTCGCAAAGCGCCCTCTCGCAAGCCATCACGCGTCTGTCTTCGGGCAAGCGCATCAACAGCGCGGCCGACGACGCAGCAGGTCTGGCGATCTCGACGCGTATGCAAACGCAGATCAACGGTCTGAATCAAGGCGTGTCGAACGCCAACGACGGCGTGTCGATGATTCAAACCGCGTCGAGCGCACTGTCGTCGCTGACGTCCAGCCTGCAACGTATTCGTCAGCTGGCTGTGCAGGCATCGACCGGCACGCTGTCGTCGAGCGACCAGGCCGCACTGCAACAGGAAGTTTCGGCACAGATCTCGGAAGTGAACCGTATCGCGTCGCAAACGACGTACAACGGCACGAACATTCTGGACGGCTCGGCAGGTAACGTGACGTTCCAGGTCGGCGCGAACGTTGGCCAGACCATCAGCCTGAACCTGAGCCAGTCGATGTCGGCAGCGAAGATCGGTGGCGGCCTGGTGCAAACGGGTCAAACCGTCGGCACGGTGTCGGTCAGCGTCGACAACACGGGTACGTACACGTCGGCAGCGAGCCCGGCCATCACGGCCATCAACGTGTTGTCGGACGGCAAGGGCGGCTATACCTTCACCGACCAGAACAACCAGGCAATCGCGCAAACCGTCGCAGCAGCCGTGTTCGGCTCGGGCGCAACGGCCGGTACGGGTACGCAAGGTACGGCTCTGGCACTCCAGGCCGCAGCAACGACGACGGCAGGCGCAGGTTCGGCAGCTCAGGCTTCGGCAGTGGCGCAGATCAACGCGATCAACAGCCCGCCGACGGTCTCGAACCTGAACATCAGCACGGTGACGGGCGCGAACGAAGCGATGGTCTCGATCGACAACGCTCTGCAAACGGTCAACAACCTGCAGGCATCGCTGGGCGCCGCGCAAAACCGTTTCACGGCCATCGCCACGTCGCAGCAAGCTGAGTCGACCGACCTGTCGTCGGCACAGTCGCAAATCACGGACGCCAACTTCGCACAAGAAACGGCGAACCTGAGCAAGGCGCAAGTGCTGCAACAAGCGGGTATCTCGGTGTTGGCGCAAGCTAACTCGAACCCGCAGCAAGTTCTGAAGCTCCTGCAATAAGAGCTGACGTAGTACCGGCTGCGCGCCGCGCTATCAAGAGACGGCGCGCAGCCGGGTTTCAAGCAACGGGAGGCATGCCTCCCGATGTGCATTTGCAACACTCGATGCTGTAGCATCCCGCACCACCTAATTCAGATTCCTAGACGCCTGGAGCCTCTGCATGTCCTCGATCTCAACCACGTCTTCTACAGCGAGCGCCAACGCTGCGCTGCAGTCGGCCGCTCAGTCGATCATCAGCGGCTCGACAGGCAATTCGTCGATGGACGTGTCGTCGCTCGTCACGGCGCTCGTGAACGCCAAAACCGCGGGGCAAGCCGCCGCGCTGTCGGCGCAACAAACCAGCGACAACACCAAACTGTCCGCGTACGGCGCACTGAGCGCTGCACTGAGCGCGCTGCAATCCGGTATTGCCGGTCTGGCGAGCGGTTCGACGTTGTCCACGTTCACCGCTACCGCCACCGGCACCGGCCTCGCCGCGACGGCCGGCAAGGGCGCCGTGGCCGGCAGCTACACGGTCGCCGTGCAACAGATCGCCGGTTCGCAGGCGTTGTCGTCGGCGGCGTTCGGCGCGACCACGCAGCTCGGCACGGGCACGTTGACGATCGGGCTCGGCAGCCAATCGGTGAACGTCAATATCGACAGCACCAATAACACGCTGTCCGGCATTGCGGCCGCGATCAACGGCGCCAGCGGTAACCCCGGCGTCACGGCTACCGTGGTGACCGGCACGGACGGCGCTCACCTCGTGCTGCGCTCGGCGAACAGCGGCGCGGCCAACGTGATCAACGTGACGACCAACGTCACGAGCGACAACGGCCTGTCGAGCCTCGGCGTGACGTCGACGGCCAGCACCACCGGCGGCCAGTCCACCATTACCTCGGCGAATACGAGCAGCGCCTGGTCGCAAAGCACCTCCGCGCAGGACGCGGAGTTCACGATCAACGGCATCGCCGCGACGAACGCCAGCAACTCGGTGACGAGCGCCATTTCGGGTGTCACGCTGAATCTGTCGGCGGCGGCCGTCGGCACGTCGCAGACGCTGAACGTGACGCCGGACACGACGGCGGAAAGCAGCGCAATCAACACCTTCGTGAGCCTGTACAACACCGTCGTCACGACGATGGCCACGCTCACCTCGTATAACTCGTCGGCATCGTCGCAAGGCCCGCTGCTGGGCGACTCGACGCTGCTGACCATCCAGAACGCGCTGGCCTCGGTGGTCGGCGGCGCGGTCGGCTCGGGCAGCACCGGCACCACGCTGGCGTCGATCGGTATCACGCTAAAAGACGATCCGGCGGACGGCACCCTGGTGGTCGACAGCTCGACGCTGACCACCGCGCTGACAGCCAACCCCGCGACCGTCGCTTCGCTGTTCAACTCGACCAACGGCATCGCCGCGCAGTTGAACAACGACATCACGACGTTCACGCAGACCGGTGGCATCATCGACACCCAGAACACCGGGCTGAACACCGATCTGAAGAGCGTCGCCACGCAGCAAAGCGCGCTCGCCGATTACACTGCGCAGTTGACGAGCCAGTATCAGGCGCAGTTCACGGCGCTGAATACCTTGATGGCGAGTGCCAACAGCAATTCGCAGTACCTGACCGCGTTGTTCGGCGGCGCCAACAGCGCCGGTGCACTGGCCAGCGCCAACAACACGTAACCGCCGAGCCTGCCGGAGGCGCTCAAGATGAACCAGACGGAATTAGTAGAACGCCTGTTGGCAATGACGCGCGAAATCGCCCAGGCGGCGTCGTTGGCCGATTGGCCGGAAGCGGCTCGCCTGATCGAAGCGCGTTCGCCGCTGCTGATGTCGCTAGTCGCGGAGCAGGAACCGGCCGCGCTGGAGAAGATCCGCCAGATCCAGGCCATGGATGCAGCGCTGCTCGCGGATGCCGAAACGACACAAAACGAACTGCATATCGAGTTCGAAGCGGCCATGGGACGCGCCAAGGCAGCCGGCGAGTATCAGCGCATGGCGCGCATGTAAGCAGACTGACCGCGGAACCTGCAAGCCACCGCGGTGCCGCGAGGCAAGCGGACGCCGACGTCAGGTTCCCGCGCACACCCCGACAATAAGAACTACGCGTCGAAGTGAGACGCGCTCGTTCCCTCAGCCCGCCGCGTGCGGGCTTTTTTCTGGCATTTCACGCCCGCACGCCCCTGCCCATACGCTAAACAGGCGGCGTTTTCACCGTCATCTCCGCGCATCGGAAACCCCGTGCCCGTCGCACAATTTCCGTCATAGACCATTCCGCGCCGAGACCATGACGCTCCTTCACGACCAGCCGACCGCTGAACCCTTGACGCCCGAGCAACAGCTCGAGCAAGACATCGCGCTGGTTTTGCAGACCGCATTGGCGCATCACCACAAGGCCGAGTTAGACGACGCCGAGGCGCTGTATCTCGCGATCCTCGACGCCATGCCGGGCCACGTCGACGTGCAGTACAACCTCGGCGTGCTGTACGTGCAGCGCAACCGTCCTGCCGACGCTCTGCCGCACCTGGAAGCTGCGCTCGGCGGCGCGCCGAACAACGGCCAATTCTGGGTGGCCTATATCAGCGCCCTGATCGATTCGGACCAGATCCAGGCGGCCTGGATGGCGCTGGAAATGGGCCAGCAAAGGGGCTTGAAGGGACCGGCCGTCGACGGACTGATCACGCGCATGGCGCACGGCGGTGCCCGCTACGCCACCGCTGCGGTCGCACCGGTCGTCGTCTCGCCGGAACCGGCGCCCGCAGAGATCGTTTCGACAGACCTCAACGCGACAGACACCGCCGAAGCCGCGCCCGCAACGCTCGATACGCGCCGCCCCACTCCGCAAGAAATTACCCGCTTCAACACGCTCTTCGCCAAGGGCCACATTCCGGACGCCATCAAACTCGCCCGGAGCATGACGGAACGGTGTCCGTCGAACGGCCTCGCGTGGCGCTGCCTCGGTATCGCGCTTCATCGGGCCGGCCGCTACGCGGACTCGCTACAGCCTCTGAAAAACGCCGTTGCGTTCGGCAGCGACGATTCCGAAGTGCGTAAGGCACTGGCCGATTTGCTGCGCCTGCTGGGTATGCATGCCGAAGCGGAAGTCGAGTGCCGGAAATTGCTCGAACTGCATCCGGACCACTCGGAAGGCCATCGTATTCTCGGCATGGTGCTCTCCGGCCTCGGCCGCGCTCGCGAAGGGGTCGCCGAGTGCCGTCGCGCCACCGAACTGACGCCTGACTACGCGGAGTCCCACAGCACGCTGGGCGTCGTGTTACTCGACATCGGCGCCACCGAGGAGGCCGAGCAATGCTTTCGCCGCGCGCTCGAACTCGATCCCAAGAATTCGCCGACGCGCAGCAATCTGCTCTTCGCCATCGCGCACAACCCGGAAATCTCCCCCGAGCAGATCTACGCCGAGCATCGCGAATTTGCGCGGATTCATGAAGCCTCGCTGCGCTTGCAGAAAGTGCGTCACGCGAATAGCCGCTCGCCCGGCCGCCCGCTGAAAGTGGGCATCGTTTCCGGCGACTTGTTCCGTCACGCCGTCGCGTCGTACCTGATGCCGATCATCGAGCCGCTCGCGAAAGACAAGAGCCTGTCGCTCCATGTCTACTACAACCACGTGCATGACGACGACTACACGCACTGGCTGACCAGCCAGGTCGACCAGTGGACCCGCACGGCCGGCATCTCGGACGAGCAATTCATCGAGAAAGTTCGCGCCGACAAGATCGACATTCTGATCGACCTGAGCGGGCACACCGGCCGCAATCGGCTGCAGGCGTTCGCGCGTAAGCCCGCACCGATTCAGGTGAGCTGGATCGGCTATCCGGCGACGACCGGTCTCGACGCGATGGATTATTACCTCAGCGACCGCTTCTTCACGCCGTTCGGCGAGATGGAAAAGCAGTTCTCCGAGAAGCTGGTCCACCTGGCTTCCATCGGGCCGTTCCTGCCGGACCGCAATGCACCGCCGGTCAACATCCTGCCGGCAATGCATAACGGCTACATCACGTTCGGCAGTTTCAACCGGCTGAACAAGTTGCGTCCCGACGTGATCGCCGTGTGGGCACGGTTGCTTCGCGAGTTGCCCACGTCGCGCATGGTGCTCGGTTCGATGAACGGCGACGAAGGCGACGAGAACCTCATCAGCTGGTTCGTCAACGAAGGCATTTCGCGGGACCGTTTGACGTTCCGTCCGCGCTCGCGCGTCGAGGTCTACCTGCAACAGCACTTTCAGGTCGACATCTGTCTGGACACGTTCCCGTATACCGGTTCCACGACGGTTCTGAACTCGTTGTGGATGGGTGTGCCCACGCTGACGATCGCCGGCAAGACGATGGCGAGCCGGGCCGCCACGGCATGGCTGTCGCATTCGGGTCTCGACGCTTTCGCGGCCGAAGACGCGGACGACTTCGTCGCCAAGGGTGTCAAGCTGGCCTCGGACATCCCCGCGCTGGCGAGCATTCGCACCGGCTTGCGCGAGCGCTGCATGCAGTCGGCGCCGTTCCGGCCGGAGCTTGTCGCGCAAAGCCTCTCGCGCGCGTTTCACACGATGTGGCAGCGCTGGAGCGACGGCCTCGCTCCAGCCGCCTTCAGTACGGACGAGCCGCAAACCGTGCTCGCCCGTCACCCGGACTAAAAAACAGCAGCGAGGAAACTATGGGCTCTAGCGCTCCTCTTCGTGCGATCGCGTCGCTGGACGACGAACGCATTTACGTCACCCAGCCGCATCTGCCGCCGCTGGACGAGTTCCTCCCGTACCTCGAAAAGATCTGGACCAGCAAGATCCTGACGAACGGTGGGCCATTTCATCAGCAGCTCGAAAAGGCGCTCTGCGAATATCTCGGCGTCGAGCACCTCGCGCTCTTTACCAACGGCACGCTGGCCCTCGTTACCGCGCTGCAGGCGCTGCGCATCAACGGCGAAGTCATTACGACGCCGTATTCGTTTGCCGCCACCGCTCACTCGTTGCTGTGGAACGGCATCAAGCCGGTCTTCGTGGATGTCGATCCGGATACGCTCAATCTCGATCCGCAGAAGATCGAAGCCGCCATCACGCCGCAAACGACCGCGATCATGCCGGTGCACTGCTATGGTCATCCGTGCGACGTGAAGGCCATCCAGAAGATTGCCGACAACTACAACCTCAAGGTCATTTACGACGCCGCGCATGCGTTCGGCGTGCAGACCGAAGACGGCAGCGTGCTCAAACACGGCGATCTGTCAATCGTCAGTTTTCATGCAACCAAGGTCTTCAACACGTTCGAAGGCGGCGCGATCATCTGCCCGGATGCCAAGACGAAACAGCGCATCGACCATCTGAAGAACTTCGGTTTCGTGGATGAAGTGACGGTCGTGGCAGCCGGCATCAACGGCAAGATGAGCGAGATCAACGCCGCGTTCGGGCTTCTGCAATTGCAGCACGTCGACAAGGCGCTCGCCAAACGCCGGGCGATCGACGCGCATTACCGCGCGCTGCTGGCCGACGTGCCGGGCATTCGCTGCCTGCAGGACGCCGGCGAAAAAGTCGCGAACTACGCTTACTTTCCCGTCCAGGTGGAAGACAGTTTTCCGATCAGCCGCGACGCGCTGTATGAGCGACTGAAGGAACACGACATCTTTGCGCGCCGCTACTTCTATCCGCTGATTTCCGAATTTCCGATGTATCGTGGGCTACCATCGGCACATAACGACAACCTGGCGGTAGCCAGCGCCGCGTCGAAACGAATTTTGTGCCTGCCGATTTTTCCGGATCTCAGCCCGGTACAGGTTGAACGCATTGTGAGCATCGTAGCCAGCGTCAACTGAAAGCGGCCGGCCTGCAACTGGAACGCATTCAATGCAAAACATCGTGCTCGTGGGGTCGTCCGGCCATGCGAAAGTGGTTATCGATATCGTCGAACGGCAGGCGCGCTACCGGATCGTCGGGCTTATCGACGCATTTCGGAAAGTCGGCGAAACGACCCTCGGTTATGCCGTTCTCGGCAGTGAGTCCGATCTCCCGGCGCTTGCCGCTGAACATGATCTGAAGGGCGTCATCGTCGCGATCGGCGATAACAGCGTGCGCGCGAAAGTGACGGCCAGAGTGGCCGATATTTGTGCGTCATTGCCATTGCCGTTCGTCAGCGCGGTGCATCCGTCCGCCAGTATCGGCAAGGAAACGACTATCGGCGCGGGTACGGTTGTGATGGCAGGCGCGGTGATCAATCCGGCCTGTCGCATTGGACGCGGGTGCATCGTCAATACCCGAGCCTCGCTCGATCACGACAGCGTGATGGGGGATTATTCGAGTCTCGCGCCGGGCGTGACGACCGGCGGAAATTGCCATATCGGCAGCCACGCCGCAGTGAGCATCGGCGCTGTCCTGCGTCATGGCATCGCGATCGGCGAGCACAGCGTGGTGGGCGCGGGGTCGCTCGTGCTCAGCGCCGTGGAAGCTTTCTCGATTGCCTACGGCTCCCCGGCGAAGAAAGTTCGCGATCGCCAACCCGGCGACAAATACCTCTAGCCTTTGCCGCTCAAAGCGGCTGCGCCGGTCGCAAGAGCGCGCCAGCGACGGCACGCTCCTTGCCGACCCGTCAGGCGTTCGCCGCGGCCCGCAATTCAAGCCACGCTTTCTTCGCGCGCAGCAACTCGGTCAGTATTTCGATCGACTGCCCCTCGTCCGCCGTCAGGTCGGCCAGAAAGTGGCTGTTATTTTGACGGAGCCACAGCCCGGGCATGTCCCACCAGGCCAGTTCAACCAGCAACTCGCGGATTTTCTCGGTGAAGCGGAACCGCACGAGGCGTGCCGGGGAGCCGACGTAGATCCCGTACGGCTCGCTTTTGAAATTAGCCGGCACGAGCGTTCTTGCGCCGATCACGCAACCGTTTTCAACGGTGGAGCCGCCATGGAACATCGCCTCGTCACCGATCCACACGTCGTTACGGATCACGGTGTCGCCGTATTGTGGCGGAGGAGAATTCCGCATGCCGTCGCCGCCGTACACGCTCAGCATCGACGTCGAAATGGTCCGCATGTCGTGCTGCCCGTTCAGCAGGAATTTCAGCTTCAGGCCGCCGGCGACGAATTTTCCGATCACCAGCTTCTGAAACTCGCCGTCGTATTTGGCAATTGAACCAACGCCAATGCCCGAGCCCTTGCCGATCACGAAGGTGCCAACAGTGGCTTCCTCATCCATCCAGTTGCGAAAGAAGTTGTTCGGGATCGTCGAGATCGCTCCGTCGGCATAGCCCAGCACAATGAAGGCTTTCGACAAGAAGTGGGTGGCCTGGACGCCGGTAAAGTCGTCGGATGTGGTGACGTTCATGGTGCTCCGAAAGGGGTCGTTAACCTCACGCCGCCTGCCCGTCCCAAGCCTGCGGGACGCAATGGCGACAATGGCTCACAAACGAGCATATCGATCGGCGAGCGGAAGCACTCGGTCGAACAGGGCCCGATATCGCTACCACTTCAATGCATCACGCGCGCTGATGGATTGCCGCCGCGCGCGGCGTTTTGACCAGCCATCTTCGTCTGCGCCGCAACAATAGGGGCTGCAACAATGGCCGCGCCCCATTAGACTGACGCTCCCTTCAAGTTAGCCGCACGTCTTTCGATGAGGAATTCATGATCCGCACGATGCACCGGTACTGCATTGCCCTTGCCGTCGTAGTTCTTTCCGCCTGTTCCGTCACGCCGCGTCACGACGTGAGCGAATCGCCGGCCGGCGCATTGACGGCTGCGTCGCTGGCGTCATGGAACGACTCCGCGACCAAACGCTCGATCGTCGATTTCGTTCAACTGGTGACCACGCCCGAATCCAAGGATTTCATCCCGCGTGCGGATCGGATTGCCGTATTCGATAACGATGGCACGCTGTGGCCGGAGCAACCCGCATCGGTGCAACTGGTGTTCGCGTTGCAACGCGTGAAGACGGTGGCCGGCAAGCATCCAGAATGGAAGCGTCAGGAGCCGTTCCGCTCGATTCTCAAAGGCAATCTAAAAAGCATAGCGGCGAGCGGCGATACGGGTTCGATGCGTGTGTTGGCCGCAGCGCATGCCGGCATGACCAGCGATCAGTTCGCCGCGCTCGTGCACGAATGGTTCGACTCCGCGAGCGACCCGCGCTTCAACCGGTTGTATGCGGATCTCGCGTATCAACCCATGCTCGAATTGCTCGCGTATCTGCGCGCCAACGGCTTTAAGACTTACCTGGTGACCGGCAGCGACGTCGAGTTCGTACGTGACCTGGCGCAGCGTGTGTATGGCATTCCGCCGGAGCAGGTGATTGGCAGCACCGTTAAATACCGCTATGCGCAAACAAACGGGGCGGTTTCGTTGACCCGGCTTGCGCAGGTCGACAATCTGGTCGACGGTTCGGCTAAACCGCTCGCGGTTGATCGCGTGATCGGGCGGCGTCCGGTGATCGCGTTCGGCAACTCCGACGGCGACGTGCCGATGCTGGAATGGACTTCGGCCGGCGACGGGCCGCGGCTGGCGGCGCTCGTGCATCACACGGATGCGGAGCGGGAGTACGCGTACGATCGCACGTCGAAAAGCGGCAAGCTCGATAAGGGTTTGGATGAAGCTGCGACGAAGGGTTGGCTGGTTGTGGATATGAAGGGGGATTGGAAGACGGTTTTTAAGCCGGATGCGACGGCGAGTGGGGCGGCGGCGGGTGGGGCTCCGACTGCAACTCCAGCTCCGGCGAATTAAGCGCGAGCTGGCGGCGAATAGGGCAAAGGCCGCTTTTGAAGCGGCCTTTGCGGTTGGGTTGCGGCGCGTGGGACGGTACGCCAGCGTCGTTCAGTGCGGTCAGTTGAAGTGATACTGAACGCCGATGGTGAAGCTGTTGTTCTTTCGTTTGGTGCCGTCACGGTTGCTGGAGTCAGTCGTCCATTCGCCCACCGCACTCACCTGCTTCGAGAATTTATATTCGAGGCCCAAACCCCAATGCAGACGCGTGTCCGGTTCATCTCCCGTGAAGCCAACGCGTGCGTAGGGCATCCATTGATTGAACGGCATGCCGATTTTGGCGTCGATCCCGGCATCTTTAAATGTGGCCGAGCCATGATGCAGATCGGTGAAAATTTCCGCACCCACGACAAAACGGTCGACGTCGAAGTTATATCCGGCGGTGAAACCCGGGAAAACGGTGGTATGCGAACTCTTATAGATATTGCCGGAAGCGTCCGAGGTGTTAACGCCTAGTTTGAAACCCAGATAAGGCCCAGCAAACTGGCTTGCGACTGGGCTTGGCGCGGCAGCCTGGGTAAGCTGCGATAATAAAACGATCGATGTGGTTAAAACCAGCCTGGTTATTTTATGCATGTCCTGCGAGGAAAAACATTGGCATGCGAATGAGTCCGCAATATCCATATTGATAAGTACGGAGACGCCGATGGGATGGCAACTCTGGGAATGGCCATGCATGCATTATGCAAAGCGCATGGCCGACGCATACTAATCAAGTGGATAGCGTGGCGGAATGAGAAGATTCCTCAAACAGAGGATTCTTAGTCTGCTTTAGTCTTTTTCAGACAAAAAATCACGGATTTTGGTGGTGGTTTTGTCAAGGCGGGGGGAGCGGTGACCAAACGAGCTCCTCACCCCACGTCCGAAGCTGTGCTACCAATCAACGTACAACTGCACTCGGTAAGGTGCCCATGCAGCGCCACCCCAGACTTTGTCAAAACTTGCGCCACCAGCGAAATTAGTCCGCGACTTAATCCGTCGGTTGAGCGCTCGTGTTCCTAACGCCCTACGAAATAAGTCGAGCACTTAGCCCAGCCTACACGGCTGGGCTAAGTGCTTTCTGAATTCCATCTAGGCACAGTGTAGGCGTTTTGGGTCTCCATCAATCAAGTCGATCTACGTCAATCGCAGGCCACTAGCATCTGTGATGCGTTGACGTGCTCACCCCTCGACCGACATTGACAGTTGCGAAGCAACGAGTTTCGGCGGTGGATGACACTTGCAGACGCAAAGGTCGCCGCTCAATGCCGCCTGCCGGCCATCGGGCGAGTTCATCGAATGACGTGGGGCGTCGCACCTGATTTTGCCGGTCGTATGACACGAGGCACATTGCACGTCGTCACCCTCATGGGCAATCTCGCGGCTTTCGAACTGGATCGAAGTCGGCGTCGCAACGACTGTTCCGCTCGCGGTGGTCTTATCGCCGTTGAGTATCAGATATCGTGTCATCCGCAAGCGAAGCCTGTTTGATCTAAAAATGATGCCGGATCTACGAAAGAGTTCGGCAGGCCGGCGTCGAACTGTCGTCCATTCACGTCGAGGCAACAGCAGACCAGTTGCTCACGCCCTTGCATTCCAGGCTCATCCTTTCCGGGCCTTCCAGTCATAGAAATCCCAACCCACGCCAGGTTTTTCGATGCATCCGCCAACGTGAGCATTTTCGATATCAACGCCAGCGTATCTCGGCCGCTGCGCCGTATCCATTGTAATAGTCACTTGACCGTTTGCCCCGTTGTCCTTGAATACGTTGATATCGATGGCTTCGCCGTCAGGCAGGAACGTGGAGTCGTCCCCCGCCTCGTCCTTCGTGGCGTAGAACTTTGCCACGCCGGATATCGCAGACTTGCACGTTTTCGAGGCCAGGTTGATTTGATAAGAAACAATCCGCTTGCCCGCTGAATCCTTACCCACGTCCTTCAACATGATCGTCGCCGAATAGGGCACGTCATGCGATGTCAGCGCGACACCACCGTCGCTGGCCCACGACGGCAGCACGAACATCGAAACAAATAAAGCACAACCCGCTGTTTTTAGCAATTTCACGTCCACTCCCAGATCGCACAAATCTTCAACACCTGCCGTTACCGAGTCGATGCCTCTGACATCTGAGGTCCACCATGCTCCATCAATTTGAGGTCGTAATCGTCGTCGCTCTCCGTGTAATCCGACGGAAATCGATACGCGACCACCCAACTCTCGGGAAGCGAACTATAAGTGACGGCATGCCCGGTCCCCTGATTTCCCCCCAAGGTCGCAATTCTCGGCTGACCGTGTGCCGGGGGAGCCTTGCCGTTAACAAAAGTCACGTGATGGCCGCCGGTAGGGAACCGTATGACAGCCACCGCGCCATAGGCGGGCTTATTGCCTCGCGTTGACTTTCCCCATCGTGCCAGATTGGCCGACCACGCATCGTTGTTCCCATCATAGCCCACGCGTT
Organism: Paraburkholderia bryophila; assembly: GCF_003269035.1. Lineage (GTDB taxonomy): Bacteria > Pseudomonadota > Gammaproteobacteria > Burkholderiales > Burkholderiaceae > Paraburkholderia > Paraburkholderia bryophila. Next base: position 886 of record NZ_QLTK01000016.1, on the reverse strand, counting down.
TCAGGCACCAGTTCACGAACGCCGCACAGTAGGCATCGCGATTCGGATTCGCGTGCACATCGGAAGTCGCGCCGAAGTAATCGCGAATGTGTTCGGTGGAAACGACCCCACCGCCACGCTTAATGCCCAGTTGATATTCGCTGTCCGCCACAGCCATCCACGGTGCGTGGTGGGTACTTAGCGCTTCAGTTGTAGGGTGATCGCCCGCATCCCGTGATCGGATGGCGTGGACCGTGGGCGTGGGAGCGGGAGCAGAGACGTGCATGGCTGGCGGCGCCGCACTCGCGCTCCCTGAATTGGGGTTTGCATGCGCGGACGGGGCTGATCCCGAAGCCCCCAGTGTCGTCGGTACCGAACGAGAAGCCTGTGATCCACTCGCAGATGTCCGCGCCGTTGCGCTTGTCGCTACCGCCGCAGCACCCGGCATAGCAGCAGCCCGCGAAGCCCCACTCACATGCGGCTTCGGCACAACCAGCACCTGCTGCGGATAGAGGAAATACGGTGATGCAATACCGTTCAGATGCGCCAGTGTTCTATAGTTCGTTGAGTGCTTCTTTGCAATCTTGCCCAGCGTATCCCCTTTCTGCACGACATAGGTCTGCGTCCCCGCGTGCGACGAGGTCCGCGCACTGTGCATATCATGAGTCGGGGCAGGCGTGGGAGCGTCGGTAGAAGCCGGCTCGGAAGGATGGCTGGCCCCCGCGTGAGCAGGCGGCGGCTGATGTAATTCGGTCGCCGACGGTACGACAATGGTCGGCGCAACAACAGTAATCGCCGTAGCGGGTGTGGTCGGACCTATCCGTGATTTTGTGGGCGAGGCATATCATGAAGGATGAATATCATGGATATGCCGATCATGAAAAAGAAACGTACTGTGGCCTCTCAG
>NZ_QLTK01000015.1 GCF_003269035.1 Paraburkholderia bryophila | reverse complement strand
ATGAATATACTTGGGGTTGCCGGGATGATGAAGGCGATGAGGATGACTGCAAGCTGAAGCCTCAAGGGGCTTCTTGCGCCCGCGGATGTTTGATTGGCGCAAGCGAAACGCATCTAGCTTTATCGACCGACCGGCAACCTCGCCCTCAGAGCCAAAACTGAGTTTCCACACAGGCTCGGCCACGAAGCGACACTCGACTTGCGTTGGCAGAACGTCGACAATCCATTGCAGAGCGTTCGGCCTAGGGGCCTGTGAACAATAAACTTCAAGCTGGGATGGCGGGTAAGCTGCGCGAGGCATTGGATCGCGTTTTCGATGAACGATCCTTCGTCGATTTTCTGAGTGCTCTCGCGGGCGACTGGACCGTTGAACGGGAGATAGAGGCCGCCATGCCGTCGCCCCCGCACTCCATTGGCGCGCTTGGCTGGGAGAATGGGACCATTGGCGCATTTCTTGGGGCCGCCGGCGCATGGGCCAAAGCGTCCAAGAATGCACTCTAGTTCTACGTCCCTCTTGGGAACTCTTTGCGACGCGCCGCGGACATTCTAATGGCGGGACGATTCTGCGAGTAAGGGGATCGCGGAGTCTGGCCGGTTCAGGCGTTCGATGAGACGACTTGGCTAGACAGCAGCACTCCATTCACGGAATCGGTCGAATAATCGGAAGCCAACATAGTCGAGTTTTCGCTTTTATAGCCAACGGTAATAGCAATCCCAGTAGCTAATAATGCGATCCTGCGTTCTTGGAAAAAATAGCGGATTTTCCCGGAAGAACGTTCCGTAATTGCGTTGACGCGTGGCCGGCCAGTGCGCCTCGATAGCATCGAGAATCTCAATGACGTACTCGCCGCAGAGTTGCATCACGAATGGCGCTACCCAAGGTTCAGTCAACGTAACCAGTCGCCCAATCTGGGGCAGGCGCATATGCCCATCATGATGTCTCGTTAGCACGCGCGTACGCGATCGCTTGGGATTCGTTCAGCCGCGCGAACAGCATTTCGTCGGAATCGTGGTGAATCCGATATGGAATATTGAGCGACTCGCCTCGAACAACGACAGGCAATCCAGGATGAGTGGCGTTGCTACCTTGGATCAAATCGGCGACGACACTCACTTCGGGGCGAAGCGCCGAAGGAGATGCCGTCATCAACGAACTCGATTGGGCAGCATTGGCGGCTGATTGAGTGTGAGTCATAGTCATACGTCGTCGCGCGCAAGCTGGTGTGTAGCCATTGTGGCATAGGAGCATTAGTCCTCGTCGACGCAGCTCGTCAATGTCCGCTTAGGCTAAACGCGACCGTCCCTTGAGCACGATTCGCGCTACGCGCGTATTCATCGCGCAGCAATCCATATCCGACGGTGCGCGACGGTCCAGCCGATCGTTACTGGTTTTGGGGGAACAAGGCGCGGCGAGCCTCCACATTCATCTCGGTGCTGAGGGTCATGCGCTGTTTCAGTGCGATGACCCGAACGGCCGCCGGGCGTGCCGAAATCTCGGCGACCAGGCGCTGTACGTGCGGATAGTCGGTCAACCCGTGCTCGCCGAAGATGTAACCCGCCGAACAGGCCCAGCCCCACAGCGCGATATCGGCAATCGAGTATGTGCTGCCGGCCAGGTACGGCGCCTTCGCCAGGCGCTGATCGAGCACGCGGTAGTGCCGCTCGACTTCCTTGAAATAGCGATTGCAGGCGTAAGGTATCGGCTCCGGCGCGTAGTGCAGAAAGTGCACGGCCTGGCCGCTGAACGGCGACAGCCCCGTGGCGACGAGCTGTAGCCAGGACAGCGCGGCGGCGCGTTCGGCTGCATCGGTCGGCATGAATGCTGCGTGTTTTTCTGCCAGATGCAGCAGGATCGCCTGCGAGTCGAACACCGTGATGCCGTCATCGACTAGGGCCGGCACCTTGCCGTTTGGATTGATCTCAAGAAATTCCGGCTGGTGCTGCTCGCCGCGGAAAATATCGACGACCTTGATATCGAACGGCAGTTGCAGCTCCTCGAGCAACAGGGCGACTTTGCTGCCGTTCGGCGTGGGATGAAAATAAAGCGTCAGCATAGTGTTTCCTTTGGATGAAATGATGAACGCTGCTTAGAATTGCTGCAGCACGAATTGATCGATCTTCGGAGAGCCCGGCTTGAACAGCGTGTCGATCCGTGAATTCAGTACGTACACCTTGCCGTTTCTGGTTACGGCCGCGGTCGGCATCGAGTGCTCGCTCTTCTGTACACGCCCGATCGTGGCGGTTCGCCAGCCGTCAGTGGATACGAGTTCGACGATGCGATCGATGCCCTGGTTTTGCACGACGATCAGGTGCTGCAAATCCACCAGATCGAAACCGTCCGCACCCTTCAGCGCTTCGGGCAGTGTGATTTGCTCGATTTTCGATGGATCGTGGGTATCGATCTTGAAGAGTACGCCAGAGTTGTAGTTGCCGACGATCAGATAGCCGTCCGGGTGCATCGCAATCCCGTTCAGATTGAAGCCGTCGCCGGTCATGAAGCGCGGGTCGTGAGCCCATACCGACATCTGTCCATGCGTATCGACGCGATAGACGATCGGTGCAAAGCTGTCGGTCACGTAGACATTGCCATCGGCGTCGAGCGCAAGATCGTTGGCCAGGTGCGCGCCCCGATTGATCGACGACAGATCGTAGTAGGCGCGCGGCTGACCGGTGGTCGCGTCGTAAGTCGCGATGGCCGCGAGTTTGCCTTTGGTCCCCGCATTGGTGTGCCCGCCGATACCCGGATCCGAGTTGGTAACCCACAGCGTGTTGCGGCGATCATCGACGAACAGACCCAGCGTCGAGATCAGACGGTCGTCATGGATGAATTCCTTGTAGTGACCATCGGGCGTGATCTTGCCCACGGTACCGTACCGCACCGATCCCACCATAAAGACATGCTGGCGGCCTGACCAGGTGATGCTTTCCGGAAAGGCCTGCGGGGCCTTGAACGTGATGTCTGCCGCGCTGACGAGATTCGGAGCGAGCAGGGCGGCTGTAAGCGCCATGCCGCCGATAAACCGCACTGAACGCTTGCGAAGGTTTGGCGTTGTCATAAAGTTCCCCTGTTTCGGCACCAGGCCGGTGATGTGACGGGAGGGATTGTGCTTTTGCCTGATTCGCTAAACAATGAGCGCCAATGCAATTTAAGTTTGCGATAAACGCAAAATATAAGGCGGCAATGCTGAAGGATCTGGAGGTATTTGTTGCGGCTGCCGAAGCCGGCAATTTCTCACTGGCCGCGCGCGCGCTCGATGTCGCGGTGTCGTCGATCACGCGCCGGATCGAAGGTCTGGAAGAGGAATTAGGCTGCACGCTGTTCCTGCGTGGCAGCCGTAAGCTGGTCTTGACCGATGCCGGGCAACACTTTCTCGGCACCGCGCGCAACGTACTCGCGGAGCTCTCCGATGCGCGTGATGAGCTATCGAGTCGTGATCGAGAGCCGCACGGCCTGCTGACGATCACAGCGCCAGCATCGTTTGGCAGGCGCCATATCGCACCGGCAGTGCGTACATTTCTCGAGGAATATTCACGGATGCAGGTCGATCTGCATCTGAGCGATCGGGTAACGGATCTCTCAGTTAAACGAATCGATCTCGCCATTCGCATTGGACGCGATCTGAGTGGCGATCTGATTGCGACGCAGATTGCACCGTTGCGTCGGCTGGTATGCGCCGCACCTTCGTATCTGGCGCGGGCGGGTCGGCCGGAAACACTGAAGCAACTGCTGGAACATGAATGCCTCACGGTCTCATCTAGGCCGACTCCGCCGGGCTGGTGGACTTTCCCCGGGCTCAACCGGGGTGCACCGCTGCAGGTCAACGGGCGATTTCAATGCGACGATACCGAGACCTTGCTCGACGCGGCGGTTGCGGGCCTCGGCGTCGTACACCTTGCCAGCTGGCTGGTCGGCGATCATTTGCGCGATGGTCGGCTTGTGCAACTGTTCCCTTCCGAAGACGGTACCGCGGTCAAGGGGGCGCCGGCCATCTACGCAGCGCGTCTGCCCGGACGCTCGCACGCCGCGCGAGCGCGTCTGTTCCTCGACCACGTGCGCGCCCATATTGGTGCTCCTCCGTATTGGGATCGTATGGCGGGCGATATCCGAACAGACGTCCGCCAGGCACACCCAGATTCACCAACGCAAGCCCGCCAGGGCAAGCCATTAACGCGCCTTGCCTGATTCCCGCCCTCGGTTTTGATGCTCGACCGAGAGGAGCTACTCGGACTACTCGCGTGAATGGCCGGTTTTCGTCGGCGCCGCCGGAATCGTCAACAACCCCGGCAGGTTTGCTAACGAGTTCCTGCCTCAATACGCCTCCAACGTTCGCTTTTCAGCAACAATGCATTTGTCCTGACCCACTTCTTCGACGAGGCGGGAGACGGCACCATGACGTCCATGCCTTGGCACCCGCCGGCCCCCTCGACAGGAACCCCATTTAAGTGGACACCATTCAACGCTACCGGATCGGCGACGCCACCGTCACTCGCGTGACCGAACTGATTCTTTCTGAAGTTCCTTCAGCATTTCTTTTTCCTGACCGGGATCGCACGGTCCTGACTCATTGCCGGCCAAGCTGGATCGGGCCGGAAAACGTGTCGACCGACGGGGAGACACTCACGCTCAGTGTGCATAGCTGGATCGTTCAGACGGGCCGTCACACGGTCGTGATCGACACCGGCGCGGGCAACGGCAAAAGCCGGCCGCTCAACCCCATCTTCGACCGACTCGAAACGCCGTACCTCGAGCGGCTCGCCGCGGCCGGCATACGATCCGAGGACGTTGATTTCGTGCTGGTGACCCACCTGCATGTCGATCACGTGGGCTGGAACACGGTACGCAAAGGCGAGCGCTGGGTGCCGACCTTCCCGAACGCGAAATACGTGTTCTCCGAAGCCGAGTACCGGTTTTATGCCGACGTGGAACATGTGCAGACGCCGAGCGCGGGCGTGTTCGAAGACAGCGTGCAGCCCATCGTCGATGCAGGTCAGGCGCTACTAATTGACGCCGGACATCAACAGCCGATTGACGGATTCACGTTCCACCGCACCAAGGGCCACAGCTTCGATCATCTGTCGATCAGTCTGGAGTCGAATGGCGAGCACGCGCTGTTTTCCGGGGATGTCGTGCATCATCCGGTGCAGGTCGCGAAGCCCGAGTGGAACTCCGTGTTCTGCGAGTTCCAGGACGACGCGCAAGCCTCCCGTTTGTGGGCGCTGAACTATGCAGCCAACCATGGCGCGACGTTCTTCAGCAGCCATTTTCCCGGCACCTCGGCGGGCATCGTCAGCCGTGAAGACGACGGTTTCGGCTGGCTGCCCCTTTAAATCTCAAAGATCATCATGACCACCGACACGGCAATTCAAACGCAAGATTTCATGATCCAGAGCGACACGCCGGCCATCGAACTGCATATCCGCAACAAGCGCGCGGCCGGGAAATCCGGTTTCGGAGAAGCGCGCACGGTACTGTTGATGCACGGCGCGACCTACGGTTCCGGCAGTCTCTACGACACGGCGATCGGCGGCTATTCGTTCATGGACTACCTGGCGTGCGCCGGTTTTGACGTATATGCCGTCGATGCACGCGGCTATGGCGAATCCACGCGTCCGCAGCAGATGAACCTGCCTTCGTCCCAAAGTGAACCAATAGGACGCACCGAATCGGGCATTCGCGATTTCACTACGGCGGTGAACTTCGTGCTACGCACTTCGGGTATCGCACGACTGAATGTCATCGGCATGTCGTGGGGCGGCAGCGTGACCGGGGCATTCACGGCTCGCAACGGCCACAAGGTACGGAAGCTCGGCCTCGTCGCGCCGCAATGGATCAGCGACCGGCCGATCCCGCTCGATGCCGGTGGCTCGCTCGGCGGATATCGCGTAGTTCGTGCCGCCGACGCTAGGGAGCGATGGGTCGGCGCCGCACCAGAATGGAAACGCGACACATTGATCCCCGAAGGCGGGTTCACAGCGTGGCTGAACAACACCCTCCGGTCGGAGCCGGATGACGAACTGCGCAAGAACCAGTCGATCCGTGCGGTCAACGGACCGGTTCAGGACATTCGCGAGTTCTGGGCTGCTGGCAAGCCGTTTTACGACCCGGGCCAGATCGAAGTGCCGGTTTTACTGATCCACGGCGAATGGGATATCGACGTGCCCCTAGCTTTGATGCAAGACTATTTTGTTCACCTTACAGGATCCCCGAACAAGCGATGGCTTGAACTCGGCGAAGCCACGCACATGCTGATGCTCGAGAAAAACCGGGTGCAAGCTTACGACGCACTCGCCGGCTTTCTGAGCGAGGTGTGACGAGCAGATGCCGCGCCGCTACGGTCGCACGACCGTAGCGGCGGCCTGTTCGCGACGGCAGCAAACCCGCATGCCGATATGCGAAAATGCCGACGCATCCGCAGCGCATGGCGGGCAATGCGCCCCATCTCTGTCCCATCCCAACACGGCACCTTGACCGATCTTTCGAATGGATAAATTCGCCGCGATGCAGACGTTCGTCCGCGTGATCGATTCCGGCACCTTCACCCGCGCCGCAGACCTGATGAACGTGCCGAAATCCACAGTCAGCCGTCTCATCAAGGAACTCGAAAAAGAACTTGGCGTGCGACTGCTGCATCGAACGAGCCGCCAACTCACGCTGACTCAGGAAGGCCACGCCTACTATGAAGGTTCGATCCGCGTACTCGACGAAGTGGGTTCGCTCGACGCGAGCGTGTTGAGCACGACGCGTTCACCGAAAGGCAAGATTAAAGTCGAGTTGCCCGGCTCGCTCGCCTATCATGTCGTTGTGCCAGCGCTACCCGATTTCTTTGCGCGCTATCCGGACGTGCAGGTGGAGATGAATATCGGGAACCGCTCGGTGGATCTGATCGCCGAAAATCTCGATTGCGTGTTGCGACTCGGACCGTTGCTCAACGACTCACTGATTGCGCGGCCCGCGGGTATGTTGCCGTTGATCACCTGTGCATCGCCTGCTTATCTCGCGCGGCATGGTACACCTGAGAACCCAGCCGATCTGGGTGACAGCTATACCATTGTGCGGATGACATCGCCACGCTCGGGCAGGGACTTCGTGTTCCACCTCACGTGCGAAGAGATGACCACCGAGATACACGGATCGCATCAGATCACAGTCAACGACTCGGGCGCTGCGCTCGCCGCCGGTCTCGCCGGGCTTGGCGTCCTGACCACGTATGCGTTTCTGGTCGCGCCGCATCTGCAATCCGGTGCATTGCAACGCTTGTTTCCCGACTGGCAAGGCGACCAGATTCCCGTTCACGTCGCGTATCCAACGAACCGGCATTTGGCGCCCAAGGTCAGGGCATTCGTCGACTGGGCAATCGAACTGCTCCGGGCTATGCAAGTCGTGTGACGGCGCACATTGAGCCGTCCAGTTCTCGAACGTCGGCACCATGGGGGCAACCGGCCTGAGCTAGGTCGAAGATCAGCCCGGCGATATCGTTAGAAAACGCAGCGATGGAACGAAGCGTCGACATCGAGAGGTGACCCTTTCCGGGCGGGATGCACGGCCTTCATCTGCTGCCGGCGAGTCGTGAATGTCCGCTATGCAGAAAGTTGATCGTCTCTTCAGGGGCGTTCGCTGCCGGTGGCGGCAGACGGCCGCCGCGCCTAAGGTTTAGTAGGCGGCGTTCTGAAAAGCGGGCAGGCCGCCGTCTCCAAAATATCGGGGTAACCGGACGTACGGCGCGTGAGCCGAAGCGAACAGCTTTGGCAGTGCGCCCATGTCGTCGATGCTGCATGCGATAACGGCCAGAAAGAAGTTTTCGCTTGATAAAACTTATAATAAACTTATAATCGTTTCATGAACACGATCAAGTGGACCCAGAAAGCGGCCAAACAGTTGCGCAAGCTTGACCGGCAGCACCAGGTGGCGGTTCGTGACGGAGTCAGTACGCTGGCGGCAATGCCTGATTGCCTGAGCGTCAAAGCCCTGACCGATCATGAGCATGGCTACCGGCTGCGTGTCGGCAATTACCGGGTCTTGTTCAACTGGGACGGCGCTATCCGCGTCGTCGAGATTGAGGAAGTGAGGAAACGCAATGAACGCACGTACTAACATTCAGGTGATCAACGGCCCGGACGGCAAGCCGGCCTACGTGGTGATCCCATACGCCGAATATATCGCCCGGCATGATGCCGAGCGCGAACTGATCCCGCATGAAGTCGTGAGCGCAACCGTGGACGGTGCAACGCCGGCTCGCGCATGGCGTGAACACCTGGGGTTGACGCAGGTTGAAGTCGCTAGGCGTATGGGCGTCAGCCAGTCGGCTTACGCGCAACAGGAAAGCAGCGAAAAGTTGCGTAAGTCTTCGCGCGAAAAAATTGCGGCGGCGCTCGGCATCACGGCGGACCAGCTCGACTTCTGAGCGGGTAACGCATACCAGATCCGGCACCGTCAGCGACTCATAAATCCGTTTTTCCATCCACGTAAGCGGGCGGCCCGATGCCCGCAAACATTCTCCCCGAGCGCCACATGCGCGGCAGCTCGACAGCCTGCTCATGCCAACGCGCAAGCACGGCGGAAAACCTGCCTTCGCGCTTGGCACACCGGATTTTCTCGACCACATTCCATCCACGAACGTAAAGCGCGAAGCTGCGTCGGCTCGACAGGAAATGCGGCGCGTACACGCCGACCCCCGCGAGCAGTTCAGCCGGCGGGACGTCTGGCGCTGCCGGGTCTGGATCAATGTTGGCGATTGCAGCAGGTTCGTCGGAAGGTGTCGGGACGGTCTGATTTTCAGGCGCCGTGCGCGCGTCAAGCGCTAGCAGGCGGAGCAGTTCGATGCGATGCCAGGGGATTGGCGAGCGACCGGCGACGTAATTGCGGATGGTTCGCGAGCAACAGCGCAGCTTTCTGGCGATCTCGGCGATTGAGAGGCCGCCAGTCAGCTCCAGAAACTCATGCAGACCGCCATGTAGTTGTTCTGCGAACACTCGGAGACCCTTGGAAGTTTGAAGGGCGCGAAATCTAACGTAAACATTGCAAAATTGCAGGGAATGCTACAAATTGTAAGAAACGTCGAGCCAAGGTTAGCAAGTTCATTTGACATAACATAATTTGTCGCTCGCGCGACACGACGTCTGAGCTGAATTCAAATGTCCGGTACCAGCCGCGATAACCCGCGCCTTATCACGGTAATCCTCCTAGGGCGGGTGCCGCGGCGTGCGAGGGAAGCGCAGAATCCGTCGGCTGATCGGCCATTGCAGCCGCTCGCGCGACCATCGGTGAACGGCTGCTATGGTTTGCTTTGTCGACATCGCCCGAGATTAGGTCAAACGGCAGTTTTTCTCCGGCTGGGACGGCGACAAGAGACTGCGAAGCCGCCATTTGGTTTTCAAGTTTTACTCGAGGGTGCTGCTCAAACCTCCCTCATTACCGGAGCGCCGTCCGCACCCGCCCCACGAATCAAGCATGATTTCTCTCGATCGTTATTGCCTGCTGGTCGACGTGTCGTACCTAGTTGGCCATTGCACAGCCGAAAAGTAGCGGGGTCGGCCTCAGCGCCTGCGAGCTAGCCTGTGCACAGCGCTGTTCAGCGCGCCAAGGAATTCATCGACATGTTGCGTTGCCATCCTGTTCTCACTCTTGCCGCCATAGTCTTGGATCTTAACGATGGCTTCCGACATTCTACGGTTGTTGTTAACTAGCGCGTCGACTTGCGAAATGAACCCAAGGAGATCGCGACAAAGCTGCCGGCCTTGAGGAGAAAGACCCAGATATACTGCAACGGAAATGCTGTTCGTTTCCACACGCACATACCGGATGTGAGCGTCGTAGTCGTGAAATTTCGGATGAAAGAAATCGGTTATGCATTCCGGTGAAGGATAGCGCTGTTTGTGCCACGATCCCCATGGATGGTTTGTCTTGTGCTGGTTGCAGTCATGACAGGCCGCCGCGAGATTCCAATAATGCAGCGAGAATCGCGGATATGTATCACGCGGGAATATGTGCTCTACGGGGCGCGCGTGAGCAATATTTTGGAGCCAACGACGACAGTAGCAGCATCGGTTTTTTTGAAGGCGAGCAAGGTGATCTCTTAGAGCTTTCTGGATCTCGACGCCAAAAGAGCGAGACTTTCCATTGCTCTTGGTCAGTTTGACGTCCCGCAATGCAGCCCATCGGTCAACATTTCCCTTCTCCGAAATTTTTCGCTCACGCCGCCACAGCTTCTTGGCACTTTTGGACAGCTTCTTTGTCCCATGTGGTGTTTTAAAAAATACTTTTCCCTCATCGGCAAGTTGCCGAAGTCGCTGGCTTTTTGTTTTCATTCTCGTTGTAGCCTTAGTTACGGGACGCTTGTATGTTTCTGATCTCCGTTATGGCAGCCCGGGCCTTCTCAATCAGATCAATGTCTGTTTCCGCGGTATCTCGGCTGTCGAAGCTTTTGCCATCTTCGATTATGCGTCTCATCTCACCAAGCCGGCCGAGAACGTCTCGTTCGACATCTTCAGGAACATGATCGCGGTTAGCTACGTCGATAAATTCGGCGACGAGCGATGCACATCGCTCGTGAACTTCTCTGTTGTTTGTCGTGTAGGTCCTGAATCCCTCGAACAGGGCTGTCTCGACTGATCGCCGGGATTCCTGATCGAGCGGCTGAACAGTACCATCGCGGAGCGCAAAGCAATAATCGTCGATTTCAAGCGCACCCGAGATGAGGATAGGTGAATGCGTTGCAACGAGCACGTCAGCACGGAACCTGCGCCCTATCGTCGTGAAGATCTTCGGGATAGCTCGCTGCCAACTGACGTGGAGGCTGATCTCTGGCTCGTCGATGAGAAAGAGTGTGCTTGTGTTCGCGTGCAGAACCATTTTTGCGGCGAGAATAACGATCTGCTGCTCCCCTGAGCTGAGCTCATCGAACGGCGTAATGCTGCCGTGGTCGAGCTTACGTTTGAGTCCCAATTTGTACTTGCGCGATTCCTCCCGGGATTGCTGCAATGCAGCGACATGCTGCTGGTCCATTGGCTCGTATGCGTTCAAGCGAACGATGCCGCCGATTAGACCGCCGTCTGCGTGAGCGTTTTTCCCGATGCTGATGGGAATAAGGTACTGCTCAGATTCGAATCCGGTCAGTTGTGCGATCTCGTCAAATATTTCTTTTTTCTCCGGATTCATGTGGATATCGAGCATCAGTCTTCCGGCGCTTATCGCAGTATCGCGAATGTTGATTCCGGCAACCGACGTACGAGCCCCCATGTAGGTATAGTAATTTGCGCCATCTCCTTTCAGCGAACGTGGGAAGCGATCGATCGCTCCGAAAGAAATCGCGACCACCTTCCTCTTCTCAACGGCTGTTTGCTGCGCGATATCCCGAAGTAAAAGACTCTTTCCTTCTCCGTTGTTTCCGATCACGTAGATCCGCTTCCCGGTAACAACAGGTTCGTCAAGACACGAATTCAGCTTTGCTCTGTCAACTCTCGCCAAGAAGTCTGTTTCGTAAACCGATTGCAGATATTCGTGTGCAACAAGTTTGTATTCCTTGTCAGCGATTGCGTGTACGTTTTCCAACTGGCATAGCCCGGGGACATCTCGATATCCCGAGCTAAATTCACGAGCGAATATGCTTTGGAGGAGATGTTCGCCCTTCCCCGACGGCTCAAACGGCAAACGTTTGAAGGCGATATTGTCGGTGCACATGGTGACCAGTTGTCCAATGAATGCTGCCACGGCTTTCCCACTATCACTGAACGTAAGACGCGCCAATGGCTCGGCGTCGATGAACAAAATCTTCCCGTCATGCGACGAGGAAGACCGGCGCTCCCTCTGAATCAGCCACGCCGAAAACCGTGCACGCTTCTGATCACTCGCACTTTGCGGAAGATCAATGACCGCCACCAGGAAACCCTGATTGACAAGCTCCCGCCGGGCATTGAGCTGCCAACGCACTGACCGACCGTCGACTTGAGGGACGATCACAAGCATCAACTCGAACGGTGCCTGAGTGGAGATAGCGTCGTAAGCATAACTCAGTGCAGATGGCGGTCGTTCCCACGGTCGCCCGCCCATCAAAGAATACATTTCGTCCCGGCGGGCGGGTGTCGAAGAAGGATTGATCAGTGCCAGATCCACGTGGTGGTACGGCCAATGGAACAATCCACGCGCCCCTGATGAGGATTCCAGCCCTTCATGCTGGATGGAGCCCATGTGAAAACGCATCTCCAGAGCGAGACCGAGCCGATCGATGCGTGCAGTCGTCAATACTCGGATGTCATCGCTGAGCGCCTGTGAGGCCTGGATCGGGAACTGACCTGTTACTCCAAACATATCTACGAGTGTCCGGCTACCACGAGGTAAAAGCTCTGCCGCTAATCGAGCGCAGAAAGCCTCCCGGGCGACGTCGACGGTAGATCCGGCTAGACGTGTCAGGCCGAGATCGAACGTGGGCACAATAAACGTCTCGTCCCGGGATTGCAGCCATCGGAACACGAATTCGAATCGCCTGACTGCCGATTTCTCATCATTTTGCGCGACAAGAAATTCATCGCCTTTGTCGCGGGTCAACGCCGTTCTGACGACCAAGAAGACGCAATTCATGCGCGCCCGGAATTCGGTCGGATCGCTGGCATGAAGCCACCCGAGAATCTGTGAGTCACTGGAGATATCTGAGTATGGCTCAAGCTCCAACATACGCGCCTGGCGTAGTCCTTCAACCAGGTCACTCCCATTTGGCGCCCGGTGGCTAATCTCATGAACATAGAGGCATACCAATGCCTCCAGGTAGGTATTGGTCTTCTGAGTGTCGCTGTTGTTATATGACTGCCTCAGAAAATCGTCCCAGAATCGGGTGGCTACGATGTCCTTCTCGCGAAGATTATCCATGGAATTTTGGGTAATGTATGGAGGCGACGTGAGCATTCAAATGCTGACCGGTCGCTTGCCAATTTTATTCACAGGGTGCTAGTTGCAGGATCAAGCGGCCAAGCTCACGGTTCTGCGCCTGATCCAACGCTCCGCTCCATGTCTGCGTTATCACGTCCCCCGACCACCCCGTCCCCCGAGGGGCACAGCGAGCGACCGTGGGATCGATGCCTTCTGATCGATATATTCTGCATCTTCATCACGACGGCAAGCTCGCTCGCCATCGGTATGCACCAACGTTCAGGGACCATCGAACATGCATCTGCTGAGAAGCAGTTTAATACGTCCGTCGGCGCGACCCTTCGCCGGGCGCTGGCCCCGTTGCCGGTTCGGCACCGGAGCCCACTGATAGGCGGGAAGGCGAAACCGCACTCATGATAATTGCTTTCGTCTCGAGTAGCGACCATCGCTAGCAGTTCGGGCTACGGACGGTGCCTCGCCTTGGGCCACTTCCCTCGCTCCTGAGCGAGCCAATTGACAATCCATGGACATAGTTCCCGTCGCGCCCCGGGGCGTATCTGCTGCGCGCCGGGTGGGGTCGGCCTGTCACAGGCAGGCCGGTTACGCGGTGCCGGTCGACGACTAGCGCTTTGCCGACGTTGACTGCGCTCGCGACGGAGCCACAGGAGGACGCACTTGGTAGTTTCCCCAATACGCCTTCACGAAAAACTGTATAGCGTGCTATTCGTGCGTGCACCGGCGAGGACAACGAGAAAAATTATTAAATTCCCTTGAGTATGACTGTGTAAATTGCTCAACCCCCGCAGGAGGAATGCATGCATCACATTTCAGAGGTCCTAATTGAGAACTTTAAATCCATATCTAATGGATCGTTCCCACTCTCACATTACACGCCCTTGGTTGGCTACAACAACGCTGGCAAGACGAACATCATTCGAGCCATCGGCTGGATCATAAAAAGATCCAGCCTTCCCGCAGAAGATTTTCATCAGGTAGACCAGCCCGTCGTTGTCGAGGCAGAGATATGCGGAATAACGGGCGAGGTCCTAGATGCGATCGGAAACGCGCATCGGGGACGCATCGAGCCGCTGGTGGTAGATGGTCTCATACGTATTCGGCGTACTCAAATGACACCCAGTCAGACGGCTACGACAATACGCTTCGAGGTGCTCAAGCGGGAAAACGGCCAAGACGAATGGGTGGTGAATCCAGCGGGCATTGACGCCGCAATCGGCGCCTTGTTTCCAGATCCCATCTTTGTCGGCGCGATGGAGAACGCGACTGAGGACGTGGCAAAGTTCGGCAGTGGCACGACAATCGGCAAACTCTTAAAAGAGATCATGACGCCGGTCATAGACAGACACTCGCCGGCCGTTGCTGAGGCGCTCCGGGAGGTTGGAAGAAGACTATCCGCCAATGCCAACGAAAAAGATGAAACTCTGGTCGACCTCGACGGACGTATTGCAGTCGAACTGTCGAAGCTATTCCCGGGCGTCTCGGCAAAAACACACATACCCGTTCCAGAGTTTTCTGATTTTATGAAATCAGCGACAATCCGGATTTTCGAAGAAGGATACGAGGATCCGGAGGGCCGCGACGTCTCGTCATTCGGACACGGTACGCAGCGCTCAATCCAGATAGCGCTCATCAAGTGCCTGGCCGAGGTTCGAAGGGTAGGCGGAGGAAACGCTGGTAGAACGGCGCTTCTCCTCATCGACGCGCCCGAACTCTACTTGCACCCACAGGCCATAGAAGTCGTGCGTGCAGCCTTGAGTCGCCTAGCCGGGGACGGCTATCAGGTGATCATCACGACGCATTCGGCTAACATGATTTCGCGTTCAGACGCGCCGAACACCCTCCTGATCCGCAGGAGCGCTGCGGGAGGAACAAAATGTTATCCGCGGATCAAGGACGCAGTGATGGAAGCGATTGATGATGCTGATCATCAATCGGAAACGCTTTTCGCCCTCTCGAACTCGAGCAAAATCTTGTTCTCTGAGCGTGTCGTAATCACGGAGGGTAAGACTGAGCGCACCATCCTGCCCGCAGCCTTTCACGATGCATTTGGGGTTACACCTGACGAAGACAAGATCGGGTTAGTGGATGTAGGAGGCACACCCAATATCCCCGACACGATGAAGGTTCTCAGAGCAATGGGAGTGCCCTGCAAGACGATCGTCGACCTAGATTTCGCATTTAGGATAGCTCCGGTCAAAGGACTCCTCGATCCGGCGCATGTGGACCTTGCCGTATGCAAGGCGATTCTCGTTGAGTTGAGGGACGATGGTCATATCGGGCTAGATGCGGATGGGCTTCCCACCAAGCACAACGGAGTCTCGGCTGCCGCCGCCTTCGAGATACTTGCGAGGCACACTAACGCGATTCCCCCCATCGCAAGGCTTCATCAGGAACTGAAGACCATTGGCGTGTGGATATGGAAAAGGGCGCGATTGAGGCTCACCTTGGAATAGCAAAGACCAGTGCAGCCCAAAGAGCCCTTATGGCTGGGCTTGCAGATGACGTTTATAGGGCCGCGATCCCAGACTATCAGTCGGTATGCGATGCGATGGCGTGGCTGCGCGCCTAACCAAGGGCGAGTATCGCGAACCCCTATGGGCCAGCGTGACCGTCCCGACTAAGACGGGGCGGCTTCGATGCTGGAGCGGCTGACCGACGACTCATGGGAACGACTGTTTAATGCGGGAGACTAGCGCTCATCACCACGTGGAAGTCGAATGTCCGCACTGGCAGAGTTCTTGTTCTTGTCATTGCGTGACGGTATTGACCGATCGCTCCAAATCTGAAACCGGTCGTTCCAACTCCAGCTGTGCCGACGGCAACTGTTCGAAAGTACGAATTCGGCTCCCGTGACACTGGTTATTCGCGCACTCGGACCTGTGAATGTCAGGAAAGCGCCTCGTAGCCGCCTGTCCAACGCCGATACTCGAATGTCGGCTAAGGCCGAACCTGAGTCGTTGCGAGTGCAACCGGCTCAGCACACTACTCTTGAGGTTTATTCAACGCCTGCCCGCACATGCCGGGGCGAGCCCCACGAGGCCACGGACATGGGCAGACGTCGAACAAACCTCAAGACAATTGGTCTCTGGATTAGGATGGGGTATGACCATTCCGACCCAGAAACCTGCTGTTAAATCGCGATTCCCCGAACCTGCGATGCGGCGCTTCCGGTTGAGTTTATGGTCCGGAGCGGCGAGGCGGGCGGGCCGATCGTTCCCACTCGGCCTGCCTACGCGACGGCACTGTAACAACGGGGCACTTTCCTGTGTAATTTTTGATTCGCCAGTGCCTTTCATTAAGCTTTCGTTTTTATGTTTTTATTGAATTGCGTTTCTGACGTTTTTTCTTTTTTTGTTTTCTTTTCTCATTTTATTTGTGCGCTAACACGAGCGTGACCAGCAGGTTCAGGTCCAGCCTCCTGAGATTAAGCACGGCAATACCTGTCATATTGGGAATTCATTTCCAATATACCGGAGCGGCATCTATCGTGGTTTCTTTTAGCCATGAAGGCACGGTCATGAACATTCTCATTGTGTACGCCCACCCGGAACCCAAGTCGTTGAATGGATCGCTCAAGGACTTTTCGGTCAAACGTCTCGAAGCGGCGGGGCACGTCGTACAGGTCTCCGATCTCTATGCGATGAACTGGAAAGCGCCGCTCGATGCGCACGACACCCTCGAACGGCAAGAAGGCGAGCGCTTCGATGCATCGCGCGAGTCGAAGCATGCGTATGCCAATGGATTGCAGAGCAAGGATATCGAACGCGAGCAGGAGAAGTTGAAGTGGGCGGACGCCGTCATCCTGCAGTTTCCGCTCTGGTGGTTCTCCATGCCGGCCATTCTTAAAGGCTGGGTCGAGCGCGTTTATGCGTACGGTTTCGCGTACGGCGTCGGCGAGCATTCTGACGCGCGCTGGGGTGAACGCTACGGCGAAGGCATGTTCGCCGGCAAACGCGCGATGTTGGTGGTCACGACCGGCGGATGGGAGTCGCACTACAGTTCGCGCGGCATCAACGGGCCGATGAATGACATACTGTTTCCGATTCAGCACGGCATTCTGTATTACCCCGGTTTCGACGTGCTGCCGCCGTTCGTGATTCATCGCACGAGCCGGGTCGATGCGGCGAAATACGCCGAGGTGAGCGATGCGCTCGGGCAGCGTCTGGACACACTGTGGACGACCACGCCGATTCCGTTCCGGCCGCAGAACGACGGCGCCTATACGATTCCCGATCTCACGCTGCGGTCAGACATCGCGCCGGATCGGGTCGGGTTTGCGGCGCACATGGAATAGGGTGCTGCCGGAACCCCAAGCTGACGACGCCGTAGGGTTGGTTGAAATATGGTTGTAAGTCCTCCTTGCTAGAGTCGGCGACAGAATTTTGCCGCCGGATGCCAGACAGACGGTGTTCCTCGAACACCTCGGGCAACTTCCTTGCATGGGACCGGAGTCGGCGCCAACGCGCTGACTCGGGTCGACAGAAGAGCGACAAACCATGATTCAAGCGCGTGCGTTCTGGTTCATTCTGATGTTGCTCGTCACGGCCCCCGCATGGGCGTTTCAGTCGAGGGTCGTGACCATTCCGAGCGCCGCCATGCACAAGTCGCTCGAAGCGACGGTGGTGCTGCCGGATCAATACCGGCGCGGCAAGGCGGCCGACCGCTTCCCCGTGGTCTACCTGTTGCACGGCTCGGGCGGCGACTACACCGACTGGACCAGCAATTCCCACATCGGCAAACTCGCCGACCGCTACCACGTGATTCTCGTGATGCCCGACGGCGGCCACGAGAGCTGGTATATCGACAGTCCGGTCGATCCGCGTAGTCGTTACGAAACCTATGTGGGCACCGAAGTGGTCGGCTATATCGACGCTCATTTCCGCACCATCGCAACACGCCAGGCACGGGCGATTACCGGCTTGAGCATGGGCGGCTTCGGCGCCCTGCATATCGCCCTCGACCGGCCGGACGAATTCGGCGCGGCGGGCAGTATCAGCGGCGCGGTGGATCCGCGCGGCTGCGAGGACGAGCCCGGTATCGACGATGTATTCGGCGATCCGACCCGGCATGCGGATTTCTGGAACAACGAGGCGATCGTCGCGAACGCGCGCACGTTCGGCAACGCGCATATCGCGCTGACGATCGATTGCGGCGTGAACGACTCGCTCGTGCAATCGAACCGCATGCTGCACGCGCGGCTCGTCGAACTCGGCGTGCCGCACGATTACGCCGAGCGGCCCGGCGGCCATACGTGGACTTATTGGGCCAACGCGGTGCAGTACCAGGTGCTGTTCTTCGCCGGCACGTTTAAACGGAACGGCAGCGCCGCGGGCAGCACCGCGGCCTGATCTCGAACGGCCGCGCCGCAGGCATCTCAATCGATGCCGTGAAACACCGCGTCGTCCGGACCGAGATAGACCGGCGGCCGCCAGGCGGCGTCGCGCATGGAGTGCTGGACCAGTTTTTCGACGCCCAGCAGCACCGCGAAAATGGCCATCCGCACCGGAATGCCGTTGTCGGTCTGGCGGAAAATCGCCAGCCGCGAATCGTGATTCAAATCCACGCTCAGATCGTTCGCGCCCGGCCGGCTGTCGCGTGGCAGCGGATGCATGACCAGCGTATCGGGGCCGCACACGCTGTCCATCAGCGCCTGATTGATCTGGAAGTCGGGCGTGTAGCCTTCGAACGATTCGTCGGTGAAGCGCTCTTTCTGAATCCGCGTGGCGTACACCACGTCGGCCCCGCGCAGGCCGGTGCGCAGGTCGCTGGTCTGTTCGATCACGTGATCGTTGCGCGAAATCTGTTCGATGATGTAGCCCGGCATTTCCAGCATGGGCGGCGAAATCAGCGTGAACTTGATGCCGCGGTACAGCGCCAGCAGCTTGACCAGCGAGTGAACCGTACGCCCGTATTTCAGGTCGCCGACCAGCGCGATGTGGGCGCCGTCGACGATCTTGCCCAGCCGCGAAAACTCGCGCTGGATCGTGTAGAGGTCGAGCAGCGCCTGGCTCGGGTGTTCGCCGGGGCCGTCGCCGCCGTTGATCACCGGCACGTTGGTGGCGCGCGCGAATTCGGCGACCGAACCTTGTTCCGGGTGGCGGATCACCAGCGCGTCCACGTAGCCGCTCATCACGCGGCTGGTGTCGTAGATCGATTCGCCCTTGGCCATCGACGAAAACGTGAAACCCGTGGTGTCGCACACCGAGCCGCCCAGCCGGCAGAAGGCCGCGCCGAAGCTCACGCGGGTCCGCGTGCTGGCCTCGAAGAACAGATTGCCGAGCACCGCGCCTTCCAGCACGCGCGAGATTTTGCGGCGCCGCGCGATGGGCTGCATGATGTCGGCCACCCGAAATAGCGCCTCCACCGAGTCGCGCGAGAACTGATCCACCGACAGCAACTGCGCCTTGCCCTCGAACAGCATCTGGCTGGCGAGCGATTGCGAATCTACGCTTTGCGTATATTTGTCGCCCGGCTCGCCGTGCACGACGATTTCCGACACGAAACGCTCGACGATCTCCGGCATGGCGCGCGATTCCTGCGAGTCGTCCGGCAGCAGCCACGTGTCCAGCGCCCGTTTCGACACACCGATACGGCTGGCGAAGGTATCGCGGGTCATGTTCAGACGACGCATCGCATCGCGGAGGAAGGCTTGCTGCGGGACGCTCATGAGGGCACCTGTCGGGGAAAGGGAGGGCGTGCGGATGTACGCGGTGCGTATATTAGTTTCCCTGCCGCAGAAGTCAAGCAATTTTGCGATGGCCTTTGCCAAGCCGCGCCGGTGGCCGTTACACTGAGCCTCATGCATGCCGCTCTAACGCTCCGACCCAGTTCGTCGACCGTCGCTCAACTCGCTTTGGCGAGCGGGGCCGGTGCACGTGCGCGTCGCTTGAGCCGTCAGGCGGTTCGCCTCTCGGCTTGCGCGTCGGGTCGCAATCAGGCCGTTAGCGCCAAAGCCAAAAAACAGCCGCTCATCTGACCGGAGCACGCTGTTCCGTCAGATGTGCGACGGAACAGCGGTCAAGCCACCCCCGGCCTCTCCCTGTTTTTCCTCCTTCGCACCGCTGCACGGAATCGATACGGTCGTCATCGAGGTAAGGACATGTCTATTTTTTCGGGTATCTGGGTTCCGCTGATCACGCCGTTTGCCGACGGCGCGGTCGATCACGCCGCGTTGCGCGCACTGGTGCGCCGTTATGCCGACGCCGGCGTGGCCGGCTTGTGCGCGCTCGGCACGACCGGCGAGCCGGCCACGCTCGACGCCGAGGAGCAGGACGCCGTGCTGGCGACCATTCTCGACGAGGTGCGAGCCTATGCGCGCACGCATGCCACCGAGCGGCGTCAACCGTTGCCGGTGCTCGTCGGTGTGTCGGGCAATCACACTGCCGGCATGCTCGAGCGCATCGGGCAACTGAACCCGCTGCCTATCGCCGGCGTGCTGATGGCCGCGCCGTATTACATCCGGCCGTCGCAGGCGGGCATCGTCGGGCATTTCACCGCGCTGGCCGATGCGAGCGACAAGCCGGTCGTGCTGTACGACATTCCGTATCGCACCGGCGTGCGGCTCGAACTGGACACGCTGCTGACGCTCGCCGCGCATCCGCGAATTCAGGCCGTGAAGGATTGCGCCGGTTCGCTCGACACCACGCTCACGCTGATTCGCGACGGCCGCCTGCAGGTGCTGACCGGCGAGGACATGCAGATCTTCAATAGCTTGTGTCTGGGCGGTAGCGGGGCGATCGCGGCGTCCGCGCATGGGCACCCGGAGCGCTTCGTCGCGCTGTACGACGCGCTGGCGGCGGGCCGGCTCGCGGAAGGCCGGCGCATGTTTCACGCGCTCGCGCCGCTGATCGAGGCGCTGTTCGCCGAACCGAACCCGGCGCCGGTGAAGGCGCTGCTGGCGGCGCAGGGATTGATCCGCGACGAACTGCGCATGCCGATGACGCGTGCCGGTGCGGCGCTCGCCGACCGGCTCAGGGCGCTGGATGCGGAACTGGCGGTTTAAATCGTTCCCGGCAGCGACTGCCGTTGAGTCGATCCGTCATGGCCCAGCGCCTCGCCGCGGGCGCCGTGCGATTCACGTTCGGCGCGCGCCAGCCGCGCGTGGGCGAGGCGGTCGAGAGCGCCGCGGTCGAGCGTGGCGAGCATGTCCCGCTCGACCACCAGCAGTTTGAACGCCAGCACGATCAGGCCCGCCGCCAGCAGCAGGTCGCCCGCGAACACCACCGCGTACAACGCCGAAGTGGTTTGCGGATTGCCGAGCAGCAACGACAGGTTGGCCCGATCGAGCAGCACGAGCGTGAGCGGGACGATCGCGTTGAGCATCGCGATCGTGCTGCCGATCACCACGATCAGCCGTGCCGGCCCGAGTTCCGGACGACGGCGGCGGCACACTTCATACAGCGTCGCGGCACGGCAAGGCAGGAAGAACAGCGTGAGCAGCAAGGCGCGCAACACCAGCGGCGCCTTGAACTGCAACGCGCTGCCATACAGCACGCAAAACACGGCTGAAATGGCGAGCCCGGTGCGCCAGAACGCGGCGCTGCCGAACAGGTCGCGCGTGCCGGCCCAGATCAGCAGGCGGCTTTGCAACGCGAGCGTTGCGGTGGCGACCAGCAGCAGATCGCTACGCCACGTGAGATGCAACGCGAAGCACGCCGACGACGCGGTGAGCAGATAGAAGCCGATGGCCCAGAAGCGGAACGCGCCGACTCGCGTGAACATACGTGACAGGGCGGTCGTGATAAGAGCGCAGCACAGGAACGTGATCAACCACAGCGAGGTGAACGTCGCTACATCGAATTTCATGAAATCTCCAGCACCTGAGTTGCTTGTTGTTCTTCATTCGTGGAACGACGGTTGGTTACTGGCCGCGACGCAACCTATTTCAGAAGAGTGCCGGGCTCATGCGGCCACGATCCGGGTTTTGAGCAGATCGCCGAAGTCGTCGGCGCTGAGCGGTTTGCCGAGCAGGAAGCCTTGCATCTCGTCGCACATCATCGCCTTGAGCATGTCCAGTTGCGTTTCGGTTTCGACGCCTTCGGCCACCACGTCCATTTCCAGCGAGTGCGCGAGCGCGATGATCGCCGATACGATCGCACTGCCTTCCGGGCCGTGTTCGTCGAGTCCGTTGGTAAAGAAGCGGTCGATCTTCAACTGCTTGACGCGAAAGCGCTGCAGATAGGCGAGGCTGGAATAGCCGGTGCCGAAATCGTCGATTGCGATCTCGAAGCCGCTCGCCTGGAATTCACGGATCATTTCGATGGTTTTGGGCGCGTCCTGCATGGCCACCGTTTCGGTGATTTCGAACATGATCTGGTCGCAGGCCACGCCTTCGGCCTCGACGATTTCGAGCATGTTCGCCACCAGATTCGGCTGCATCAACTGGCGCGGCGACAGGTTGATCGCCACTTTCATCGACGGCAGACCCTGCGCGACCCACAGGCGAATCTGCCGGCACGCCTCGCGCACGACCCAGTAGCCGATCTGCACGATCTGACCCGAGCGTTCGGCGATCGGAATGAACTCGAGCGGCGCGAGCGAGCCGAGTTCGGGATGATGCAGGCGGATCAGCGCTTCGGCGCCCACCAGCGCGTCGTTACCGCCGTGAAACTTCGGCTGGAAGTGCAGCGAGAAGTGACCGGCGGCGAGCGCATCGTGCAAGGCATTCTGGATTTGCAGCGTGCGCGTGACGGCTTCGTTCATGCTCTGCTCGAAGAAGCGATAGGTGCTGCGGCCTGCGCGCTTGGCTTCGTACATGGCCGCGTCCGCGTGTTTGAGCAATTCATCGACGGTGTCGCCGTCGTACGGATAAAGCGCAATGCCGATGCTCGGCATGACCTGCAGCGGCTGAGAGTCGCCCCAGGCGCCGTTGCGCATCCGTTCGAGCACGCCCTCGGCAAGTGTGCCGGCGTCCTCGCGCGAACTCAGGTTCTCGGACAGCACCACGAATTCATCGCCGCCCAAGCGGGCCACGGTGTCGCTGGAACGCACGCATTGCAGCAGGCGCTGCGCGAAGGCGGTCAGCACCTGGTCGCCGGCCGAGTGGCCGAGCGAATCGTTGATCGTCTTGAAACCGTCGAGGTCCATGAACAGGATGGCGAACACGGTGCGCTGTCGCCGCGAGTTCTGAATCGCGCGCTCGATGCGCTCGGTCAGCGTGCTGCGGTTCGGCAGGCCGGTCAGCGTGTCGAGGGTCGCGAGCCGCACGATCTGGCCGTTCAGATTCGACACCGCGCCCACCAGGAAAGTGGTGCGCGCGTCGAAACGCGACAGGATCAGCGTGACGATCAGAATCGCGAAGGTGAGCAGAATCACCGAACTGGCGAGCCACGGCGCGTTGACGCCGTTGGCCGCGCCGCACACGGCGCCCAGCGGAATCTCGGCGGCGGCCATGCCGGCGTAGTGCATACCGCTGATCGCGACGGCCATCACGAACGCCGCGCCCAGTCGCTTGAGCACCACATGGCCGGCGTTCTCGTTGCTGAGCGCGCGCGCCATCCACAGCGCGGCGGTCGAGGCGCCTACCGCGATTGCGAGCGAGCCGGCGAACCAGGCCGGCTGGTAGTCGATGCCCGGCGACATCTGCATGGCGGCCATGCCGGTGTAATGCATGCCCGCGATGCCGCCGCCCATCAGCACGCCGCCGGCCAGCAGGTGAGCGGCGGTGAGTCGCTCGCGGGTCGTGACGAAAAGCGCCAGATACGACGCGCCGATCGCCAGCCCGAGCGAACACGTGGTAGTGGCCAGATCGTAGCCGAGCGGAATCGGCAGCGAGAACGCGAGCATGGCGACGAAGTGCATCGACCAGATGCCGACGCCGAGCGCCGCGGCGCCGCCCAGGCGCCACGCGTGCCGCAGACGTGCCGACGCCAGCAGGAAAATGCGGCCGGTCAGATCGAGCGCCGTGTACGACGCGAGAGTCGCGACCACGAACGAAATGCCGACCAGCCAAAAATTGTATGAGCTCTGCATGTTAAGTCCCACCGCTGGGAAGGAAGCGGCTGAACTTGTTATCGACAGTTCGGGGCATTTATTTAATTGATTTTGAATATGTTTGCCATTCGTTCCGGCTACTGCGACGAGGCCGGATGAGGGCGAGACGGCAAGTGTTGGAGATAGCGCGTTGTTGCACGACAATCGCGTGTTTTTGCGTTGTTCCTGCCGGTTGCGAGGAGCGGGCGACCCGATCGTTTCCATCCTGGTACAGCATCGAATTCAGACCTCTGCGGTACTTCATTGCGTTACTTCATTGCGGCGAGCGATGCGTCGTTTTTCCGGCAAGACGCAACGTCGCCCCTGGCGGACGCGGACGCATAACGACGCCTGAGCCAGATCGTAGCGATGGCGTGATGTTGCCGGAAGTTGTCGATATGGCCACTGTCGTGGAGAGGTGCCGGGTTTGATAATCGGTCTCACGCAACCCACCCGAGGAGTCCGAAGATGTCGTCCGTATCCGCCGTTCCTGCAGCAGACAGCGCCGCTGCCCTTGCTCATTACCACGCGTCGCTGGCCTTTGAAACCGACTGCAGCGATGTCCATGCCGCCTTCGCGCGCGATCCGCTTGCGGTCGACTTCGTGCTGCTCGACGTTCGCAGCCCCGCCCTGTTCGCACAGGGACATGTGCCGGGCGCCGTGAATCTTCCGCACGGCAAGATCGTCGCGTCGAAGCTCGCCGGCTACCCAGCCGATACGCTCTTCGTCACCTACTGCGCGGGCCCGCATTGCAATGGCGCGACCCGTGGCGCGATCCGGCTGGCGGAACTGGGACGGCCCGTGAAGATCATGATCGGCGGCGTGACCGGATGGCTCGACGAGGGTTTCGAGCTGGCGGTCGTCGAGCCTGCCTGACTGCGGCGCACGTCGCGGCGCGAGATTCCGGCGCATGACCATGCGCCGCGTCGAAGTGCGGAAGTGCCGCATTAGCCGTAGCACTTTCAGTGCTCGAAGCCGCGACGTTTTTTGGGGGCCGCTAGCTGTCAATTCCTCGTGCCGCGCGGCCGAACTGTGCCTGTATGCTGCCGGCAAAGCTTGCCAGAATGAGTCTCCATCTCAACGCAGAGCGCCGTACCCGAGCGGCCAGAACTTTAAATATGAAGCTGCCGATCCACCAGATAGACGCATTCACCAGCGAAGTGTTCAAGGGCAACTATGCCGCAGTCATTCCGCTCGATAGCTGGTTGCCGGCGCCCCTGATGCAGGCCATCGCGTCGGAAAACAACCTTTCCGAAACGGCCTTCCTCATTCCCAATGCGAGCGGCGGATTCGATATCCGCTGGTTCTCGCCGATCACGGAGATCGATTTTTGCGGCCATGCGACGCTCGCCAGCGCGTTCTTGCTGTTCAAGCGTTTCCCCGAGCGCGAGCAGATCGACTTGCACGCAGCGGCCCTTGGCGCGTTCACCGTGCGTCGTGGTCCGCGCGACCTGATCGAAATGGATTTTCCGCAGCGCGCGGTCGAACCGGTCAGCGAAATCCCCGGCGAACTCGTGCATGGTCTTTCCATCCGGCCCACGGAAGTTTTCGTCACCCAGCAGGCCTTCATCGCGGTCTACGACTCGGAGCACGAGGTCCGCGCCGTGGTGCCCGATCTCGACCTGATCGCGCAACTTGCGCCGCGCGACGTGGCGGTCACCGCGCGCGGCGATCGGCACGACTTCGTCTCGCGCTATTTCTGGCCCGCAAACGGCGGGAAGGAAGATCCCGTGACCGGTTCGATTCATGCCGCGCTCGCGCCGCTGTGGGCGGATCGTCTTGGCAAGACGAAGCTGGTCGCGTTGCAGGCGTCGCAACGTTCCGGCGTCCTGCATTGCGAGGTCGAGGGCGAACGGGTTCGCGTTTCCGGTCATGCGGTGCAGTATCTTGAAGGCACGATCGAGGTCCCCGGCGTGTGATCGCCCTGGCGATGGATGCGGACCGGCCGCATCGCGCTCCGGCGTGTGGAGCGCAAACCTGGCGCGG
This sequence comes from Paraburkholderia bryophila, assembly GCF_003269035.1. GTDB lineage: Bacteria > Pseudomonadota > Gammaproteobacteria > Burkholderiales > Burkholderiaceae > Paraburkholderia > Paraburkholderia bryophila. Next base: position 139,084 of record NZ_QLTK01000015.1, on the reverse strand, counting down.
CCGGTTCAACCCGTCGCATCCTGCAACCAGTGCGTCGAGCAGGTGACGCACGGCCGTCACCTTTCGACTTGCACGGGCGCTCATCGAGCGAAGTCTTCGCGGAGTTCGTGCCGGGCGCGCGTGTCGTGAAGGCCATCAATCATCTGCCGGCGGCACTCGTGTCCGGCGACACGGGCGTTGAAGGCGGACAACGGGTGCTGTTCCTCGCGGGCGACGACGCAGCGGCGAATGCCACGGTGTCGAGCCTGATCGAACGGGCAGGATTCTTCGGCGTCGACCTGGGCTCGATCAAAACCGGTGGTCCGCTGTTCCAGATCCCCGGTGGCCAGTTGGCCATTCAGAACCTGGTCAGGCTGGGCTGAGCGGGCAGGCTGGCCGGCTGCCAATGGCGACCGGCGCGGCCTGACTCATGGCAATTCGTATCGATGGCGCAATTAGCGATCTCCGGTAACATCACGCCATGCACAATCATCTCGTCGTCGCGCTGGCTTACGACCGGCTTTGCACCTTCGAATTCGGCTGCGTGACCGAGCTGTTCGCGCTCGAACGTCCCGAACTCGAGGTGGACTGGTATCGCTTCGCGGTCTGCGCCATCGAACCCGGCCCGATCCGCGCGGCCGGCGGCATCACCGTCGCCGCACCCTACACCCCGAGGCTGCTGGCGCGTGCCGATACCATCGTGATTCCCGGCTGGCGCGATGCGGACGAAGTGCCGCCCGCCGCGCTGCTCAAGAAAATCCGCGCGGCCTACGCACGCGGCGCGCGGCTCTGTTCGATCTGCTCGGGCGTCTTCGTGCTGGCCGCCGCCGGCGTGCTCGACGGCAAAACCGTGACGACGCACTGGCGCTACGCCGCGAAGCTGCAGGAGCGCTATCCGAACTTGCGCGTGCAAGCCGATGCGCTGTACGTGGACCAGGGGCAGATCATCACGTCGGCAGGCTCGGCGGCGGGGCTCGACATGCTGCTGCATCTGGTGCGGCGCGATCACGGCGGCGCGATCGCCAATCAGGTCGCTCAACGGCTCGTGGTGGCGCCGCATCGCGAGGGCGGTCAGGCGCAGTTCGTGCCGCGCCCCATGCCGCATGACGAAAGCGGCCGGCTCGCCAAACTGATGGACTGGGTTCGCGCTCACCCCGCGTTGCCGCACACGTTGCGCTCGCTGGCCGAGCGCGCGGCCATGAGTCCGCGTACCTTGCAGCGGCAGTTCCACGATGCCACCGGCATGGCGCCCTACGCGTGGCTGGTGCGCGAGCGCGTGGCGATTGCCCGCGAGTTGCTCGAAGCGCCGGGGCCGTTGCCGATGCCGCGCGTCGCCGAATTGGCGGGGTTCGGCTCCGAGGAATCGTTGCGGCGGCATTTCCGGCGTATCGCGTTGACGAGCCCGGGCGCGTATCGCAAGAAGTTCGGCGCGCAAGGCGTGAGCACCGATTAGCACAAAGCGGCGCCGCGCGAGACTATCCGCAACGGGTTCGCACAATCGCCGTTTTTCTGTCAGCATCACGGCCAGCGTCTGCGTTGGCTGAAGGGCATGTGCCACGCATACATCTCAGCGAAGCAGATTCTCGAAACGCGTTGTTCGAACAGCGTCATGGCCACCGTCCCGCCCCTTCCAATGAACGTCAAAACTGTCTTCGCCTGTGCTGTCGTTGTCGTCTGCGGCGCGTGCGCCGCGCTCGTGCCCGGCTTCGTCGCGGCTCAGATGTCGCGCGGCGACTCGCGTGCCGAACTGTATCGCCGCAACCTGCTGTCGGGTAAAGACGTGCCGTGCCGGACCAACGCGTCCTGCGCAGCGCTGGGTGTCGTCGCGCTCGATGCGGGCCGCATCAAGGAAGCACAAACCCTGGTCGCAATGGAAGGCGCGCTCGCCGAGGCCACCGCGATGCAGGCCGAAGAAGAGAACTCGCCGAAGGCCAGCAGTTCGGCGCGCGCCCGCATTGCCATGGCGTACGTGCATCAGGGCGACGTGCAACTGAAGCTGGGCGAGTTGCCCGACGCGCGCGCCTCTTATCGCACCGCGGTGAGCCGCGGCGACGACTATCCCGGCGATGCGCTGCTGGGGCGTGCCGTGGCGGCCGCGCGAGAACGCCTCGAAGCGATCGCCGGCAAGGCGGTCGTGCACGGCGTGCCGCCGGAAGGCGCGCGCTTTATCCACTACGTGACGTTCGACGCGTGGAACAGCATTGCGTTGAAGCCGGTGAAAGGGCGCCACGGCGTCTATCGGATCGATGGCGATTTCATGCATCCGAGCGTCGGCGAAGACGGCCAACCGGGCGCGAGCACCGGCAATCTGTCGGCCTACGTGCGCTTCTACGACGGCGTGGCGCGCGTGCCGGTGAGCGAGGCCGGCGGCGACGCGCCGCTGGAGGCCACCGCGAAGATCGTCAGCCTTGCACCCTACGACAGGCGCGACGATAAATGCCTGCTCGAGTTCAGGCTCTCCGCGCCGGAAACGCTCGACGTGCTCACGCATGGTTCAGCGCTGGCGTGCGGATTCGGCGTCAATGTGAGCGCCGACGGCCGCTACTATCTGGTGACCGGTTCCTGAACCGCGGCGGCCCACGGCGCCGCGCACCGCGTCGTTGATCGCGCGTAGCTTCCAGGCGCGGGCGGCGGCGCTTATCATGCAGCGGTAGCCTAGGTTTCCTGCTTGTCAGAAAGCGTTTCCCGATCAACCGCTCAGAGAAAAACGCTCGCCCATGCAAAGCATCCTCGACTATCCCGTGCTTGTGTTCATCGTGTCCCTGGTCTCCATGTGGCTGGCGGCGCGCATCGGCGCGGCGCTGCTGCGGCGCTTCAGAAAAATCGAGGACGACGCCCGCGAAGACTTCAGCGTCATTCAGGCCGCCACGCTCACCCTGCTGGCGCTGATTATCGGCTTTACGTTCTCTATGGCGGTGGGGCGCTACGATCAGCGCAAGAACTACGAGGAAGAAGAGGCGAATGCGATCGGCACCGAATACGTCCGCGCCGACCTGCTGCCCGCGGCCGACGCGGCCACCGTGCGCGGCTTGCTGAAGGTCTATCTCGACGAGCGCGTGCTGTTCTACACCACGCGCGACGACCAGGAACTCGCCAAGGTCAACCGCGAAACCGAACGCTTGCAGAACGCCATGTGGGCGACCGTGAAGAACGCCGCCGTCGCACAACCCACGCCGGTTGCCGCGTTGGCCGTGGCCGGCATGAACGACGTGCTGAATAGCCAGGGCTATACGCAGGCAGCGTGGTGGAACCGCATACCGTATGCCGCGTGGGCGTTGATGACCTTGATGGCGGTATGCGCCAACGTGCTGGTCGGCTACGGCGCACGCGCGTTGAAGTCGAGCGCCGGCCTGCTGCTGATCGTGCCGCTGGCGGTGTCGTTGTCGTTCACGCTGATCGCGGATATCGACAGCCCGCGTGGCGGCGTGATTCGTGTGAAGCCTCTCAATCTTCATGCGCTGGCGGATTCGTTCCGCGCGCCCTGATTGCTGACGTAGCGGCGGTATCGCGCCGCTACGTGCGCACCGCACCGTATTCGAGAGGAATGTGATGTCCGATATCGTCAAGACGATTACCCGTTTCAACGCCGGCCGCGATCCCGAACGGCTCGCCATGAAATACCAGGCCATGCGCAGTTCGCCGTTCGTGTTTCTGCGCGGTACCTGTCATCTGTTCTACGCGGGTTTGCCGCGCGAAAAGGTGCTCGACGAAGCGCCGCCGGTCTGGATTTGCGGCGACATGCATCTGGAAAATTTCGGCAGCTACAAGGGCGACAATCGCCTCGTCTACTTCGACAACAACGACTTCGACGAAGCCTGCCTCGCGCCGAATCTCTACGAACTGGCGCGCCTCCTGACGAGCGTGCTGGTCGGCGCCGCCGACCTCAAGGTGAGCCGCGCGCAGGCGCTCGCGCTCTGTCACACCGCGCTCGATTCATACGGCGCGGCGCTCGTGTTTGGCAAGGCACGCTGGATCGAAGCGGAAACGTCGGTCGGCATGGTCCGCGATCTGTTCGACGCGCTGGCGAGCCGCCCGCGTGCCGCGTTTCTGGACCGGCGCAGCGTTCTGAAGGGCAAGACCCGCGTGCTGAAAGTGGACGGCAAGAAGGCGTTGCCGGTCAGCGATCAACAACGCGCGGCGGTCACGGAATTCATGAATAAGTTCGCGGCGAGCCAGCCGAATCCGGAGTTCTATCGCATTCTCGACGTCGCGCGGCGCATTGCCGGCACCGGCAGTCTCGGCGTGGACCGCTACGTGATGCTGGTGGAAGGCAAGGGCTCGCCGGACGGCAATTTTCTGATCGATCTGAAAGAAGCGTTGCCGTCTTCGGTCATGCCGCATGTGCGTACGACGCAGCCGAAGTGGCAGAGCGAAGCGCAACGCGTCGTCGACGTGCAGCGGCGCAATCAGGCGGTCTCGCAGGCGTTTTTGCATGCAGTCGATTTCAATCAGCGTTCCTACGTGTTGCGCAGTTTGCAACCGTCGGAGGATCGCGTGGCGCTCAGCGATTGGGACGGCAAGCTGCCGCGCCTCGAGGAAGTGGTCAACAGCATGGCCCAACTGAGCGCGTGGGCGCATCTTCGCAGCGGCGGCCGGCAGCACTCGTCGATTGCGGACGAACTGATCGCGTTCGGCAATCGCAAGGATTGGCAGTTGCCGTTGATCGAAGTGGCAACGCAGTGCGAGACTCAGGTCACCGCCGACTGGAAAGCGTATTGCGAAGCCTATGATCGCGGCGAGTTCAAGGTGCCCGCAGCCCATTGAGATTCGCGCGCGCTGCGGTGCATGACATGCGGAGCGCCCGGCTCGCTTAACCCATTCGTTTGGTTTGACTCGCGCGCCGCCGCGCTTCAACCAGCATCGCCAAATGCACGGCGCATGACAGTGCCGTGCATGCCAGCCTCGCTCCAGACAAACCCTGATTGCTGCGCGGATTGCCCCGCTGATATCGTTCGCTGGACTGATGTGGAAGCGCTTCCACTTGCACGTTGGCTTCGCCGGCCTCGCTGGCGTCGCGCCTTCCGCCGTACCCGGTTCAATGACCTCAGCGCAGGAGAATCCGTGGCAAACGACGCACCCGCTGTATCCGACGCACGCTCCCCCCAATCGCTCGCCGACCCGTTCACGCCGCCCGCCGACTCGTCGCTGTGGCGCAAGAACTTTCTGCTCGGCGCGGCCACGGCTTCTTATCAGATCGAAGGCGCGGTGGCTGAAGACGGCCGCCTGCCGTCGATCTGGGACACGTTCTCGGCCACGCCCGGCAAGGTGCTCGCCGGCGACACCGGCGCGGTAGCCTGCGACCACTATCACCGCTGGCAAGAAGACGTGGACATGCTGGCGGGGCTCGGCCTCGAAGCCTATCGGCTGTCGATTGCGTGGCCGCGCGTGATGGACGCGTCCGGCGCGCCGAACCGTAAAGGCCTCGACTTTTACAAGCGCTTGCTGGCGCGCCTGAAAGAGAAGGGCATCGCGACCTCCGTCACGCTGTATCACTGGGATTTGCCGCAGCATCTGGAAGATCGTGGCGGCTGGCTGAATCGCGATACCGCGTACCGCTTCGCCGACTACGCCGATCTGATGAGCCGCGAACTGGCCGGCAGCGTCGACGCCTGGTCCACGCTCAACGAACCCTGGTGCTCCGCGTATCTCGGCTACGGCAACGGTCATCACGCGCCGGGTCTCGCCGATGGGCGCTTTGCCACGCAGGCCATGCATCATCTGCTGCTGGCGCACGGTCTCGCGATACCGGTGCTGCGCGCCAACGATCCAGCCTCGCAGAAGGGGATCGTCGCCAACATGGGGCGCGGCACGGCAAATAGCGACAGCGCCGCCGACCGGCGCGCGGCGTATCTGTTCGAGGTGCAGCACAATGCCTGGATTCTCGATCCGCTGCTCAAGGGCGCCTATCCGCCCGATCTGTTCGAGTTGTGGCCGGGCACCGAACCGCTGGTGCTGGACGGCGACATGCAGACCATTGCCGCGCCGCTCGATTTTCTCGGCGTCAACTATTACTTCCGCACGAACCTGGCGAGCGACGGCGCGCACGGTTTCAGGGAAGTGCCGCCGGAAGGCGTGGAGCGCACGCAGATGGGCTGGGAGGTGTATCCGGATGGCTTGTACGATCTGCTGACCGGCTTCAAGAAAACGTATGCGAACCTGCCGCCGATCTACATCACCGAAAACGGCATGGCGTCGGACGACAAGGTGACCGACGGCCACGTGGACGACACGCAGCGCATTGCGTTTCTCAAACGCCATCTCGCCGCGGTCGATCAGGCGATCAAGGCGGGTGTCGACGTACGCGGTTATTTCCTGTGGTCGCTGATGGATAACTTCGAATGGGCGTTCGGTTACGAGCGCCGGTTTGGGGTCGTGCATGTGGACTACGCTACGCAGAAACGCACGATCAAACGCAGTGCGGAGCTGGTGGCGAAATTTCTGCGGGAGCGCAAGGCACGAACATAGAGCACGCTCATAAAGCACGCGGTTAAAAGCAGTAGAGCTGGTTTGCATGTCGACTTGAAACACGGGCGCCAGGCCTGGCGCAACTAGGTTGCATGGGATCGGTGCCAACGCTTGGCCCACGCGGCGAACGCGCTGACGCCGACCGACAGGAGACGGAATGAACAGCAAAAAAATCGCCTTGCGAGGCATCGTGGCGGCAATGGCGTTGTATGGCGTCGTTGCGCAGGCGGATCCCTTGAAGGCCAACGTGATTCACTGGTGGACCTCGGGCGGCGAGTCGGCCGCGATTCGCCAGTTCGCCGATGCGTATAACAAGGCCGGCGGCCAATGGGTCGACAACGCGGTGGCCGGCGCCGATCAGGCGCGCTCCACGGCGATCAACCGGATCATCGGCGGCGATCCGCCCACCGCCGCGCAGTTCAATACGTCCAAGCAGTTTCACGACCTGATCGATCAGGGCCTGCTGAACAACGTCGACGACGTCGCCGCCAAGGAAAACTGGAACGGCGTATTCCCGCAGTCGATCATCGACAGCATCAAGGTGAAAGGGCATTACTATGCCGCGCCCGTCGACATTCATATGCCCGCCTGGTTCTTCTATTCGAAGCCGGTGTTCCAGAAGGCCGGGATTGCCGCCGAGCCGAAGAGCTATGACGAATTCCTCGCCGATCTCGGCAAACTGAAAACCGCCGGTGTGATTCCGCTCGCGCTCGGCGGTCAGCCGTGGCAGGAAAAAATCACCTTCGACGCCGTGTTCGCCGACGTAGGTGGTCCCGATCTCTATCTGAAGGTGTATCGCGATCGCGACCAGAACGCCGTGAAGTCCGATGCGTTCAGGAAGGTGCTCGCCGCGTTCAAGCGCCTGCACGATTTCGTCGATGCCGGTTCGCCGGGCCGCAACTGGAACGACGCGACCGCACTGGTGATTTCCGGCAAGGCGGGCGTGCAGATCATGGGCGACTGGGCCAAGGGCGAATTCTCGGCGGCCAGACAGGTCGCGGGCAAGGACTTCGGCTGCTTCCCGGGTTTCGGTCCGCATTCGCCGTATCTGGTCGCGGGCGACGTGTTCGTGTTCCCGAAGACGGATAATCCCACCACCATCAAGGCGCAGAATCTGCTCGCCACGGTGATGACCTCGCCGGCCGCGCAAGTCGCGTTCAGCGCGAAGAAAGGCTCGATTCCGATTCGTCCCGACGTGGACGTGAGCAGTCTCGACATCTGCGCGAAGGAGGGCATGGCGATCATGAAGGACAAGTCGCGCCAGTTGCCGAATCCGGAAATGCTGCTGTCGCCCGACACGCAGGGCGCGTTGATCGACGTCATCACCAACTTCTGGAACAAGAACCAGTCGGTGGATGACGCGCAGAAAGCTTTTGCCAGCGCGTTGAAGAGCTAGGGGGGCGCAGCATGCACGCGCTCAAGGTGCCCGCCGCCGGGTCGAAGTCTGCTGCGCCGTTGCGCAATGCGCCGCACAGCGGACCACGCCGCAAGCCGCTGAAAAAGCGCTTTCCGTTCGCGGCGTGGCTGGCGTTGCTGCCGATGGTCCTGACCGTCGTGTTCGCGTACCTCGGCACAATGGTCTGGACCGCGCGCGTGTCGCTCAGCAATTCGCGCACGTTTCCTTCCGGCGATTTCGCGGGCCTCTCGCAATACGCGCGGCTGTTCAATAACGACCGCTGGCTGCTGTCGCTGCAGAACGTCGTGATCTACGGCGTGTGCTTTATCGTCGCGTGCATGGTGATCGGTTTGCTGCTGGCGATCTTCATCGATCAGCGCGTGGTCGCGGAAGGCGCGTTGCGGACGATCTTTCTCTATCCGTACGCCATGTCGTTCGTCGCGACCGGTCTCGTCTGGCAATGGATCCTGAATCCGGAGCTCGGCGCGCAGGCCGTGTTGCACAGGCTCGGCTTCGCGCATGCGCGCTTCGACTGGATCGTCGATCAGGACTGGGTGATCTACACGATCGTCATCGCGACGGTGTGGCAGGCCTCCGGTCTGGTGATGGCGTTACTGCTTGCCGGCTTGCGCGGTATCGACGAGGAACTGTGGAAAGCCGCGCGTATCGACGGTATTCCGCGCTGGCGCGTGTATGCGAGCATCGTGGTGCCGATGCTCGGACCGTCGCTGTCCACCGCCTTCGTGCTGCTGTTCGTGATGGTCGTGAAGCTCTACGACGCCGTGGTCGCGATGACGCAAGGCGGTCCCGGCACCGCCAGCGAAGTACCGGCCAAGTTCATCATGGACTATCTGTTCGGACGCGCCAATATCGGCCTCGCGTCGGCGGCGTCCATCGTTTTGCTGGCCACCGTGCTGGCGATTCTCGCGCCGTTCTTCTATGCCCGCAGCCGCGCCGCGTTGCGCAAGGAGGCGTGATGAACACGCTCAGTTCGCCGCTGAAAAACGGCCCGCCGAGTGGTACACGCCCACGGCGCAAGCGTGCCGCATTCACGCCGGCGCGCCTTGGCGTCTACGCGTTTCTGCTCACCGCCGCGCTGTTTTTCCTGCTGCCTTTGTACGTGATGCTGGTGACGTCGGTCAAGCCGATGAGCGAGATTCGTCTCGGCAATCTGCTGGCGTTTCCCGCGCATTTCACGTTGGACGCGTGGAGCGCAGCGTGGCAAACCGCCTGTACCGGACTCGATTGCAACGGCATTCAGGTCGGCTTCTGGAACTCGGTGCGCATCGTCGTGCCGAGCACGATACTGTCGATTGCAATCGGCGCGGTGAACGGCTATGCGTTGTCGTTCTGGCGGCCGCGCGGCGCGGGCTTGCTGTTCGGCGTGCTGCTGATGGGCGCGTTCATTCCGGTGCAGGTGATGGTCTATCCGCTCGTGCGGGTGCTGGCGAGCGTGCATCTGTTCAGTTCGTTGCCGGGCATCGTGGTGATTCACACGATCTTCGGCATGCCGGTCATGACGCTGCTGTTCCGCAACTACTACGCGTCGATTCCGCAGGAACTGTTCAAGGCCGCCCGCATCGACGGTGGCGGCTTCTGGCGTATCTTCATGCAACTGATGCTGCCCATGTCCACGCCGATCATCGTCGTGGCGGTCATCATGCAGGTGACGGGCATCTGGAACGACTTCATTCTCGGGCTCGTGTTCGCCGGCACAAAGAATCTGCCGATGACCGTGCAACTGAACAACATCATCAACACGACGACCGGCGAGCGGCTCTATAACGTCAATATGGCGGCGACCATTCTGACTTCCATGGTGCCGCTGGCGGTGTACTTCGTTTCGGGCCGCTGGTTTGTGCGCGGCATTGCGTCCGGCGCGGTGAAGGGGTAGACGGCTATGGCAAATCTTGCGACTACGGTTGACATGGCGGACGCAGCAGGTGCGGCTGATATTGCCGATACGGCGGGTCTCGCGAATCCGGCCAACGTGGCGGTGCGCAATCTCACCATCCGCCTCGGCGCGAACACCGTGATCGAAAATCTCGATCTCGACGTGCGTGCCGGCGAGTTCGTGGTGTTGCTCGGCCCTTCGGGTTGCGGCAAATCCACGTTGCTGCACAGCATTGCCGGACTGATCGACGTGAGCGACGGCAGCATTGAAATTGCCGGCGAAGACATGACGTGGGCCGATCCGAAAGATCGTCGCATCGCGCTGGTGTTTCAGTCGTACGCGCTGTATCCGACCATGAGCGTGGAGCGTAATCTCTCGTTCGCGTTGCGCATCAACGGTACGCCGAAGGCGGAAATTGCGCGGCGCGTGGCGCGTGCGTCCGACATGCTGCAACTCGGCCCGCTGCTCAGGCGCAAACCGGCGCAGCTGTCGGGCGGCCAACGGCAGCGCGTGGCGATCGGCCGCGCGATCGTGCGCGAAGCAGACGTGTTTCTGTTCGACGAGCCGCTGTCGAATCTCGACGCCAAATTGCGCACCGAGCTGCGCCGCGAACTCAAGCAATTGCATCAGCGTCTGGGCGCGACGATGATCTACGTGACGCACGACCAGGTCGAGGCGATGACGCTTGCCACCCGCATGGCGGTAATGCGCGGCGGCGTGATCCAGCAGTTCGGCACGCCCGCCGAAGTCTATGCGCGGCCCGACAATCTGTTCGTCGCGACCTTCCTGGGTTCGCCCGCCATGAACCTGTTCACCGGCACGCTGGAAACGCGCGACGGCGCGGTCTACTTCCGCACGCCGCAATGGCGGCTCGATGTGTCGGCGTATGCGTTCAAACACGCACCCGCGCAAGCGTTGCGCTGCGTGCTCGGCGTGCGGGCGGAAGACGTCAAGGTCGGCGCGGAGCAGAGCGAGCGCGCGAAAGTTTCGCTGGTGGAGCCGATGGGCAACCACCGCGTCATTTGGCTCGACTATCATGGCGTACAGGTCGCCTCGATCGATCAGACGAAGACACCGGTGGCGCTCGCGGACACGGTCGCGTTTGCGTTCGATAGCGCACAGGTCTCGCTGTTCGACGAAGCGGGGGGCGAGCGGTTATAGCGCGTTTGGCGACGCCAACGGCGCTCTTGAATACAACAAGGCTTGACGGAGATCCGCGTGGCTACACTCAAAGATGTCGCGGCACTCGCCGGCGTGGGCATGTCGACCGCGTCGCGCGCCATTTCCGGCAAAGGGCCGATCTCGGCCGACGCGGCCGCCCGCGTGAAGGCTGCCATCGAGACTTTGAACTTCCGCCCGTCGTCGATCGGGCGCGCCATGGCAACGCAGTCGCTCGGCATGGTCGGCATTTTCGTGCCGACTTTCTTCGGCTCGTATTACGGCACGATTCTCAAACAGACCGATACCGAACTACGCGCGGTGCGCCGTCACGTGGTGGTGGCGACCGGCTGCGGGGAAGTGTCGCCGCGCGAGCAGGCCATGGAGGCGGTGCGCTTTCTGATTGGCCGCGATTGCGACGGCGTGGTGGTGATCAGTCACGATCTGCACGACGAAGACCTGATCATGCTGCACAAGATGCATCCGAAAATGGTGTTTCTGAACCGCGCGTTCGATCAGCTGCCGGAGGCGTCGTTTTGCGCGGATCACCGGCGTGGCGGCGAGCTGGCGGCACGCACGCTGCTCGATCATGGGCACCGGCATATCGCGGTGATTTCGGGGCCGTTCAGCGCGTCGGACAACCAGACCCGGCTTGCGGGTTTCTTCGCCGAACTGGCGCGGGAGGGCATTGCGCGCGAGGACGTCACGCTGATCGAATCGGACTTCTCGCCGGAGGGCGGTTACGCCGCCACCCGCAAGTTGCTCGACACGACCCGGCGCTTCACAGGGCTGTTCTGCGCGAACGACACGATGGCGGTGAGCGCGCTCGCGTACCTGCACGAGGCGGGGGTGGCGGTGCCGGACGAGGTCTCGGTGATTGGTTACGACGACGATTACTCGGCCGCTTATGCGTCGCCCGGGCTGACCTCGGTGCATATCCCGACCGCGGAACTGACGCAGAACGCGGTGCGGTGGTTGCTCAATCAGTGCTACCGGACCACATGGGAAGTCTTCCGCGAGTTTCCGGTGAGCGTGACGATGCGCAAGTCGGTGGGGCGGGCACCGGGCGTGGCTTAGGTACCGCTGCGCAGCGACTGTTCGTGGCGCTGACGGGCTTCCTCTTCGAGCCGCGTGTCCTCGAGTTCCTGCAGCACCGCTTCCAGATCGATCGGCGTGGTGTCGAGTTCGACGCGGCCGGTCAACTCGCTCTCTACATGCAACGCGCCTGCTTCGTACAGCGCCCAGATTTCCTTGCCGTAGCTGGCTTCCAGCAATGCCGGTGCGAACTGCCCGAAATACGTGGCGAGGTTATTCACGTCGCGTTCCAGCATGGCGGGCGCTTCGAGATTGCCGGCGGCATTCACCGCCTGCGGCAGGTCGATGATGACCGGACCGTCGGCGGCCAGCAGAATGTTGTACTCGGACAAGTCACCGTGAATCATGCCGGCGCACAGCATGCGCACCACTTCCCGAACCAGCACGGCGTGCAGTTCGATTGCGCGTGCTTCGCTCATCTCCACGTCGTTCAGACGCGGCGCGACATTGCCGTCGGCGTCGGTGACCAGCTCCATCAGCAACACACCGTCGGTGCAGATAAACGGCTGCGGCACGCGTACGCCCGCGTTGGCGAGTTGGAACAGCGCGTCGACTTCGGCGTTCTGCCATGCCTGTTCCTGCACTTCGCGCCCGTAACGGCTGCCTTTTTCCATGGCGCGCTGTTCGCGGCTGTTCTTGACCTTGCGGCCTTCGCGATACGACGCGGCCTGGCGGAAACTACGCTGTTTGGCGTCTTTATAGACCTTCGCGCAGCGAATGTCGTCGCCGCTGCGCACCACGTAGACGGTGGCTTCCTTGCCGCTCATCAACTGCGAGATGACTTCGTCGATCAGGCCTTCTTCGACCAGCGGGAGCAGACGTTTCGGTGTTTTCATGCGGCGGCCTTCGAGCGGAAGGCGGCGCGGCGGCCGTGTGCGGCCGGTTGGGAGAGGGTATCGAGCGAGATTCGGATCATGCCGGATTATAAAGGGTTAGGCGGTCGTGACCGGAACGCGGGCGCCAAGGCGCGGGGTTTCGCCAGCAAATGGTCGTGCCGACGTTGCATCAGACCTGAAAGACACTTTCCATCCGCTGGATTTCGGGCCGCGACAGATTGAGCGCGGCGGCCTCGTCCCGCCATGTTTCGACGGCATCCCGCACCTCGCCGACGATCTGCCGCGCCTGGGCCGCGTCGACGCGATAGAACTCGGCTGTGTCGATCACGGCGTCGAGATCGGGCAGGGCGCTCATCGAGTCCAGCGTCAACGCATGTTCGCGCTTGCTCGGGTTCGGATTCATGTCGAAGGCGGGCGACAGACGCCAGCCCGACGCTTCACGAATAAAGCCGTGATTGCGCAGATGATCGTCGCGATTGCCCACCATGACATTGAACACGACGCGTTTGAAGAGTTGCGCGAGATCGCTGTCGATATGGCCTTGCGCGCCGTTGTTCGCCAGATATTCGGCGAGGTCCAGATAGCTTGCGTCCGAATCGCCGTCCTGCCGCTCGAGCAAGGTCATGGCCGACGCGTACATACGCCGGCGGCTGTCGTACCGGTCGAATCGTTCGACGCAGAAGGTGCCGTAACGCGCGCCCACGTATTTGAGCTCGGACGCAGGCACCCAGATGCCCGCTTTGCTTGCCAGCCGATGAAGGAGGTACTCCCATGCGCCAATGTCGTAGCGGTCTTCTTTTGCCGGAAATTTGGCGATCCACAGGTCGTGGCCGAGGCTGGTGAAATTGGCTTTCGGACGCGCGCCGCCCAGCGACGTGCCCGGCGCGATCAGCATGGCCAGCCATTGCTCGTATTCCGGCATTTTTTCGATGTCGGCCTCTTCGATGCGAAGGCTGATATACGCGAGGGTGGCGAGATCGGTGACCGGCGGCGCGGCCTCGGCGCTGTTGTCGAGAAAATCGCCGGCGGTGTTCTGAAACCGCAGCGCGCCGACTCTCGTCAGGTCGTGAACGCCGAGCAGGAAATCGATTTCCTGCAAATGACGCATGGGCCGGTCTTCCCGATCCGCGGCGGCGGCTTCGCGACGCTCCATCAACACGCGGCCCCAGCGGTCCGGCGCCGAGTCCATGAAGATGCCGAACGCCACGGCTTTCGCGGGCGGGTATTGCTCGTCGGTCCACAACTCGAGGCGCGGGTCGAGCATGAAGGCGTGGCGTCCGTCCACCCAGTTCTGCTCGTAGGCAAACGAAGCGGGTAAGTCAGTGCGCGTGGTCTGGCGATACAGCGTGCCGACCTGCTGCAGGCTGCCTACCGTGACGTCGTCGAGAAACACCTTGAAGGTGTCGCGAGGTTTATTGCTGGCCATCGGTTTTCCGGGCGGGTTTTCCGGCCGGCCGCGAGGCCTTGCCGCGAGCGGCGCCCGGCGCGTTCGCGCGCGGCTTGCGTTGACCCGCCAGCTTGAGGTCCTGCAGTTTCCGGCCGAGTGCGTCGTCGCGGGCGACGACGTCCATGTCCTTGTCGAGTCCCAGGACCCGCAGCGCTCGCATATAGGTGCCGAGCGCGATGCCAGGATCGCCTTTCTCGAGACGGTGCAGCGTGTCGCGTGAAATGCCGAGCCGTTCGGCGAACAGCGTGGCGGGCAGTTCGCGGCGCAGGCGGGCCAGTTTCAGGCGTTCGCCGAGCGCGCGTATCTGCTTCTCGACGGACGGAAAGGGGCGCTGAAGGGTGCGGGACATGTCCGATAGATTAGTCAAACAGATCGGATATGTCAAAAGTATCGGACAAATGGCTGTTCTTTCAATGCCTTGGGCATCGTGATAACGCCGTTTCATGGAGATAACGTCCGATATTTAAGGCAAAAATTGGTCATGTGTCTGAAGTATCGGACGTTTCAATGCATCAACTATGCTCGAAACGCGTCCCGTCGCCGTAACGGCGCTGTAATCGTCTGCAACAGTGTTTTGCTGTTTCCCCTCCTGCGGTTTGTTTTTGCCCAGCTTAAACTTGCCGGTAACAATTTGTTACGGGGCCCGAGATGTTGACCGCATTCTTCATTGCCTGTCCGCTTTGCATCGTCGTGCTGTTCAATTTCGCGCGTCATGTCGATCCGGTCACGGGCCACTTCAAGCGTTAAATCCAGAAGCCGGATAGCCCGGCGCTTGCCTTTGTGTGCCGAATCGCAGCACGATGCGCGATTACCATCAAGAATGGGGCAGCATCGCGTATGCGAGATTTTCTGGCGGGTATGACGGCGCGGATAAGCGTGCTGAAGGGCGTCCTTCCGTTGACGCGCGGTGGCGCCGCGCGCGATGCGCTGGCGGGCGTGCAACTCGCGTCGATGGACATTCCACAAGTGCTGGGCTACGCGCGTATCGCCGGCATGCCCGCGGTGGCCGGGCTCTACACCGTTTTCCTGCCCTTGCTCGCCTTCGCGTTTTTCGGCGCCTCACGGCATCTCGTGGTCGCCGCCGATTCCGCGACCGCCACCATCTTTGCGAGCCGGCTCTCCACCATGGCGCCGGCGTCGAGCGTGGAATATGCGTCGCTCGCCGCGATGGTCGCGTTGCTGACCGCCGCGTTGCTGCTCGTCGCGCGTATTTTCAAACTGGGCTTTCTGGCCGACTTCCTGTCGCGCACCGTGCTGGTCGGCTTCCTTGCGGGGGTCGGCGTGCAGGTCGGCATCGCCATGCTCGGCGACATGTTCGGCGTGCCCGGCCATGCGGCCAGCAGCGTCGCGCAGTTGGCGCTGGTGGTGCGCGAAGCGGCGCAGATCCATCTGCCGACCCTCGCCATTTCGCTGCTGGTGGTCGTCGCCATTCTTGCGTGCAAACGCTTTTTGCCGCGTGCGCCGATGCCGCTGTTCGCGGTCGTGGCGGGCATCGCCGCCAGCGATATCTACGGTTTCGCGGCACATGGCATCTCCGTGCTGGGGCCGGTGGCGGGCGGACTGCCGCCGTTGCGTATGCCTTCAGTAAGCTGGCAGCAGATGCTCGATCTGTTACCCGTCGCGGCCTCCTGTTTCGTGATGATCGTCGCGCAGAGCGCCGCCGCGAGCCGCGTGTTCGCGGAGCGCTATCACGAACCCGTGGACACCAACGCCGACCTGCTGGGCATTGCCGCGGCCAACGCGGCGGCGGCGTTCACGGGCGCCTTCGTGGTCAACGGCAGCCCGACGCAAACGGCCATGGGCGATCGCGCGGGGACGCGCAGCCAGTTCGCGCAGGTCGTATTCGCGGCGGTGGTGGTGGTCGTACTACTATTTTTCAGTCGTTTTCTGCAGTATCTGCCGCATTGCATTCTCGCCAGCATCGTCTTCACGATCGCCGTCGGCCTGATCAACGTGCAGGCGCTGTTTTCGATTCGCCGTGAAAGTCCGGGTGAATTCGCGCTGGCGGTGTTCACCGCGCTGGCTGTCGTGCTGATCGGCGTCGAGCACGGCATTCTGGTGGCCGTGGCGCTCTCGCTGCTGCGCCACGTGCGCCACAGCTACCGGCCGCACACGATGATCCTCGCGCCCGGCGACGACGGCGTCTGGGTGCCGGTGCCAGCCGCCCCCGGCATGCAGACCGCGCCGGGGTTGATCGTTTATCGCTTCGGCGCCGATCTGTTCTACGCGAACGACCACTTTTTCGTCGACGATTCGCGCCGTCTGATCGATCACGCGCCGAGCAAGGTGCGCTGGTTCGTGGTCGACGCGAGCGCGATCACCGACCTCGACTATTCGGCGGCGCGTTCGGTCGGGGAGCTGTGCCAGGCGTTGAAGGCCAGCGGCATCGAGGTGATCTTTGCCCGCGTGAACCGTTATCTGCGCGCGGACATGGACCGGCATGGCATCACACCGGTGATCCACACGAGCTGCATTTTCAGCACGTTGCATGAGGCGCTGCGCTCGGCGGGCGTGGAGAAGCCGGATCGTCACGTCAAGGAAGCCACCTAGCGGCCGGTTCCGTTTAGCGCTGCGGTTCGTCGTCGAAAAAGAAATGGCCGATAAAGAAGCACGCACCGGCAACGGCGGCGCCCAGCACGGCCACCGTATAAGCGAGCGTGGGGCCGTGCCACAGTCCGTCGAACCAGTCGTGAAGCTGCGCCATCAGCACTTCGGCCGTGCCGCCAATACGCTGCAACTCGATCTGGTAGCGCGGATCGGCGATGCCGTACTGGGAGACGGCGCTGTCGGGCGGCGCGGCGGTTGCATGGAGAATCAGCGCGGCGATCAGACTGCCGGTCAGCACCGCGGCACCCGCCAGATAAAACCGCTTCCGCGATGACGGGCGTTGCGCGCCCGGGTTTGAATCGTCGTTACCGCTCATGGTGTTCGTGCATCCGCTTGGCTTTTCGTGGCGACAGTATCGCAGAGCAGCGCTGCGCGTCATGAACGCCCGGCGCGCGGCTAGCTTTTCGACGTCAGCATCTTGAGACCGGCAATCCCGAACATGATCGCCAGCGAACCGTCGAGCCAGCGCCGGATTGCCAGATAGATACGGCGTGCCGACGCGGTCGAGAACAGCACCGCGTAGCTGCTGAACACCGAAACGCCGATGCACATGCACCCCAACACCACCGGCAAGGTATGCGAGCCGCCGCCGGCGGGCGACATGGCCAGCGACACGATCGATAGCCAGACCAGAACCGCCTTCGGATTGGTGAGGTGCAGCAACAGTCCGCGCAGATAGAGACGTTGCGGCGGCTCGTCCGGGCGTGCCGAGGAGGTCGGCAATGCTTCGGTGCTGAAGGCGGAGCGTGCGGACTTGAAACCGAGCCACAGCAGATAGAGTCCGCCGGCAATCTTGATCGCGACCAGACCCTCCGAGTAAGAGGCCAGCACGGCCGACAACCCCAGCGAGGCCAGCAGCGCCCAGAAGAACGAACCCGACACCACGCCGAGCGCGAAAGTAAGGGCGGCGCGCCTGCCCGCGCTCATGGCCAGCGACATGATCGCGAGGTTGCTCGGCCCGGGGCTGGCGGTGCCGACGAAGTACGCGCCGTAGGCGATCAGGACATCGGCGCTGAGGAGGGGGCTGGTGATCATGGGTTAAACCTCGATGGCGGGCAAACCGTGCCGCTCGACACGAACTTGGGAAAACGGCGACTCGATGCGCGAGCAACGATTCTGAGCGCTTCCACGCCACGCTTACAGATACAGTTGTCATGGAGCGCAACAGCACAATCGCACGTGTGCGTCGATGCCGGTGTCGGCGTGATCGTTCACGCGCAGGCCGCCGTGCCGATACAGTCGGCGAGCGCATCCGCCACCGCCTGCCGGCTGTGCCGCGGACGCTGCACGAGGCCAATCTCACGGTGAAAAGTCGCGTCGCCGAGTTCGAGCGCGACGACATTGGCGGGCCACTTGCCCAGGCCGGCCGTCTTCGGAATCAACGCCACGCCGATGCCGCGCGCGACGAGTTGGACGATCCCCTGCAACTCGTCGAGCTCGATCACGTCCTGCACATTCAGCCGCGCGCGCCGCAGAAACCGGTCGACCAGCCTCCCGCCGAACGACGCGCGGTCGTAGCGGATAAACGGCGCGCTCCTAAGCAGTTCGCGCCAGGCGGGCTGGTTGCGCGCGAGCGCCTTCGGCGCGAGCAGCACGAACGGCTCGCTGGCGAGCGTGCGCCATTCGAGTTCGGACGGCAGCGCGAATGGCGGCCGGATGATGACCGCCAGATCGAGTTCGCCGGAATCCACCTGGCCCAGCAAGCCCAGCGACACGCCCGGCACCACGCGAATTCGCCAGCCGGGGCGGTCGTCGCGAAAGCGCGCGAGCGCATCGGCCAGAAACGACACCTGCGCGGACGCGATCGCGCCCACCCGCAGCATGCCGCTTTCGGCCGCTACCGCGCCGCGTTCCGAGAGCCGCGCGTACAGCGTCATCATTTCCCCGGCGAGCGCCAGCGTTTCGCGGCCCGCGTCGTTCAACGTGGCGGAGCGCCCGGTCCGGTCGAACAGCGCGAAGCCGAGTTCTTCCTCGAGCCGCTGCATCTGCGCGCTCACGGCGGATTGCGTCAGGCCGATACGCGCGCCCGCGCCGGAAAACGTGCCGTACTGGCTGACGGCGATAAAGGTTTTGAGTTCCCTCAGCATGCTCGATTGATCGATTTTAGTGTTGGTCAGATCAAATATATATGGTTTTCAAGCAAATTTGGTCATGGTTAAAATGGCCTTCCCATATCAACCGAGAGCCTTCCTGCCATGAGCGTTGCCGAAACCAGTCTGCCGCCGTTCCATCTGGCGTTTCCTGTTCATAGCCTCGCCGCCGCGCGCGAGTTTTACGGCGACCTGCTGGGTTGTCCGGAAGGCCGCAGTTCGGAGGCGTGGGTCGATTTCAACTTCTACGGTCATCAGATCGTCGCGCACCTCGCGCCGGAGGAAATCGGCCACCGTCACACCAGTAAGGTGGACGGCGACGCCGTGCCGGTCCGTCACTTCGGCGCCGTGCTGTCCATGGCGCAATGGCAGGCCGCCGCGGACAAGCTGCAACAGGCGGGCATCGATTTCATCATCGAACCGCATGTGCGTTTCAAGGGCGAAGTCGGCGAGCAGGCGACCATGTTCTTTCTCGATCCGTCGGGCAATGCGCTGGAATTCAAGGCGTTTGCCGATATGTCGTCGTTGTTCGCGAAGTAGTTTCTTACGGATGTAATGCAGTTCGGCTTCGAGACTGAACCCGTTTTGAAAGACGGATTAAGTATTTGCTTGTCATAATTTGTTCTGAGCGCCTGTCTCGCCGTTTGCGCGCGAGGCAGGCGATTTCAAATCGCGCCAACGGCGCCCATCTTCATTCAACAAACGTTTGCGAATGGCCAACTTCGGCCGTGTTTCAAACGCATTTCGCCTTACATTAACCTTCCTGACAGTTCCGCCATTTTCACGCCATGCAGGTGTTGGTGCTACCGATCTAGCATATGCGCTGGATTCAACCATCCCTTACCAGCATTCTCTCGGGCGCGTTTCATGTGGATCGTCAACGTTGCGCTTAAACGGCCATACACGTTCATCGTGATGGCCATTCTGATCTTGCTGGCGACGCCGTTCGTGCTGTTCACCACGCCGGTCGACGTGTTGCCGGAAATCAATATTCCGGTGGTCAGCATCATCTGGAATTACACCGGTTTGTCGGCCGAAGACATGGCCAACCGTATCACCTCGGTCAATGAGCGCAGTCTGACCACCACCGTCAACGACATCGAGCACATCGAGTCGCAGTCGCTGGCGGGCATCGCGATTCTGAAGATCTTTCTGCAACCCACTGCGAACATCCAGACCGCGATCGCGCAGACCGTCGCGGTGGAGCAGGCGCAGCTCAAGCAGATGCCGCCGGGCGCGACGCCGCCGCTCGTGATCAGCTATTCGGCCTCGAGCATTCCGGTGATCCAGCTCGGCCTGTCGAGCCCGAAGCTTTCGGAGCAGGCGCTCAACGACACCGCGCTGAACTTCCTGCGTCCGCAACTCGTCACGATTCCCGGCGCGGCCGTGCCGTATCCGTACGGCGGCAAATCGCGTCTGATCTCGGTCGACCTCGATACGCGCGCGTTGCTGGCCAAAGGCCTGACGCCTTCGGACGTGGTCAGCGCCTTCAACGCGCAGAACCTGATTCTGCCGACCGGTACAGCCAAGATCGGGCCGAAGGAATACACCATCAACATGAACGGCTCGCCCGCCACGGTGGAAGGGCTCAACGACATTCCGGTGCGTACGCTCAACGGCGCGACCACCTATCTGCGCGAGGTCGCGCACGTGCGCGACGGTTTCTCGCCGCAGACCAATATCGTGCGTCAGGACGGCCACCGCGGCGTGTTGATCTCGGTACTCAAGAACGGCAGTGCATCGACGCTGTCGATCGTCAATACGCTGCGCGATCTGCTGCCGAACGCGCGCGCGTCGTTGCCGGCGGACCTGAACGTGACGGCGCTGTTCGACCAGTCGGTGTTCGTGAAGGCGGCCGTGCAGGGCGTGGTGCGCGAGGCGCTGGTGGCCGCCGCGCTGACCGCCGCGATGATTCTGCTGTTCCTCGGCAACTGGCGCAGCACCTGCATCATCGCGATCTCGATTCCCTTGTCGATTCTGTCCTCGCTGATTGCGTTGCATGCGCTCGGGCAGACCATCAACATCATGACGCTCGGCGGCCTGGCGCTCGCCGTGGGGATTCTGGTCGACGATGCGACGGTGACGATCGAGAATATCGAACGGCATCTGCATATGGGCACGAATCTGCACGACGCGATTCTCGACGGCGCCGGCGAAATCGCCATTCCGGCGCTGGTGTCGACGTTGTGTATCTGTATCGTGTTCGTGCCGATGTTTTTCCTGACTGGCGTGGCGCGTTATCTGTTCGTGCCGCTCGCCGAAGCGGTGGTGTTCGCGATGCTCGCCTCGTACGTTCTGTCGCGCACGCTGGTGCCGACGCTCGCGATGCTGCTGATGGGGCACGCGCACAAGCCGAAAGCAGGCGCGAAACCGAATCCGTTCATGCGCATCTATCACCGCTTCGACCAGGGCTTCGAGCGCATGCGGGCCGGCTACATCATGATTCTGAGCAGCGTGCTGGTGCGGCGCGGGCGCTTCGGCAGCCTGTTCCTCGGCTTCTGCGTCGTCTCGATGGGGCTGATTTTCGTGCTCGGCGAAGACTTCTTCCCGAGTGTCGACGCGGGCGATATCCGCCTGCATATGCGTGCGCCGACCGGCACCCGGATCGAGGAAACGGCGCGTCTCGCGGACGAAGTCGAGAAGACGATTCGCGAGGTCGTCCCCGCGAAGGAACTGGGCACGATTCTCGACAACCTCGGCTTGCCGTATAGCGGTATCAATCTCTCGTACAGCAACGCCGGCACGATCGGCACGCTCGACGGCGAGATCCAGGTGGCGCTGAACGAAGACCATAAGCCGACGCAAATCTATATGGACAAGTTGCGCACGATCCTGCCGCAACGTTTTCCGGGCGTGGAGTTTTTCTTCCAGCCGGCCGACATC
This sequence comes from Paraburkholderia bryophila, assembly GCF_003269035.1. Classification (GTDB taxonomy): domain Bacteria; phylum Pseudomonadota; class Gammaproteobacteria; order Burkholderiales; family Burkholderiaceae; genus Paraburkholderia; species Paraburkholderia bryophila. The sequence continues at coordinate 117,234 of NZ_QLTK01000015.1, read as the reverse complement.
GTCACGCAGATCCTGAACTTCGGTCTGCCCGCCGCCGTGGACGTGCAGATTTCCGGTGCGGATCAGCAGGGCAACTTCGACGTCGCGCGCAAACTGCTCAAGCAGGTGCGCATGATTCCGGGTACGGTGGACACGCACGTCCAGCAGAAACTGGATGAACCGACCATCAATCTTCAGATGGATCGCACCCGTTTGCAGCAGCTCAATCTGAGCGCGAGCAACGTGGCGCAAAACGTGCTCATTTCATTGTCGGGCAGTTCGCAAACGTCGCCGGGTTTCTGGTTCAACAACCGCAACGGGGTCGAATATAGCGTCGCGGTGCAGACGCCGCAGTACCAGGTTTCGTCGATCGACGAATTGCTGCGCACGCCGGTGTCGGGCTCGGCCAACGGTCCGACGCAACTGCTGGGCAACCTGGTGCGCGTGTCGCCGCAGAGCCAGTTCGCGGAAGTCACGCACTACAACATCAAGCCGGTGATCGATTTGTACGTGAGCGTGGAAAACCGCGACCTGGGCAGCGTGGCGAGCCAGGTCGACAAGCTGGTGAACGACGCGCGCGCGTCGCTGCCGCGCGGCAGTCAGATCGTCGTACGTGGCCAGGTTCAGACCATGCGTAGTTCGTTCTTCGGGCTAGGTATTGGCGTGGCGATGGCGATCGTGCTGGTGTACCTGTTGATCGTGGTGAACTTCCAGTCGTGGGTCGATCCGCTGATCATCGTCAGCGCGTTGCCGGCGGCGCTCGCGGGCATTGTGTGGATGCTGTTTCTGACCGGCACGCATCTGAGCGTGCCGGCGCTGACCGGCGCGATCATGACGATGGGCGTGGCGACCGCCAACAGTATTCTGATGGTCTCGTTCGCGCGCCAGCGGCTCTCGGCCGGCGCACCGCCGCTTACCGCCGCGCTCGAAGCCGGCGCCAGCCGGATCCGGCCGGTGCTGATGACCGCCTTCGCCATGATCATCGGCATGATTCCGATGGCGCTCGGTCTCGGCGAAGGCGCCGAGCAGAACGCGCCGCTCGGCCGCGCGGTGATCGGCGGTCTGCTGTTTGCCACGGTGTCCACGCTGTTTTTCGTGCCGCTGGTGTTCGCAGGTATCCATACCCGGCTCGCACGGCGCCATGGCAACGACGACGATACGCCTCACTCGGGCCGCCACGACGGCGACCATGACAACGGTAACGGTAATGGCAACGACGGCCCCGCGCCGGACCACGGCGGCGCTGCCAAGCCCGCGTAAAGTTAAATGACGGCTGACTGAAATGACCGAAAAAACCCATGCATCGCTAGCGATCCCCGCGCGAGAGACCGAAGGCGGGCACGCATTACCGCCGCGCCATCGCGAATGGAAGCGCGCCAAAATCGCCATCTGGATCGTGCTGGTGCTGCTCGCCGTGGGCGCGTTGCGTACCGTGATCGCGGACGTGCTGCAAAGCCGCTCGGTGGCGGAGACGACCAAACAGAACGCCACGCAATACGTGAACGTGGTGAGCCCAACGCAGACCGCGGGTGGCGGCGACACGCTGTTGCCGGGCACCTTGCGCGGCAACGTGGAGTCGCCGATCTATGCGCGCTCGACCGGTTATCTGCTGCACTGGTACGCCGATATCGGCGCGCGAGTGAAGCAGGGGCAACTGCTGGCCGATCTGGACACGCCGGAAATCGATCAGGAGTTGGCGCAGGCGTTGGCGCAGCGTCAGCAAACCAGCTCGAGTCTCGGCCTTGCGAAGAGTTCGCTGGACCGCTGGCAGCAATTGCGGCAGCGCGACGCGGTGTCGCAACAGGAGCTGGACGAACGGCAGAGCACGTACACGCAAGACCTCGCCAACCTCGCCGCCGCTGATGCCAATGTCAAACGTCTGCAGCAGCTGGAATCGTTCAAGCGCATCGTCGCGCCGTTCGCGGGCGTGGTCACGCAACGCAACGTCGACGTCGGCGACCTGATCGACGCGGGCAGCGGCACGAGCCGGGCGCTGTTCGCGCTGGCGCAGTCGGACCCGCTGCGCGTTTACGTGCAATTGCCGCAGGCCTACGCACAAAACGTCTCGGTCGATCAGAAGGTGGTCGTGACGCAGGCGGAACTGCCCGGTCAGCAATTCCACGGCACGATCACGCACATGTCCGGCGCGATCGACGTGCCGACCCGTTCGCTGCAGATCGAAGTGACGCTGCCGAACCCCGACGGCAAGCTGCGCCCCGGCGCCTATGTCCAGGTCGCGGTGCCGGCAGTGGCCCACGCGCAACTGATGGTGCCGGGCAACGCACTGCTGTTCCGCGCGGAAGGTCCGCGAGTCGCGGTGGTCGACGGGCAGGGCAAGGTGCAGTTGCGCAAGATCGTGATCGCGCAGGATCTCGGGCAAACACTCGAAATCGAAAGCGGGATCGAGGCAAGTGACAAAGTGATCATCAACCCGAGCGATTCGATCGCGGACGGCGATCGCGTGCAGATCGCCCAGCCGTCGAAAAACGGCAAGGAGGCGTCGTGAGGGGCGTGGGTCCATACCGGGCGATCGCGACACTCGCGGGCGCGGCCTTGCTCGCGGCGTGTACGGTCGGTCCGGACTATCGGCGGCCCCAAGCCGAGGTGCCGCCTGTGTGGCAGACCGATTCGTACTGGCGGGTCGCCGAGCCGTCGCACGCGCCGATCGCGCTCGACTGGTGGAGCGGCTTCGGCGACCCGGCGTTGGCCGCGCTGGAAACCCAGGCGCTTGCGCAAAACCAGACGCTGGCGGCCGCTAGCGCTCACTACGCGCAGGCCACGGCGACGCTCGCGAATACGCGCGCGCAGCAGATTCCCGAGGTCGACCTTGGGGCCTCCGGCTCGCGCTTCCGTATTTCGAAGGATCGTCCGCTGACCAATTACGCGGTGCCGACCACGTCGACGGTGCAGAACAATGTGCAGCTCGGCCCGACGATCAACTACGACACCGATCTATTCGGCCGGATACGTCGTCAGGTGGAAGGCGCCACGGCGTCGGCGGAGCAATCGGCCGACGACCTCGCCAACGCGCGGCTGGTGCTGACCACCGACCTCGCCACCGACTATTTCTCGCTGCGCGAACTCGACGCCGAGATCGACGTGTTGAACCAGTCGGTGAAGCTGCAGCAGAAAGCGCTGGACTACGTGACCTCCGAGCACGATCTCGGCTCGGTGTCGGGGCTCGACGTGTTGCAGCAGAAGTCGCTGCTCGACTCGACGAAGGTGCAGGCGCAACTTCTCCTGAATCAGCGCGCGCAATTCGAACATGCAATCGCCGCGCTGGTCGGCGTCCCCGCGCCGCAGTTCGCCATCGCCCCGAAGGTGCTCGACACGCAGGTGCCGGCGATTCCGCTCGGCGTGCCGAGCGACGTGTTGCAGCGCCGTCCGGATATCGCCTCCGCCGAACGCGCGATGGCCGCCGCGAACGCGCAGATCGGTGTGGCCAAGGCGGCCTTTTTTCCGAGCCTGACGCTGACGCCGGGCATCGGCTGGGAAGCCACCCAGTTCGCCAGTCTGCTGAGCGCGCCGACCCTGATGTGGACGCTCGGTGCGACGGTCGGCCAGGTGCTGTTCGACGGCGGCCGCCGCGCGGCGAACGTAAAGTTCGCGAGCGAAGGCTACAAGGCCGACGAGGCCAACTACCGGCAAACCGTGCTGACCGCATTCCAGCAGGTGCAGGACGGTATCACCGGCCTGTCGGTGCTGGACGGCGCGGCGAAGCAGTCGCACGAAGCGGTGACGGACGCGCAGCATCTGCTGTCGCTTGCCAACGACCGCTATTCGGGCGGCCTCGTCGCGTACCTCGACGTGATCACCGCGCAGCAGTCGCTGCTCACGAGCGAGCGCCAGGACGTGCAGATTCATGGCCAGCAGATGACGCTGTCGGTTGCGCTGGTAAAGGCATTGGGCGGCGGCTGGGAGGCCGGCACGCCGCTGGCAAGCGCCGCGAATGACGCTGCGAAAGAAGGACAATCGAACGACGCGAAGGAGGCGATGGCCCCCACGCGGTGAGCCGGCCGATCATGAACAGGTGTGGGTGGGAGAGGGATGGGCAGGCAATGCGAGGCGTTTCGTATAATGCACAGACAAGGGGACGCGCATGAAATTGCTGATTGTTGAAGACGAGCACAAGGTGGTGGATTATCTGCGCTCCGGTTTGACAGAGCAGGGTTGGGTCGTCGACGTCGCGCTAGATGGCGAGGAGGGCATGCATCTGGCCACCGAGTTCGATTACGACGTGATCGTGCTCGACGTGATGCTGCCCAAACGCGACGGCTTCAGCGTGCTGAAGGCGCTGCGCATGCGCAAATCCACGCCCGTCATCATGCTGACCGCGCGCGACCATGTGAACGACCGCGTGCGCGGCCTGCGCGAAGGCGCGGACGATTACCTCACCAAACCGTTTTCGTTCCTCGAACTGGTCGAGCGGCTGCATGCGCTGGCGCGCCGCACGCGCTCGCAGGAATCCACACTGATCTCCGTCGGTGACCTGTTCGTCGATCTGATCGGCAGGCGCGCAACGCGCGACGGCGTGCGCCTCGACCTGACCGCCAAAGAGTTTCAATTGCTCAGCGTGCTGGCCCGCCGGCAAGGCGACATTCTGTCGAAGACCGCGATCACCGAACTCGTCTGGGACGTCAATTTCGACAGCCACACGAACGTGGTGGAGACCGCGATCAAACGCCTGCGCGCGAAGCTCGACGGTCCATTTCCGTCCAAGCTCCTGCATACCGTGCGCGGCATGGGCTACGTGCTCGAAGTGCGCGAGGAGGCCGAACAGACATGAACCGGTCGATCGCCCGCCGCCTCGCGCTGATGTTCGCGCTGGTCGCTTTGTCCGTGTTCACGCTGGTCGGCACGGGACTCTTCGTCGTGTTGCGCACGCAGCTCGAACACCATCTGCGCGAGTCGCTCGACGATCGCGTGCAGATCGCGCGCATCATTGTCTATCACGCGGTGACGCCGGAAAAGTGGCGCATGTGCCGCGAAAAACTCACCGACATGACGCCGCACGACGCCAGCACGATGTACTCGGTGTCGAGCACCGATCCGTATTTTCACTACGGGCAACCGGTCGAGGGCACGGTGGTGAAGAGCTGGCCGGGCGGCTACGCGCGTGTGAAGCCGGCCGGCGGCGGGCAAGACATGCTGACTTCCACGGTGACGATTCCCTCTTACGACGCGCGCCCGCCGCTGCAATTGCAGGTGGCCGCGAGTTATTCGCCGAACATTCGCACCATGCGCGTCTTCGGCTCGGCGCTCGCCGCGCTGTCGGCGTTGGGCAGTCTCGCGGTGCTGCTGCTCAGTTATTCGGTGACACGTCTCGGTCTCGCGCCGCTCACGCGCCTGACGCGCGACGCTTCGGCGGTCAGTCCGAACAACCGCTCGCAGCGCCTGAATACCGCTTCGCTGCCGCTCGAACTGAACGATCTCGCCAACTCGTTCAACGGTGCGCTCGAACGGCTGGACGGCGCGTATGGCCGTCTCGAATCGTTCAACGCGGACGTGGCTCACGAACTGCGCACGCCGGTGACGATTCTGATCGGCCAGACCGAAGTGGCGTTGACCCGCAATCGTTCGGTGGACGACCTGCGTCATACGTTGCAATCGAACCTCGAAGAATTCGAGCGGATGCGCACGATCATCAACGACATGCTGTTCCTCGCACGCGCCGATCAGGGCGAACGCGCGACGGGTCTGGTCGAGGTGTCGCTGGCCGCCGAAGTGGCGCATACGCTGGAGTTTCTCGAGATTCCGCTCGAGGAGGCACGCGTGCATGCCGAACTTCGCGGCGACGCACAGACGCGCGTGAACCGCTCGCTATTCGGCCGCGCCTGCACGAATCTGCTGATGAACGCGATCCAGCACTGCGAACCGGGCGCGGCAATCAGCGTAACGATCGCGCGCGTCGAAAACCAGGTGCGGGTGGCGGTGGCCAACCCCGGCGAGCCGATCGAGCCCGGCGTGCTCGAACATCTGTTCGACCGCTTCTATCGCGCGGAAGTCTCGCGCACGAATAGCCGCGAAAACCATGGCCTTGGGCTGGCGATCGTGAAGGCGATCGCGGAAATGCATCGCGGCACCGTGTCGGCGCACAGCGCGAATGGCATCAACACGTTTGCGTTTTCGATTGCGGCCTCGCAGATCGACACGGCGTTGCCGAGCATGCGCCCGAGTACTACCGGCAACAGCGCCAACGCAACGGCCGAGGCGACGGGTTATTCGTCGCTGGTGAAAGGCAAGTCAGCCTGAACCGGCCGGCGCGGCTTGACCGTTTGCGCGTTGGCGGGCGTCAACGCGCTCACGCGTACACCCAGCAGCCGCAGCTTGCGGTTCAATTCCACCCGTCGCAGACATTCGGTCGCCGCGCGGCGGATCTCGGCAGCGTCGGCGGTGGGTTCGTCCAGCGTCAAGTCGCGCGTGACCGTGCGGAAGTCGTCGTAGCGCAGTTTGATGCCCACGGTGCGGCCCACGTAACCCTTGCGCACGAGATCTTCAGCGACCCGCACACACAGGCCCGTGAACGAACTGGACAGCGCCGGCCGGTCGTGACGCGGGTGCAGATCGCGTTCGAAGGTGGTTTCGCGGCTCATCGACTTGGGCTCCGATTCGACCACCACGGGCCGCTCGTCGTAGCCTTGCGCGATCTGCATGAGCCACGCCGAATAGCTGCGCCCGAAGTGATCCTGCAAGAGTCCCGCTTCCGCCGCCGCCAGATCGCCGACCGTGGCGAAACCGAGCGCGGTGAGTTTTTCGGCGGCCTTCGGGCCGATCCCGTTGACTTTGCGCACCGGTAGCGGCCAGACGCGGAGGGGCACGTCGGCCGGGGTGAGGATCGTGAGGCCGTCGGGTTTGTCGAGTTCGGAGCCGATCTTAGCCAACAGCTTGTTAGGCGCGACGCACATCGAGCAGGTGAGGCCGGTGGCTTCATTGACCGCGCTCTTGATGCGCGCGGCGATCTCGCGCGGCTCGCCCGGCAGGTCGGTGAGGTCGATATAAATTTCGTCGATGCCGCGATCTTCGATCCGATCCGTGAACGTCGCGACCGCTGCCTTGAAGACGCGCGAGTAATGGCGATAGGAATCGAAATCGGTGGGCAGCAGAATCGCGTCGGGCGCGAGCAGGGCGGCTTTCATCATGCCCATGGCCGAGAACACACCGAGCGCGCGCGCTTCGTAGGTGGACGTGGTGACCACGCCGCGGCCCGCGTAATCGCGAAGCTTCGCAAAGCGGCGAGTGCCGTCTTCGAGGAGTTGAGGTGCGGCGTTGCGGCCGCCCCCTATCACCACGGCCTGACCACGCAGTTCCGGATAGCGCAACAGTTCGACGGACGCGTAGAACGCATCCATGTCGAGATGCGCAATGCGGCGGCTAGCAGAATTCATGACGGTTGGTAACGACGGTAACGGGATAACGGCAGCAGGTGGCCCGGTCAAGTCGCTTGCCCTGCTGCGTCGCGTTAAGGCTTATCGCGCTGGATGCCAAACCGCCATAGTACCTTGCCGTGCAGTGAAAAGTGACTATCGGCCCGAGCGCTTTCCCTACGCGGCAGCGCGAGGTACTCCGTCGATTGAATGAAACCCAGACCGGCGCATGCGATATCGATTTGCCTGCATCGTCGAGCATGCCGGAGCGCACACCGGCCGGGCGGAGGGGGGCCGCAGAGGACATGGCCACCATCGTGGCGTTGCTCGCGCCGGACGATTCGAGTTGCGTGTCCGGACACGCGCTAGTGGCCGATGGCGGCTATTTGGTTGCGTGATCGACCAATCGACCAATCGACCGATCAACCGATCGGGTCATCACCTCATCGCGAGATCCATTCGCGATGAATGCCGCGCGTTAGTTGAACCGGTAACTCACGCCGATCTGCACGACCGGATAAAGCTTGTAGCGCTCCACCTTGTTGCTGATGTTCTGCTCTTCCTGGTCGATGTTGGCCTGAGTGGCAAGCGTCGAATAGATCGCCGGCACGTTATACGAGGTGCGCGGCCGTCCATAGGCGACCCCGAGATCGAGCGTCAGGCCGAAGCCCTTCGATACGGGCTTATGACCATAGCCGATGCCGAGGTAGGGCATGACGCGCGGTAGCGTGATCGTGGTGGACGGCGCGGCGCCCACGGCCGGCACGAACTCGTCGCCGATCTTGTAGTTGCCTTGCGCGTTCGGCACGGCGTGGGCCGTGACGTCGTCGTCGTTGATCAGCGCCCCTGCGGTCACGCGAAACCCGCTCGACCTGAACGGGAACAGGTCCACATACAGGCCGCCTTGCAGAAGCTTCAGACGGCCGTCGTACTGATTGCCGTCCACGTTGAACGAACGCGACAGGCCGAAGCCTTCGAATTCCGCATGCACGCCCGCCCACGAATTCAGCGGCAGCGCCGCGCCGACACCCGCGCCGAGCGTGCCGCCGTGCGCGTAGATTTCCTGAGCCTCGGCCTGCGTGGCCGCTGCTGTCATTGCCATCACCGTTGCGGCGAGCGCCGCAAGTTTCACCTGATTCACCCAATGTCTCCCGATAAGGTCATTCCGTGCCGGCGACTTTAAGGTCGAGGCGGGAGGTTCAAACGGGCGAACAACGGGGAGATGTGGCGGCTCTTCACGCTCAAGTTTTCGGGCGAGCGGAAACCGGAACTTATGACCTGTAAATGACGGAATACGCCTGTTTTAAAGGACTATTCATCAGATGAATGGGGTTCTGAAAACCCGGCGCGTCAAATGGAAAGCGGTCGCGGTAATTGCGGATCTGTCGACCCGCTACCGCGACTGCCTCGATACTCACCGAATCCGGTGTTTACTGCTTGATGCCTTCCGCCTGAATGTGCAGCGTGGTTTGCATCTTGAAGCCGTAAGCCTTGCCGAAGTCGATGCCGAAGTCGTCGCGATTGAACGTGGCGGTCGATTCGGTGCCGCACACTTCACGCTTGAGCATCGGGTTCGTGAAGCACTTGAACGATTCGATCTTCAGATTGACCGGCTTGGTGATGCCGTGCATCGTCAACGTGCCGACCACTTCAACCGGCTTGTCGCCGTCGAAGCGGATCTGCGTGCCCTTGTACGTTGCAGTGGGGTACTTCGCGGCGTCGAAGAATTTATCCGTGACCAGTTCCGCGTCCAGCTTGTCGTTGCCGATATCCACCGAGCTCATATCGATCGTCACGTCCACCGTGCCGGTCTTCGCCGCGCGATCCAGCACGACGGTGCCGCTGCTCTTCTTGAACTTGCCGCGCCATGTCGAGATGCCGCCGAAGTGGTCGGTTTCGAAGCTCGGGTAGGTGTGGGTCGGGTCGAGCTGATACGTGTCGGCAGCCATTGCGTTGAACGACAGGGCAGCGGCCAGCGCGCCCGCGGCGAGCAAAAAGGATTTCTTCAAGGTGTTCTCCAGGTGACTGAAAGAGGGTGTCTAAAAAAACTGCGGTGCTTTGGGTGTCGAATTACTTCTTCGACGCGACGAGGTGAAATTTGATGACGACTTCGTCGGCTACCACGGATGTATCTTTCCATTCGCCCGTGCCGACATCGAACTGCGAGCGTTTGATCGGCAGCGAGCCGTCGAAGGTTTGCGTCGCGCCTTGCGCCGTGACGGTGACCGGCACCACGACGGTTTGCGATTTGCCCTTGATGGTCAGCTTGCCGGTGATCTTGTACTGGTTGCCGCCGGCCGGCGCGATCGCGCTGGAAACAAAGGTCGCGGCCGGATAAGTCGCGCTGTCGAACCATTCCTTGCCCCGCGCCTGCTTGTTGTAATCGTCCGCGCCGAGGTCGTAGCTGCCGGTGTCGATCGACACGTTGGCGCTGCCGGCGGTCGGCCTGGCGGGATCGAAGTTCAGTTGCGCGGAAAACTTCTTGAACTTGCCGTCGACCGGCACGTTCATCTGTTTCGTGGTGGCAATGACGCTGCTTTTGCTCGCATCGACGTCGGCATGCGCGAGCCCGGCGCCGAACAGCGAAAGCGCCGCGATGCCGGCGAGGATAGGTCGAATCGCAGGGCGAACCGCCGTGCGAGCGGCGAGGTGATAAAAGTTTGATTTCATAGTGGTACGCATCCTATCGAACCCGCGTGCGTTGATTGCACACCGCTGGGAATTAGATTGCCAACAGGCTGTGGCCAATCACCGGCTACACCTGTCTCATGATGGTTAAGCGAGCTTATTTGAGGAACGGAATCATCCTGCCGAGCAGGCCGTCGCGATCGACGAATTGATGCTTGAGCGCCGCCAGCACGTGCATGACAACCAGCGCCAGCAGCGTGTAATTGAGCAGCACGTGAACCGTGCGCAACGTGGCCTTGAGCGCCTGATCCGGGCCGATGAGCGTGGGCAACGGCACGATGCCCAGATACACCACCTGAATACCGGCGGCCGAACTATAAAGGTAGCCGGACAGCGGGATCGCCAGCATCAGCAGATATAACAGACCATGCACCAGATGCGCCGCGGCCTTCTGCCACGTGGGCGTGGCGCTATCGAGCGCCGGCGCGCGGTGGGTGGCGCGCCACAGCACGCGGATCACAGCGAGGGCGAACACCGTCACGCCGATCCACTTGTGCCACGAGAAGTACTTGAGCTTGGTCGGCGTGAAGCCGTGGATATCGGTCATGATCCAGCCGATATAGAAACCGCAGGCGATCAACGCAGCGATCAGCCAATGCAGTGCGATGGCGGTTCCGTGATAGCGGTCAGGATCTGAAGGACGGGATTTCATTCTTTTGCTGTGGGTTGGGGGTGCGATATCGCACGTGAATGCGGATAGTAGGCAGGACAATGAAAACTGAATAGACGGGTAGAAGAGAACAGATCGTTGTGGTGGTGACGCTAATGGCCGCGGAATAAAACGCCGGGCTATACATAAACCGCGTCAATGCGCAAATACGCAAATGCCTGAACCCATCCGGCGCTGTGTTAATTTGCGCGTCTGGACGGCGACGAAGGATTGAATCGATGACGAGTACTGGCAAGCACAACGCACCGCTCGGCGCGGATTTTCTGCGGCATGACTCCGCACCGGCTGCAGCCGGCGTGGAAGGTTACATGGAGCACGACGCCGCCGTCTACCGCACCCTGCTCGAATCGACCAAAGCGATTCCGTGGAAGATCGATTGGGCGACCATGGCGTTCGCCTATATCGGTCCGCAGATCGAGACGCTGCTCGGCTGGGCGCCGTCGAGCTGGAAAACCGTGGAAGATTGGGCCGCGCGCATGCATCCGGAAGACCGCGACAAGGTGGTCGAATTCTGCGTCGCGCAGTCGCAGGCGGGCACCGATCACGAAGCGGACTATCGCGCGTTGACGCGCAGCGGCGAATACGTCTGGCTGCGCGACGTGGTGCATGTGGTGCGCAACGCCAACGGCGAGGTCGAAGCGCTGGTCGGCTTCATGTTCGACATCAGCGAGCGCAAGAAGACCGAAGAGAAGCTGGCCGAACTGCAACGCGAACTCGAAGCGCTGTCGTTCAAGGACGGCCTCACGGGCGTCGGCAATCGTCGCGAATTCGACGCCGTGCTGCAGCGCGAATGGAACGCGGCGCAGCGGCACGCCGCGCCGCTCTCGCTGATCATGGCCGACATCGATTTCTTCAAGTCGTACAACGACTACTACGGCCATGTGCAAGGGGACGCGTGCCTGAAGCGGGTGGCCGCCGTCCTCAGCGAAGCGGTGCGGCCAGGCGATTTCGTCGGCCGTTTCGGCGGCGAGGAGTTCGTGCTGATTCTGCCGAATACCGGCGCGGAAGCCGCGCGGCAAGTCGTCGAGCGATGCCGCGACCGGCTCTCGGCGGCAGAAATTGCGCACGAGCGTTCGCCGTTCCGGCAGACGGTCACCGCGAGTTTCGGCGTCGGCACACTCATTCCGGCAGCCGAGGCCGATCCGGTGGCGTTCGTGAATCTGGTGGACTCGCAGTTGTACCTCGCTAAAGACAATGGTCGCGACTGCATCGCGGCGGTGAACCGGGTCGGCTGACCCCGGTTGCGCGGTGGTGACACCGCGGCGTTGCTGGCACAAGGTTTGCGGTCCCAGCGCCGGCAGCGGCCGTACCACGACGCATGCTGCATGGCGACCGCAACGGTGCGGTCCGAACTCTAATCAAGGCTCGTGTTTTGAATTCCGTTTTGCTTTCCTGGGGTATCGCCGCGGCCGCCACGGCCGGCGTCATCACCCGGCCGTTCAAATGGCCCGAGGCAGTCTGGGCCGTGGCCGGTGCGTTGCTGCTGGTGTCGCTGGGGCTACTGCCAGTCGATCTGGCGATCGCGGCGGTCGGCAAAGGCACCGACGTCTATCTGTTTCTGTTCGGCATGATGCTGCTGTCCGAAGTGGGCCGCCGCGAAGGGCTGTTCGACTGGGTCGCGGTGCTTGCCGTGAATCATGCCCAGGGTTCGCCGCGCAGGCTGTTCCTGCTGGTCTATCTGGTCGGCGTGGTGATCACCGCCTTTCTTTCCAACGACGCGGCCGCGGTCGTGCTCACCCCGGCCGTCTTCGCCGCCGCCAAAAAAGCGAAGACCCACCCGCTGCCGCTGCTGTTCGTCTGCGCGTTCATTGCCAACGCGGCCAGCTTCGTGCTGCCGATCTCGAATCCGGCCAACATCGTGCTGTACGGCAATCACACGCCCGCGCTCGGGGCGTGGCTGATGCGTTTCACGCTGCCTTCGCTGCTGTCCATCGTCGTGACTTACCTGATGCTGCGCTGGAGCCAGCGCGACGCGCTGGCCGGCACGTGCGAGGCGAATCTGGAGCCGCTCGCCCTGTCGGCGAGCGGCCGCGTCGCGCTCGCGGGCATTGCGGTGACCGCCGTCGCGTTGCTGACGGTGTCCGCATTCGATCTGCCGCTCGGCCTGCCCACCGCGATCCTCGGCGCGCTGACGGCGCTGGTCGTGCTGATCCAGGAGCGCCAATCGCCGCTGCCGATGATCCGCGAAATCTCGTGGAGCGTGCTGCCGCTGGTTGCCGCGCTGTTCGTGCTGGTCGAGATGCTCGACCACACCGGCGTCATCACGACGCTTGCCGGGCTGACGCGGCGCGCGGCGCTGCACAACGAACTGAGCACCGCGGGGTGGGCCGGCGCGGCCATCGCGTTGGGCAGCAATCTGATGAACAACCTGCCGGCCGGCCTGATCGCCAGTTCGACCGTGATGCAGGCGCATAGCCCGGAGCGCGTCATCGACGCGCTGCTGATCGGCGTCGACCTGGGGCCGAATCTGTCGATCACGGGGTCGCTGGCCACGATCCTCTGGCTCAACGCGATTCGCCGCGAAGGGGAGGACGTCGGCTTCCTGACGTTTCTGAAGGTCGGCGTGGTGGTGATGTTGCCGGCACTCGTGCTGGCGCTGGGCGCGCGGATCCTGATCAACTGAGCGGCGGCGCTCGCGGCTTGCGTCCCGTCCGCCATTCCTCAGCACAACGGGAATTCACCAGGCAATCTTGCCGACAGCATGTCCTATGCTGATTCAACAGCCTTTTTTGCAATCGTTACCTGATCCGCGGCTGCCCGAGGCGCCGTGGCGACGATCCGTAGCGCCACGCGAACCGGCGCGAGCGGAGGCGCGGCCACGTAGACCGGATTGACCGGCACGTTGCGGTAGACCGGACGGGGCGGCGGCGCATAGGTCACGGCGGCGGGCAGCAGCGCGAGCGTGCGGGCGAATGGGGCCGGCGACCACGCGAGGCCGAGGGCGGTAACGGTGGAGACGCAAACGAGGCGAAGGGTCACGGAGTACTCCTGAGACGGTGAACGACGCCGTGCTTCCTGCGGTGAAAAAGCCTGTCGCGTGGTTCGGATTGCTTGAGAGCCGGGGGGCGTTTCGCGGGTGGCTGCGGCGCTGATGGCGCTTGCTGTATCGCTTGAGCCGGCAGACGAAAGATACGCAAAGCGCGGTCGAAACGGCGTCGCAAAGTCATTTCATTTCATGTCACGCCGAACTGGCGGCGCGACGCGACGGCGTGTTGGGAGTGCGTGCTGTATTGCGGGGGCGTGCTTGCCAAAGCGGTTTTGCGGCGCTTATCGCGGCACCGGCTGGTCGTGACATAACTCGACATGATTCTGAAATTGCGTTCGCCCGGCGCTTGCCCAAGAATTCGGCCTGTCATCGAACGGATCGCGGCACCAGCAGGCGACGCTCGACGACCCATCAAGGAGTCGGTCATGAAGAAGTTGTTCGCCATCGTGTTGCTGTGCTGCGCATCCACCGTTACGTTCGCTCAATCCGCCGCGCCGCAGGCCGGTAATCCTCAGCGCATGCAGCGTATGGAGCAGCAGTTGCAGACGCGTTTCTCGAATGCCAACACGACGCACGACGGCAAGCTCACCAAAGACCAGGCCGCGGCCGGCATGCCGATGGTGGCGAAGCACTTCGACGAGATCGACGCGCAGAAAGCGGGCTATATCACGTTGCCGCAGATCGAGGCATTCATGCAGCAACGCGGGGCAGCGCACTGAACCGCGTGGGGATCGGCGTGATCGTAGGGCCGTGGCACGGCGCGCGAGCCGTTGCGCAGCCGGACCCTCGGCCGTCCTTTGACCCACAACCCTGCGCGATGAGATCCGCCACGTCCCGCCGTTTGCGCTTTGCCTGCGCGTCGATGATCGTCTCGATGAGCGTGGCGTTGAGCGCCTGCAAAAGTGTCGGCCCCGATTTCAAACAGCCGGACGTGACGCTCGAAAACCGCTGGCTCGAAACCTTGCCGGACGCCGGGCAGGCCACACCCGCCGCGCAAGCCGCCTGGTGGACCGCGTTCAACGACCCCGTGCTGAGCGCGCTCGAAGAGCGCGCGTATCGACGCAACCTGTCGCTGCAGGTGGCCGGTCTGCATATCTTCAAGGCGCGCGCGCAACTCGCGACCAGCGCGGAAAATCTGCTGCCGCAGTCGGGCAGCGCGTCGGCGGGCGCGGACCATATCAACACCAGCGGCGTCGGCCCGTTGCCGCCCACGCATTTGTGGGCCGAGCATTTACGCGTGAACGCCGGCTGGGAAATCGATTTCTGGGGTAAGTATCGTCGGCAGATCGAATCGGACCGCGCGCAACTGCGGGTGTCGGAGGCCGCCTATGACAACGCGCTGGTGTCGCTGTTCGGCGACCTCGCGAATGCCTATATCGACTTGCGCACGCTCGATCAGCGCATCGCGGTGGCGCAGCAGAATCTGAAGTCGGTGCAGCAGAGCCTTACGCTGACGCAGGCGCGCTACCGGCACGGCGCGGCGACCCAGCTCGACGTCGAACAGGCCGCCACGCTCGTGGCCGAAACCGAAGCGCAGATTCCGCCCCTCATCAAGGCGCGCGCGCAGGATCGCGACACGCTGGCGGTGCTGCTCGCCGATCCGCCCGACGCCATCGAGGCGCAACTCAAAGGCGGCACGGCGATCCCCGTGCCGCCCACGCAGATCGATGTGGGTATTCCCGCCGATCTGTTGCGGCGCCGTCCCGACGTGCGTCAGGCCGCACTCAACGCGGCGGCGCAATCGGCGCTGATCGGCGCCGCGGAGGCGAAGCTGTATCCGTCGCTGTCGCTGACCGGGCTATTCGGGCTGTCGTCGGGCGAGCAGCACGGCATTGGTTTGACGCAATGGGGCAGTAAGACGATCGGGCTGTTTTCGGCGGGCATCACGCTGCCGATTCTCGATCGCGGTCAGTTGAAAAACGCGGTGCGCGTGCAGGATGCAACGTTTCAGGAAGCGGTGCTCGACTATCAGAACACCGTGCTGCAAGCGCAGAAGGAAGTGGAAGACGCGATTGCTGCGTTACGCACGTCGCTGGATGCGCTCGCGGCGTCGGCGCGGGCATCCGATGCATCGCAGCGTGCGCTGCGGCTCGCCAACGCGCAGTATCGCGCGGGTTCGGTGACCTACGATCCGGTGCTGGACGCCTCGCGTTCGGCACTGCGCGACGGCGATGCGCTTGCGCAAAACCAGGGGCTGGCGGCGCTTGCGGCCGTGTCGCTGTATCGGGCGCTCGGTGGCGGATGGCAGGTGGCGCAAGGGCAGCAGGTGGTCAGCGAGCAGATTGCCACGCAGATGGCGCAGCGCACGGATTGGGGGCGGTTGCTGAATCCGCCTGCCGGTTCCGCTTTGGCGCGTGCGAACGTGACGCAGCCTGAGAACGGGAAATAAGAACATGGCGAATCGATGCGCGAACAACGAGTGGGGCGGGGCCGAGGGCGCTTTAATGCGCTGGGGGAAGGGCCGAACGGGGGGCCAAACAAACATCCAAACAAAGAGCCTGACGAAGAGCGCAATGAGCTCCGCAACCGCGTCTGACATTGCGCGGCGGCCGGTCGTCACTGCGCTCGTGCTCGCCACGCTGATCCTCACGCTAACGGCCTGCCACGACGACACCACCCAGGCCGCGCAAAACGCGCCGCTGCCGCAAGTCAGCGTAAGCCGACCCGTGCCGCGCGAGGTGCGCGAGCAACTCGACCTGAGCGGCACCGTCGCGCCGTCCGCCACGGTCACGCTGGTGGCGCGCGTGCAGGGCGTATTGCAGCAGATCGGTTTCGCCGACGGCGCGTACGTGAAGCAGGGCCAGTTGCTGTTTCGCATCGAGCCGGATTCGTACCGTGCGCAACTCACGTACGACCAGGCCGCGCTCGTCAACGCGGATCAGGAGCTGACGCGCCAGAAGCAGCTCACGTCCGACAACGCGACCTCCGAATCGTCGTTGCAGAAAGCGCAGACCACGCGCGACCAGGCGCTCGCCAAACGCGACATGTCGCGCATCAATCTCGGCTATACGGAAATCCGCGCGCCGTTCGCGGGCCGCATCGGCGCGCGTGCATTCGACGTCGGCAATCTGGTCGGCGCGTCCGACTCCAGCAAGCTCGCCACGTTGGACCGCATTCAACCGGTGTACGTGAATTTCACGCTGAACGAGCGTGACGCGAACCGTATCGGGCTGTTCACGAAACCGCCGCGTACCGTGCGCGTGAACGTGCTCGGCGCGCCGGCTGCGCAGGGTGAAGACGCCGCGCTCGAATTCGTCGATACCCGCGTGGATTCGGGCAGCGGTGCGCTCAAACTGCGCGCCGATATCGCCAATCAGGACGCGCATCTGATTCCCGGCATGTCGGTCGAGGTGCATATCCCGGCCGGCGCACCGCACAACGTTTTGCTGATTCCCGATACCGCCTTGCTGCGCGAGCAGGCGGGCGCATTCGTGCTGATCGTGAATGCCGCGGGCGTGATCGAGAAGCGCACGGTGCAAACCGGTGGTCTGTACGGCACGTTGCGCGCTGTCACGTCGGGCCTGAACGCAACCGACCAGGTGGTGACCGGCGGCGCGCTAGCCATCGCGCCCGGCGCCCGCGTGCAGGTGGTCGCGGCCGCGCAGGGTCGGTCATGATCCGCTTCTTTGTCGAGCGCCCGGTTTTTGCCAATGTGATCGCGCTGATCGTGATGCTGCTGGGCGGCGTGGCGCTGATCAATCTGCCGATCGCGCAGTATCCGCCGATCACGCCGCCCACCGTGCAGGTGGTCGCACGGTTTCCCGGCGCGAGCGCGGCGACGGTAATCGATCGCGTGGCGCTGCCGATCGAAACGCAGGTGAACGGCGTGGAAAACGCGCTGTACATGCAATCGACCAGCACCAACGACGGCACCTACACGCTCACCGTGACCTTCGCCGTCGGCACCGATGTCGACAAGGCGCAGGTGCTGGTGCAGAACCGTGTTTCAGCCGCCACCGCGCAATTGCCGCAGGCGGTGCAGCAGCAGGGCGTCACCGTGCGCAAGCGCTCCACCGCGATCCTGCAGTTGTACACGCTGCAATCGCCCGATCCGAAATACGATTCGCTGTTCCTCAGCAACTACGCGGTGATTTCGCTGCGCGACACGCTCGCGCGTTTGCCGGGTGTCGGCGACGTCACCGTGTTCGGCACCGGTCAATACAGCATGCGCGTGTGGCTCGATCCGCAGAAACTCAGCGAACGTGGTTTGACCGCCGCCGACGTGATGCAGGCGATCCAGAGCCAGAGCAAAGACGTGAGCGCGGGTCAGCTCGGCGCGGAACCGAACGCGGGCGGCGCCGCGTTTCAACTGACGCTGACGATGCAAGGCGCGCTCACCAATCCGCACGAATTCGACGACATCATCGTCAAAGCCGATCCGAACGACGGCGGTCATTTCGTGCGTATTCGCGATGTCGGGCACACCGAACTCGGCTCATCCAGCTACGGGCAGTTCTTCAATCTCGACGGTAAACCCGCGGCCGGCATCGCGATCTATCAGTTGCCCGAGGCGAATGCACTGGAGGTCGGCAATGCGGTGAAGGCGACCATGGCGCGTCTCGCAAAAGGCATGCCGAAAGGCGTCAGCTATCAGTTGCCGTTCGACACGACGACCTTCGTACGGCAATCGGTGCTCGACGTCTACAAGACGCTGTTCGAGGCGGCGCTACTGGTGCTCGCGGTGATCCTGCTGTTTCTGCAGAACTGGCGCGCGATGCTGGTGCCCGCCACGACGATTCCGGTGACCATCGTCGGCACGTTCGGCGCGATCTATCTGCTCGGCTTTTCGATCAACCTGCTGACGCTCTTCGCGATCGTGCTGGCCATCGGGATCGTGGTGGACGACGCGATCGTCGTGGTGGAAGGGATCACCCAACACATCGAGCTGGGCAAGACGCCCAGGCAGGCTGCCATCGACGCGATGCACGAATTGCTGGGGCCGATTATCGGCATCACACTGGTGCTGATCTCCGTGTTTTTGCCGTCGGCGTTTCTCGGCGGCGTGACGGGACAGATGTACCGGCAATTCGCACTGGTGGTGGTCGCCACCACGGTGATCAGCGCGATCAATGCGGTCACGCTCAAACCGGTGCAAAGCGCCAGGTGGTTGCGGCCGGCGCGGCCCGGCAAGCCGAACGTGGTGTATCGCGTGTTCGACAAAGGCTACGCACGCGTGGAAAGCGGCTACGTGCGGGTGGTTGCGTGGTTCGTGGCGCGTTGCCGCCTCGCGCTCGTGATCGCGCTGGCGCTCGGCGCGGCGTCCGCGTTCCTGCTCACGCGTATTCCCACCAGCTTCATTCCGCTCGAAGACCAGGGCTACATGCTGATCGCCGCGCAACTCGCGGATGCCGCGTCGCTCGGGCGCACTCGCGAGGCAAGTAAGCAGATCGAAAAACTGATCGGCGCGATTCCCGGTGTGAGCCATGTCGTGTCGATCGGCGGCATCTCGCCGCTCGACAATAACGCCTCGCTGCCGAACTCCGCGCTGATCTACGTGACGCTCGACGACTGGAGCAAACGCGGCAAAGGCGAAGACCTGCGCTCGCTGTATCTGCGCATGAACCGCGAACTCGCGAAGCTGCCCGACGTGCGCTCCGTGGTGATCGTGCCGCCGCCGATCCAGGGCCTGGGCAATAGCGGCGGCGTACAGATGCAGGTGATGCTGACCGATGGCTCGCAAAACTATCAGCGGCTGCAGGACGCTACCGACGCGCTGATCGCGGGCGTCTCGAAGCGGCCTGAATTACAGCGCGTGTTCAGCCCGTTTCGCGCGTCGGTGCCGACCGTCGAACTTACGCTGGATCGCGCCAAGGCCGAATCGTTGCAGGTGCCGGTCGGCAATGTGTTCGATCTGCTGGAGGACTATGTCGGCTCCAGTTACGTGAACCAGTTCACGACTTTCAACCATACGTTCCCGGTATTCGTGCAGGCCGACGGCGCATTCCGTCGCGACACCGACGACATTCGCCGTTTGCAGATTCGCAGCAACAGCGGCCACATGGTCGAACTGGGCACCTTCATCGACGCGCACACGAGCGTCGGCCCGGCCGTCGCGACGCTGTACAACCTCGCGCCGGCCGCGGCCATCAACGGCAATCCGGCGAACGGTTACAGCACCGGCGACGCAATCGCGGCGTTCGAGCAGGAGGCCGCGCGGATTCTGCCGGCCGGCGTCGGCTACGAATGGACGGCGATGTCGTATCAGGAGAAGCTGGTCGGCAACTCGGCCTACTGGGTCTTCGCCGTGGGCGTGTTGCTGGTGTTCTGCGTGCTGGCCGCGCAGTACGAAAGCTGGCTGCTGCCGGTCGCGGTGGTGCTGGCCGTGCCGCTCGCCTTGCTCGGCACGGCGGGCACGCTGGCGCTGCTCGGCGCCGCCAACAATCTGTACACGCAGATCGGCCTCGTGCTGCTGATCGCGTTGTCGGCGAAAAACGCGATTCTGATCGTGGAGTTCGCGCGGCATTTGCGTTCGCAGGGCGTGGGCATTGCGCAGGCCGCGGTGGAAGCGGCGCGTTTGCGGTTCCGGCCGATCATGATGACCTCGTTCGCCTTCATTCTCGGCGTGGTGCCGCTCGTGATCGCCACCGGCGCGAGTGCGAGCGCGCGCCGTTCGCTCGGGATTGCGGTATTTTCGGGGATGCTCGCCTCCACGTGTATCGCCGTGCTGTTCATTCCGTCGTTCTACGTGCTGTTGCAGCGTCTGGCCGAACGGCACGCGGCGCGCCATACGCCGCCCGACGCTTAAATCGAGGAGCTTTCGCATGGAACGCCCCGCCAAGATTATCGTGCTCGACGACGAAGTCGAATTGCGCAACATGCTGCAGCGCTTCCTGCGCGGCCACGGTTTCGACGTGCGCGTCGCGGAAGACAGCAAGCGGCTCGACCGTTATCTGGAGCGTGAGCCGTTCGACCTGCTCGTGCTCGATCTGATGATCGGCGCCGAAGACGGCCTCGAAATCTGCGCGCGTCTGCGTGAACAGGGGCAGACCTTGCCGATCCTGATGCTGACCGCGAAGGGCGATCCGCTCGACCGCGTGGTCGGCCTCGAAACCGGCGCCGACGACTACCTCGCCAAACCGTTCCTGCCGCGCGAACTGGTGGCGCGTATCAATGCGCTGCTGCGGCGCCAGAAAATGGCGTCCGGCGACGTCACGGTGACCTCGCAATCGGTGCGTTTCGGCGATTTCTCGCTCGACGTCGGCAAGCAGCAATTGTCGCGCGCGGGCGCGCTGCTGGAGATTCATTCGGCGCAGATGCTGTTGCTGGTCGCGTTGGCTTCGTCGCCGAACCGGCCGGTGAGCCGCGACAATCTGCTGGCGCGCGCACGCGGCCGCGAGCATGACGCGCTCGATCGCAGCATCGACGTGCAGGTGCTGCGGCTGCGGCAGATCGTCGAGGAGGATCCGTCCAAGCCGCGCTTCATCAAGACGGTGTGGGGCATCGGCTACATGCTGGCCGCGGACGTCGACTCATGACGCGCGCGGAGCCGGACGGAACGCAAAAACACGCCGTGCAAGGCGACGTGCAAAGCGGCGTGCAAGGAGCGGGGCAAGCGGCACCAGCCGGCGTGCTACGAGCGCTGCTGCCCAGAACGCTGCTCGCGCGCAACATCGCCTTGCTGATCGTGCTGGTGATGTTGAGCCAGGCCTGCGCGCTCGGCGTGTTGCTGCATTACGTGCAGCGGCCGCGTGTAGAACGAGCGGCCGCCGTTTTCGCGACTTACGTGACGACGCTCGACAACCTGCTCGCCGCCACGCCGCCTAGCGCGCGCGCCACGCTGACCGCGCGGCTCGACGCTCGCGCGCAACTGCCCGACGATGCCATAGAAGCGCAGCCGACCAATCTGTTGCGCGCCTATCGCATCTATCAGCGCAACGTGTTTCTCGATAGCTTGCGCGCGCATCTACCTGCCGACATGCCGGCGCGCTGGCAGTCGGTCGGCGGTCAGCGGCTGTGGATCCGGATGCATGGGCCGGCCGATGCGCCGCAAGCGCCGTACTGGATCGCACTGCCGATTCCCGAGGACGCGCAGGGCAACGGACTCGACGCCGCGATCCTGCTGTCGCTCGGTTTGGGCGCGCTGGCGGCGCTGACCGGCTATGTGATCCAGCGCCACCTCAACCAGCCACTCCAGCAACTGACGCGCGCCGCGCGCCGCGTGAGCGCCGGCGAGACCCCCGCGCCGTTGCCCACCGACGGTCCGACTGAAATCGCCACGGTGAGCCATGCTTTCAATCAGATGACACAGGCGTTGCAGCAGGCCGAGGCAACCCGCGCGCTGATGCTGGCCGGCATCTCGCACGACATCCGCACGCCGCTGACCAAACTGCGCCTCTCGATGGCCATGGCGATGCCGCACGGCAGCGACAGCAGTTTTGTGGTCGCCGCCGAGTCGTACCTCGACCAGATCGAAACGATCCTGCAGCAGTTCATGGATTACGCGGGCAGCGGCGAACGCGAGGCCGCGGAACCCGGCGATCTGAATGCCTTGATCGAACGCCTCGCGGGCGATTTCGCGGGGCTAGGGCATGAATTCGCGTTGTCGCTCGCGGTATTGCCGGCTATCGCGTACCGGCCGATCAGCATGATGCGTCTGCTGATGAACCTGATGCAGAACGCGATCGTCTATGGCGGAACGGGACTCGCGGTGCGCAGCTGGACGACGCCGGAGGCGGTGTACGTGGCGGTCGGTGACCGCGGCAAAGGGTTGTCGGCGCAGGAACTGGAGCAACTGAAGGCGCCGTTTCAGCGCGGCAGCAATGCGCGCGCGCATAGCGGTGGCACGGGGCTCGGACTGGCGATCGTCGAGCGGATCGCGCGGCTGCACCATGGCAGCCTGCAGTTTCATGCGCGCGAGGGCGGCGGGCTGGAGGTGTGGGTGGTACTGCCGCTCGCGTAGTGGATTGTGCTTAGACCCGATCCAGCCAGGCATCCAGCCCGACCCGGAACGCCACGCCCGCGATAACCGGCACGGTCAGCATGAGGATGATGCCGAAGTTCGGAATCTCGTCGCCATACGTAATGGGACCGTAAAGTACGACGCCCGCGACGATCGCGAACACCACGACGCCGACGGCGACCATCAGAAGATTGCGCGCCGGCACTGGCAGCGCTCTGCGTTTCGCCTTGCCCGGCGTGGCGTGGGCGGTGGGGGCTTCGTCGTGTTGGGCAGGCATGATGATTCTCGTGGCTGAAAAAGGCGACGTGAGGAGCGCCGGCGAACCGGACTCCGCTCAGAGTGCGACCGGCATCATACCCGGGCGCATGTGTGCCGCGCATGTCAGGCCCAATCAACGGACTTGTCGCTGCGGGAACACCTCTAACATCAATATAAGCCGCATTGGCGCAAGGAGGATAAAAAGCACAATACCGGCGGTTACAGCAGATAACCCGGCGGGCGCCCGAGCGGCGCCGCAGCGGGGTAGCGCGCCCTTGTGGCATTGCGCCGCCCGCGTCAGGCGGACTCGGGCGCCGTCATGTTTGGTCAGGCGCGCGCGCGTTTGCGCAGCAGATACGTGTCCATGATCCAGCCATGCGTGCGGCGTGCCTCGGCCCTGACGCGTTCGATTTCGTCCATGACGTCGCGCAGTTTTCCGGCGATGAGAATTTCGTCCGGCGTGCCGACATAGGCGCCCCAGTAAATGTCGAGATCGTCATTCGCGAGATGCCGGTAGGCATTCTGCGAGTCGAGCATCACGACGACGCTGTCCACGTTGTGCGGGAAGCCTTCGGCGATCGAGCGGCCGTTGGTGATCGTGATCGAGCGGCCGATCAGGTTCAGCGGAACCTTATGCCGCGCCGCCAGCGCCTGGACGCTGCTGATGCCGGGAATCACTTCGTAGTCGAGCGCTTCGCTACCGCCTGCCACGACCGACCCGGCGATCGTTTCGACGATGCGGATCGTGCTGTCGTACAGCGACGGATCGCCCCACACCAGAAACGCGCCGACCTCGCCGTCGTTCAGTTCCTCGGCGATCAGGCGTTCGAAAATGCGTTGCTTGTCGCGGTTCAACTCGTCGACCGCCGCACGATAGTCGCCGTCGTCGGGCCGGCGTTCGGGGTTGGTCGCCTCGACGATCCGGTAGCGCTCGTCTTCGACGAAACGCTCGATGATCTGCTTGCGCAGCGCGATCAGCTTCTCTTTCGCGACGCCTTTGTCCATCACGAAGAACACGTCGGCCTGGTTGAGCGCGTTGATCGCCTGAACCGTCAGGTAATCCGGATCGCCCGCGCCGATCCCGATGATCAGGATTTTTTTCATCAAGAGATTTCCGGTTAATGAGGATGAGTGGAGATCAGCTCGATGCTGTCGAGCTGCGCCGTTCGAGCTGGCTGAATCATAGCGTGACTCGCGCACTGCACGGCATCACGAACTGGCGCGCGGCAAGCCACCTGGTCATTTCCATCGGCGGCGGCTCCTGTTACCCTTGCGCCCTGATGGTTCCCCTGACCGGGATCAAAAGGGAATGCAGTGAGGCGCAGCAATGCGCCGAGTCTGCGGCTGCCCCCGCAACTGTAAGCGACGAGTTCGCGCCACTCATGACCACTGGGACACCGGGAAGGTCGGCGCGCAACGGCGACTCGCGAGCCAGGAGACCTGCCATCGACCGAGGTCTGCGCAGCCGTGTCGGGCGGGGTGTCCCGACGCGCCGGCATCGCCATATGCGGTTGCTCGTTGCAAAGACAGCCTAACCTCAGGACCTGTCATGTCCACTCGTATTTTTCAACACGCTCCACGCGCGGGGGCGTTGTGCCTTCGCGTTTGCGCATCAGGCATTCGCTCGCTATGAAGCTCCGTCATCTTCTCATTACCTCCGCGCTGACGGTTTCCTCAGTGTCCGCCTGGCAAACCGCGCACGCCGCGGACGACGCGTCGCTGTCGCCCGCCGCGCAACAGCCGGCCCCAACCACGCTGCCGAATATTCTCGTGACGGGCGATACGCAGCATCTGCCGCAATCGTTCGATCAGCGCTATGCGTCGACGCAGGTGCTGGACAAGGCGGATCTCGAGCGTTTGTCGCCAGGTGATCCGAGCATCACGCAAGCGCTGGCTACGTTGCCCGGCGTCACCGTGTCGCAAAACGGCGGACCGGGCGCGACGGCATCCGTCAGCATTCGCGGGTCGAGCGGCAGCCAGGTGGCGGTATTCATCGACGGTATCCGGGTCGGTTCCGCAACGACGGGTCAGGCCGAGTGGGCCGATCTGCCGACTTCCGCGTTCGACCGCGTCGAGGTCATCTCGGGACCAGCGGCGGCATCGTTTGGCGCGGACGCGGTGGGCGGCGTCGTTCAGCTCTTCACGAACCACGCGGCGAATCAGCCTAACCGGACCACGGTCTCGGTGGGCGGCGGCTCGAACAAGACGTTCGACACGCAACTGCGCACCTCGGGCAGCATTCCGTCCACCGGCCCGCTCTCGGCGTTGTCCGGGCTGACGTACTCGCTGGGCCTGCACGACTACAACACGGCGGGGATCGACGCCACCAAACCGTTCGCGTACGGTCACGAAGACGGTCGCAATCCGTACCACGCGCAAGACGTGGACGCGCGGCTCGGCTATGCGCGCGACAACTGGTCGATCTCGACCTTCGCGCTTTATCACAAGTCCACGTTCTCTTACGACAACGCCGGCGGCGACAACCAGCAACTCGATCATCAACTGACGACCGGTATCGCGCTGCATGTGGACATTACGCCGTACACGCAATTCGACCAGTCGTTCGGCTACGCGAACGACCGCCAGTTCCTGTACGCGAACGACCCGACCCTCGCCACCGACGAAATCGACTCGACGCGTTTCAGCACGTCGACTTCGCTGACGCATCAGGAGCATGGGCATACGCTGTTCAGCCTGCCGTTGTCCGGCGAGACGAAGCTCGCTTACGACTTCTCGCGCGAGCAGGCTTTCCTGCCGATCGATATTCCGGCGGGCGTGCCCGCTCGTAACGATTCGGCTGTCTCGCTGCATCAATCGGTTGCGCTGGGGGCGTTCACGCTGTTCCTCGCGGGACGCCACGAGATCGTGCAAGGGCAGTCGGTCAATACCGGCAACGTGGCGCTCGCGTACGCGATCACGCCGGTTTATACCGCGCGCGTTTCGTATGGCAACGCGTTCCGCCTGCCGACGTTCAACGATCTGTATTACCCGGGTTTCTCCAACCCGAACCTGGTGCCCGAGCGCAGCGATACGGTCGAAGCCGCGCTCGATGCCACCACGTCGATCGGCACGTTGACGGCCGCGTTGTACGACACGCGGGTGCATGACCTCATCACGTACGACCCGGTGACGTTTGCACCGGTGAACGTGGGGCGCGCGCATATTCAGGGTATCGATCTGTCGTACCGGGGCACGCTCGGCCGCTCGACGCCGGTGAGTCTCGCGCTCGGTTTTCTGAATCCGCAGGACGTGACCGACCAGACATGGCTCAATCGCCGGCCGCGTCAGACGGTTAGCCTGAGCGTCGATCACACTTGGGACGAATTTCATCTGCACGCGTTGAGCACCGGCTTCACGCTGCAGTACGGCGGCTCGACCTACGACGATCCGGCTAATACGACGTATCTGCCTTCTTACACCACGGTCGGTCTGCGTGCTGCCTACACGGTCAATTCGCATCTGACCTTGTCCGCGTCGCTGTCGAATCTTTTCAATCACCAGTACTCGACCGCTTACGGGTACAACACGCTGGGACGGACTGCGTTCGGGAAGCTGGCGTATACGTTCTGATGTT
The DNA here is from genome assembly GCF_003269035.1 of Paraburkholderia bryophila. Lineage (GTDB taxonomy): Bacteria > Pseudomonadota > Gammaproteobacteria > Burkholderiales > Burkholderiaceae > Paraburkholderia > Paraburkholderia bryophila. The sequence continues at coordinate 90,816 of NZ_QLTK01000015.1, read as the reverse complement.
TTCGGGCGATGCGCTGAACTGAAACTGATGCGCTGCCGAACCCGACGCCACAAAAAGAAACGTCTGCTGCGCGCTTCGCGTAGCAGACGTTTTACTTGATGCAGGCAGCGGTGCAAAAACCCTCGATACGACAACTCAGGCTACGGCTTAACGCTCGCCTGAATCAGATCGCCGTCGTCACCGGCGCAACCGCGGCCGGGTCCGTGATGCTCGGCTTGCCGGTTTCGACGTGGCCGGCAATGCGTCGTATCCAGTTTGCGTTCCCCGCCACCGCGAACTGAAAGTCGTACCACTGGCTGTTGCACGACAGGTCCCAGTGCGCCTCGGCGGTTTGCCCTGCCGGCACGGTCAGCGTTTGCGGCGGCGTGCCGTACGCGACGTCGGTGGCCGTGACCGTCAGCGGCGTCGTTCCCGCGTTGGAGAGCGTGACGTAGACGTTGCCGTTCGCCACGTCGTAGCAGGTCACCACGTCCGGTTTTGCCGCGGCATCCGCGACGGCCGTCCCGCCGAATCGCCGGAAATAGCCGTTCGGCCCATACACGTTCACCATGTAGTTGCCGTTCGCATCCAGCGTCCAGGTGTCGGTCAACTGCTTGCCGGCTTCGACGGTATAGCGGCGCGGCATCGCGGTCGGGTCGCCCGTATAGACCCAGAAATGCGCGCCCTGCGTGCCGGTGTTGGCGAACGTCAACGCGTAGCCTTGCGCCTGCAACTGGCCGTTTACGTGCAATTCGTACGGCAGCGCGCGGGCCGGCCGCGTGCCGGGTTCCTGCGCGGTCACGAGTTGCTGCGCCGTGCTGGCGGGGGCGGTTTGCGCCGTCGGCCGCGCGCATTGCAGGTCGGCTTGCGAGACATAAGTCGTCGTGTTCGGCAGCGACGGCACGGTCGAGTCCGACTTCGAGAAGTCGAGCGCGGTGGTCAGGTCGCCGCAAATCGCGCGGCGCCACGGCGAGATATTGGTTTCCATCACGCCGAAACGCTTCTCGATGAATTGCAGCACCGACGTGTGATCGAACACCTGCGAGCAGACGAAGCCACCCTTCGACCACGGCGACACGACCGTCATCGGCACGCGCGGGCCAAGGCCGTACGGCAGGTTGTCGACGGTGTAGGTGCCGGCCTGGGTCGCGGTCACGACGTTGTGGCGTTCCAGCGAAATGTCCACCGTGCTCATGCCCGAGCCCGGCACCGTCGGCGCCTGCGGCGGCACGACGTGATCGAACAGGCCGTCGTTCTCGTCGTACATGATGAACAGGACGGTCTTGCTCCACACGTCGGGATTCGACGTGAGTGCGTCGAGAATCGTCGAGATGTAGTTGGCGCCGTACAGCGGCGTGAATTTCGGATGCTCCGAATAGGCGGCTGGCGGCAGCAGCCACGACACTTGCGGCAACGCGTTGGCTTGCACGTCGGCCTTCAGTTGCGTCAGCGAGCGCGTGCTCATGCCGCGATTCGCCAGCGACGAACCGGCCGGCGCGTTCACGAAGTTCTTGAACGCGGCCAGCATGTTGGTGCCGTAATTGCCGGTGAAGTTGTCGAAGCCCGTGCCTTGCTGATAGACCTGCCACGACACGCCGGCCGTTTCGAGGCGCTCGGGGTAGGTGGTCCAGTTAAACGGCTGCAACTGGATGGCGTCGAACTGATTGTCGATGTAATCGGTGTTGTCGAGCAGCGGGCCGCCGCCGGTAGCCAGCGGGTCGACCATCCCCGTCATCAGATACATGCGGTTCGGGTGCGTGTTGCCGGGAATCGAGCAGAAGTAGTTGTCGCACACGGTGAACGCATCGGCGAGCGCGTAGTGGAACGGAATGTCCGCACGCTCGTGATAGCCCATCGTCATGTTGGTTTTCTGCACCGCCCATTGGTCGGCGCGGCCGCCGTCGATCGCGCCGTGCGTCGTGGCCCACGTGTGCGGCAGACCGCCAATACACTGGGCGTTGATGCCCGGATTGGTGGTGTCGTAGCGGAACGGCGCGATCACCTTGGTCTGATCTTCCTGGCGCGGCTGGAACCACACGGGTTGACCGTTCGGCAGGGTCACGGGAAAGCGGTCGTTATAGCCGCGCACGCCGCTCAGGTGACCGAGGTAGTGGTCGAACGAGCGGTTCTCCTGCATGAAGACGACGATGTGCTGCACGTCCTGGATCGTGCCGGTGACCGAAGTCGGTTCGATGGCCAGGGCCTTGCGAATCGATTCGGGAAACAGCGTGCTGGCGGCTGTCGCGCCGGCAAGTCCGGCGGATAGCTTCAAAAAATCTCGACGGGTTTTGGGGGCCATGCGAAGGACCTAATTGGAATTCCGATGTCAGGAGGCGGGCGAGACGGTGCCCGGAGGACAGCTCATGTGCGTGTTGGCGACGGGCGTATTGCCGCACGCGGATTTCGCCACGGGTGCCGCCGAGGGCGACACGTTATCGCCGCACGCGCCGAGCAGCGCGGTGACGGTAAACAGGCCAATGAGCGCGAGTGGACGGAATGCCAGACCCGGCATGAGTGTCTCCATGAAAGTGACCGAGGGGACGCGAGCGCGCGCCGGCGAACGCGGCTCATGGGTGTCCGCGATGCCGAGAAGATAGTTTCGAATTATTACGTGCGAGTGTCTCGTGAAAATAGAGATGTTCTTTTTCGACTTCGCGATTGATGAACTGCTGATTTAACGTTTTGAACGGTGCGGTTATAACGACCGTACGCGGTTGAACCGGGGGTGTGGGTTCTGAGCTTCAATGTGCACGGCATATGGCAATGCATTCCGCTATATACGGTATTCGCCGAGGCTGCCGGGGGCAGAGTGAGGTTCTATCCGTTAAGATCAATCTCGTTGCGCGAGCAATGTTCTTCAAAAACGATTCGAATACCGAGGGGAAGTTGATGGCCGATGAAGTCATGCTGATGATCCTGATTCAAACGAAACCCGGGCGGGGCGCTGAGCAACTCGCGGCCTACCGTCAATTGGCGCCGATCGTTCGAGCGGAGGAGGGGTGTCGGCAATATGACTTACACCCTGTCGCGGGTGACGAGGATCGCTTCGTTTTGCTGGAAAAGTGGTCGTCGAAAGAAGCACTGGCGGCGCACGATATTACCGCCCACATGATCGCGGCGGATGCGCATAGCCCGACGTTTCGAGCCGGACCCGCGACAGTGTTGCAACTCGGGGCGACGAGCGTCGCGTAGGCATGGATGGAGTTGGCGCGTGCAGAGTGGCGAAACGCGCCGACCTCAATCTGTTCAATGACAGCCCAAAACAACTAATACCAACAGGGAGTTCCGTGTCGCAAGTACACATTGTGTTCGGACCGCAAGGAGCGGGGAAGTCTTTTTACGCGCGCAAGCTCGCCGAGTCACGCAAGGCCACGCGTTTTTCTATCGATGAATGGATGGCCGGCTTATACGGTCCCGATCTGCCGAGTCCGATGAATCTCGCCTGGATTATGGAGCGGGTGCAGAGGTGCGAGCGCCAGATCTGGTCAGTGGCTCAACAGATCGTTCAAAACGGTGCGAGCGTTGTGCTGGATCTGGGTTTCATGAAAGTCCAGAACCGTTCCGCGTTTATCGCGCGTGCCAGCGACGCCGGCGTTGCAGCACGCCTTCACTATGTCACCGCGCCGTACGATCTACGCAAGGCCCGCGTCACGACGAGAAACGAAGAGAAGGGCGATACCTTTGCATTCGAGGTCACGCCCGCCATGTTCGAATTCATGGAGGCCCAGTTCGAAGCCGCAACCGACGTTGAGCTTGCGACAGCCACGATGATCGATGCGCTTACTGACCCGACGCATGCGTGCGTAGAAACGCCGCATACCCATTCTGGGCGTTGATGATTTTCCCGGCGCATTCGTCATAGTCCGAACCTTGCTCGTTGTCCGGTCCGTACATGTTGCGGCACTGCGCGAACAGGGTGAGCGTCGCGCCGCCGCCCTTCGCTTCGCGGGTTGCCGATAAGGCGACCTTGCCTGAACGAGACGGTACGTCGGTCTCGACAGCGACGGCGTCGGCGCGCGTCACGGACGTGTCGGAATGCTGCTCGATATAGCGTTTCGTCAGCGCCCACGCGGCGTCGCAATTTGCCGGGGTGCAATTGACTGTAGCGTTGCGTTGGGCAGCGGTCAGACCTGCCTCGTCATGGACGAATTGCTGGGCTTGCTGAGCCTGCTTTTCAGCGGACGAGCAAGCCGTGAGGGCTAGCGCAGCGAGCGCAAAGGTAGCGATCTTTTTCACGAGCGAGACTTTCCGGACGATGGGGCGATGGGGCAATGGTGGCAATGGTGGCAATGGTCGAGCGCGATTATAGCCGTGCGCCGTCAGCGGTCGCAGATTCGGAACGGTTGCCCGGTGAAACCATGGGTGGCGCATCAGGGCGCTGGCGAACGGCAGTGAATGAGCGCAGTCCGCGGATCGATGGCACTATTGGCGTCAGCTTGCCGGACTTTCACCCAGCCGAATCCAGATCGGGAGAGATAGATGGCCGACAGACCGACTTCCAGCGCGTCCCCCATTCGTTCGCTGGTACTGATTGCAGTCGTGGTGGTCGCGCTGGTGGCGGCCTTCGCCTTTACGGCCGGGTGGCTCTCTCCGGGCCGTCTGACGCCCGCCAGGATCGTCAACGGACTGGCGCCTCCCGGCGGTCCGACGCTCGGCTTCCGGCGCAATCATGCCAAGGGCATCTGCTTTACCGGCAGCTTCGAATCCAACGGCACGGCCGCGATGCTGTCGACGGCGCCGATGCTGGCGGCCGGCTCGTACCCGGTCACCGGCCGCTTCAACCTCGCCACGCCGGACCCCAAGGCACCGGACGCCGCCGTTCGGGTGCGCGGCCTCAGCTTGCGCATCGTCGCGCCGGACGGACGCGAATGGCGCACCGCGATGATCGATGCGCCGTTCTTTGCGGTCTCCACACCGCAGGCTTTCTACGGTTTGCTGCAGGCGTCGGCCAACAAGAAAGACCCGGACGCCATGAAGAATTTCATCGGCGCGCACCCGGAGTTCGGCGCGTTCGTCGCGTGGGCGGGCAGTGCGCCGTGGACGGCTTCCTATGCCGAGGAGCGCTACAACAGCCTCAATAGCTTCATCTTCACGAATGCCGCGGGACAGGACCAGGCGGTGCGCTGGTCTTTCATCCCCGCCGCGCCGCCCCAAGCCGTTGCGCATGATCTGTTGAAAGCGCGCGACGCCGACTTCCTCGCGGCGGACATCACGCAACGGGTCCACAGCGCGCCGCAACATTGGACGCTGGTCTTCACGCTCGCCAATCCCGGCGACCCGACCGCGGACCCCACCAAAGCCTGGCCGGACGACCGGCGCAAAGTGGAAGCGGGTACGCTGGTGGTCAATGCCATCGAGCCCGAGGCTGACGGGCCGTGCCGGGATATCAACTTCGATCCGACGGTGCTACCGCCCGGCATGCACGTCTCGGACGATCCGTTTCCCGCCGCGCGCTCGGCCGCCTATGCCGTCTCGTTCGACCGGCGGACCGCTGAAGACAAGGACTATCCGCACCATCCGGCGGGAGGAACCACGCCATGAACCCGATCCACGATCGCTTCACACCGCTGCAACGCGCGCTTCACTGGCTGATGGCGGTTTGCATTCTGGCGATGTTGTTCATCGGTGTCGGGATGGTGTCCACCGTGCGCCCGGATTATCTGTCGCTGGTGTCCATCCACAAACCGCTGGGCATGGTGATTCTCGTGCTGGCGCTGATTCGCCTCGTGGTGAGATTGACGCGCGGCGCGCCGCCGTTGCCGGCGTCGATGCCGGAGCCGATGAAGCTGGCCGCTCATCTGTCGCATCTCGCGTTTTACGTGCTGATGATTGCGTTGCCACTACTGGGATGGGGCATGTTGTCGGCCGCGGATTATCCGGTGGTGGTGTTCGGTGTGCAGTTGCCGTCTATCCTGCCGCATAGCAACGGGCTGCACACGCTGCTGTGGAACGCGCATCGGATCCTCGCGCTATGCTTCTTCGCGCTGATCTTGCTGCATCTGGCGGCGGCGCTGTTGCATGCGCTGGTGAGGCGCGATGGAGTGTTTGAGACGATGGCGCGCTGGCGGTGAGGGGCGCGTAGCGGGTAGGGAATTTCGTTGTTTCGTCGTCTATCGAGGGCGCGTTGGTTTCTGAGGGAGGCGTTTCCTCCTACCCCGCACCAGTCAACCCAACAATGAAATCAAGAAACACCCGCGTTTTAGCCGGTGTGTGGTGCCGCGACGGGTGATACGCGTAAAGCGGAAAGCGCTCGTCCGGCCAGTCCGCGAAAAGCTGGACCAGCCGTCCCTCCTGAATCAGATGCTCGGATCCCAACAGCAGCATCTGCGCAATCCCGGAGCCCGCCAGGCAGGCGTTGATGAGCGCGCTCGGATCGTTGACCGTCAGCCGGCCCTTCGTCTCGACAATCAGCTTTTTACGCTTGCGATGAAACTCCCACGGAAACGGCTTGCCGGTTTCCGGATTGCGGAACTCCAGGCATCGGTGCGCGCCGTTTTCCAGTTCTTGCGGCCCGGTAGGGTGCCCATGACGCGCGAGGTACGAGGGCGCCGCGACCGTCACGACCGGCGTGTCGAGAAGCTTGCGTGCCACCAGCGTGGATGAACGCGGTTCGCCGAATCGCAACGCCAGATCGAAACCGTCCACGATCAGATCGCCAAGCTGATCGCGCGCAATGAACTCGAGTTCGAGTTCGGGGTGCGCATCCATGAAGGCATCCAGCCTCGTGCCCAGAATGACTCGCGACGAGACAGGGTCGAGATTGATGCGCAGTTTCCCGCGTACGGTCGTGGCACCGCCGGTGGCGCAGGCCGCCGCTTCCTCGATTCCTCGCAAGTGCGGCATGACCTGTTCGTAGAAACGCCGGCCTTCTTCGGTCAGCGACACGGAGCGGGTCGTTCGATTGAAGAGCCGTATTTTCAGCCGCTTTTCGAGTCGCGCGATAGCCCGGCTCACGCCCGGCGGCGACATGCCCATCAAATCGGCCGCGGCGGCGAAGGTGCCCGCGTCGACGACGGCGGCGAACACGCCGATCCCGCTGGACAGGTTCTCAGTGGGTGATCTCATCGGCGCTCCATTCCGGTCATTGTCGCGATCTACGGCTGATTAGTAACTTTGTGTCACCTCACAAGTGTAATTCATGTCATTTAGTTTCTCTTCGCGTTTGCCGACAATGCCGTTCAGCAACACGTCGCAGCGCGGGTCGCGTCAGTTGGGCGGGCCTTCTGAGCGGACTACCCGTGCGCCGGCATTCAATCGGATAAGGAAACCAGATCATGTACGCAATCACTGGCATTACCGGCAAAGTCGGCGGCGCGCTGGCTCACACGCTGCTCTCGGCCAGTCTCCCCGTGCGCGCCGTCGTGCGCGATCCAGCGCGCGCGCAGGCATGGGCCGAGCGCGGCTGCGAACTGGCGGCCGCCAATATGGATGACGCCCCGTCGCTCGCAGCGGCGTTCGACGGGGCGACCGGCGCGTTTATCCTGCCGCCGTCGGAATTCGATCCGTCGCCCGGCTTTCCCGAGGCGCGGGTTTTTGTCGACGCCGTGAAGTCGGCGCTCGCCGCGGCGCGCCCCGGCAAGGTGGTCTGTTTGTCGACGATCGGCGCGCAAGCCGTCCAATCGAATTTGCTGACCCAACGCACGCTGATGGAGCAGGCACTCAACGAACTGCCGATGCCGGTAACGTTTTTACGTCCCGGCTGGTTCCTCGAAAACGCCGCATGGGACGTTGCCCCGGCGCGCGACGAAGGCGTGCTGCACAGTTTTCTGCAGCCGCTCGACAAACCCGTACCCATGGTGGCCACGGCGGATGTGGGCCACGTCGCCGCGCAACTGCTGCAGGAGACCTGGAGCGGCAAGCGCGTGGTGGAACTGGAGGGACCGCATCGCGTGAGTCCGAACGATCTTGCCGCGGCGTTCGCCGCCGTGCTCGGACGACCGGTCCGCGCCGAGGCCGTGGCGCGCGCAACGTGGGAGTCGTTGTTCAGAGGGCAGGGCATGAAAGAGCCGATGCCGCGCATCCGCATGCTCGACGGTTTCAACGAAGGCTGGATCGATTTCGAAGGCGACGCAGCGAGCGTGATCAAGGGCCGTGTGACGCTGGAGGCGGTCGTGCGGGAACTGGTGTCGCGAGCCGGCTGAGGCGGCGCGCGATTCGCCCTGCGCCATGACGTTCGGCGCGGGTGCGCAGGCTCGGCGTGGCGATAAGCTGAGCGCTCGACGACGGGTCCCTACGGGAAATCAACGAGATCGACTCGTTCGCGTGTCGCAACACGAGGTAATCTATCCGCCCTGGATGCAGCATTTCCACGGCAGGGATCGCGTCCTGTCGTGACACGACTTGACGGAGCCCATCATGAGCAAAGATTCTTCAGCCCCTCCGGGGGATCTGTCGTTAGGTGGCAGCCGACACCATCAGGTCTATCCCACCCTCGACGACAGACAACTGGCGATCCTGGAGCGATATGGCGAGCGCCGCAAGCTGAAAGCGAACGACATTCTCTACGCCGAAGGCGAGCGGCACACAGCCATGTTCGTCATCCTGGCCGGCACGATCGAGGCAAGCCGAACCTCCGTTCTAGGTACGCAGATACTGGGCACGCATGGTCCCGGCAATTTCACGGGCGAGGTCGGCACGCTCGCCGGCCGCGCCGCCGCAGCCAATGCGCGCGCCATCACCGATTGCGAGGTCGTGGTGATCGACGAGGAATCGCTGCGCACGCTCGTGGTGGCGGAAGCCGAGTTGAGCGAAACCATCATGCGCGCGTATATCCTGCGCCGGGTCGCTTTCATTCAGGGCGCGCATGCCGGAGTGATGGTGATCGGTAGCACCGCCTCGGCCGCGACGCATCATGTGCGTCATTTTCTGAGCCGCAATGGTCAGCCGTCGGCGTACTTCGATCTCGTCGAACATGCCGAGACGAAAGATCTGCTGGCGCGTTACGAGGTAACGGCAGCCGAGATCCCCATTGTGGTCACCTCGCAAGGCACCGTGCTCAGGCGGCCCAGCAACCGGGCCGTCGCCGATGCGATCGGCCTGAGTCCGGACCGCTTGAACGGCGCGTCCTTCGACCTCGTCGTGGTGGGGGCGGGGCCGGCCGGACTCGCGGCCGCGGTGTATGCCGCGTCGGAAGGATTGAAGGTCGCGGTGCTGGACGTCAAGGCGCCGGGCGGCCAGGCAGGGACCAGTTCGAAGATCGAAAATTATTTCGGCTTTCCTACCGGCATATCGGGGCAGGCGTTGGCCGGTCGTGGCCTGTCGCAATGCCGCAAGTTCGGGGCGGAAGTGGGCGTGCCGATCGAGGCGTTGACGATCGATTGCGACGACGGGCGGGCCTTTCATATCGGGCTCAACTATGACGAGATCGTTCATGCGCGTGCTGTCGTGATCGCGACCGGCGCACGTTACCGGAAGCCGGAGATCAACCGGCTGGAGGAATTCGAAGGGCGCGGCGTTTACTACAGCGCAACTTTCATGGAGGCGGCGCTTTGCAACAACCACGAGGTGATCGTGGTGGGCGGCGGGAATTCGGCCGGTCAGGCCGCCGTCTTTCTGGCGAAGTTCGCGAAGCATGTGCACGTGGTCATTCGCGGCGAAGGGCTCAGTGCGAGCATGTCGGATTACCTGATTCGCCGCATCAACGTCGCGTCCAATATCACGCTTCATACGAAGACAACGATCGTCGAGTTGTGCGGCGAGTCGCAACTCGAGGCGATCAAGTGGGATCGGCAGGGGAAAATCGAACACCAGGCCGTGCGGCATGTGTTTCTTTTTCTGGGTGCCCAGCCGAGTACCAAGTGGCTCGGCAGTTGTGTCGCGCTGGACAAGGCCGGCTTCGTGCTGACCGGCGCAGCGACCGGCGCCGCATGGAAAGCGGAGCGGCCGCCGCATGATCTCGAGACCAGCACACCGGGCGTTTTTGCGGCCGGCGACGTGCGTAGCGGTTCCGTCAAGCGAGTTGCGGCGGCGGTGGGCGAGGGCGCGGCCGCTATTCAGGCCGTTCATCAGTATCTTGCGAGCTGAGGGGGGCCATGTCGGCGGGACCTGCGTCACCGCCTTCGACGGGCCGCTACCGCCTCACCGCTTCGACACCCCACCGAGATGCTCGGCCAGAAACGCCTCCATGACTTCATAGAACTCGTACTGGTTCTCTTCGTTATGGAAGCCGTGCCCTTCGTTTTCCTTGAGCATGTACTTGACGTCCACACCGCGCGCACGCAAAGCTTCGACGATCTGATCGCTCTCGGCCTGTTTGACGCGCGGATCGTTCGCGCCTTGCGCGACCAGCAGCGGCGTCACGATGCGGTCCGCGAAGAACAGCGGCGACGCGTCGTGCAATGCCTGCTTGCCTGCTTCGGTGCGCGGATCGCCGATCATCTCGTACATCATGTCGATCATCGGCTTCCAGTACGGCGGCAGCGATTCGAGCAACGTGAACAGGTTCGATACGCCGACGTAATCGACGGCCGCCGCGTAGCGATCCGGCGTGAACGCCACGCCCGCCAGCGTCGCGTAACCGCCATAACTCGCCCCGTAAATACCCACACGCGCCGGATCGACGATCCCTTGGGCCACGAGCCAGTCGACCCCGTCGTCGATATCGTTCTGCATCGTGCGGCCCCATTGCCCGAAGCTCGCTTCCCAGAAGGCGCGGCCATAGCCGACCGAACCGCGGAAATTGAGTTGCACGACCGCATAGCCGCGATTCGCCAGCAGTTGCGCTTCGACGTTGAAACCCCACGTGTCTCTCGCCCACGGACCGCCGTGCGGATTGACGATCAGCGGCAAGGGCCTGGCGATGGGTTGCCCAAGCTCGTATCCCGCCGGCAAGGTCAGATAGCCGTTGATTTGCAAGCCGTCGCGCGAGGTGAAATGAATCGGCGACATCGGCACCATATCGGCCGGATCGAGCCAGGGTTTCAGGTCCGCCAGCTTGACGAGATGCCGGCGTTCGACGTCATAGAGCCAGGTCGAACCGGCCGAGCGGTCGCTCGCGGCATGCACGATCGCGCGCGACTCATCGCGCGTCAGGCTGGCGATGCCGACTTCCTGACCCGGCAACTGCCGTTCGAGATCGGCGATCACGTCGCGCGCCCAGTCGTCGAAGAAATGACGATGAGCGCGGTCGTCCACGTAGGACGCCGCGACCAGCACGCGGCGATGTTCCGAATACGTGAGGCCGCTCACATCGACCTGCCCGGTCTCGAATAGCAAGGCGCCTTCCTGGCCGGTTTGCGGATCGAACTCGAAAATGGCGACCTTGTCGCGGCCGCGATTCGACATGACGTAGAGCGCTTTGTTGTCGAACGTGAAAAACACCGGTGAGAGGGTTTCGCGGAAGTCGGTCGTGACGACGGCACGGAAAGGCTCGGTCTCGACGTCGCGGTAGAGCAGGGTCTGGTTCACACCGTCCGACGCGATCGCGACGCGCAAGCGCCCCTCGTGGTCCGTCATCCAGCCCATGATATTGCCGGGGTTTTCGGCGATCTGCGTCAGCTCGCCGGTCCTGACGTCGGCGCGAAAGACGTCGAAGACCTGTGGGTCGCGACGATTCATCTGGATCAGCACGTGGCGATCGTCTTCGCGCAGATCGTCGACGATGCCGGCGCGCACGCCGTCGAACGGCGTCAGGTCACGCGGCTCGCCGCCGTCGATCGGCACCGACAGCACGTGGAAGTTCTCGTCGCCGCCGAAGTCCTTGACGAACAGAATCTGGTCGTTGCCCTTCCATGAGTGGCCGGGCACGTCACGTTCGGTTTCATTGGTCAAGGCGCGCGGTTCGCCCACGGGCGCGCCGTCGGCATCGATTTCCTGCACGAAGATGTTCTCGCGGCCGGAGCGCTTGGCGAGAAACGACAGGTGCCGTCCGTCGGGGGCAATGACGAACGCATGCTGGTCGGGGCGGCGGAAAAAATCGCGCACCGGGTACTGCCTGACCGTGCCGTCGTGGCCCTTAACGTTATCGTGACCTTCTGCGACCATGCCCGCCTCCGTGAATAAAAGTGCATTTGAACACGAGCGGCGACGTTATGTCGCCAGTCGTGGCAAAGCGGCTTTGCACGCAATGAGTTGATCGTCGGTGGTGGCCACGAGCCACAAGCGCGCGTGCTCCGTGATCTGGCGGTTGTGGTCCTTCAGCGGACCCATTGCGGAGACGGCTTTCCAGACCACCGGCGCGGCGCGGCTTTTTCTGCCCGACGCGGCGCCCACCAGCAGGCAGTAAGGTCCAAGCGGCAGCGACACGAACGGTAAGGCGGGGGTGGCGCGCACGCGCCAGTCGATGAAGGGGGTGTCGCTGATCAGCAGCGGCGTGGGCAGCCCGTAAAGCACGCTGAAATCGTATAGCGCCAGTTGCTCGCGTGCGTCGCTGTAGAGCCGCCTTATATCGTCGACCACCGCCGCGCGGATTTCGTCGTCGAACATGGCCTCCTGCGCGTATCGCGCAAGCGCTTCGCGAGCGGGGCTCTGATAAGCGGAGAACAGGCCGAGTTCGAGGCAGTCTTCCACCGCGCGCGAGACCTCGGCCGCGGAGCCGGCTTCCTCCGGCTTGCCCAATTGCGCGGCTCTCAGGAATCGCGCCAGTCCCGCTTCCTGGATCGCGGGTCCATGCGCGGCGGGATCGTCGGCGGCCTGCCTGTCGAGCGGCACGTAAATGTATTCCTCAGACGCGAAGTGCGATTTCTTGCCTTCGTCGAACTTGATCTCGCCGTCGGCGAAGTCCAGATAGCGAGTGCCGATCCGGCCATGCTCCCAGATCCAGTTCTTCAGTAGCGGACGTAGCGGATGCAACCTGTCTTGACCAGCCATTGAAGTCTCCTCGTGTCACAGTTCAGTTAGCTGCTGCCACGCGCGGCAAAAAATTCGCCGACGCGCTCGCTTGCCACTTCCCACAGGGCAGGCGAGCCGCGCGCGATCACGGGGCCGTATCTTTCCATGACCTGCTGCTGCGTGACCCCGTTCTCTGTCCATGTTCCGCCGTTAGACAGCGTATTGATCAACAGGGGCTGCAATCGATCCAAAGCTTTTGCAAAAATCGCCTCGGGTGTCTGCGCGGCCTCGAACTCGCGCCAGAGTTCGAGCAGCTCGCGGCCCTGGGGTTCGGGTAGCAGGCCAAAGATGCGCTCGGCGGCATGTTGTTCATCCTCTGCGATTTGCGCAGCCTGGCCGGTGGAAGCATGGATCGGATGATCGCCGGCGTCGATCTCGACCACGTCGTGAACAAGCAGAAGTTTGACGACGTGGAGCGTGTCGACGTTTTCTTTCGCATGCCCTGAGAGGATGAGCGCAAACATGCTCAGGTGCCAGGAATGCTCGGCCGAGTTTTCTTTTCGGCTCCGATCGATCAGCGGTGATTGCCGCAGAATCGACTTCAGCTTGTCCAGTTCCACGAGGAAGGCAAGCTGTTGTGCGATCTGGTCAGTGGGCAGGGGAGTCATGGATGGCGCGTTGATGGGTGGGGATGGGGAGAGCTTACCGGTCTTCTTCGTGGGATGTTGGGATTCGGGTAAGCGCTCGCGTCTAACGTCTTCTCGCGAGCGAACCACGTAGCGACAACGATTGAAGAATGTTAGCAAAGTCGAGATCCGTCGCCACGGGACGGCGCATCCTTCCAGCGCGTCGCCGACTGCCTGAATCCCCGCTTCGTCAGATGTTTGTCGACCCTGCCCACACGCCCGGCGTGCGGCCCGCCCACGGCAAACTCGCTTCGAGTTGCCCTGCCACACGGAAGAGCAGATCTTCCCGACCTGCGGACGCGACGAATTGCATGCCGATCGGCAGACCGCTCGCGTCGTCGTTAAAGAGCGGCACCGACATGGCAGGCAATCCGGCCGCGTTGAATACCGGGGTGAACGGCGAACTGCCGAACACGCGGTCAGTCCATTCGTGCCCGTTCAGGGTCTCCGCGCCGCGTGCATAGGTGCCGATACGCGGCGCAAGGTCAGGCAAGGTCGGTGTCAGCAGCATATCGTAGCGGGAGAAAAACGCTGCCACGCTACGGGTGACGGTATTGCGCAGATCGAGCGCGCGGATGATGTCGAGCCCGCTGATTTCACGTCCCGTTCGATACACCGCGAGTGTTTGCGGTTCGAGGGTCGTCGCATTGATCGTGCGACCGGTCACCGCCGCCATGTCGTCGATCCACGCCGCGATGTTGACGGCCCACAGCACCGAGCTTGCATGAACAAACGCTTCCCAGCTGACGCCCAGCGGCATCTCCGCTTCCTCGACCTCATGATCCAGCGACGCGCAGAGTCGTGCCGCCGCCGCGAGACGTTCGAGGACCACGGGCTGCGTACGCCGGCCGCCCCACGCTTGCGCCAGCACGCCGATTCGCAAGCTGCCCGGCGCGGTGCCGACCTGATCCAGATACCGCGACGTGGGCGGCGCAATCGCGAACGCCTCTCCACCGGCTGCGCCCTGCACGGCGTCGAGCAAGGCCGCGCTATCACGCACCGAGCGACTGATACCGAGCTGCACCGCAAGTCCGTTGATCGCTTCGTCCAACGCCGGACCGTTTGAGACGCGGCCACGCGTCGGCTTCAGGCCGAACGCGCCGGAACTGGCCGATGGAATGCGGATCGACCCGGCTGCGTCGGTTGCATGAGCGAGCGGCACGATGCCCGCCGCGACCGCTGCCGCCGCGCCACCGCTGGAGCCGCCGGCGCCGTGCCCGAGATGCCACGGGTTGCGCGTCGCCCCACACAGCGCGGATTCCGTCGTGCCGCTCCACGCGAACTCGGGAATCGTCGTGCGTCCTAGCGTGACGAGGCCGGCGCCGCGAAAGCGCTGCATCAGCATCGAATCCGCTGCCGGCGTGAAGCCTGAAGACAGGCGGCTGCCGAATTCGAGCTTCCTGCCGGCCATGGTCACGCCGACGTCCTTGATCAGGAACGGCACGCCTGCGAGAGGCGACCGACGCGCCAGCGCCGGCGCAACGTCCGCGAGTTCCGGCTGCCATGTTTCGATCACTGCGTTGATGTGCGGATTCACCGCCTGGCAAGCGCGAAGAGCCGCATCGGCGAGTTCTTGCGGACTGACTTCGCCGCGACCGACAAGATGGCCCAAACCGACAGCGTCGTAGTTGACGTACTCCGACAGTTTCATCATGGAATGCTCCCTGGGGATGGCAACAGGCTCGGCGCGCGCTGCCATCGTGTTGAGATACCGGTCGGTATCTTTGTGGGCTGGTATACTGATACCGAGTGGTATCACTGTCAAGGCGATATGAAGAAAATTCACGGTAGTGAAAAGGGTGTGAGCGCTTCGGCGAAATCGGCAGCGAGAGCAGCGGGGAAATTGCCTGTCAAAGCATCGGCCAGGCTCGCCGGCAAACGCGGCACGACAGCGAAGTCTTCCGGCGCGGCAAAGCAGGAGCCACCGCGCGAGCGCGTGCTTGCCGCCGCCGCCGAGCTTTTCTACAGCGAGGGAATTCGCGCCACCGGCGTCGAAGCGATCGCCGCACGCGCGAGCACCACGAAGATGGCGCTCTATCGTCACTTTCAGTCGAAAGACGCGCTGATCGTCGAATGGTTGCGTCAGGTCACCGGCCACTATTGGGCCGCGTTCGATCGTATCGAAGCGGCGCATGCCGGCGATCCGCGCGCGCAGATTCTCGGCTGGGCCACCTTCACCGCCGACGAAGTGGCGGCGTGGTCACATCGCGGTTGCCCGTTCATCAACTCGATTGCGGAGTTGCCGGACCGTGAGCATCCGGCACGGCAACTGATCGAGGAACACAAGGCGCGTCAGTGGACGCGGCTTGCCGGACTGTGTGAGGCGGCCGGGCTCGCATTGCCGGAAGAGACCGCGGACGAGATCATGATCGTGCTCGAGGGCGCGCAGGTTGTGGCGCAGAACAGGTCGGTCGCGGAGATCGGAGTTCGGGCGCGGCGGATTGTCGAGGCGATCGTCGTGCGACAAACCGCACAAACGAAACAAGCGAAGCGAAAGCCGACCAGGAAATAAATAGAGGTGAGTCTTTAACGGGCGAAAGAGTCGGCGCGTTATTCGAACCGCTCGACCAGGTAGTCGACGAAGCAGCGCACGCGTGCCGGAATATGCGCCCCGCCGACGAACACGGCATGAATATCCTCGCCGTCGCCTGGGTTAAACGCTTCCAAAAGCGGTACCGGTTGGCCGGCTTTGATCTGGTGGTCCACCGTCTCGGCGCATACGCGCGCTATACCGATGCCTTCCGTGGCGAGTTGACCCTGAGTGTCGCCATTGTCGGTCTCCACGCTGCCTTCGAGCGTCCACGAATAATCGACGCCGTCTTTGCGAAGCGGCCAGCGGGCCGCCGCGCGTTTGAAATTGACGCAGTCGTGCTCGAGCAAATCCTCCGGTACGGTTGCGCCGCATCTGCACTCATCAAGACCTTCCGAACATCAAACGAGGTCGACATGAAAACGTCCACGGGCTCCTCGGAGAAAAGGGGTCACAGGCGTTGAATTGCTTACGGGAAGGAGGCGCTGGCAGTAGGGTTTTTTTCTGTCGATCACGAATATTGGCTGGATATCTATCCGAGAATCGCTCCGCGTCTGAAGGGCGCCAGGTGAGGTGCACATTCATGTACGACCCATCCAGAAGGGCCATGCGGACGTCGATTGTCCGAAAGTGGATCCGTCACGCTCACTCAGCGGGTCGGAGCGGAATGCGCCATCGGATACGAGCCGTTCTCAAGACTCGTCGATTCCGTCCGGATAGAACGGTGGCTCATAGACAGCTGCCCGGTCAATCGGCAGCTTGCGCCGCAGGCTTTCGAGGACGATCATCGCGCCGGAACTCAATCCAAAAAGATATGTTGCACCGGTGTGTTTGAGAAGACCGTCAACGTCCTCGACATCGCGTTCAATTGAATGCCGCACGTCATATGGTCGAGGACTCAATCCACGGCCGCGTCGATCCGGCACGTACACCGTGAATCGGTCCGACAGCGAGGTGGCAAGCTGATGATAATTCCGTGCGGTTCCCATCGCGCCCTGCACAAGAACGATGCCAGGACCTTCGCCGAATGATTCATATCCGATCGATGTGCCGTCAGATGACGCAATTCGCCCGGTTGCTACTGATGTTGCTGCGGACTTTTCTGCTGTCATCACCGCTTCTCGTGGAATTGAGCGGATCGCCCGTGAAGAGCGCGATCGATGGAAAAATGGCCTCTAGGATCCGGAGGGTTCCGTACGGCCGAGTTTCACCATCTGCCGGAACATGAAGTGGGGCGCCACACGGCTGGCAATTTTCAGCAGATTGCTTACCCCTGGACGGATCTCCAGCTTCCCGGCCTCGATTCCTGCAATGGCGCGTTTTACGAGCACATCCACGTCCATACCTTTCTCGCTCTTCATTTCCTCGGCGAACTCGCGCCGGAACAGCGGCGTCTCGGTGCCCGGAGGAGCAAGCTCGACTATCGATACGGACGTGCCTTCCAGTTGCGCCCTCAGACACTGCGTATAGGCATGAAGCGCGGCTTTAGACGCGCTATACACCGGAGCGGCGGGGAACGGGATAAACGCCAGACCCGACGATACGTTCACGATCAACGCGCGCGTCTGACGGCGGAGCAAGGGAAGGAATGTCTGAGCCATCCACATCGGTCCCTTCAGATTGCCATCGATCTCGGCGGTCAGATCGTTCAATCGCCACGACTGATTCAATTTGATGTTGCGCATCGCTCCCGCGTTGTTCACGAGCGTATCCAGGGACGGAAACCGGCCCGACACTGTTTCATACAAGGATTCGATACTGGCGGGATCGCTTACGTCGCTAGCGAGAGCGTGAAGCCCGGGCACGCTCCTTACGGCGGCTTGCAGCCTGTCGGGGTGACGACCTGTCACTACCACGGTATTGCCGCGCGCAATTAGCTGTTTGGCCAGTTCCAGGCCAATCCCGCTTGTTCCACCCGTAATCAACACGGTCCTTCCGGTCATTTTCATTTGATCGCTCTCGTCTGGTGAACACGAGCGTAGTTTGAAGGGCATACTATCCAAAGGGAAGAAGGCACTTGAAAGTTAGATACTTACCAAGCGGAGAGTGTGCATATGAAGCGGGTTCCGGAATTCACGAAGGAACAGATTGCGGCGGCGCAGTACTACGCGAGTCTCACGCCACCGGTCGATCTGGATCCGCGGATCGCATCCCTCGTGAGGGATCTCATCGGCCGCGTTGCCGACAAATGGACCATGTTGATTCTCGACGTTCTGACCGAGAGGTCACCGCTCCGCTTCAGCCGCCTCAGCGAGCTCGTCGAAGGCATCAGTCAGAAGATGCTTACGCAGACCCTGCGCGCAATGGAGCGCGATGGCCTCGTGACGCGCACTGTGTATCCTGTCGTGCCACCGAAGGTCGAGTACAAGCTCACGGATCTGGGCATAACTTTGGGCGCCGCGTTTTGTGGCGTGTGGGTCTGGGCGGCGAATAATCTTGATGAGGTCGACAAGGCGCGTAGAGAGTTTGACGACCGACCAGCGCAATGACGTTCCATAGTCGACTCAAAACCGCCATCTAACGGGACACCTCATTGGTGACCGCTCCCTCCGCAGAACCGCTCATCCGCACCCGTGATATCGCCGCTTTTTCACCTGGAGGAAAAACGCCGGTCGGACACGCGAGGCAATGCTCCGTCAAAAAGTCGATGACTCCATGGACCGTATCCAGGACCGCGGAATAGAAGATAAAGGTCCCCTCCCGGCGGGCCGATACAAGATTCGCTTGCAACATGTCCTTGAGATGGAAAGACAGGCTGGACCGAACCATTCCCAGCCGCGCAGAAATCTCGCCGGCCGGCATACCGCGCGACCCCACGGCAACGAGCATCCGGAAGATGGCCAATCGCGACCGGTGTGCAATTACGCTCAAAGCGAGCATTTTGGCGTCTTCGTCCGTTTGCATGGGTGATCAGGTGTCGAAGGTCGTTTGCGCCGCCTTAGCGTGCGCGGCGAAAAAGTAATCAAGGCTCCCCGCCGGGCGTCGAATCGACGCCCGGCGAAGGTTCCGGCGACTAGGCGATCCACCCACCGTCGACCGTCAGACTTTCACCCGTCGTGTAGCCTGCTTCGGGGCTCGCCAGGTACGCTACTGCTGCCGCAATTTCCTCCGTTTTACCGAAGCGGCCGACGCTGGCGAGTTTGGTCATCGTGGCGTGGGCCTCCGTGCCAGGCTGGGGCGCCAGTTCGGTGTCGATCGGGCCAGGCTGGACCGCGTTGACGGTCACGCCGTGCTTGCCGAGCTCGCGCGAAAGACCTCGGGTGAAGCCGCGAAGGGCGAACTTCGACGCGATGTAAAGCGTCACGCCAGGCAGCGGCGCTGCTTCACCGAAAGCGGAGCCGACATTAATGATGCGCCCCCAGCCCGTCTTGATCATGCGCTTTGCCGCATCCTTCGCCAGTTCGATCGGTGCACGCACATTCAGATTGAAGTGCGTGTCATACGACGTGTCCGACGACTCGATGAAGAGTCCGTATTCGACGGTGCCCGCGTTGTTCACGAGGATGTCGAGCCGGCCTTCGAACTTGCCGCCGAAAACGCCATTCAACGAACCGATCAAGGCGGCCACACCTTCGGGGTTCGACAGATTCGCGCCGACTGCCTCGGCTTCGCCACCCGCATCGCGAATCGCCTGGACCACGTTCGTGGCGCGCTCCGGACTCGACGCATAGTGGACGATGACCGATGCACCGTCCCGTGCCAGACGGGCCGCGATGGCGGCCCCGATGCCACGAGAAGCGCCCGTCACGAGTGCAAGTTTGCCTTTCAGAGCTTGAGTCATGATTACCTTGATAGTGAGTTTGATGAGTCTGCTCACATGCCTGGTCGCAGGGACTCGCGGACTTCTGCATGTGCGCCAATGCACGCATGCACTGGTTGATGCGTATCGTCCGCTTGCGTCGCGATACCCGGTAGTCACCGGCGAGGAATAGCTTCTATTCCTGGCGCGATACGCCTTTGCGGATCGGAAGCCGATTGCAATGCCGGGTATTGCCGCGATGGGCAAAAGGGTGAAGGTGCGCCACGCGAAACATGCCCGCCCGGAATAACTGATATCGACGCGGGATGTCTTCCGTTGATGATCCTGGCTATCGTGAGCGGCCAGGCGTAACGGCCCAAACGACCTCACCACTCAAGGGGATTCGCGATGGCACTGCAGGACAGACTCGATGCATTCAAACTCGAATTCAAGGCCGGCAAGCCGCCGTATTACGCACCGCCGGACATCCACCCGATCATGGAGCGCGCGACCGCCGAACTGATCGCAAGCGGCCAGGCAGCCCGCGCGATCAAGGCAGGCGACCGTGCCCCGCAGTTCACGCTAAAGAACCAAAGTGAACGCGAGGTCTCGTCGGTCGACCTGCTCGCGCAAGGCGCCCTTGTCGTGACGTTCTATCGGGGCATATGGTGCCCGTATTGCAACATGGAGCTTCAGGCGATCAACGACGTGCTGCCGCAGATCCGCGCCTATGGGGCGAACGTGGTCGCGATCTCGCCGCAGACGCCGGTTAACAGCCGCAAGGCGGTGCGCGAGAACAAGCTGGCGTTCCCGGTGTTGAGCGACGTC
Source organism: Paraburkholderia bryophila (assembly GCF_003269035.1). Taxonomy (GTDB): domain Bacteria; phylum Pseudomonadota; class Gammaproteobacteria; order Burkholderiales; family Burkholderiaceae; genus Paraburkholderia; species Paraburkholderia bryophila. The sequence goes on along the minus strand of NZ_QLTK01000015.1, from coordinate 70,286 downwards.
AACGGCGAGACCGGCGCGGCATTTGGCCTGCGCTTCCCGCTGCCTGACTACCTCGTCGATCTGTACCGGCGGCTAAGAAACGACCTGCCGGCCTTCAACGACGATCCCAGCTGGACTCTGCCCATGCCTGCGCGGTACGTCATCGGGCAAGACGGTATCGTGCTGTACTCGGAAGTCCATCCTGACTATACGTTCAGACCCGATCCGGCCGACATGTTTGCGGTGCTCGAGAAGGCTATCGCGAAGGTGTAGAGGGGAATTGGCCCGCCTCCGGATTGTGTTGTCTTACCGTACGGCGCAGCGGCTCAATCGGCAAACGCGGATGCCGGGTCGACCTGCGTATTGTCACTGTGCTTGCCAAACAGCTGCTCGACGAAAGCGACGAACGCGCGCGCCTTCGACGTCGCCATGCGTCCGGACGGGAAGACCGCCCACACGTCGATCGGTGGCAGCGTCCACTGGGTGAGGACGGCTTGGACAGTTCCGTCGGCGAGCTCGGGGGAGAACATCCATTCCGACGCGACGGCGAGGCCCATGTGTCCGAGCACGGCTGTGCGCACGCCCTCGGCGGCACTCACGGCGACGCGGCCCGAAACGGTCACGGCGACCTCGCTGCCGTCACTGCTGCTAAACGACCAGGACTCGCCGCCGCCTCGCAGCGAATAGACGACTGCCTGGTGGCGGCTCAGTTCGGCCGGCGTCGTCGGAATGCCGGCTTCCGCAAAATAGCGCGGTGTTCCGATCACCAGCCGACGTCCGCGCAGGATGCGCCTGGCGGTCATCGCCGAGTCGTCGAGCGCGCCCATGCGCAGCGCCACGTCGACGCCCTGTTCGAGCAGATCGATAGAGCGGTCGTCGAGAATGATATCGACGCTTAGTTTCGGATGCTGGTCGAGGAAGACTTTCAGCGCGGGCAGAACATGCAGCCGCGCGAACGTGACGGCGGCACTGATCCGCAAGCGCCCCGAGAGCCCATCCGAGGTTTCCCGTACCACCTGTTCTGCCTGATCCGCCTCATCGATCGCGCGTCGTGCATGCTCGTAGAATCGCTGACCCGCATCGGTTGGCGTGAGGCCCCTCGTTGAACGCAGCAGGAGCCGGGCACCTAGATGTTCTTCCAGCTGAGCAATAGACTTGGAGACCGCCGGCTGTCCCAACTTCAAGCGCCGGGCGGCGCCGGAGAACGAGCCCGCGTCCACCACGGTTACGAAAGTTTCCATCGCCGTCATGCGGTCCATGCTGCCTTCTCCCGCAACTTGTGTGATCCAAACGCACAGTCTACCGAGCATCGGCATTTGCCGTCTTCCGGGATCACTTTCCGCGACAGAATCGGGGTAATACACAGGCGGCAAGGATCGCGACCTCGCATCGAGCGTCGCGCGTATTCATGGTCTGATCAGGCAACCGGAACGGCTGCGCTGTCTCCCAGAAGTCGCACCAGCGTTCGCGCATTCCGCTGCCCCTGGTCCTCGAAGCAGTTATTGAAAATGACATGCGTTCGCCCGGCCTTCGTCGCGATCGCGCGAATCGGCGCCGCCAGCTCGCGCAACTCGTCGTCGTCGTAATCGTAATCGAAGCGATCCGCCGCACTCGCCGCGCCTGTCGCGCTCCATGTCTGGGTGTTGCGGCCGTGCAAACGCACCATCGCAAGCTGGGGATTCGTCGCTTCCCACACGGTATGCACGCGGTTCGTCACGTCCGGCGGCGCGTCGACGATCACGTGCACGAGGCTGCGTTCACGCAGAAAATCGAGCGACCACGGCGCATGCTGGTCGTCGAACCACGACTGATTGCGAAACTCGGCGGCCATCAGATAGTCCGCCATGCGCGTGCGGCATTCGTCGACGAGCGCGAGGCCATCCGGCGCGCGCGTGATCCACGGCGCGAACTGGAACAGCACGGCGCCAAGGCGGCCGCTGACGCGCAGCGGTTCGAGTGCTTCCAGATAGCGGCGCCACAATTCGTCGAGGATCTCGGCGGGCATGTCGCGGTAGTACACGTTCTTTTTGCGCGGACCGGTGATACCTGCCGGCAGCGCCATCGCGATGTCCTTGGGCAGTGCATCGGGCGAGGTCTGATGCCCGGTGAACAGGCGGAACGCCTTGAAGTTGAAGGTGAAGCCCTCGGGTGTGCGCTCGGTCCAGAGCTGCGCATTGCTCGCCGACGGCATGGCGTAGTAAGCCGAATCGACTTCGACCAGCGGGAATTGCGACGCATAAAAGCGCAGCCGCGCTTCAGCGCTACTGCTGCCGCGCGGATAGAAGCGCTTGCAGGCGATCAGCGTCTTGTCGGTCCAGCCAGCGGTGCCGCATTGGATGTCCATAAGCGAAGCCGTGTGAATTGCGCCGCCCGCGCCGACGGCCGCGCGGCCCAGATCATTGTAGGCCACAACCTCACGGCGCAAACCCGGTTGCTCCGTTGCCGCCCGTCAGGCCCGATTCCTGCTCCCGCTACTTGTTCGCGCGCGCCAATGAGCGCAAGGTGCAACTGGACAGCACGCTGAATTCGAACATCAATAAACGCGGACCCTACCATGCCGAAGAAAACCCCCACACGCGCCAAACTACCGAAAGCCGACGCCCGCCAGGCGCTGCTGATCACACGCCGCAACGCCAGGATGGCGCGCTCCGCGCACGCGTACGTACGCGGCAACACCAGCAAGTTTTACGAATGGCTCGAAGGCATGGAGAGCCATACCTTGCCCGAAGGCCCGGCGATCTGGATCTGCGGCGATTGCCACACCGGCAACCTCGGGCCGGTGGCCGACGCGCAAGGGCGCGTCGAAATCCAGATTCGCGATCTCGACCAGACCGTGATCGGCAATCCGGCGCATGACCTGATTCGTCTCGGCCTCTCACTGGCTACCGCCGCGCGCGGTTCCGACCTGCCGGGCGTGACGACGGTGCGCATGATGGAAGCGCTTGCCGACGGCTACGAGCGCGCCTTCGACGAAGCCGCGGGCGACGCCGACATCCACGCCGAAAAGCCCGAGGCGGTGCGCGTGGTGATGAGGGAAGCGGTGCGCCGGTCGTGGCGTCATCTGGCGGAAGAACGGATCGAGGATATCGAGCCGACCATTCCGCTCGGGCCGCGCTTCTGGCCGCTGGCGAAAAGCGAGCGGCGCGAGATCGACGCGTTGTTCGAAAAGGGCACGCTGGCGCGACTGGCCACCGTGCTGCGCGGCGCCGGCGACGAAGCCGACGTGGAAGTGCTCGACGCCGCGTACTGGGTCAAGGGCTGCAGCTCGCTGGGCCGATTGCGCTACGCGGTGCTGCTCGATATCGACGGCGCCGCGCTGGAGGGCGACGATCTGTGCCTGATCGATATCAAGGAGGCCGCGCAGGCGGCGGCGCCGCGTTATCCGCGCGTGCGGATGCCGCGCGACAACGCCGAGCGGGTGGTGGAGGGCGCGCGGCATCTGTCGCCGTCGCTGGGCGAGCGGATGCGGGCGGCACGCCTCGCGGACCGCGCGGTCGTGATCCGTGAGCTGCTACCGCAGGACATGAAACTGACGATCGAACAACTGACCCGCGACGAAGCCATGAAAGCGGCACGCTTTCTCGCGCTGGTGGTAGGCAAGGCGCATGCGCGGCAGATGGATAGCGGCGAGCGCAAGGCATGGCTCACCGAACTGCGCCGCAATCGCTCGAAGACGCTCGACGCACCGGGCTGGCTGTGGACCAGCATCGTGGAACTGGTGAGCAGCCATGCGGCCGGCTACCTGGAGCATTGCCGCCGCTACGCGACCGAACGCCGGGACGACTGACAGAGCATCCCGGCAGCCTGCAACGGCAACGGCAACGGCGACAGTGGTCCGAAACAGCCACCATCGCCGCAACCCGCAAAAACCGCAAACTCCCACGTCAGTTCGACAACGACAGATACGGCGAACTGAGCGGCGTCGGCGGGAATGGCTGCAAGCCGGTCTGCTTGCTGAAGCTGTAGCGCACATAAACCGCCGCGAGCCATTCGCGGTATTCGTACGCATTGCCGAGCGACGCCGTGGCGCCGAATGCCAGTTGCGGCGCGAGCTGATATTCGCCGACAGCGCTCAGCGAATACGACACACCGGTCTTGCTCTGGCCAGGATAAACCGCGTTGCCGTCGAGGCCGCCGCCGAGCGAATTGGCCTGTCCCGCCGCGTTGGTTTGACGATTGGAGCCGTCGTTCAGCGGGAAGTAGTTCGACGCATCCTGCCGGTAATGCTGCACGCCGATCGAACCCTTCACGTCGTACGTGAACGCGCCGTTACGGCCCATCCATTCGACCGGTAGATTCAGGATCATGTACTGCTGCGGACTGAAGTAACCGCCCTGGCCATACGTGAAGTACGACAGGTTGTTGTTATAGGTCATCAGCGTGGTGTTCACGCCGACCGTGAGCGTCTGATCGGCGTCTTTCAGCAGACGCGTATAAACGCCGCCGCCGCCCTTGACCGCGTTGTTGCTCGCGACGTGGTAGCCCATGTAGTGCTGGTACGAAGCGTTCACGTACAGGCCGCTCGTGCCGTCGTCCCAAGCGAGGCTGCCGAGGCCGCCATTGGAGGTGACGCCGCCCCATTCGAGGCCGGAGCCCGAATCGCGCGCGCCGGCATAGGAGAGCAGGCTGTCGGTCACCGCGCGCCGGGCGACGGCGAGCGAGTAGCTCACCTTGTCGGTGATCGCGCCGTTGTACTGCACGCCGCCCACGATGTTTTTCTCGGGGAAGCCGAGCGGCGTCACGCCGATATCGGCGCTGATGCTGCGGCCCTCGTAACCGAGCGACAGGCCCACACCGTTCGCGGTCTGGCTGCCGTACGTATTGTTGCCGGCCACCGCCGCGATCGCGGACTGCGGGTTGGACAGGCCGGCGCCGAAACGCGCCAGCGTCGACGTGGTGCCGGCGGCGGTGCCCGCATCGAGCGTCACCGGGGTGGCCGTGATGACGATGTGTCCGTTGCCCGCCTTGATGCGCCCCTGGACCGGCGCTTCGATATCGGTGAGGGTGGACAGGCCGTCCTCGCCGGTGCGGTTGCGGAACACGATCCCGCCCGTCACGCTGCTCGATTGCTCGCGATTGACCTGCGCCAGTTCTTCCGCGACGCCGAGCGTTTGCGTGTTGGCGACATTCGACGGTGCGTAGTTCGCGCCGTTGCCACCATTACCGTTCGCACCCGGTTGCTGCGGGTAATACGCCTGCGCGTAGCCGCTGGGCGGCTGCGGAATGTAAGGCTGCTGTTGCGCGTAATAGCCCTGATTCGGATAAGCCTGCGGCGGCACCGGTTGATACGGCTGCTGGCCATAGCCTTGCTGCTGCGGCGGATACGGTTGGTAAGGCTGCTGCGCGTAACCCTGTTGTTGCTGCGGATACGGCGGCTGGGCGTAATACCCCTGTTGCTGCGGATAGCCTTGCTGTGGTTGTCCATAAGGCGCTTGCGCGTAGGTCTGCGCGCTGCGTTTGCTCTTCGACGCAGTCTGCTTTCTGGCGGTCGAGGTCGACCGTTTCGCGTTTGCGCCATAAGACGCATACGGTTGCGCTTGCATCGAACCGGCGTTGGCCTGCGCTTCGCGCGCGGCCGGCGACATCGGCCACGGCGTGGCGGCGTAACCGTCCGGCGCGCCGTATTGCGCCTGCTGGGGATAACCGGAGTTATACGGCTGCTGCTGCGCGTAGCCCGCGTTATACGACTGCTGCGGTGCCTGCATCGGTTGTTGCCCTTGCCCCGGGTAAGGCTGCAACGGCGCGCCCGACTGGCTCGACCCATAAGTGTCCTGCCCGTAGCCGCCCGAATTCACGGCGGGGCGGGGCGTGTTGTACGGCAAGGCAGCGGGCGCGCCGTTCGGCGCATAAGGTTGCGCGGGCGCCGAATAAGGCGCGACATACGGTGCGGGCTGCGTGGGCGGCGGATAGTTCGGCACGGTCTGTGTCGGCAAGGAGGACTGCGAGTACGGAAGCGCGGCGCGCGCGGCGGTGTAATTGCCGCCGCCCAGCACGGCATTGTCGGCGTCGGACGGTGTGACGGTAGCGCTTTTGCCTTCGAACGGATTGGTGCCGGGCAGCGGCGTCGCGCCGATCCGGCGCATGGCCACTTCCCAGCCGCGCGGCACGTTGCTCGCCGGGGTGCGCGGCGCGTTGGCCATCAGCGGCGTGTTGGCGGCGACCAGCGAGCGCTGCAGATACGTCGACGCGAGCGACAGCTTGCCTTCCGCGCGATACATGCGGCCGACGGTGGCGAGCACGCCCGGATCGCCGGGCGCGGCGCGCAATGCCTGATTCGCCAGCGTTTCGGCGTAGCTGAACTGCTTCGCGCCGACCGCAGCGGGAATCGTCGCCTGCAACAGGTTCAGGTCGTCGGGCTTGCGTTGCAGCGCGACGCGATAGCTGGCGAGCGCGTTGCGGTCGTCGCCGGCGCTCGAATAAAGACGCCCGAGCGCCGCCTGCAGATCGGGGTTGTCCGGCATGGCCGCGAGCCACGGCGCGATCACGTCGTAGGCGCTGGCCAGATCGCCGCGTTGCCGCACCGCGTCGCATTGCTTGATGACGATGCCCAGATTGAGATTGCCGAAATCGGTGCGTTGCTGCGGCGTCAACTGCATCGCGGCGAGCCGGCGCATCACCATGCCGAGTTCGCTTTCCTGTTGCGTGGCCGACAGAATGCCCGCGTATTGCAGCAGCAGATCGGTGTTGCCGGGCGCCGCATTCATCGCGCTGCGCACCAGACCCAGCGCGCGGTTCGGGTCGCCGGCCTGCTGATACCCGGCGGCGATCACGCCGATCAGTTCGGGGTTGTTGCCGGCGACCGGTTCGGCCGCATGCAGCGTGGCGAGTGCCTGCTGGTTCTGGCCGTTGCGCGCCATGCGCGTCGCGAGATCGGCCTGTTGGTGTACCCACAGGCGATGCTGCAAGGTCGTCATCGCGTCGGTGCGCTGGGCGGCCGGAATGCGCTCCAGTTGCGCGAGACCCGCCGACCAGTCCTGCGTTTCCGCCGACAGCAACGCGCTCGCATAGAGCGCGTCGGTCATGTCGGGATGCGCGGCCAGCAGGCCGTCCATCATGCTGCGGGCGTTCGCGACCGCGCCCTGGCGCACGTAAATGCGCGCGAGGTCGAGGCGCAGCCACGGGTCGTCGGGCGTGTTCAGCAGCGCGTCTTCGAACAGGCTGCGGGCGCTGCCGAGGTCGCCGCGCGCTTCGGCGGCGCGCGCCTGAGCGGCTTGCGCCTCGCCGCGCAGACGGTTGATGCCGCCGGCCTTGGTTTGCTGTTCGGCGTTCAACTGATTGGCGAACTGCAGCGCCTCGTCGCCGCGGCCCTGCGCGGCGAGCGCGCCGACCAGTCCGCGCACCGCATCGGGATTGTCGGCCTGGCGGCGCAGCGCCATCCGGTACGCCTGTTCCGCGCCGACCGGGTCGTTGTTGGCGAGCAGCATTTCGCCGAGCAGCACCTGCGCGGTGACGTCGGACGGATTCAGCGCGATCGCGCGTTCGAACAGCGACTTCGCCTTGGCGAATTCGCCGTTGCTGCGCGCGCCGATGGCGTCGCTGGTGTAGGTCCAGTAAGTCGCGCTGTCGAGCGCGGTTTTCCAGCGCGCCGGATTGCCGTTGCGCGACGCGCGTTCCAGATAATTGCGCGCCTCGGCGAAGCGCTCCTGTTTCAGCGCGGCGATCCCCATGCCGCCGAGCGCGTCGGTGTCGTTCGGGCTGTTGGCGAGCACCGAGGAAAACCTGGATCGCGCGGTCGCGATGTCGTCCTTGTCGAGCGCGGCGAAACCGTCGGCGACGGTGCGCCCGCGTGCATCTGTCGCGGCGTTTTCCTGCGAGCGGTCGCGCGCCGCCTTGTCCTGCTGCACCATCGAATCGAAGCGCGCCTTGACCGCGGCGTCGTCGCCGGCGCTTTGCAGATACGACTCGTACAGCGCGGAATCGGAGGGACGCGCGTCGAGCCACAACAACGCCTGACGCCAACTCTTTTTCGCCGACGCGCCGACCGTGCTGTCGGCCGACAGTTTTTGCAGACGCGCGATCCCGTCGCGCCGCGTGACGTCGCGATAGGTCAGATGCTGCGCGTAGGCGAGGGCGTAGCGCGGGTCGTCGGGGTTGTCGCGCGCGAGCTGTTCGAGGCCGCGGCGCGCCTGGTCCCAGCCTTGCGGCGTGGCCGACAGCGCCTGGTAATACTCGAGCTGCAATTCGGGCGTGGCGGGCTTGCCGTTCAGCGCGCGCTGATATTGCTCGACCGCGCTCGCGCTCTGGCCGCTTTGCGCGAGCCGCCGCGCGTCGTTCACGGTCTGGTCGCGCAGGCTCGATTCGCCGAGACGGCGACCGAGTTCATCCAGATTCGGGTAGTTCGGCGCGACCGCTTTCAGTCGCGCCAGATATTGCTGGGCACCCGCGCCGTCCTTGCGGTCGGCGAGCACCATGCCCATGCCGTAGAGCGCGTCGGGCTGCTTCGGGTCGAGCCGCAGCACCTTCAGCCAGGCCTGCTCGGCGAGGTCGCCGCGCTGATGCGACTGCCAGTATTTGCCCTGATCGATCAGCACGTTAAGCGGATCTTTCGACGCCTGCGCGAGGACGTCGGGCGCGGCGGTCGCCACGTAGCAGACCGCCGTGACGCTCAGCGCGAAGCGCAATGACAACGCGAGGGCGCTCAATCGCATGCGTTTCTCCAGCTTGGCACGAGACGGCCGGCTTCGTCGAAGCGATAGCGGCCGTCGATAAACCCCGTGCCGAACAAACCCAGCACACGATCGTAGTAAACCGGCTCGCGGCCGGGCACGTTGGCGTCGAGCGCGGCGAGATGGGTGCGCGCGAGGCCGAGGCCGCGTTCGTCGCCGAGCGCCTTGAAATACGGCGCGAGCGCCGCCCAGTAACTGAGCGGACCTTCGCCGCTGGCCGCGCCGCTGGTCGACGAGACCTTCTCGGGCGGAATGCCGGTTTGCGCGACCTTCGCGCGCATGCCGCCGAGCGCCGCGAGCCAGGGTTTGGCGAGCGGATCGGCGGCCGACGTGAGACCCGCCCACAGATAGACGCGGATCGCGTCATAGCTGCCGGTGTCGCCGCTTTTCGGATCGACCACGAACTGGCCGTTTTGCCACGCGGCCCAGTCGGGTGCGAAGCCCTGCGGCGCGGTGGTTTTGATCAGCCGGTAGGCGCTCTCGGCGAGCTTGGCCCACGGACCGCCCGGCTGTTCATGGGCGAGCGCCCGCAGTACCGGCAAGGGCAGATAGCTCGGATTCAGACGCGTCACGCCGCCTGCCTTGAAGCCTTGGGGCCCCGGCAGCAGCATCGGGCCGACGCCCGGCAAGCTGGTCATTTCCTGACGCGCGATCTGCGTGGCCAGCGCCTGGCCGAGTTGCGTGTAGGCGGGGTCGTTCCACAGACGGCCGGCTTGCAGCAGGTCGTAGGCGATCCACAGATCGGAGTCTGAGGCGGAATTCGGATCGAGCACGCCGTACGAGCCGTCTGCTTTCCTGCCCCATTGCCACGACGGCAGCCGCATGTTTTGCGCGTCGAACTGATTGTCCGCGAGGTGGGTGCGGGTCCACGCGAGCAGCCGGTCGAAGGTCGCGCGGTCGTTCGCGACCAGCGCGAAGAACAGACCGTACGACTGACCTTCGGAGGTGGTTTGCTGGGTCGGCGTCGAATAGTCGATCACGCGGCCGTCGGCCTGCACGAAACGTTCGACGAAGCGCCGGTAGCCGGTCCACTCACCGCATGCGCCCGACGCGGGATTCACCTGCGCCACCTTCACGACACTGGCGAAACTCGCCGACGCGGCGAAGCCGAGCGTCAAGGCGAGCCATGCCTTCCGGTTGATTCGAACCTGCATAAACAGTCCTCAGTCCTCAGTCCTTCAGGCGGCGCGCGGCGACCGAGCGCAGCGTCCGGTAGAACAGGCCCGCGATGATCAGCGCGGCGAGCACGCCGCCCAGCATCAACAGCAGCGGATGCGACGACAGCGCCCAGCGCAGATACTCCTGCGGCGACAGATGGCCGATGTAATACGCTTCGCCGTTCGACGTAATGGTCACGGTGCGGCCGTGAATCACGGCCATCGCCCCTTGAATTTCCGGCAGCACGTCGGCATCGAGCAGCGCCGCCGAGAGATCGGCGTCCGACTGGCCCGCGGTGCTCACCAGCGCGACCGCGCTGCGGTTCTTCTGCAGCGGCGACTCGAAACCGGTCAGCAGCGCGTCCCCGTTCGAACTCACCAGCGTCAGGTCGGCGCGCGCCGGCGTGCGTTCGACACCGCGCTCGCCATGCCACCAGTCCTCGAGTTTGAAGACGATGTCGGAGAGCTGGAAGGTGCGCGAATCGCCGTCGCTCGAGAACGGCATCGATTTGGCCCAGCGTTGCAGCAGCGGCTGCTTACCCGGTGCGCCGAACACCAGCAGGTCCTTGTTGGCGTATTTATCGACGTCGTCCGCGGTGCCGACGCTCACGCCGTTCACCGGATATCCGGTCGACGCGCCCATCCGGCCCATGGTCAGCAGAAACAGGCTGTAGTCGCTCGAATCGGCGTCGTTCGGCAGGATCGCGGCGGTCTCGGAGAGATCCGCCATGCGCGTGAACGGAAAGCCGCTATTGGCGAACGCGGCCAGATCGGGCAGTGCCATGTAATGCGGGAACGACGACAGGTCGATCGTCGAATTCGGATCGATCGCGCCGACCACGTTGTCGAGCAGACGGCCGTGGCATTCGCCGGTATCGGGAATGTCGTAGTAGAAGTGCAGGCGCACCTGCGCGCGCGGCGTCAGCAGCAGCGGCGGAATGTAGACGGTGCGGCGCGCCTCGGCGGTCCGGTCCGGCAACACGCGCGCGAAGTAATGACTCAGCTCGAACACGGAAGCGGACTCGGCCGGAATCGGCAGGGCCTGCACGAAGCCGTTGTTCACGCTCACGTTCAACGACGACCGGTCGACATGCGGGCGCACCGTGTAGCGGTAGCGCAGATCGATCGGCGCGCCCTTGGTGTGCCACATGAACAGATCGGGCGGCACGCGCAGATTCACGCGCACCGCGTCGGCGTCGTAGCCGGACACGGTCAGATCGCGCGCGTCGGCGAGTTCGCCGAAGCGCACCGCGCGGTGAGTCGGCAACCAGTTCGGCGCGTCGTACGGCGCGCGCGGCCCGAGTTCGTTCAACTGCGTGATGGTTGCGCTCGCACCCGTCAACGTGTTCTGGCCGATGCCGAGCGCCTTCGCGGCGGTCTTCAGTTCGGCTTCGGTGCGCCCGAGCACGAGCAGCAGCTTGCCGCGCGCCGGCGCTTCGCGATCCACTACCGCGATGGTCGGACCGGAGATCGCCGGAATCTCGATGCCGGCCGGGCGCTGGTCGGAGGTGGCGAACACCACCGCGTTGCCCGACAACGGCGCGTTGTCCAGTTGCGCCGGAAACACCGCGCCGCGATAACCGGCCAGCGCACCGAACCATGAGGCGACGATGCCGCCCGCTTCGAGCGTCGCCGCGCCCGGTTTTTGCGGAAACACGAACGGCAGTTCGAGCCGGCGCACGTCGCGACGGTCGAAAAACGGCTGCGGCAGCGCCGCCAGATCCGGCTTGCTGGCGAGCGACGCGTAGGTCAGATCGAGCGAACTCGCGTTGCTGACGGTGGCCCACAGCGACGAGTTCGCCGGGTCCTCGCAGCTCGTCGTGTAATGGCCGATCAACTGCACGTTCAGGTGATTGAACTCGGTGATGAAGCGCGGATCGATCGACACGTCGCGCGCCACCAGCATGCCGGACTGTTCATGCGGCACCGGCAGGGTCGCGGCGACTTCGCCGTTCACCAGCACTTTCAGTTGCGAGATGTTCGGCAGCAGCGCGGGCGAGTAGCTGTAGACGAGGTGCAGCACTGCACCGGTCACCACTTCGTCGCCGCGCACCGAGAACGCCACGCCGTTCTGGCCGTCGGTGCCGCGCAGTTGCAGCGGATCGAGCGCGCCGAGATCGGCGAAGGTCAGCGTCTGACGCCGGCCGCCCGGCACCAGCGTGCCGGGTTCGGCGGTGGTCGGCGTCTTGATGCCCAACGCCTTCACCGACGACGCGGCGAGCGCGGGCGTCGGCGTCGCCAACGCGGCTTGGGCGAGCGTGTTCGGATCGTACGGCACGGCAGGGCTCGGCGCGGGCACGCTGCCCACGCCGGTGGCGACGGGCGTGGCCGGGGCGCCTGGTGCGCCCGGTGCGCTTTGCTCACCCGCTGCCGCGCGTGTCTGGCGTGTCTGGGTTAAGTCCGCTGCGGGGCTCGCCGTTGCCGCGACGGCTTCAGCCGCCTCGGCGACCGACACGAGCGGCGCCGCCAGGGCGGTCTGCAATGCGAGCCAGCAGGCGAGCCCGCGCATCAGCCGTTGCGAGCCGGGACCTGCGAAGCGGCGCGCTGCCGGTCCCATTCCACCGCGCTCGTCGCGCGAGCGTTCGTTGTGTGCCTTCGCCATCCGGTTGCGCATAGATCAGTCTTTGGTTTTTAGCTTCTTGACGTCCACTGGACGGCTTTTCATCGAGCTGCGAAGGTCGGCGTAAAGATGCTCGAACAGGCCCACGATGCCGCGCGCGCCGACCGTCAGCACATGCGACAGGCCGCGCAGCGGCGTGTCCTGCTGGCGTCCTTCGGCCCAGCCGGTCCATGCATCCGCGCGGGCGAAGGTGGTCTTGACGAACTCGTATTCCTGTTCGCGCGTGAGCTGGGAGAAGCGCAGGCCGACACGGCCCGGCGCGGTGAAGCCGACCGTCGCGGGGAATGCGTATTCCTCGTCGCCGCGAAACAGCGACACGGTCACGCGTTCGTGCATCGGCACCTGGATCGCCGCGGGCAGCGCGACACCCACGCCGCCTTCCGAGTAGTCGATGGTTTCGCAGGCGAGCGTGCGGCCGGTCGAGAACTTCAGCATCACGGGCATTTGCATGGCCACGCGGTGCACCGCGCGAATCTGCCGACGCTCGCTCGCGGCGGCCACGCTCGCGCCAAGAATTAGCATGTTGTAGGTGGTCCACGCGAGGTTCAGCACGGTGGTCTGCACCACGCTGCGCAGATGCCAGTTGAAATAGATATGGACGACGCCCACGCAGAAGCCGATCAGGTTCAGCAACAGCAGGAACAGATACGGCCGCGAGATCGCCCAGTCGAAATAGTTCTTCTCGATCTGGCCGCCCTTGGCCGTCACGTTGAACTTGCCGAGCTTCGGGTTGATCAGCGCAAGCAGCGTCGGTGCGGTGATGTACGAGGCCAGCACCGACTCATACACTTCGGCCCAGAACGAATGGCGGAACGAGCGCTGCATCCGCGAATTGGTGATGCTCGCATGCATCATGTGCGGCAGCGCGTAGATCGCGATCGTGCTGGCCGCGGCCTCGATCACGTGCGCGCCGAAGAACAGATACGACAGCGGCGCGGTCAGAAACACCAGACGCGGAATGCCGTAGAAGAAGTGCATCATCGCGTTCAGATAGCACAGCCGCTGACCGATCTTGAGGCCCTTGCCGGTGAGCGGATTGTCGATCCGGAAAATCTGCGTCATGCCGCGCGCCCAGCGAATCCGCTGGCCGATGTGGCCCGACAGCGATTCGGTGGCGAGACCAGCGGCCTGTGGAATCGCCAGATACGCGGTGGTGTAGCCGAGGCGGTGCAGCTTCAGCGCGGTGTGCGCGTCTTCGGTAACGGTTTCGACCGCGATGCCGCCGATCTCCTCGACCATGGTCCGGCGCAGCAGCGCGCACGAACCGCAGAAGAAGGTTGCGTTCCACAGGTCGTTGCCGTCCTGCACGAGGCCGTAGAACAGTTCGCCTTCGTTGGGCACCTTGCGGAACGTGCCGAGGTTGCGCTCGAACGGATCGGCGGAGAAGAAGTGGTGCGGCGTCTGCAGCATGGACAGCAGCTTGTCGCGCAGGAACCAGCCGAGGCCGATCTGCAAAAACGAGCGGGTCGGTATGTGATCGCAGTCGAAAATCGCGAGGTATTCGCCGCTGGTGATCTTCAGCGCCTCGTTGATATTGCCGGCCTTCGCGTGCCGGTTATGCGTGCGGATCGTCCAGTTCACGCCGACGTCTTCGCAGAACGCCTTGAACTCGGGACGGCGGCCGTCGTCGAGCACGTGGATCGAAATTTTTTCGGCCGGATAGTCGAGCGCGAGCGCGGCGTAGATGGTCGGCTTCACCACCGAAAGCGGCTCGTTGTAGGTCGGAATGAAAATGTCGACGGTCGGCCACAGGTCGCGCGAGGCGGGCAGCGGCATCGGCTTGCGCTTGAGCGGCCAGGCGGTCTGGAAGTAGCCGAGCATCAGCACGACGGTCGAATAGACTTCGGCGGACACCAGCAGCAGACCCCAGGCGGCGTCGAGCGGATGCTCCCAGTAAGTGGTGGCGGTCAGCCGCCAGTACATATAGCGGCCCGACGTGACCACCGACAGCATGATCATCACCATCGTCGCGTAACGGCCGGGCAGGCGGCGGAACAGCAGCGCGGTCACGAAGCAGCAGGTCGCGAATGTAAGTTGCTCGTAGAACGCGAGCGGCACCGTAAACACGAAGTACAGCATGATCAGCGCGAACAGCGTCACCAGACCGGTGACGACGCGGCTGTTCCAGAAGCGCGCGTCGACGAAACGCTCCAGCCGCGATGGTTCGCCGGCCTCGATGTCCTGCGGCTGTGCCGTGCTCATGCGACGTTCCTCGGCGAGACGGCGATCGCGTCGACGGCGCTTATCAGCCAGGCGCCGCACGCGCGGAAATCGGCGGCGGCCTGGCTGAGTGGATCGTAATGAATCAGCGTGGTGTCGCAGGCGAGCGCTTCGCTCACGCCTTCGTCCAGATGGATCACGCCGGGGAAGAGCCGCGCGCCGAGCATCTGGCGCAGCACCTTGAGCACGTCTTTGGTGAGGTGGCGCGACTGGTCGATCTGGTTGGCCACGTAGCCCACGCCGCCGAATTCGGCGCGCGGCGTCGCATAGGTATCGATCAGCCGCTCCATCAGCGGAATCGCCGCGTACGAGGCGGCGTCGGCGAGCACCACGTTCAGCGCGAAGGTGGCCGTGCTCAGCGCGGCGCGGACATACGCGGACGAACCCGGCGGCGTGTCGATAATGACCACGTCCGACGCATCGAGCCGCAGGTTCTGCAACGCTTGCGCGAGCCAGTGCGGGTCCTGGTCGATCAGCGCTTCGAAGCGGCGGCGGTCGTCTTCGAGCACCGCGCCGTAGGGCAGCACGGTCACGCCGTCCAGACCGTCGAACAACACCGTTTGCCATGGGTCGCCCGTCAGCGTGGCGCGCGACAAACCGTCGATGCTGTCGAGCGGCACGCCGAAATGCAGACGCAGCGCGTTCTGCGGATCGAGGTCGATCGCGATCACGCGCCGGCCGCCGGCAGCCAGCACGCAGGCGAGATTGGCGGCGAGGGTGGTCTTGCCGACCCCGCCTTTGGCGGACACCACCGCGATGACTTTCATGAGCGACGAGGGCCGTTGACCAGCCACGAGTTGGAAGGGGCGGGCGCGGCGGCGCGCGTGGCGCTGACCGGGGCGGCGACTATCGGGGCGGGCGTGCCGCGCAGCCGGTCGAAGACCGAGTGCAGCGGTGCGCCGGCGGCCTGGGACGCGGCGGGTCGCGGCGGCGTGGCGGCGGGCTCGGGGGTGAAGAGTTTGCCGAGGATCGAAGGCGGCGCGGCGGGGGCGGCGGGTTGTGCCGGTTGTGCCGGTTGCGCCCAGGCTGGCGCGGCGGGTTGGATCGGCGGGATCGGTTGCATCACCGGCGTACGGAACTGGACCGGGGCGATTGGGGCGGTTGGGGCGGCCGGAGCCACCGGCACGGCAGCCGGCACGACCTCCGCCGCCACCGCCGCCACCGCGTCCACCCGCACGGCGGCGGGTGCCGCCGGCGCAACGGCATCGATCTTCGCCACGGTTTCAGGCAGATCGAGTTCGCCGAAACGCGAAGCGCCGCGCGGCGCCGTGGACGGCGCAGCGGCCACCGCCACCGGCGGAATATCGCGCCGATGCGAACGGGTGAACAACGGCGCTTTCGCGCGCGTCACCGAGGCGGCGTCTTTCGGCGTGGTGTCGTGCGGATCGACGGCGAGCGGCACGGCCACTGGCGGCTGAGCCCGCGCCACGCGCTGACCGATGGCGGGAATCGCCGGTTGACTCAGATCCAGCTTGACCAGCAAGGGCCAACGCGTGCGTGCCGAGCGCGCCTCGTTTTCGCGGCCGATTTCCTGGTACGCATTGGCGTCGCCGCCGAAATGATCGAAAAGCTTTTCGATGTCGCTGGATGAACTCATAGTGCCACCGTCTTGTTCGTGACTTGCGTAACCCCGGCGCCGTGACGTGCCTGCCTGCTTCCGGCGCTGGAAAGCGGATCCTGCCATTGCACGCGCACCGGTCTGGCGCGTTGTTCCACTGCTTGAACTACCTGATGCCGCCCGCGTAAAAGCAACGGCTACCGCGGCTGTCTTTGCTAGCGCGATTGCGCTTACTCACTCTCTGATCGCAAGCCACGTTCAACCCGGATGGCGTCCCAGCCGGAACTCGATCGCAGTGTCCTCACCGTAACCGCTCGTCTGCGCCACCGACAGGCCTTGCGCACCCAACGCGCTCAGCCACGTCTGATAGACGCCCTCGAGAAACGCCGGCGTCCACGTCAAGGCCGTGCCGCCGAAGGCGAGCAGCGGCGAGCAGAAGTGAACGATCCGCAACGACTCGGGTTCGTCCGCCAGTTCCACGTAGCCCCAATCCATGTCATGCCAAACCAGGTTCAACGTGTGCGCGAGTTCGGCGGTCGAGCCGCAGGCCGGCAGCGGATGCGCGCTCGCGAAGCGGCTGCCGACGCGGTGCATCAGCTGACGTAGTTCATCGCGACCAATCTGCGCTTCGAACTCGGTCGCCAGTGCGCTCAGCATGCCGCGCCATTGTGGCGAGATCTGGCGTTCCAGCAGGTAATCGAGAATGGGGACCATGTTTTCCGGGAAGTGGTCGTTGTGCCTCCTCGTAAAACAGGCAGGCGATGACGGCCGGTGCAAAAAAAATGTGTTTCGGGAGTCGCGTCTTGCACGCGGCCAGGTTGTTTTTACCGGCTTGCCTGGTTTGTCAAACTTTGTCAGACACAATGCGCAGGAGTCTACTTAAGACGTTAAGTTTTAGCCACTTTCCATTCGTCTTTTGATACGCGCAATCGATTGCTTCGGATGCAGCGCAACAACGTAATTTTTTCTGATTGCGTTGTGTCAGAGCTTGCGCTTGGCGCACCGCGTAAGATCGATCGCTTCACCTGACTAACGGCAGTTTGCGCGGTTGTTTTAGCTTTTCTTTTTCGTGTTGAGTGCAACGCTACGCCGTAAGAGCAGGCATGGGCACACGGGTCCAAGCAGACATTCTTTCCGATTCTTTCCTGCTTCCTGCTGTTTGCCGAGCCCCCATCTTCTGCCGCGGCCAGCTAAGCTTACGGACGCACAACGGTCGACTGTGTCGGACAAGGGTGCGGACTTAACCAGGCAAGCATGTGCAGCGCGCCGTTGCATTGCCGTTCGATCCATTCATTGCGATGCTCAATCCACTCAGTATTCTGCTGGTCACCGTCTTGTCGAGCGCCATGGCGATGGCTGTGCTCGGCTCGTTGCGGCGCGCGGCCATTCCCGGCGTCGGCAGTTGGATCGTGGCGAACGCGCTGGCGATCGTCGCGTTACTGGCCTTCTCGTTGCAAGGGCACGCGCCACGCTGGCTGACCTTCGTGGCCTCGAACATGTTGCTGGCCGTTTCGCCGCTGCTGATCGTGGCGGGCTGCCGGCGCTTTCTCGCGCGCCCCGCGCGGCCCTCGGTGGCCTACGCCGGTCTGGTCGCTCTGTTCGCCGGGTTGTGCTACTGGACCTTCGCCGCGCCGGACTTCAACGCGCGCGTCACGCTGGTGTCGGTGTTCCACGCGGTGCTGTATGCGGTGCTGGCCGTGATCCTGCTGCGCGGCCGGCCGTCGAACCGGCCGTGCTACAGCTATTACTTCCTCGCGGTCGCGGCCGCCTTGCTATCTGCTGGGCATACCTTGCGCGGTGTGATGTACGGCTTCGGGTGGCTGGTCCAGACCGACCTGATGCAGGTCACGCCGTCCAACGTTATTTTTCTCGCGCTCGGGGTGCTGGCGCCGCCCTGTCTGTCGATCGGCGTGGTGATGCTCGCGCACGACCGGCTGGCCGAGCGGCTCGAACGTCTGGCGAACATCGACGATCTGACCGGCGTGCTGGCGCGCCGCGCGTTCCTGAAACTCGGCGACGCGCTGCTCGACGCGTCGCGGCGCAGCGGTGTGCCGCTGGCGCTGGCGATCATCGACATCGATTCGTTCAAGGCCGTCAACGACCGTCACGGTCACGCGGCTGGCGACCAGGTGCTGAGCCATTTCGCGGCGTTCGTCGCCGCTCATCTGCGGGACGGCGATGTGCTCGGCCGGCTCGGCGGCGAAGAGTTCGGCGTACTCTGCCCGGCGACCGGCGCCGCCGAGGCGGTGAGCCTGCTCGACCGGCTACGGGCCCGGCTGGCCGCGGCCGCGCCGGCCGAGTTGCCGCCCGGCGGCTTGCGCTACACCTTTAGCGTCGGCGTGGGCCAGTATCGGCAGGGTGAGTCGCTCGCGCAGTTGATGGTGCGCGCCGACCAGGCGCTGTATGCCGCCAAGGCGGCCGGTCGCAACCGCGTGATGGCCGCCACGGCGCAAGCGGCATGAGGTGCACGGGAGCCGGGTGAGGGAGCCCGGAACGGCCTGAAGCAGCCTGATGCGAACGGGCGTTCGTATCGATTTGCGTGGAAAGGTTAAATATTAGTCAGATGTTTGCCGATAACCATGGGCAGAGTGACCGGAACGAGCCTGATACCCATCAATATGCTTTCGAACTCCACGCAACATCTGTCCGATTCCGGTTTACGCGATCGCTTCCACAGACGATCGCTTGAACACCAGCGTCCATTGTCCACGGTGACCATGGCGTTCACGGTGGTCGCGTTCCTTTGTTTCGTCGGGGCGCGTAACCTGGTCGGCGGTCCGGCCGCGCCGCTCGCCTACCGGCTCACGTGCGCGCTCGTACTCGCCCTGCTGGTGCTGGCGATTCCCCGAGCCCGAACCATCTGGCTATTCGGTGTGATCGGCATTGTCTATCTGCAGGTGCTGGTGGCCGGCATGGCATTGAACGTAGCCGGTGTCGAGGCGCCCTTGCTGTGGGTGCTGCCGGCTCTCGCGGTGATCCCCATTTGCGCCGCGCCGCTGTGGCTCACGCCCACGCATTTTTTCACCGGCACCGTGCTGTTCTATGCGGCGGCCCTCGCGCTGCTGTCCGGCGAGCCGCACCCGCATGACGTCAACGTGGTCATGTGGATGTGGATCGCGGCAATCGGCATGCCGACTTCGGTGGTGTTTCACTTCGGGTTCTACCGGTTCCGGCGCAACCACTTTCTGCTCGAAAGCCAACTGGCGCAACTCGCGGCGACCGATCCACTGACCGGCCTGCAAAACCGTCGCGCGTTCGTCAAGCAGGCCGAGCGCCGGCTCGACGCCGGTGCGCCCGACGAGCGCATCAGCGCGATCTTTCTGGACATCGACAGTTTCAAATCGCTGAACGACCGCTTCGGTCACGCGGTCGGCGACCATGCGCTGTATCAGGTCGCTCAGGTGCTGATGGAGGAGACCTCGGCGGAAGACAGCGTGAGCCGGATCGGCGGCGAGGAGTTCGCGGTGCTGCGGCGCGACGGGCTGGCCGGCGCGTTGCATCTGGCCGAGCGGCTGCGTGGCGCGATCGCTGCGATCGAGCGGCCGGACGGTCATCTGAGCGCGAGCTTCGGGGTGGCCGAGCATCGGCGCGGCGAAAGCATCATGGTGCTGCTGGATCGCGCCGACGAAGCCCTGCTGCGCGCCAAGCACTCCGGGCGCAACCGCGTGTGCGCCGAACGCGCGCTGCCGCTCGAAGCGCTGCAACTGCTCGGCGACGATTTTTCCGTCGAAGGCGAGTTGCGCCGGCATCGCTGGGAGGAGTATTACCTGACGTCGCACTTCCAGCCGCTCTACAGCCTGTCGCATCAGAAGCAGGTCGGCTTCGAGGCCTTGCTGCGCGGCGAACAGGACGACGGCACGCTGGTGCCGCCGGTGGTGCTGTTCGCGCCGAGGCCGTCCAGCGACGAGGGCGCGCTCGACCGTGCGAGTCATGCGGTCCATCTGGGCAATGCGTGCAAGTCGCTGCCCGGCGATTCCTGGCTGTTCCTCAATATCTTGCCGGCCACCTTCATCGCGGACGGTTATGCGGATCAGCTCGCGAAGATCGTGCGGACGGTCGGGCTCGATCCTGAACGCGTGATCCTCGAAATTCTCGAGTCGCACGGCGGCAGCGTCGACGACATGTCGCGCGCGGCGGCCTTGTATCGCGAGCACGGCTTCCTGATCGCCGTCGACGATTTCGGCGCCGGTCAGTCGAATCTCGACCGCTTGCTGCGTATCCGCCCGGATCTCGTCAAGCTCGACGGCGAACTGATTCGCGCGACCAGCCCCGGCACCGAACAGCCGATCCTGCCGAAGCTCGTGTCGCTGCTGCACCAGGCGGGCATGCTGGTGGTGGTCGAAGGCGTGGAGACGACCGAGGAGCTGATCCTCGCGGTGGAGTCGAACGTGGATTTCGCGCAGGGCTATCTGCTCGGGCGGCCGGCGGCGGAGATTGCGCCGCCGGAGTCGGTGCACCGGCGTATCGACGATGCATTCGACGTGATCGCGCAGGGTCGCGCGCATCAGCATGCGTTGTTCGAGTCGGAGGTGGAGCCTTACCGGGTGGGTTTGCGCGCCGCCGCGGAAGCGCTTCAGGCGGGCGTCGTGATGGACGACGCGTTTGCCGCGCTGGCGCGCTTCGAGCGCTGCATCAGTTGCTTCATTCTCGACGACGCCGGCCGGCAGGTTGGGCATGAAGTGCCTGGGCCGGCGCACAGCAGCGAGGGTGCGTCGCTGCATCCGGTCGCGAATCCGCGCGATGCGCGCTGGGATCACCGGCCGTATTACCGCAATGCGGTGCTGCTGCCGGGCGTGGCGGTGGCGAGCAATCCTTATCTCTCGCTGGCGAGCGGCCGGCCGTGTGTCGCCGTGACGCTGGCGGTGCAGTTCGCGACCGGGCGCTCGGTGATTGGTGTGGAGCTGGACTGGTCGGCGCTGGGGTTGCCGTGGCCGGCGGGGGATTAGCGGCTCGGGTCTGCCAGTGAGCGGTCTGCGCTCACTGCAAGCCGGGGCTTGCGTGATTGGTAAGCGGTGACCGGTTAGCGGTCACCGGACGGTGCACTCAGGCGGCGAACTCAATACCCGCCTTTAACCGCCGCCGCCGCGCCCGCCGTGTTTTTATACGACGCCGCCAGATCCGCCGCTGCGCGACTCAGCAAGCCCGTGTCCGTTCCTACCGCGACGAACGTCGCGCCCGCCGCGAGATAATCCGCCGCGAGCGCCGGGTCCGGCGCCAGCACACCCGCCGCCTTGCCTGCGCGCCGCACGACGTCGATGCCTCGGCGGATCGCTTCACGCACGCTCGGGTCGCCGGGTTTGCCCAGCAAGCCCATCGACGCGCTCAAATCCGCCGGTCCGAAAAACACACCGTCGACCCCCACCACGGCCGCGATGGCCGGCAGATTCTCCAGGCCTTGCACGGTCTCCACCTGCACCAGCACGCACAGTTCGCTCGCCGCAGCGTTCAGGTAATCGGGAATCCGGTTCCAGCGCGAGGCCCGCGCCAACGCACTGCCCACGCCGCGAATGCCTTGCGGCGGATAACGCGTGGCGGCGACCGCTTCGGCGGCTTGCGCGGCGGTATCGATCATGGGCAGCAGCAGGGTCTGCGCGCCGATGTCGAGCAACTGCTTGATCAGCGCGCTGTCGCTGCGCACCGGCCGCACTACTGGATGCGACGGGTACGCGGCCACGGCCTGCAATTGCGCGAGCGTGCTGCGCACGTCGTTCGGCGCATGTTCGTTGTCGATCAGCAGCCAGTCGAAACCGGCCGTGGCCAGCAATTCGGTGACGTAGCCATCGGCGAGCGCCGCCCACAGGCCGAATTGCGGTGTGCCTTCGCGCAGCGCGCGTTTGAAGGGGTTGTGCGGTAGGGATAGGGACATGAGCCGCCTCAGATGAAATTCAAACCGATGCCGCCCAGCGGGCCGTAATCGACATGGAACGTGTCGCCCGCGCGCGCCGGGATCGGGCTCGTGAACGAACCGCTCAGGATCACGTCGTTGGCGTTCAGCGATTCGTCGTAAGGCGCGATCTTGTTGGCGAGCCAGGCCACGCCGGTCGCCGGATGGTTGAGCACCGCAGCAGCCAGGCCGCTTTCCTCGACCGCGCCGTTTTTGTACAGCAGCGCGCCGACCCAGCGCAGATCGACGTCCAGCGGCCGCACCGGACGCCCGCCCAGCACGATGCCCGCATTGGCCGCGAAGTCCGAGATCGTGTCGTAGACCTTGCGCGGCGCTTTGGTCTCGCGGTCGAACTGTTCGATGCGCGCGTCGATGATTTCCACGGCGGGCGTCACGTAGGCGGTGGCGTCGAGCACGTCGAACAGCGTCACGCCGGGGCCTTTCAGCGGCTTGCTCAGCACGAACGCCAGTTCCACTTCCACGCGCGGCGCGATGAAGCGATCCGCGCGAATGTCCTGGCCGGCTTCGATAAACATGCTGTCCAGCAACGGTGCGTAATCGGGCTCGTCGATCTGCGACGAACGCTGCATGGCGCGCGACGTCAGGCCGATCTTGCGGCCTTTGATCACGTGCCCCGCGGCGAGTTTGAGCTTGACCCACTCGCGTTGAATCGCGTAGCCGTCCTGGACGGTCATTGCTGGAAACCGGGCGGAGAAGTGGCGCAGTTGCGTGCGGGTTTTCTCGGCGTGGTCGAGTTCGGCCGCGAGGTCGCGGATAGTCTGTTCGTCTAGCATGATGGGTTCCCGATGAGCCGCGGTTTTTCCTGCCGGATCACGCCTTGAGCCGCGCGTGCAGGTTGTTGTGCTTCCAGGTGCCGGCTTCGCTGAACTCGTTGATTTCCAGCGACAACGCGAGGCCGTGCTGCTCGAATTCCGCGGCGAAGTGCTGTTTGATCAGCGTGAACAGGGCTTCGCCGGTGGCCTTTTTGGCCGCCTCCGAGCGGCCCGCGCCGATCTTCAGGTTCGCGTGCAGGAAGGCGGCGTCGGGACGGCCGTCGGCAATGCAGTACTGTTCGCAGCGCAACGCGCGCACGCGGATGCCGCCGATCGGATAGACCCGCTGGTCGTTTTCGCGCTGGGCGTCGAGGCTCTGTGCGAGTGCGCTGCACAGTTGTCCGATGCGCTCGGCGTCCGCGAGATTGGCGCTGTATTCGAGTGTGAGATGCGGCACGTTCGGCTCCTCAAGGCTAATTCAGGCTGATTCAAACGGGCAGCGGCGTGACCGGAAAGATCGCATTGATCTGGCCGGTGCCCGAACTGCCGAAATACGGCGTGACGACTTCCACCTTGCCGTCGTAGCGATCCCAACCGAGTGCGCCGAGCAGCATCGCGGTGTCGTGCATGCCGCCTTCGCCCCAGCATTTCTCGTTGTAGAGCGGCAGCATCTCGCAGAAGGTTTTCCAGTCGCCGGCTTCCCACATCTCGACCACCTTGCGATCCATCTGTTCGAGAAACGGGTTCCACACCTTATGCATGAACTGCTCGGCGGTGCCGTTATCGGCGAAGTGGTGGCTCAGCGACCCGCTTGCCAGAATCGCGACGGTGCCGTCGTAGCGCTCTTCGATCGCCTTGCGCACCGCGAGCCCGAAGCGGGCGCTGGTGGCGAGGTCGTGCCACATGCACCAGCCTGCCACCGAGACGGTCTTGAAGTGCTGATCGGCGTTCATATAGCGCATCGGCACCAGCGTGCCGTACTCGAGTTCGAGCGTGGTCTGGCTATGTGCGCGGCTTTTCACGCCCATTTCGTTCGCGACTTCGGCGATCAGGTCGCCGAGCCCGACATTGCCGGGGTACGCGTACGGCATGTTCTTGATGAAATGCGGCAGTTCGTTGCTGGTGTAGACGCCCTCGAACTTCGGCGCGCAATTGATGTGGTATTCGCTGTTCACCAGCCAATGCACGTCGAACACCACGATCGTATCCACGCCGAGTTCGCGGCAGCGGCGGCCGATTTCATGATGACCGTCGATCGCCGGTTGACGGCAGCCTTTATGCGGCCCGTCGAGTTCGGACAGATATAACGACGGGACGTGCGTGACTTTTGCCGCCAGTGCGAGCTTGCCCATCTCAGTCTCCTGTCGACCCGCGTTAGCGCTTCAGCGCCGGCCCGGGCCGCATGGTGCGTTTCTTGATCTCCGCAACGCGGTTGCGGCGCTATGCAGTGTGGCGCCTCAAACGCCCCAGCGCGGAATGTGATGCGAGCCGAGCGACACGCAGACGTTCTTCGGTTCGAGGAACACTTCATAGCTCCACGTGCCGCCTTCGCGACCCACGCCCGAGGCTTTCGTGCCGCCGAACGGCTGACGCAGATCGCGCACGTTCTGACTGTTGACGAAGCACATACCGGCCTCGACCGCCGCCGCGACGCGCAACGCGCGACCCGTGCTCTCGGTCCAGATGTAGCTCGACAGGCCATACGAAATGTCGTTGGCGAGCCGGATCGCCTCGGCTTCGTCGTCGAACGGAATCAGGCACGCGACCGGGCCGAAGATTTCTTCCTGCGCGATGCGCATGCGGTTGTCGACGTCGACGAACACGGTCGGTTTCACGAAATTGCCTTTGCGCATGGCGTCCGGCAAGTGCGGCGCGTCGAGGCCGCCGCACGCGAGCGTGGCGCCTTCTTTCGGGCCCAGTTCGATATAGCTGCGCACTTTCGCCAGATGCCCCTGGCTGATCATCGGTCCGACGATCGTGCTGTCGGCGAGCGGATCGCCCACCGTCAGGCGCCTGGCACGCTCCACGAAGCGCTCGGCAAAACGCGCATAAATCGAGCGCTGCACCAGAATGCGCGAACCGGCGGTGCAGCGTTCGCCGTTGTTCGAGAAGATCATGAACACGGCGGCGTCGAGCGCGCGTTCGAAATCGGCGTCGTCGAAAATCACGAACGGCGACTTGCCGCCCAGTTCCATCGAAAACTTCTTCAGGCCGGCGGTCTGCACGATCCGGTTGCCGGTCGCGGTCGATCCCGTGAACGACACGGCATGCACGTCGGGATGCGCGACCAACGGTTCGCCTGTGTCCTTGCCGAAACCGTGCACGACATTCAGCACGCCCGCCGGAATGCCGGCTTCGAGTGCGAGCTGGCCGAGCATCGAGGCGGTGAGCGGCGACAGTTCGCTCATCTTCAGCACGGCTGTGTTGCCGAAGGCGAGGCAGGGCGCGACCTTCCAGGTGGCGGTCATGAACGGCACGTTCCACGGCGAGATCAGCGCGCACACGCCGACCGGATGGAACAGCGTGTAGTTCAGATGCGTCTCGGTCGGATACGTATGGCCGTCGACACGCGTGCACATCTCGGCGAAGTAGTTGAAGTTGTCGGCGGCGCGCGGCACGAGTTGCTTGCGCGTTTGCGAGATCGTCTGGCCGGTGTCTTTCGTTTCGGTCTCGGAGATCTCCGGCACGTTCTTCACGATCAGTTCGCCGAGCTTGCGGATCAGCTTCGCGCGTTCGGCGGCGGGTTTCGCGGCCCATGCGGGGAACGCGTCTTTGGCCGCACGCACGGCGGCGTCCACTTCCTGCGCGCCGCCCCGGGCCACTTCGGCGAGTACTTCCTGCGTGGCCGGATTGACCGTTTCGAAGTAATCCTGCGCGGCGCTCGCTTTGCCGTTGATCAGATGGTCGATTCGCATTGCCTTGTCCTTTCTCTATTCAGTGTCGATCGGGCGATCAGACGCGGTCGAAGTCCGCGTCGGAGGCGATCGTATTGACGAGACGGCCAAGGCCGTCGATTTCGCAGACCACTTCGTCGCCGGCATTCACGTTGACGATGCCTTCCGGCGTGCCGGTCAGGATCACGTCGCCAGGCGCGAGCGTCATGAAGCCGCTCAGGTATTCGATCAGCGCGGGAATGCCGGTGACGAGATCGCGCGTGTTGCCGTGCTGCTGGCGCGTGCCGTTCACGAACGTGCGCAACTCCAGTTGCGTGACGTCGGCGATATCCGCCGCGTCGACGAACCAGGGGCCCAGTACCGTGCCGCCGTCGCGATTCTTCACGCGCAGGTTCGGGCGGTAATAGTTTTCGAGGTAATCGCGGATCGCGTAGTCGTTCGCGATCATGTAGCCGGCCACGTGCTGCATGGCGTGCTCGCGTGTCACGTTCTGCGCGGTGCGGCCGATCACCACCGCCAGCTCGCACTCGTAGTGCATGAAGGCGACACCGTCGGGCCGACGCGTGACGCCGCGATGGCCGATCACCGTGCCCGGTCCCTTGAGAAAAACCAGCGGTTCTTCCTGCTTGCTGAACTGCAACTCTTTGGCATGCTCGGCATAGTTCAGGCCGAGCGCGAAGATCGTGCCGACGTCGACCGGCGCGAGCCAGACCACTTCATCCTCGCGACGCACGCGGCCATCGGCAAGGCGCACGCCCTGGGCATCCGGATAGGCTTCGTGAATCGCGCCGGCATACGCTACACGGCCGCGCATCATGACGGTTCTCCTGCTTGTACTGTTGCACCCGCTGCGGCATCTGGCGCGGCGATAAACGACATGGTCAGCGGCGGCAATGCGCCGATAGAGAGCGTGGCAATATCGCCGACATGCGCGACCGGCGAACCGTACGGCACGCCGAGCATGATGACGTCGCCTGCGCCGAGGGTCATGAAATCGGTGACGTCGGCGAGCAGTTGCGCCACGTTACGCACCGACGAAGCCGTGTTCGCCGTGAACGGCTCGGCGCCGTTGAGCGACACCGCGATGTCGAGACGATCCGGCGCGGCGACATGATGCGCTGCAACGAGCGCCGGTCCGATCACGCAAAAACCGTCGCGCGCGCGGAACCGTACCGATGGGCGGTACACGCTCGCATGCGGCACGCTGAGGTCGCCCACCAGCGTGTAACCGGCAACGTACTCCAACGCATTTTGCGCACGAACCCGTGTTGCAGTGCGGCCGATCACGATACCGAGCGACGCACCCACTTCCACGCCCAACGCGTTGTCCGGCACGACAACCTGCGCGCGATGCCCGGCGAACGTATTGCGCGGTTTCAGATACAGCACCGGCGCTTGCGGCGGCGCCTTGTACGGCGCGGCGAGCATCGCGTCGCCCAGCGCCGCGAGCGCGGCGCGGTCGTTCAGCAAGGTGCCATAAACCGCGCCGCTGACCGGAGCGCGGCACGCGACGCCGCGGCCCAGCAGGGCGGCCGCGCTGGCGGCGTCCACATCGCGAGGCAGCGCGTCGCCTTCGGGATGCAGCAGATGATCGGCAAGTGCAAACATAGTCTGGCTGTCTCTCGGCAAAAACACTAACATGTTAGTAGTATCGCGCTTGATATGATCCATGGTCAATAGCCATGTCGGCTGATCACGGGTTTTCCCTTAAGCTTCGACGGCTGCTTTTTTTAATTCTTCTTCGAACATGTCCGCTGCCTCCACCCGAGTTTTGCACCGCAACCTGCCCATGCTGTTGCTGCGCGCCCGAGAAAAAATGATGGAGCGTTTTCGCCCATTGATTACCGCGCATGGATTGACCGAGCAGCAATGGCGCGTGATCCGCGCGCTCAACGAGCATGGTCCGATGGAGCCGCGTCACATCTCCGACATCTGTACGATTTCGAGCCCGAGCATGGCCGGCGTGCTCGCGCGCATGGAGAGCATGGAACTGGTGATCAAGGAGCGTTTCGCGGAAGACCAGCGCCGCGTGCTGGTGTCGCTCACCGATACCAGCGTGGAACTGGTGCGGGTGATTTCAAAAGATCTCGAAGCGCATTACCGCGAGCTGGAGCGCAAGGTCGGACCGGAGATCGTCGAGCGTGTGTATCGCGCGGTGGACGATCTGCTGGCCGGGCTTGAAGACGAGGACGAGTAAGCCCGTGGCTTGGTTGCCCGCGCCGGCGGTCATCGTGTTGTTGGCGTTGTCCCGCTGGCCGAGCAGATCCATGGCGTGAGTCCGTCGAGCACGCGCCGGCAACTGGTGGTGACAACGGGTATTCAGCACCAGTTCTGATCACGGCGAGCCAGGGGCGAATCCGAGCCCCTCACCAGCCATGAAAGCGTCGCCATTCCACGCTGGCGCCGTCCGGCGCGACCGCGTGATACTCGGGAAACTGCGCGCCGGTTGCGCACGCATGGTTCGGCAGAATGCGCAGCTTCATGCCGAGCGGAAAGCGCTGGGTGATGTCGTCGGCGAAACCTGCGCCGCTCTCGGTCTCGGGCGTGGCCGACGACAGAATCCCGTGCTCCTGATTCGCGCCGCTCACCACGTAGCCGGCGAGCGGCGTGCCGTTCAGCAAGCACGGCAGGCCGTAGCCGAAATCGTGCGCCTGCTTCGAGGTGCCGCGATCGCGGCTCAACGCCATCCAGCCCGCGTCGAGAATCGCCCAGCCTTTGTCCGCCTGATGACCGATCACGGTCGCGAGCACGCTCAACGCGATGTCGTCGAGCGCACACACGCCGACGTTGTGCATGACCAGATCGAACAGCACGTAGACGCCGGCGCGCACTTCGGTCACGCCGTCCAGTTGCGCGGCGGCCAGCGCGGTCGGTGTCGAACCCACGCTGACGGCGGGGCAGGCAATGCCGGCCTCGCGCAGCCGCTGCGCCGCGCGCACGCAGCCCGCACGTTCCTGCTCCGCGAGCGCGGCGAGCGCCTCGGGCGTATTCAGTTCGTAGCTGGAACCGGCGTGGGTCATCACGCCGCCTACCTTGACGCCGTTCTCATGCAGAATCCGGGCGACCACGAGCAAGGTGTCCTGTTCGGGTGTGATGCCGGAGCGGTGTCCGTCGGTGTCGACCTCGATCCAGACCTCGAACGTTTCACCGTGCTGGTCGCCGAACGCGGCAATTGCCGATGCGGCGCCCGGGTTGTCCACCACCAGCTTCAGATCGCAGCCCTGGCGGCGCAATGCCAACGCGCGCGGCAATTTGGCGGGGACCATGCTGACCGCGTACAGAATGTCGGCGACCCCAGCCGCGAAGAACGCCTCCGCTTCCTTCAACGTCGACACCGTAATGCCGCGCGCACCGGCGGCGATCTGCGCGCGCACCACGTCGATGCATTTGGTGGTCTTCACGTGCGGGCGGAACGCCACGCCCAGCGTGTTCATCTGCCCCTGCATGCGGGCGATGTTCTTCTGCATGCGCGCGACGTCGATCAGCGCGGCGGGTGTTTCGATGTGGTCGAGTTTCATGTCGAGTTTCGTGTATTCACCGGTGAATAGCGAGAGTTCAGTTCAGACCGAAGCGGCGCAGCCACGGCACCAACTGGTCGAGCGTGGGCGATTCGATTTCGGGCGGCTGCGCGCCGCTCACGAGCGGCAAGCCGACGCGGTTGTGCCAGTATGTCCGCAAGCCGACGGCGGCGGTGCCGAACATGTCGTAGCTGGAGCCTGCGACGAACGCGGCTTCGTGCGCGGCTACGCCGAGCTGGTCGAGGGCGAGGCGGTAGGGCAGTGGATCGGGTTTGTACACGCCGGCTTCTTCGGCGGTGACGATCGCGTCCCAGTGAACCGGGAACAGATTCGCGGCCTGCTTGCCGAGGCGCGCGGAGCAGTTGGTGACCACCGCCAGTTTGCAATGCGGTGCGAGCGCCTGCAACGCCTCGACAGCGCCGCTCCAGGGCGCGAGTTTCAGCCAGTCGGCTTCGAGCGCGAGCGGCGCGGATTCGGGCAAGCCGACTTCCTTGGCCGCGTCGCGCACCAGTTGTTCATACGGAACGTATTGGCCGCAGCCGTAGGTCAAACGCAGATAGGCCGCCCGCCATGCGCGACCAGTCGGTTCGGACCCGGCGGCATGGTTCCACGACGTCCACGAGTCGAGCAGCGCGGTCAGAAGGTCGAACAGCACCGCTTTCGGGTACGCGGAGGGTGCGGATGTGTCAGTCATGATGTGCCCGGCGTTGAGTGTGAACCGATTATAGATTTGCCTCGGCATCGCGGCGTTCAGCCGGATTTACTCATAAATTCAGCCGGGTTGAATCTTGCGCCTGCGCGCACGTCATGCACGGCGCTCCGATGTTCAGCGCCGCCATGGCGGCAGCGGCCTGAACCGGCCCTGCAAATACTGCATGAAATGACGGGTGCGCGCCGGCAGTCCGGCGCGTTGGTGCGTGAGCGCGATCACGTTGGCGTCGGGTGCCTTCCATCCCGGCAGCAAACGCACCAGCTTGCCTTTGGCGAGGTCGTCGGCGACATCCCATTCCGAGCGCAAAATCACGCCGCGGCCTTCGCACGCCCACTGGCGGATCACGTCGCCGTCGTTGCAGCTCATGCGGGGCGCCACGCGCACGCTGTGACGCGCGCGGCCTTTGCTGAACTGCCAGAGCGTGACGTCCTCGTTATTTTCGCGTAGCACGATGCAGGGCAGCCGGCTCAATTGTTCCGGCGATTCCGGCGCACCGGCACGCCGGATCAGCGCGGGCGCGGCGCAGACAAAGCGCGCGTTCGGTGCGATCGTATAGCCGACCAGGTTCGACACCGGCAGCTCGCCAATATGCACGACGATGTCGAAGCGATCCATCGTCTCCGTCAACGGCTGGTCGGATAGCGTGAGCGCTACGTCGATATCCGGGTTCTCCTGCTGGAACGCCGCCACCGCCGGCGCGAGGTGGCGTCGGCCGAAACCGAGCGGTGCGTTGATTTTCAAGGTACCGATCAGGCCGCCGCGGCGCATCTGCAAATCGTCGAACAAGGCGTCGAACTGCTGGACGAGTTCGGCGCCGCGCTCGCACAGCAGTGCGCCTTCTTCCGTGAATTGCAGACGGCGTGCGGTGCGATTCACCAGTTGCGTGCCCAACTTCTTTTCGAGTTGCTGAAGACGCTGTGTCACCGCCGACGGCGATAGCCCCAGTTTTCGTGCCGCGGCGATCAGGCTGCCGCTGTCGCGAATGGTCAGCAGGAAACGGATATCGGTCGAATCGTTCATATCGGCGATGATTGAATGCGGGAATCCGGCAGCTTAAAGCCTTTCAAAGGGCTTCAAAGCGTTTTAGCGTTTCTGGACACGAGGTTTCCACCGCTGTCCTGTCTGCGCCGCCCAAAATGCGCGGCCGCCATTGCAAGGTAAAGTGATGCTTCTGTAACGCAGTCGACAGCTTGACCCGCTAAAGTGTGCGCCAGCATTGAAGCGGCGCAGGCCGCGTCCTTTTTCCTTCGCATCGTTGCCGCTTTCATTGGAAGAGAAGTTCCATGTCGTCTTCAGCCAATCCGTCAGGCGCCGCCTCGTCGAACGATCCGGCCCGGCAGCCGGATGCCACCGCGCAAAAAAGTCCCCTGAAACAAGGGGTATTTCTGCACACGGGCTGGCGTAGCGCGGGAACGTGGGTCTGGTCGCGTCTGCGCGCGCTCGACACTGCGACCGGTTTCTACGAACCGCTCAGCAACGTGCTCGCGGATTTGAGCCTCGCGGATGTCGCCGCGTCGCGCCCCACGCTGACATCCGGTCATCCGCCGCTCGCCGCGCCTTATTTCGACGAATACCGGCCGTTTCTCCACGAAGGTGCGCGCGGTGTCGAAGGCTATGGAAAGCGCTTCGGTATCGATCGCTTCACCCTCGCACCGGATGCGGAATTCCCCGCATTGCAGGCCTATTTGCGCAATCTGTCCGACCGCACGCTGGAGCACGGGCGTGTGCCGGTGTTCAAGTTCTGCCGTTCGTCGGGCCGCTTGCCGTGGCTGAAGCAGGCCTTTGCGCAGGCCATGCATGTGGGCGTGTTGCGCAATCCGGCGTCGCAGTTCGCGTCGGGCTGGCTGCTCAGTCAGCAATGGAGCAACGCGTTCTTTGTCGCGGCGCCGTTTCGTGTGCTGGGTTTGAATCAGTCGGACCCATTGGTCAGGGAGGCCATCGCGGTCTGCGGCGTGAGCCTGCCGCCCGTCTCGCCCAACTCGGACGACGCGTATGCGCTGGCGTGCGAGCAATACGCGCGCAGCGCGGAAGCCAATAACGCGTACCGGGCGTTCGTCGCGTTGTGGATTCTTTGCGCGTTGCGCATGGCCGACGGCGTGGATCTGCTGATCGATATGGACCAACTCGGGCAGTCGCGCGATTACGCGGCCGGCTTGCGCGCCGCGTTCGAGACGCAATGCGGTCTTTCGCCCGATTTCGGCAGCGCGCGCGACCTGGTGGACGCGACGCGGCGCAGCGCAGCGCGCATGACCGGCATCGACGGACGGTCCATGCGCGCTGTTCACTCCGCCGCGCTGAAATTCCTCAAGGCGCAAGGCGCGACCGATACAGCGTTCATTGAACGGGTTCGCGAGAAGATGGTGCTGGCCAACGAGCTGACGGAGCTTTGGCGCTGATTGCGCCAGCGGCCACACCCCTTTAACCAATACAGTTGCCGCGCAAAAAACAATACAGTGCGGCGCGGTTTTATCGTGCTGTATCGGGAATCCCACCGGCGCCGTCGATACAGTTTGCAGGTCTTGGCGAGCCGGCCGGCGAGCGGAATACCGCTCGTGTGCGACGCGGCTCGGCCTGATCTTTTTGCCAGCGGCCGGGAACCCGACCTGCGTCGCGGCCGATCCCGAACCCGAGGTAAGGACATGAATGCAGTGAACGAGCAGGCGAAGCTGTCGGTGCAGCAGTTGGGCCACTACATCGGCGGCGCGCCGGTTGCGGCGAGCAGCGGCCGCTTCAAGGACGTGTTCAATCCGGCCACCGGCAAGGTGACCGGTTCGGTTGCGCTGGCGTCGGTCGAGGAAGTGGACGCGGCCGTGCAGGCCGCCAAGGCCGCGTTCCCGGCGTGGAGCGAAACCGCACCGCTCAAGCGCGCGCGCATTCTGTTCAGGTTCAAGGAATTGCTGAACCAGCATCACGACGAACTCGCCATGCTGATCACGCGCGAACACGGCAAGGTGTTTACCGACGCGCAAGGCGAAGTGGTGCGCGGTATCGAAGTGGTCGAATTCGCGTGCGGCATTCCGAACCTGCTCAAGACCGACTTCACCGACCAGATCGGCGGCGGCATCGACAACTGGAATCTGCGTCAGGCGCTCGGCGTGGTCGCGGGCATCACGCCGTTCAATTTTCCGGTCATGGTGCCGATGTGGATGTTCCCGGTCGCGCTGGCTTGCGGCAATACGTTCGTGCTGAAGCCTTCGGAGCGAGATCCTTCCGCGTCGCTGCGGATCGCGGCGTTGCTGAAGGAAGCCGGTCTGCCGGACGGCGTGTTCAACGTCGTGAACGGCGACAAGGTCGCGGTCGATGCATTGATCGAGCACCCGGACGTCGCGGCGCTGTCGTTCGTCGGCTCCACGCCGATCGCCGAATACATTCACACGGAAGCGTCGAAGCGCGGCAAGCGCGTGCAGGCACTCGGCGGCGCGAAGAACCATCTGGTGGTGATGCCCGACGCGGATCTGGACCAGGCGGTCGACGCGCTGATCGGCGCGGCCTACGGCTCGGCAGGCGAGCGTTGCATGGCGATTTCGGTGGCGGTCGCGGTGGGTAATGTCGCCGACACGTTGATCGAGAAGCTGGTGCCGCGCGTCAAGTCGCTGGTGATCAGGAACGGCGAGCATCTCGACGCGGAGATGGGACCCTTGGTGACCGCCGAACATAAGGCCAAGGTGGCCGGATATATCGCTTCGGGCGTGGAGCAAGGCGCGAAGCTGATCGTCGACGGCCGCACACATCCGGTGGCGGAAGAAGAGGGTTTCTTTATCGGCGGCACGTTGTTCGATAACGTCGGGACTGAAATGAAGATCTATCAGGAAGAGATATTCGGCCCGGTGCTGGCCGTGGTGCGTGTGCCCGATTTCGCGAGCGCGGTTGCGTTGATCAACGCGCATGAGTTCGGCAATGGCGTGTCGCTGTTCACGTCGGACGGCGGCGTGGCACGCGCATTCGGCCGCCAGATTCAGGTCGGCATGGTCGGCATCAACGTGCCGATTCCGGTGCCGATGGCGTGGCACTCGTTCGGCGGCTGGAAGCGCTCGCTGTTCGGCGATCATCATGCTTACGGCGAAGAGGGTGTGCGCTTCTATACGCGTTACAAGAGCATCATGCAGCGCTGGCCGGATAGCATCGCGAAGGGTGCGGAGTTCACGATGCCGGTCGCGAAGTAGTGGATAGAGAATAAAAAAGAAGACTTGCTGTAACGAGAAAACCACGCCTGATTCAGGCGTGGTTTTTTTATTTCAGGCCTATAAATGCGCTAGATATTCGTTATGCATTGAATCAGAAGGCTTTCTGAAATTTCTCATCTTTGCCTCGTCAATTTCGTCATCGCGTCCTACGTAGAATCGCGCATTCTGGCCCGCTAGCGTTAGCAACACGAGCCGAGGGAGACAAGAATTGGGCAAGGAGAATGAAGCTAACTGATTTGATTCAGGCCATTCGCAGCGATCTGATCCAGCATGAGCGACTGCTAAAAACGGATATTCCGTCGCTGCCTGCCAACACGCTATTACCGCGCCGGGCGGTGACGTATGCCGAACTCGGTCGCGATTTCAGCGTCACGATCGACATGGTCTCGGTAGACAGCGATATCGGACTCAAGACGTTAATGTCTCAGTCGATAACGCTCTGGATTCAGCAGGCCGATAAATCCTATCTGCCTATCAACGGCTATGTTCATCGGTTCCGGCGGCTCGGCGCCAACGGCGACCTGACCAGCTATCAGATCAGCTTCGCGTCATGGCTGCATTTTCTGCACTTGCGCAGCGACATGCGAATCTGGCAGGACCGTTCCGTCGACGACATTATCAGCGACGTCTTCAACGAGCACCC
The DNA here is from genome assembly GCF_003269035.1 of Paraburkholderia bryophila. Classification (GTDB taxonomy): domain Bacteria; phylum Pseudomonadota; class Gammaproteobacteria; order Burkholderiales; family Burkholderiaceae; genus Paraburkholderia; species Paraburkholderia bryophila. The sequence goes on along the minus strand of NZ_QLTK01000015.1, from coordinate 35,478 downwards.
GCAGGCGCAGGGCAAATTCACCTTCGCACTATCGCGATCCTTGCCGTTGCTGTCGTATTGCCGGCAGAGTGAAACCGACTGGAATTTCGTCCACCGACTAATGGAGTCGGAGGGGCTATACGGATTCTTCCGATACAGCGCCGACGGTCAATCGCATACGTTCGTTATTACGGACAATCTTCGGTACGTCGACGAGATCGCGCCCGTGCGCTACTACCGATCCGATCTACACGGCAGCGACGTCGGTGCGCTCACGCTGTGGTCGGGTTCGCGCACGCTGCAAAGTGCCGCGTATGCGACACGTACCTCCGATTACAAGCATCCGCCTATACCGTCGCGTCCGAAAGGCACGCTTGTTCACGCTCGCCCGAATCAGGGGGCGTTGCCGGGGCAGACTGAAATCTTCGAGTTCACTGGTGCGTACACGTACCGGGAAAGTGAGCGGGGTCAGGCGCTGTCGAAGATTCGCGTCGAAGAATGGGAGTCGCGCGCGAAGCGGTTTCATGGATTGGGTGGTCTGCCCGGTATCGATGCGGGTCGCGTTTTCCAACTGGTGGACCATCCCGAACATGATCGCGAGCCGGAAGAGCAGCGGCAATTCGTTGCGCTCAAGGTATGGCGCTACCTCGAGAACAATCTGCCCGTCTCGCGTGAGGAGCCGGATTATCCGCACAGCCTGAAACGCGAGTTGCAGCAGGCGATGGCGGGCCGCGCCGACCACGAGTTCTTGAAGATTCGTCACTTCGACGGCAGTGAAGGATGCTGTCTGGTCGAGATCGAAGCACAGCGTACGACGGTGCCGTATCGCAGTCCGTTCGAACATAAAAAGCCAGTGATGCATCTCGAGACCGCGATGGTGGTTGGACCGAAGGGCGAAGAGGTCTACACGGACGACCTGAACCGTATCAAGGTGGTGTTTTTGTGGGGCCGGCACAACCCCGGCAACGCGGGAGCGTCATGCTGGATTCGTGCCGCGCAGGCCGATACCGGCGCAGGTTACGGCGGCGTGCATGTGCCGAGAGTAGGGGAAGAGTTAATCGTCGATCACGTGGGCGGGGATTGCGACAGACCGCTTGCGGTCCATCGCGTCTACAACGGCGCGGTGCGTCCGGCGTGGCACACGAACGGCATTCTTTCGGGCTACCGGTCGAAGGAATATCACGGCTCGGATTTCAGTCACTTCGTCATGGACGATGCGACGGGCCAGACACGCGCTCAATTGTTCAATAGCGGCAGTAACGGCATCACCCTGCTGCAAATAGGCTACCTGATCGATCAGAACGACAATGCGCGCGGCGCCTATCTCGGCTCGGGCTTCGATCTGAAGACCGATGCATGGGGCGCGATACGGGCCAATCGCGGCCTGTATGTGAGCACGTATACGAAACCGTCGAACGGCCAGCCGCTCGATGCGCGCGAGACGCAGGAGCAACTCGGCAATTCGGCAAGCCTGCTTGAAACCTTAGCTGACGCAAGTGAACAGATCCAGGCCGAAAGTCTGAAGCCGGGGCATCAGGAACTGAAGGGCTTTTCGGATGCGACGCGGCACAGCGTGTCAGGCACGTCGAAGGGAGGGCGGACAGCAGGCGGCGGCACCGGGAATGCGAATGTCTTTGCCAAACCGTTGCTGGCGCTTGGAAGCCCGGAGGACATTGGTCTTTCGAGCAAGGCTTCCATTCACGCAACTGCCGATCGGCACATCAATCTCGCGAGTGGCCTGAGTACTTTCGTGGCGGCCGGAAAGTCGTTCATTGCGGGGGCGGTCGAGAAGATCAGCCTGTTCGTACAGCGCGGCGGGATCGATTTATTTGCCGCGAAGGGGCCGGTCCGGATTCAGGCTCACGACGACGATATCGAAGTGATCGCCGAGCGGGTGATCAAGTTGCTGGCTATCAAGGGGAAAGTCGATATCGCGGCGCTGGATGGCATCCGGCTGTCGTCGGGCGAAGGCTATATCGAGTTAGCTGGCGGCGAAGTCAATATTCAGGCGCCCGGCAAGATCTCTTTCAAGGGTAGTCAGTACAGCTTCGATGGGCCAGCTAGTCAGCCTTATCCCTTGCCGCCGTTCAGGCCGCCATATCAGGCGCAATACGTTCTGGAAAGCGAAACGGACGGCACACCGATGATTCACCACCCTTATGAATTGAAGCTGCCTTCTGGGCGCACGTTGCAGGGGCGCACGAATGATCTGGGGGAGACGGTGCGGGTGTTTACGTCCAGTGCGCAGGATGTGCGTTTGCGGGCGCTTGAACAGGATACGGCCGAGGTTAAGCCATGGAAGTTTGCGGGTGGCGGGCAGGCAGATATCGAGGCGGACTATCTGGTCGATGCCGGTAACGATTGAATGAGACAGGAGGCTATATAGCATGGGGGCGTCGCTTGAGGAAGGAGGTTCGACCTGCACGACGATCGATGAGAAACCGGAGTACGCGCGAATTCCGCCGGGCAGAAAGGGTTATTTACAGGAGAAGGTCGAGCACGCGTTGCAAATGCCGAAGATCGTGTACATCCGGTTGCCGGATGGTAGGACGACGGTCAATTTGTTGAAGCAGGTCGCGATGACGTTGGCGATTCGCTACGATGAAAACCGCAACCTCGACAACAAGGCGAACAAGTTTCTATGGCAATACAAGGCGGAGGTGAGCTTTGATATGTGGCCAACCGCCATCTCGCGTGGTGCTGAAGCACCCATTCCCTTCCTGAGCGACGAGCCGCTAGGGCCGGGAGGCCAACGTCATAGCGTGAACCCGTTTCCGCAAGGTAGGAAGCCGAAGTTCCTGCGGCGACCGGACGTGATTATCGTAAAGAATCCGGCAGACCGATGGCCCGGTCGCGGTAACGTCGATCGAGTTGGTGTATCTCATCGCGACAATATGCTGCGACTAGTTGAGGTTAAGTTTCCCGGCGATACGTGGGGCGAAGGGCAAGAGGAAGCATACCGAATGATCGCAGGTGACTTCAAGAATCGCATGACGGTGATTGACGTTAGCGATTGCAACCGGGAGTTGGAAAAAGCGCGTCAACGCGCATTGGCGAACGCGCCTGCTCTGCAGTCCACCAAGGGAAGACAACGACGACGCGTGCCTATCCGCACAATCGCGCCCGTGACTGAACCGGTCTGGTATGAGGACTGGTGGTCGTCGGCGGAACGGCACGTCGAAGACGTCGCCGAAGCGGTCGCGCCGATATGGGACGCGGTTCATCGCGGCTACACCTACCTGTCGGAAGAAACGAGCGCTTTTCTCCACGAGCAGGCACCTTGGATATTCACGGTTGGTCAGTGGGTTGAGGACAAGGCCAGTGATGCATGGGTGTGGGTCGATGAAAAACGGCAGGAAATTTATCGCTACACGATGGAGCAGTTACAGGCCGGCTGGCATGAGATTGTGCGCACCACCGACATGACTTGGGAGTTGCTTAAACAGATTGATTGGGCTCAGGTCGCCATTACTACGCTCAAGGTGCTGGCTGCAATTGTCGTCGTGGTTGCTGGTGTCGCAATTGTCGTCCTGCTTGCTCCGGTGCTGGTCGCCATGTTCACCGCGCTAGCCACGATTGTTTCTGCGGCGAGTGCAGAAGCGCTTGCGGCACTTGCCTTGGCGCTTGGCGCGACGGTAAGTGCTTCCGCTGGCTAATCCTTCAATAGACTCCACAGATACAGGACAGACTATGACGCTGCGTGATTCAAAACCCGTGCTCACTCCCTCACAGGCGCTGGCTCGCTACAAGGAAGATTTGAGCGTGCGCCTCGCGGATAACAGTATGGGCGTGCTGCCGGGTGTGATTGGCACGTTGAACTTTGAACGTGGTGCCCAACCGGCTGTGCGTCAAGCCATTCTCGATTGCTTCGACCGCTTTGAGGAAATGTTCGGTGAGCATTTGAAGGGAGGCAAGGATACCGATCTCGGTAATTTCACCAAACGCACTACCGCTGGTGTCGAAAAGATCAGGCGGGCCATCCTGGATACTCCGTCACACCTCGAAGTCAGCGTGGTTCGCTCAAGTGCAACCAATCAGGATACTGCCGCCGAGTACAGTATTCATACGCTAATCGGTGTCGCGACAAACTTCGACTATGTTTCGCCCACAGGTAGATTGAAAGTACCCAAGGGCAAAGAGTCCTGCCTGTCGTATCTGAAATTCAATGTGCCGATGGATCTGGTGACGACGGAAGAGGGCATCGCGCAGTACGAAAGTTTCCTGCGTTACGTGTGTGAAAAGTTGGTTGTGCGCGGCGGATATGGTGGCCTTTCTCCGATTCTTCCCTATAGCTATCACCGCTATACATCGCAGGAATGGGCACTTGCCAGCCGATTCAGTGGACTGGAAATCGACAGTACGGCGCATCTATCGATCGATACCTATAATCCCGCCTCATATGAGGGCGAATCCAGGGACGATCCGACCGCAACGTACGGTCACCTGCAGCCCGGCGCGATCGTCAACGAGTGGGGTTTTATCAAAGGCGTGAACTGGTACACGATCCTCGGCGATTTCTTTGTCGAGCGTTTTGGCGGCGAAACCGCACTACGCAAAGCACTCGACCGTCCCGACATCCACATCGAGCATATCGGATCGTCATTACTGATTCGCGCGGGCGATTTCCCGCGTCTCGGCGCGCCCGAAGAAGATCTACCCGAACCCTATGTCTTCGTGAACAGCGTATTGCGAGTGCTGCGTGACCCGAAGCCGGACGGTCTGCATCTATACGACCCGTATCTTCCGCATGCCGACGCGAAGAATGCGCGGACATGGACAGCGCGTTTCGATCTACCCGATGCGCCGCCCATTCCCGAGCCGCCGACCATCGTTCCGTTCCCTGTCGAACGTAAACCCGTTCGCCACAGCATACCGGGCGGTAGTCCGTGCCCCGAAGCGGGATGGTGGCAAACGCCCGCGAAGGCGGACAGTCGCCGCTATTTCGAAGCGGGAGAAATCATGCCGGTCTTTTCAGGTAGCCGCTGGGGCGCGACAAACTGGATCTGGTCTGAAGACGAGAGTATGTCATGACTGAAGGACAAGGAATGGTACGTCGAACGATGGCCGATTTTTCGTCGGACCCGAGTCTCAGTTTGGTTCGCGCGAGTGACAGTGGTTGCGTCCGCTGGTTAATCCTTCAATAGACTCCACAGATACAGGACAGACTATGACGCTGCGTGATTCAAAACCCGTATTGACTCCCTTGCAGGCGCTGGCACGCTACAAGGAAGATTTGAGCGTGCGCCTCGCGGATAACAGTATGGGCGTGCTACCGGGTGTGATTGGCACGGTGTACTTTGAGCGCGGTTCCCAACCACTTGTGCGTCAAGCCATTCTCGATTGCTTCGATTACTTCGAGGAAATGTTCGGCGAGCATCTGAAGGGCGGCAAAGACATCGACCTCGGCAATTTCACCAAGCGCACCGCCGCTGGCGTCGAAAAGATAAGGCGCGCTATCCTGGATACTCCGTCGTACCTGGGAGTCAGCGCGATTCGTTCTAGCGCAACCAATCAGGACGCGGCGGCCGATTACAACATAAAGACACTAACCGGGGTCGCGAATCCCGAGGACTATATTTCGCCCACGGGGCGATTGAAAGTACCCAAGGGCAAAGAGTCCGGCTTGTCGTATCTGAAATTCAATGTGCCGATGGATCTGGTGACGACGGAAGAGGGCATCGCGCAGTACGAAAGTTTCCTGCGTTACGTGTGTGAAAAGTTGGTTGTGCGCGGCGGTTATGGTGGCCTTTCTCCGATTCTTCCCTATGGCTATCACCGCTATACATCGCAGGAATGGGTACTTGCCAGCCGATTCAGTGGGCTGGAAATCGACAGTGCGGCGCATCTGTCGATCTATAGCTACGACCCGGTTTCATATGAAGGTGAGTCGAGGGATGATTTGACTGCGGCCTACGATCACCTGCACCCCGGAGCAAAGGTCGGTCGATGGGGTTTCATCAAAGGCGTGAACTGGTACACGATTCTCGGCGATTTCTTTGTCGAGCGTTTTGGCAGCGAAACCGCACTACGCAAAGCACTCGACCGCCCCGACATCCACATCGAGCATATCGGATCGTCATTACTGATTCGCGCAGGCGATTTCCCGCGTCTCGGCGCGCCCGAAGAGGGTCTACCCGAACCTTACGTCTTCGTGAACAGCGTCTTGCGAGTGCTGCGTGACCCGAAACCGGACGGCCTTCATCTATACGACCCGCATCTTCCGCATGCCGACGCGAAGAATGCGCGGACATGGACAGCGCGTTTCGATCTACCCGATGCGCCGCCCATTCCCGAGCCGCCGACCATCGTTCCGTTCCCTGTCGAACGTAAACCCGTTCGCCACAGCGTGCCGGGTGGTAGCCCGTGCCCCGAAGCGGGATGGTGGCAAACCCCCGCGAAGGCGGACAGCCGTCGCTATTTCGAAGCGGGAGAAATCATGCCGATCTTTGCGGGTAGCAGATGGGGCGCGACAAACTGGATTTATTCTGAAGACGAGAGCACATCATGAATGACAAGCAAGAATTGGTACGCCTGACACTGGCCGATTTCTCCTCCGAAGTAAATCGTAGCTGGTTAAGCCGTCACGCACCGTGGACCCTGACAACCGGGCATTGGCTCACTTCTCCATCGCACGAAAACTGGATGTGGGTCGACGACGAGGGGCAGGAGATTTGTCGCTATACATCGTCGCAGCTAGCGGTGGGTTGGGACGACATCGTGAGTCAGTCGGACATGACGTGGTCGACGATGGAACGGATCGACTGCATGCAGCTCGATCTGATGATTATCCAGGGCGTGGTGTCGGTGATTTGTATGGCGGAAGAGACGATGTTCGGCGTATTGCTGAGGGACGGCAACACACCGCTGCAGCGGAGAAATGAAGCGCCGGCGGCAATCTTTATCGCGCTGGTCGTCATGATTGGCACGGCAGACGAGGAAGCACTCAAGGCACTCGCAGCCAGCCTTGGTGTCGATGAATCGAACGCCGGTTGAAACCGGCGCCGAACGAGTTGACCTCGCCGGGACAAGTTTGATGACTCCCGAACGCGGCGGCGGATAGGTCCATGGATAGCGGATACGTCAACTACCCGCTCGCCGCCGCGTCCGCCTCACCTCTAACACGTCACACGCTCGACGACGTATCTTCTTCCGCCTCGTTCAACACCGCGTTCTGTACCGCCGTGGCCGGACTCACATAAGCCGGCCCTTGCCGAGGATCGTCGATCGTATAGCGCAACCGTCCACGCTCCACGTACACGCGCAACTGCCGGTACTTCACCAGATACATCAATCCCACCAGCGCCGCCGCGAATCCCGACGCCGCCCCCACGCCGAGCGCCCAACGCGGACCGAAGCGGTCCGCAACCCAGCCCACCACCGGCGCGCCGAGCGGTGTGCCGCCCAGCGCGATAGCCAGCAGAATCGCGATCACGCGACCCCGCATGGCGGGTTCCGTGGAGAGTTGCACGAGACTGTTGGTCGACGTGGTGAAAGTTTGCGTCGACATGCCGATCACGACCAGCGCCATACCGAACAGCACGTAGTTCGGCATCAGCGACGCCACCGTGCAGCCCACGCCGAAAATTGCCGCCGCGCCGAGCAGCAGCGCCATGCGCGGCTTCGACCTGCGGGCCGCGAGCAATGCACCGGTCACCGAGCCGATCGCCATGGTCGAACTCAACACGCCGTATTGACTTGCGCCCGCATGAAATGCGGTGACCGACATGGTGGAGATGAAGATCGGGAAATTGAGTCCGAATGTGCCGATCAGGAACAGCATCAACAATGCGGCCTTCAGATCGGGACGGGTCCATACATACTTGAAGCCTTCCACGAAACTGCCGCGTGCACGCGTCGCTCGCGGCTTCAGATGCAACTGGTCGAGCCGCAGCATGCGCAGCGAACCGAGCACGGCGACGAACGAGAGCGCGTTTATCAGAAACACCCAACCCGTGCCCACCGAGGCGATCAATAGCCCCGCGACCGCCGGCCCGATCATGCGCGCGGCGTTGAACGAAGTCGAATTCAATGCGACCGCGTTCGACATATCCTCTTCGCCGACCAGATCTGACACGAAGGTCTGGCGCGCCGGCGAATCGAACGCAGTGACACAGCCGAGCAACCCCGCGAACACGTAGACCTGCCAGAGTTGCACGAGTCCGGTGACGGTGAGAATCCCGAGCCCAAGCGCCAGCGAGCCCATCGCCGCCTGCGTGATGAACAGCAGCTTGCGGCGATCGAAGTGATCGGCCGCATAGCCGGTGAGCGGCAACAGCAGCATTTGCGGGCCGAACTGCAGCGACATGACGACACCCACGGACGTCGCGTTGTGATGCGTAAGCTCGGTGAGAACGAGCCAGTCCTGCGCCGTGCGCTGCATCCACGTACCGATGTTGGACACGATCGCGCCGCTAGCCCAGACCCGGTAATTGAATGTGCGCAGCGAACGGAAAGTACCTTTCAACGGATCGTTCCCATTGTGAAGAACAGCGTGAAGACCGGCGCGGCGCGCGGACTGGCAGACTCGCTCATGCGTGGGACCGTTCGAGCAGGTCGAGCACTTCCTGCGTCGTACCGGTTTCGCCGATGCGCGGGAAGATGCGCGCCAGCGTGTTGTTGTGCGCCTCCAGATGCATATCGGTCATGGCGTCGACCACCAGCGTGAGGTTCAGCCCGAGTTCATGCGCGAAACGCGCGGTCGATTCGACGCCGATGCTGGTCGCCACACCGAGCAGCACCACTTGCGTGACGCCTTGCTGCTGCAGATACGCTTGCAGATCGGTGTTCGTGAACGCGCCCCACGTACGTTTTGTCACTACGTGATCGGACGGCTGCTGGTTCAGCTCAGGCACCAGGTCTGCGAAACCGGCGGGGAAGTCACCCTTCGGGCCTGTCTGGTCCGCGCGACCCGGCGCGCCGCCGGCAACGTTGACCAGTACGACCGGCAAGCCGTGACGGCGGAATGCTTTGGTCAGCAGCGCCGCGCGTTGCACGACCTCGGCGGTGGGGTGTGCGGTGGGCAGTGCGACGATGCCGCGCTGCAAATCGATCACGACCAGTGCGGTCTTTGCGTCGAGCGTGGTAAGTGCCATGGAGTTTCTCCTGCGGTTACGAGTCGATGAGGCGCTTGAGCAAGTCGACGCCGATCGCGAGTTGCTGCTGCTCGGTCGCCGAAAAGCGTGTCTGGATGGTGCGGAACAGCCAATCTTCGCGCGCCGCGCGGCTGGCTTTGACCTTCTTGCGGAAAGCGGGGGTGAGAGAGAGCACCGTTTGCCGGCCGTCGTTCGGATCGGGCGCGCCGGTCACTAGCCCGGCGGCTTTCAGCGCCGAAAGCATCTCGCCCATGGATTGCGGGCGCATGCCGTGCAGGCGCGCAAGGGAACTGACGGTGGCGGAGCCTTCGCGTTCCAGCAAACTCAGCACCTGAATCTGCGACGGCGTGAAGTCGCCGATATGGGCTTCTTCCCGCAGTCGCCGGCGCAGTTTGCCGGTCACCACGCGCAGATCTTCCGCCATGGTGTGCAGCGCGTCGGCATCGGGTGCTGAGGCAGGTGAAGCGGACGGTGTATCGCTCTGACTCATGGCTTACAGATATGAAGGTTACCTACAAAGGTTACCTTCATATCTGCGTCGAGTCAAGGCGATGGGGGGAGAGCGGTTGAGTGGCGGCGCGACCGCCCGGAATTAAACCGAGAGCACGCGCCGTCCGAGGTTTAGCCGGCGGACCTTAGAACTTATGACGCAGCGCAACGCGGGCCACGACCTGATTCTGCGTCGACGACGGCGACTGCACGCCCGGAATGAACGCGTCGTCGAGAATCGAGTGGGTCGAGCTGCCGGCCACCTTCTGATATTCGCCCTGCACGTAGACGTCCGTGCGTTTGGAGAGGTTGTAGTCCGCCATCAGACCGACTGAATGAATCTTCGGCTTCACGCTGCCCGACGACGCGTCGTAGTTCTCCATCGTGTAGACATACTGCGCGCCGACGAAGAACGCGGGCGTGAACTGGTATTTCGCGTTCACCTCGAAGTTCTGATACTTCAGCGTGTTCAGCGTGACGCCGGCCGCGGCCAGCGGAATGCCGATATAGCCGTTGCCGGTCGGGTTCTGGTAATTCGAGTTGGTGTACGCGAAGCCCAGCGTCGTGGAACCGAACGTGTAGTTGATGCCGCCGCCGAATACGCGCATGCGGCCGGCGATAAAGCTCGCGTCGTTCGCCGTGATCGCGCCGTTCGAGCCCACGCCCGGATTGTCCGCCTGCAAATAGGCCGCGGCGACCAGCAGTCCGCCGGTCGCGTATTGCGCGCCGAAACTGTATGCGCGGTTATTGGCAAAGTTCGTGTCGTTGCTGAAGCTATACGTGCCGCCGAACTGAAAACCCGAGAACTCGGGGCTCGCGTATTTGATCGTGTTATCGAGGCGGAACGAGTTGTCGGTGTTGTCGTTGTCGTACGGATGCGCGAACAGATAGCCGGCCCAATTGCCGTTGGCGGTGGTCTGCGCGAGGTAATCGACCACCGAATCGTATTGACGGCCCAACGTCACCGTGCCGAATTTATCGCTGCTAATCCCCACATACGCCTGACGTCCGAACATGCGGCCGCCCTGATTGAGCCGCCCGGAATTCAGATCGAAGCCGTTCTCGAGTTGAAAGATCGCCTTGAGTCCGCCGCCGAGATCTTCCGCGCCTTTCAGGCCCCAGCGGCTGCCTTGCGCATAACCGCTGGCGAGTTCGACGACGCTGCCGTGTCCGACGTTATTCGTGTAGTCGATGCCTTCATCGATCACGCCATAGAGCGTGACGCTGCTTTGCGCGAACACGGGGGAAGCGGCGCCCAGCAGGGCGAGGGCGATGACTTTCTTTTTCATGAGATCTCCAGTGTGTATTGGTTAGGGGCCGTGGCATGATTTTCCGGCCAATACTTTTTGCAAAGCGAGGAATTCTGATGGGATCGATCGGCTTCGCCGATGGAGCAAGCGCTGGAGAACGCGAGCTCGCATTCAAACGTTGGCGATCCGAAGTACTTCGAGGAGAGGCGAAGGGTTTCGCCGGAGAGAGGAAGCGTGTGAGGTCAGGCTAAGTGTTTCGATGAAACGCGGCGGCGCTCTGCGTAGCGCCGCCGGAAAAGTCACCGCCTTGCAATGAAGACCGCAAAGGCGGACTTCACGGTCAAGCCGCCACGCCGAGCGCCACGTTTCTGCGTTCTTCGACCATGGCTTCGATCAGCGCGGCGAGATCGTCCACCGCCGGATCGCGATTGACCGATGAACGATGCAACTCGAGATCCGCCGCCGGCAGCAATGGCAGGCCGTCACGCACGCCGAGCACGCGCCAGTTCTCCGGCAACGTGCAGCGGTCGATAATCGTCACCGCCGCCCCGTGATTGACGGCCACCTTGATCCCCGTCGGGCTCTGGCTGGTGTAGACCACCTGGTATTGCCGCTGGAAGGCGGCGAGTGCTTCGAGTCCGCGCTGGCGATAGCAGCAGGTTTCGGGAAACAGCGCCAGCGGCACGGGTGCGTCGGGCTCCAGCACGAAATCCCGATGTGCCGCCCACACCACCTCTTCACGTCCCAGATGCCGCCCGCTCGTCTGTGAGCCGTGCCGCACCACCAGCGCCAGATCCAGTTCGCCGGCCTGCAGGCGCTCCAGCAATTCGAGCGACATCCGGCAATGAATATGCGGCCGCGCGCCGGGCCGCAGCGCGTAGAACTTTTTCAGAAGCTCCGGCAGCCAGAGCTCCGCGTAGTCCTCCGGCAAACCGAAACGGATCACGCCGTCGCTATTGCTCCGGTTCAGTGCGGCGATTGCTTCGTTTTGCACCTGAATAATGCGGCGGGCGTGAATCAGAAAGTTTTCGCCGTCGCGTGATAGCGCGAGCCGCCGGCTGTTGCGCAGGAACATATGCGTTTCCAGCCGCTCTTCCAGCGTGCGAATGCGCAGGCTGATGGTCGATTGGGTGCGGTGCAGCAACTTCGCCGCCGCGGTGAATCCGCCGCTGTCGACCACGGCCACGAAGGCGCGCACCAGTTCGGGATCGAGTGAACTCAGTTTTGACCAATCGGGTCCGCTGATGGAAGCCATCGGAATTACTCGCTTTCCAAAGAAATTTGGCGATCAAAACATGGGGGCGTCAGTGAGGTGATTGTTGTCGAAAACAATTCGCGTCACAAATCAGTCCGAACCCCTAATCTGGAGTCCCGCCGTGTCAGTCCGTCTTTCTCTTGCCGATGCCGAATGCAACGATTTGAGCGACATCGTCGATACCGGGCGTTATCCGCTGCACGATCCGGACCACCCGCGCATGCGCGAGTTGGTGGCGAGCTGCCGCGCCCACTTGGCGGGCAACGGCAGTGCCGTGCTGCACGGCTTCCTGCGGCCCGAGGCGCTGGCCCGGGCGCGCGCCGAAGGCGTGGCGCTGGCCGCCAAGACCTACTTTTCAACCCGTAAGGTCAATGCCTATTTCACCGCGGACGATCCATCCCTGCCCGCCGACGATCCGCGCCGCGTCTTCATGGACCGCACCAGCGGCTTCGTGACGCGCGACGTGATTCCGGCCGACGCGATCGTGCATCGCATCTATGTGGCGCAGGCCATGAAGCGGTTCGTCGCCGCCTGCCTCGGCGAAACGCGCGTGTGGGAATACGCGGACCCCTACGCCGGCCTGGTGCAGAACGTCATGCCGCCGGGCACCGAACAGCCGTGGCACTACGACACCAACGAATTCATCGTATCGATGATGACGCAACAGCCCGAAGCGGGCGGCGATTTCGAGTATTGCCCGAATATCCGCTCGCCCGAAGGCGAGAACTACGGCGGCGTGGGCAGCGTGGTGCGCGGTGAGACGCGCGCGCCGATCAACGTAATCACGTTGCAGCCGGGTGATCTGCAACTGTTCAAAGGGCGCTTTTCGCTGCACCGCGTCACGCGGGTGGAAGGCACCGTGGAACGTCATACGGCGATCTTCGCGTACTCGCAGAAGCCGGGTGTGATCGGCCGGCTCGAACGAACCCGGCAGTTATACGGGCGCGTCTCCGAAATGCACCTGGAGGCCGAGCAGAGACTGGTACGTGCCGACAACCTGGTCGATTGAAACCGCTTTACCAAACTGATAACTCCGTCCCCCTGTCGAGAAACCATGACGATTATTCGCCCGACTCATCTTCCGGAAGATTGCGAACCGACCGCGGAAGAAATCGCACAGATTCAACGCGACCGGCTCGCCGCCGTGCGCCGTGAACTGAAAAAACGCGACCTCACCGCCGCGATCCTGTTCGACCCGACGCATATGCGCTACGCCACCGGCTCGCGCAACATGCAGGTGTATTCGATGCGCAATCCCGCGCGCTATCTGTTCGTACCGGCCGAGGGCAAGGTCGTGCTGTTCGAATACGCGGGCTGTGATTTCCTCGCCGACGGGCTCGACACCGTCGACGAAGTGCGACCCGCTACCGCGATTTCCTACTACTTCTGCGACGACATGCTGGGCCGCGTCACCGAACGCTGGGCCGACGAGATCGACGAACTCGTCAGGCAAAGCGGCGGCGGCAAGCGGATCGCGATCGAAAGCGCGACTTCGGCGGCGGCTTTCGCGCTGCAGGCGCGCGGCTATCAGATCAGCGACGCCCAGGAACCGCTCGAACGCGCCCGTTCGATCAAGGTGCCCAACGAGATCAAGATGATCCGCTCGTCGCTGCGTGCCGCCGAAGAAGGCGTGCGTCGACTCGAAGCGGCGCTCGTGCCAGGCATTAGCGAAAACGAACTGTGGTCGTATCTGCACAAGCACATCATCGAGACCGACGGCGACTATGTGGAGACGCGCCTGATCAGTTCGGGGCCACGCACCAATCCGTGGTTCCAGGAGAGCAGTCCGCGCAAGATCCAGGCGGGCGAACTCGTCGGCCTCGACACCGACGTGGTGGGACGCTTCGGCTATTACGCCGATTTCTCGCGCACCTTCCTGTGTGGCGATCTGCCCGCCACCACCGCACAAAAGACGCTCTACCAGCTTGCCTACGAGCAGGTGCATTCGAATATGGAGAACGTGCGCGCCGGCACGACCTTCCAGGAGTTCATCGCGAAGGCGTGGAAGATTCCCGGTCCGTATCAGGCGCGCCGCTATTTCGCGCTCGCGCATGGCGTGGGCATGACGGGGGAGTATCCGTACATCGTCCATCGCGAGGATAACGAGGCCAAGGGGTACGACGGCGTGATCGAGCCCGGCATGACGCTGTGCATCGAAAGTTATATCGGCCATGAAGCCGGCGGTGAGGGCGTCAAGCTGGAAGAGCAGGTGTACGTGCGCGACGACGGCCGTGTCGAACTGCTCTCCGACTATCCATTCGAGAAACGCCTGCTGGCCTGAACGCCCGGCGCGGCCGCATTCGGAGACATTGCGGCCGACGCTTGCCCTGCCAACCCATTCCATGCAATTCATTACTCCAAGGGTGATCCACGATGCAATGCAGACAACTCCGCGCGGTGCTGTGCGCCGCCGCCATCGCCTTGACCGGCACGACCGCGCACGCCGCGGATAGCTGGTGCACGCAAGGCAAGACCGTCCACTTTGCCGGTATCACGTGGGAAAGCGGTTCCTTCGCGACCGAAGTGTTGCGGCAGATTCTGGAGAAGGGCTACGGCTGCAAAACCGACGTCGTGCCCGGCAGTACGGCGGCCACCGAAACCGCGCTCGCGCACAACGACGTGCAGGTGTGGGCCGAACAATGGACCGGCCGCAGCGAGATCACCGAGAAGGCGGTCGCGTCGGGCAGCGTGAAACTGGTCGGCGATACCTTGCCGGGCGGTACGAAAGAGGGCTGGTTCGTGCCGGAATACGTGGTGAAGGGCGATCCGAAACGCGGTATCAAACCGCTCGCACCGGGTCTCGTCGCGGTGACCGATTTGCCGAAATACAAAAGCGTATTCGCCGACGACGAGGAACCGGACAAGGGCCGCTTTCTCAACTGCCCGACCGGCTGGGACTGCGAACGCGTCAATACGCGCCTGCTGAAAGTACTGAATCTGGACGCGACCTATACCAACTTCCATCCGGGCACCGGCGCGGCACTGGATGCGGCGATCGCCTCCGCATATCAGCGCGGCGCGCCGATCGTGTTCTATTACTGGGGACCGGCCGCGTTGATGGCAAAGTACAAATTCGTCGAATTGAAAATGCCGGCCTATAACGACGCCTGCTGGAAGACCTTGCGCGATGAGAGCAGTACGTCGCAATGCGCATCGTCGTACATGGTTTCGCATGTCACCGTAGGCGTGTCCACACCGTTTTACGACGCCGATCCGCAACTCGTGTCCATGCTCAACAAAGTCAAGTTTCCGATGGACTTTCTGAACAGCACGATCCTCGAAATGAGCATGAAGAAACTCGATGGCTCGGCCATGGCCACGCAGTTCCTGCGCGAGCATCCGGAGATGTGGAAGCAATGGGTGCCGGCCGACGTCGCGTCCAAAGTGCAGGCCGGACTCAGCGGCGCCTGATCGATAGCGCAGTGCCGGGCGGTTATAACGTCCGGCCGATTTCGACGGCGTGAGGCCTGGACAGGTTCACGCCGGACCGCAGACGCACAAGCGCGGCGACTCGCTTTGCGTTTGCCGTGGAGGCCTGATCATGAATTCGTTTTTTCTGCATCTTTCGATTGCCGACTGGGTGAACGACGCCGTGCAATCGTTCGTGACCCGCTACGGCGACGGTTTTCATCAGTTCAGCATTACCGTGTTGCGCTATGTGCTGGTGCCGCTCGAAGGCGCGCTGCGCGCGTTGCCGCCGTGGCTGATCCTGCTCGCGGTCGGCGCGATCACGTGGAATGCGACCCGGCGCTTGACCATCGCCGGGTTCTTTATCTTGCTGCTCTACGCGATCGGTTGCTTCGGCCTGTGGGAAAAGCTGATGCAGACGCTCGCGTTGATGCTGGTGGCCACGGTGCTGTCGGTGTCGTTCGGTGTGCCGCTCGGCATTCTGACCTCGCGCAGCGCGTGGCTGCGTCGCCTGCTGTTGCCCACGCTCGACGTGATGCAGACGCTGCCCAGCTTCGTCTACCTGATCCCGGTGCTGATGCTGTTCGGTCTCGGCAAGGTGCCGGCGATTCTTGCGACGATCATCTACGCGTTGCCGCCGCTGATTCGCCTGACCGACCTCGGCATTCGTCACGTGGATGGTGAAGTGGTCGAGGCGGCGCGCGCGTTCGGCACCACGCGCTGGCAGTTGCTGGTCAACGTGCAGCTGCCGTTGGCGCGCCCGAGCATCATGGCCGGCATCAACCAGACCACGATGATGGCGCTTTCCATGGTGGTGATCGCCTCCATGATCGGCTCGCGCGGTCTCGGCGAAGACGTGCTCGCCGGGATTCAGACGCTCGACGTGGGCAAGGGCATGCAGGCGGGCATTGCCATCGTGATCCTCGCGATCGTGATCGACCGTATCAGTCAGGGCTATGGGCAGGACCGTCGTACACGGCGTCTGTTCGCGCAGCGCAGAAAGGCAAAAGCGGCCTCGCGGATTCCGTATCGCGTGGGTAGCGCGCAGGCGAATGAGCAGGGCGCGGCGGAAAGCGGGCTCGAAACCCGCGCGGCGAAGTAATTGCCGCACCCGATAGCCCAATAGTCCATTCAGAGCAAAGCACCAGGAGAGCGAGATGGCAGCGATCGAAGTCAAACACGTGTACAAGCTGTTCGGCCCGCCCACGAGTCACGCGCGTGTGCTGGACCTGTTGCGCGGCGGCAAAGGTAAAGCCGACGTGCTCGCGCAAACCGGCTGCAATGTCGGTCTCAACGACGTCAGCCTGAACATCGGTTCGGGCGAAATCTTCGTGATCATGGGACTTTCCGGCTCCGGCAAGTCGACGCTGGTGCGCCACTTCAACCGGCTGATCGAACCGACCGCAGGCGAGATCGTGATCGATGGGTCGGACGTCATCAAGCTTGGCGCGCAGGGCTTGCGTGAATTGCGCCGCTATAAGGTCAGCATGGTGTTCCAGAACTTCGGGCTGCTGCCGCATCAAACCGTGCTCGACAACACCTCGTACGCATTGCGCGTGCGCGGCGAAAGCCGCGCCGAGGCTAATGACAAGGCGCGCGTGTGGCTCGGCAAGGTGGGCCTGAACGGTTACGACGAGCACTATCCCGACGAGTTGTCCGGCGGCATGCGTCAACGTGTCGGCCTTGCGCGTGCGCTCGCCGCGGATACGGACGTGTTGCTGATGGACGAAGCGTTCTCCGCACTCGACCCGCTGATTCGCACGGAGATGCAGGATCAGTTGCTGCAATTGCAGGCCACGCTGAAGAAGACGATTGTGTTTATCACACACGATCTCGACGAGGCGCTGCGGATCGGCAATCGTATCGCGATTCTGCGCGACGGCAAGCTGGTGCAGCAAGGCACGCCCGACGAAATTCTGACGCGACCGGCGGACGACTATGTGAGGCGTTTCGTGGAGCGACGTTCGGATCGGAGCGCGACGCGACAGTGATACGACCGTGACGCAAACGCCGGTTCGCTGCAACGCGAAGCGGTCTCACGGAATCTGATTTTGAATCGCTTCGCTTCACTGCGTTGTCACTCGGTACTCGTAGATTGGAGGGGCTGTACCCTTTCAATCCATGAGAACCGAAATGACAAAGATCAGATGGCATCATGCAGGAACCGTTGCCTTGCTATGCGCAAGCAGCGTCGCTCACGCGGGCACGCCGTCGGTGGGCAGTCGTGAATACAAAGTACTGCTCGACCCCGCGGGTTTCGCGAGCCAGCCGGCGGATGCGGCCAATCGCTTTCTCACCGATCTGCAGGCGAGTCTCGCGGCCAATGGTTTCGATCGCACGGTCACCGGCAGCTTCAAGGCCGACAACGATCGCACCGTGCTGTACTACGACTCACCGGGCACTTGCGCGGTGAAGCAGGCCGGCTATTCGATGCGCGAACGCGACGACAGCAGCGGCCGCAATATCGAACTGAAGTTCGGCTCGCCGAACCAGACGACGTCGGCGAATACCGACGTGAGCGGCAGTTCATCGAAAGCGAAGAGCAAACTCGAAGACGACATTACGCCGCCGTCGAACCAGACCTATTCGCATTCGACCAATGAACCGCTGTCGGACTCGAAGAACATCAACCACCTGAGCGACATCAAGGATCTGTTCCCGACCACGCACGTGTTCGACAGCATCAGCGGTCAAACGCTGGTGCCGGTGAGTGGGCTGTCGATTCACGAAGTCACGTACGACGGCGTGCTCAGCGATCTCGGTCAGGAAGATGCCGACTTCACGATGACGGTCTGGTACGCGAACGGGTCGACGACGCCCGCACTGGCGGAGATTTCTTTCGAGGTCGACGTGAACAGCGACGGTGTTTTCACCGACAAGGTGACCTCGCGCTCGCAACTCATGTTCAGCGTGATTCAGGGCATGACGAACTGGGTGCAGTCGCCGAGTTCGACGAAGACCGCGTGGGTGTACAAGTATCAGCCGACGTTCTGCGGGCAGTAAAACAGTAAGGCGGTAGGACGGTAGAGCGGTTCTGCGTTAATGCAAAAATCACAGCATTAGCGCAGAACCCAGGCGAGTGCGGTGAAACTGATCAACTCACCGCACTCGCTTCCAGTCACATTCAAGCCGCGTCGTCGAAACGTTTCGCCCAGCGCGCGCCGCAACCGAGCAACGCGCCACTGATCAACAGGGTTACGGTGCCCATCGCCATGCCGTCGCCGATCGAACCCTGCTCGAACTGCTGCCAGATAAAGATCGACGCGGTCTGCACGCCGCTCGGTGCGAGCAGCAACGACGTCACCAGCTCACGCGAAGCGACCGCGAACACGATCATCACGGACGATATCAACGCCGGCGCAACCAGCGGCAACACGATTCTCAGCAACACGCGCGTGCTCGTCGCGCCATGCACGCGCGCCGCGGCTTCGAGTCCCGAACCGAGCTGACGCAACGCCGCGCTCGTATAGCGAATCGGATACGGCAACAGCAGGCAGCTATACGACAGCAACAGAATGCCCCACGTGTTGTACGGCGTGACCGGCCAGATCGGCAGATTCCACGCGAGTATCAACCCCACGCCGACGACGATGCCGGGCAACGCATGCGGCAGCAGCGTCAACGCGTCGAGCGCGGCACGGCCCCGCAGGCGCGTTTTCACGACGACCCATGCGCTGAGAAAACCCAATGCACCCGTCACGAAAGCCGTCGCGGCGGCAAGCGCGAGACTCGTGCCGAGCGCGCTCGCGCCGTCGCTGCCTGCGGAAAGCGCCTTGAAGTGCGCGAGCGTGAGGTTGTCGATCGCGAAGCCACCCGACAGCGTGCGCGAGAACGCCGTCGTGACGATGGCGAACAACGGCGCGATCGCGGCGCAGAGTGCAACGAAGCCGAACATCAGAAGCACCGGCCAACGCCAGCGGCCCAATTCGCGCCGTAACGTTGCGGTGGGCTTGCCGGTCTGCGTTTCGAAGTCGCGGCCCGCCAGCAGGCGCCGTTGCAGCACAAAGGCCGCTAATGCGAGCAAGGCAAGCAGCAGCGCGAGCACCGAGGCGCCGGGCAGATCGATCGGCCAATCGGAGAAGCGTTCTTCGATCGACGTCACCATCAAACTAAACCCGGCACGCGAACCCAGCGCGGACGGTACGCCGAATTCCTCGATCGCCATCGTGAAGGTCAGCAGTGCGCTGGCGGCGAGGGCGGGTAGCATCAACGGCAACGTGATGCGCGCGAAACTGCGCCACGGGCCCGCGCCGAACACCCGCGCCACGTCGGCGAGGCGCCCGCCCAACGCGGCCAGCGTGCGCGACACCGAAAAGTAGACGACCGGAAACACGCCGAGCGTCATGGCCGCGACCACGCCGTTGAACGAGAACAGAAAGCGGCCGAGATTCACGCCGCTCAACTGTTCGAGATACCCGTTCGGTTGCAGCAGCAGAATCCAGCCGAACGCCGCGAGGTACGGTGGAATCAGAAACGGCGCGAGAAATAGCAGATCCCACACGCGCGCGCCCGGCAGCCGGAACAAACCACGCACGACGCCAAGCGGCAAACCGAGCGCCACGCTGGCGAGCGCAACGCTCACACCGAAGCGCACCGTATTGCCGAGCAAGGGGAGGGTATCGGCGCGCACCAGCGCCGCGCCGAACGCGCTAAACGGATGCGCGAACGAGCCGCGGGTGAGCAACGGAAAGATCGCCTGCAGCACGACGAAGCCGATCGGCAACGCGATCAGCACGGCGAGCGCGGCGAGCAGCGGCGTCAGCAGCCAGGCCGAACCGCCGCGCGGCGCACCGTTCGGCGGCGCGGCGCGCATCATCACGCGAGCCATTAGTGATCGCCGAACAGCGTATTGAAACGCGCGAGCACTTCGGCACGCGTCTTGGTGTTCGAGCCGTCGTCTTGCGGCAGCAGCTTCAGATCTTTCAACGGCGGACGCGTACCGGCGATATCGTCGCGCGCCGGAATCAGCCACGCGTCGGCGACCAGCTTCTGGCCTTCGTCGGACAACACGTAGTCGATGAACGCGCGCGCTTCGTTCTGCACGTGCGAGGTCTTGAGGATCATCATGGGACGCGGCGCGATCACGGTGCCGCTGCTCGGAAAGATCACCTTGACCGATTCGCCGTTCGAGGCCGCGCCGTAAGCCACGTAGTCGACCGCGCCGAATACCGCTGACTTCGCGCCTTGCAGCACCGGGTTGATAGCCTGCGCATTCGGACCGAGCACGACCATGCCGTTCTTGTGCAGGCTGTCGAACAGCGACCACGCGGATTCACCTAGCCGATCCTGCAAGCCAAGCAGCAGATCGAGCGAGGCACCCGAGAGCGCCGGATTCGGCGTGGTCACCTGATTGCGATAAGCCGGTGCCGCGAGATCGCGCCAGTCGTGAGGTTCCGGCTTGCCGGTGCGCGTATTCCACACGATACCGAGCGCCGAGATGCCTTGCGCGACATACGCGGGGCCTTTGAACATGGGCGACACGTGCGCGGCATTCGGGCTTTGATAGTCGAGCAGCCAGCCGCGTTTTTCCAGATCCTGTGCGGTGTCCCACGAAGCGGAGATCAACACGTCCGCGTGCGGATTGCTCGCCTCGGCTTCGAGACGCGCCATCACCTTGCCGGTGGTGGCCTGAAACAGATCGACCTTGATGCCCGTCTTGCGCTCGAAACCGAGCGCGAGTTTCTTGCTGAGGTTGCCGGGGCCGGCGGTATAGACGGTAATAGAAACAGCTTCGGCCGAGGAGGTGCCCAGCCCGAGGGTCAACGACATGGTGAGAATAACGAAGAAAATTGACTTGAACATTGTAGCGATTCCTTTACCGGTGAAGGACGCTTTCCACGCGCCCGTGTGCGAGCGTGACGATCGTATGGGCGAGGGCTTCGGCTTCCTTGCGCTCGTGCGTTACATAGACCGCCGTCGTGCCGAGTTGCGCGAGCAGCCCGCCGATCTCGTCGCACAGACTCGCTCGCAACGGGCTGTCGAGGTTCGACAGCGGTTCGTCGAACAACAGGATGCGCGGCTCGGCGACGATCGCGCGGGCCAGCGCGATGCGCTGCTGCTGGCCGCCCGATAACGCCGACGGACGCCGCGCGCCGATCCCGTCGAGACCGACGCGCGCGAGCGCCGCGGCAACTCGCTCGCCGCGCTCGCGCAGGCCGACGCCGCGCATTTCCAGCGGAAACGACACGTTGCCGGCCACCGTCATATGCGGCCACAACGCATAGTCCTGAAACACCATGCCGAGGCCGCGCGACTCGGGCGGCACACAGGTCGCCGCATCGGCGACGGTTTCGTCGCCGAACATCACGCGGCCCGCGTCCGGTTTCAGCAGCCCGGCCAGCAGTTTGAGCAAGGTGCTCTTGCCGCAGCCGGACGGTCCGAGCAGCGCGAGCGTGGTGCCCGCCGGCACGTCGAGATCGACGCCGTCGAGTACGGCCTGCGCGCCGAAAGTCTGACGAAGTCCGCGCACGCGGATCGATACGCTCGCGCTTTCCATCCCGCCGTCCTCAGAACGTGTGGCGAATGCCGGCCATCAGGCCGACCTGATTCTTGCCCGCCACGACGTCGGTGGCGAAACCGTTCAGGCCGAGATTCGAGCCGTTGCGGTTCAGCGCATACGCGAGGTTCAGATACAGATCGGTGCGCTTGGACAGGAAGTAATCCGCGTCCACCTGGAACGACCACGGATCGCGCGAGGTGCCATAGAAGTTCTGGTACATCGCCGTGCTCGACAGGTTCAGCGCGGCGCTCGCGTGATAAGTCGCGCCGAGCCAGTAGAGGCTGGTCGCTTCGACCGGGCCGGTGGAGAGCGTGCTCAGGTGGATCGCTTTCGAATTGAGGTAGCGGTAGCCGCCGAACAGATCCGTGGAGGCCAGCGCATAGCGCACGCCGACGCCGATACGCCGGTCCACGTCGCCTTCGTAGCCGCCTGCCTTGGTAGTGTGTGCCGCCGTCGGGCTGGTGCTGCCGCCGTTTTTCTGGTCGTACGCGATCGCTGCGCTGAGCGGGCCGCTCTTGTAGCGCAGGCCGGCTTCGATCACGCGCGCATTGCGCGTGTCGCCGGCCGGTTGCGCGCCGTACGTGACGTTGTCGTAACCGAGGCTGTACTGGACGAGCGCGGTGACCGGGCCGAAATGGTGCTCATAGCGGACCGTGTTGTCGAGCCTGTCGGAGAACGCCGGGTCCTGCATCTTGATCGCGTAGACCGCATTGCCGAGCGGGTTGTAGAGGCTCATCCAGTCGAGGAACAGGCCGCCTTGACGACCCAGCGACAGCGAACCGTAAGTGGTGTCCGACAGGCCTACGTACGCGAGCCGACCGAATTCGCGGCCGCCTTGCAGCAGCGCGCCGCTGTCCACGTTGAAGCCGCTTTCCAGCCGGAAGAAAGTCTTCGAGCCGCCGCCGAGATCTTCCGTGCCGGTCAGGCCCCAACGCGAGCCTGACAGATTGCCTGAGGTCAAACGCGTGACGTCGTGCGTCTGACCCTTGGTGGCCGAAGCATTGTTGAGGAATTCGACACCGGTATCGATAATGCCGTACAACGTGACGGAGGAAGAGGAAGAAGCTTCCGAGGCGGCGAAACTGGTGTTCGACTGACAGACGGAAACGGCCAGACAGCAGCCGACCGCCGCGATGCGGTAGGAGTGGTTCACGGATTGTGTCCTCTTTGGGATTAAGTTTGAGCCGTGAATGTAAGCTGGGCTTAAGTCAAATGAATGACAGCGTAACCTCCGGCATTTTTTCCGGTGTTTCCTGCCGCGAATGACCGATTCGTGTCATCGGCGAGCCGGGTTGTCACGTTATGAAGGGACAGCCGTGCTTGCCGTCGTTGTCGTCGATCTCGATGCCGATGCTCGCCAGTCTGCCCCCCATTCCCCATCGGTTTTTTTCGCGCGCGAAATTCATCACATGTCATTTCCACTTTCAACGATCACGACGATTTCCAAGGCAGGCGTGCGCGCCGCGCTGCTGTGCGGCCTGTTCGCGACCGGCCTCGCGCAGGCCGCGGACAACGTCATCGTGCTCGATTCCGGCGAAGCGAAACTCTCGCTCGTCGACGAAGCCACCCACCAGGTGATCGGCACCGAGCCGACCGGCAAGGAACCGCACCATCTGATGATCACGCCCGACGGCCGCTCGCTGATCGTGGCCGATTCGGTGTCCAACGACCTGATGTTTCTCGACCCGCACACGGGCAAAGTGCAGCGCCGTGTCGAAGATATCGAAGACCCGTATCAACTGGGTTTTTCGCCCGATCACAAGTGGTTCGTCACGGCGGGGCTGCGGCTGGATCGCGTCGACGTGTATCGCTACGACGGTCAGAACGTGTCGCTCGCGAAGCGCGTGCCGCTGTCGAAAACGCCGAGCCACATGACCTTTTCGTCGGATAGCCGCACGGTGTTCGTCACGCTGCAGGACACCGGCGAAGTCGCCGCGATCGATCTCGCGACCCAGACGGTGCTGTGGAAGCTGCATATCGGCAACACGCCGGCCGGTTTGTGGATGACGCCCGGCGATCGCTATCTGTTGATCGGCATGACGGGTGAAGACGACGTGGCCGTGGTCGACTGGCACAAGCAGCAACTCGTGAAGAAGATCCCGACCGGTCGTGGCGCGCATAACTTCCGTAATCTCGACGACGGTCAGCACATCGCGGTGTCGAACCGCGTGGAGAGCACGATCAGCATTCTCGATTACAACACGCTGACGAAAGTCGGCGACATTACCGGTCTGATGCCGGGACCGGACGACATGGAGTTGTCCGCCGATCGCCGCTACCTGTGGGTGACGTTCCGTTTTGCGAAGCACGTGGGCATTATCGATCTCACGACGCGAAAACTTATCGACACGATTGCTGTCGGACGTTCGCCGCATGGCCTGTATTTCGCGAATCGCGCGCCGGTCACCGCGCCGAATCCGGATTAAGGCTGGAGGCTCGAGGCCCATTGAAGCGGCAAGCTTGCGCTTTCATTACAGCACCTGTTTTTCAGAGGTTTTTCGATGATTCACGATATCCTCGCGCTGCTCGACAACGGCATCTCGGCGCTGCAAACGCTGCTGTATGTCGACGTGGTGCAGCCGTTCTTCTTCAAGTTCGGCTTGATGGGCTATGACGAAGACACGTACGACGCGCTCTAC
This sequence comes from Paraburkholderia bryophila, assembly GCF_003269035.1. GTDB lineage: Bacteria > Pseudomonadota > Gammaproteobacteria > Burkholderiales > Burkholderiaceae > Paraburkholderia > Paraburkholderia bryophila. The sequence goes on along the minus strand of NZ_QLTK01000015.1, from coordinate 10,867 downwards.
TGGGTGATCATCGGCGTGCTCGAAATCGTCGTGACGTATGCCGCGTTGCGGCCGCTCGAAGCGTTGCGGCCGATCGAGACCTGGCAGGATCGCCGCGCGCTGCGCGCCGATGTGATCTACACGTGGATCGCCAAGCTCGGCATTATCAACATCGCGGTCTTTTTCCTGCTCACGCCGCTGTTCAATCACTGGCAGAGCCTGATGGCGATCTACGACGTGCCGAATATCGACGTAGACAGTTTGTGGCCCGGCGTGACCGATCAGCCGGTGGTGTCGTTCCTGATCTACCTGATCTTGCTCGACTTCTTCGGCTACTGGTATCACCGCTGGCAGCACCGTTTCGGCGTGTGGTGGGAATTGCACGCGGTGCATCACAGCCAGCAGCAGATGTCGCTGTGGGCCGACGACCGTAACCACTTTCTCGACGACATCATTCAGGCGGCGTTTTTTGCGGCGATTTCGCTGTTTATCGGCGTGCAGCCGACGCAGTTCGTCGTGCTGGTCGCGGTTGGCAATTTCATGCAGAGCGTGCAGCACGTGAATGCGCGTTTGCCTTATGGATGGCTGCTGGAGCGCGCGATCGTCAGCCCGATTTTTCATCGCCGGCATCATGCGGTGGGCTATGGGCATGAAGGCACGCGTTATGGGTGCAACTTCGGCGTGCTGTTTCCGTGGTGGGACATGATGTTCCGCACCGTGTCGTGGGATCGCACCGTCGAGCCGACCGGCATTCGCGATCAGTTGCCCGTGCCGCACGGTGCGGGCCGCTCGTATGGCGGGGGGGTGATCGCGCAGCAGTGGTATGCGTTCGGTCGTATCGTGCAGCGTTTGCGCGGTCAGCGTAACTATGCCGGCGGGGCGGCTGAATAGGCTCGTAGGCCGCTGATTGATCGACGGCCTGAGTCGCCGAATCCGCGCGGCTCATTCCCGCGCGAGTTCGCCAATACGCCTGATGCCGACTAATCCGGCGGCGACTCCTGCGCTTCGGCCGCCAGATAGCGCCCAGGGGTCGTGCCCATCGCGCGGCGGAACATGTCGATAAACGCGCTCACATTGTCGTAGCCGAGTTCGAGCGCGATCGTCGTGACCGGCATGCCGTCCGCTACCAGTTCGAGCGCACGCAGCAGGCGCGCCTGTTGCCGCCATTGCGCGAACGTCATACCGGTCTCCGCCACGAAACGACGGCTCAGCGTGCGCGGCGCGAGGCCCGCCCACACCGCCCATTCGTCGAGCCGGCGATTGTCGGACAGATCGCCGATCAGCGCGTCCGTGAGACGCACGAGCCTGGCGTCGTCGGGCCGCGGCAAATCCAGTGATTCCTCTTTCGACGCCGCGAGTTCGTCGACGATGACTTCCGCGATGCGCGTTTGCGCGTCGTCGAGTTCGACGCCCGGCCAACTCGCCACGCGCCGCACGGCTTCGCGCAGCAACGGCGTGGTTTTGATCGCACGCGGCTCGCGCGGCAGTTGCGCGCAGCGCTGCTCGGTAATAAACACGCTCCAGCCGGAAAACGGCCCGTAAGAGCGCACCGAGTGCTCGTAATGCGGCGGAATCCAGATGGCGTGAATCGCGGGCACGACCCATTGCTGCCGGTCGAGGCCCACTGAGACGAGCCCGCTCAACGCCCCCATCAGTTGCCCGCGCGCATGACTATGCGAGGAGGTCGAACGCGCCTCGGTTTGCGTCAGCTCGGCCGCGGCGAGGAAAGGGCCGGCGGGCGAGGTGACGAGATCCGGGCGAATCAAAGGTTGGATCATGGCCTGAATACCGTATTGATTGGCCTTTATACCGGAGACCGGCCGCTTTTGCACGCCTACACTGAATTCCATTGTGACCAGCAAGGAGTGCAGTGCGATGCGAGCTGAACAGGTTCTTCCCGATTCGATCAATCAGACCGAGATTGGCGGTACGACGATCCGCAAGGGCACCGTCGCGGCTTTTCTCGCCAATGCGCGTGTGTGGACCGATCCCAACGCAAGCGAAGCGGCGTACGCCGAAGCTGAAGCCGATATGGTCGATGCGCTGCCTGCATTGCAGCTTCTCGGCCTGTTCGACGTGCTCGAGATTCGCGATCACGCGTTGCGCGAGTGGGTTCAGATGCGGCAACGCCAAGCGCTTCAATCCCAGGCTTCAACGCAATCCCAGGCTAACAGCAAGGAGCCGTCATGAAAGCAGCCATTGTCAAAGCGGCGGGCGAGGCGCCCGTCTACGCGGATTTCGCTCGACCCGAAGCGTCGGGTGGATTGCGTGTCGTCGATGTCACGGCGTCCGCGCTCAGTCACGTCACCCGTTCCAGGGCCGCGGGCTCGCATTATTCGTCCGCGGGCGGCTTTCCGTTCGTTGCCGGCGTGGACGGCACCGGCCGACTGGACGACGGACGACGCGTCTATTTCTTCAAACCGCAGGCGCCGTTCGGTGCGATGGCGGAACACAGCCTCGTCGCGGACACGCATTGCATTGCGTTGCCCGATACGCTCGACGACGTCACGGCCGCGGCGATCGCGATTCCAGGCATGTCGTCGTGGGCGGCGCTGGTCGAGCGGGCGGGTTTCGTGGCGGGCGAAACCGTGTTGATCAACGGTGCAACGGGCACCTCTGGACGCTTGGCCGTGCAGGTCGCGAAGCACCTCGGCGCGGTGCGAATCATCGCGACGGGGCGTAACGCGGCTTCGCTGGAAGCGCTCAAGCTCATCGGCGCCGATGACACGATTGCACTCGATCAGGACGAAGCCAACCTGAGCCGCGCGTTCGAAGCGGTGTTTCGCGAGGGCGTGGACGTGGTGCTGGATTATCTGTGGGGCGCGAGCGCGCGGTCGTTGTTGATCGCGGCAGCCAAGGCATCGGTGGACGGTCACGCGGTGCGCGTGGTTCAGATCGGCGCGATTAGCGGCGCGGAGATTGCGTTGCCGGCGGCCGTGCTGCGTTCGGCGGATATCAGGCTGGTGGGCAGCGGGATCGGCAGCGTTCCGTTGGCGCATCTGTTCGGGGCGCTGAAAGCGGTGTTCGATGCCGCTGGGCCTGCCGGTTTGCAGGTGACGACTCAAACGGTGCCGCTGGCGGCGCTGGGCACCCATTGGGGGCATCCGGATAGTGCTTGCCGGACGGTGTTCGTGCCGTAGGAGGAAGGCGTGTAACGCCTCGCTGCAGGTTCGCCGTTGTCATGGCCGAACACGCCTGCACCTGCCGTCCTTGCCTTGTCGGTTTATTTAACTATAATGTGAAATATTAACCGTAGGGTTTATCAAGGGAGGCAATCATGAGCGGATCGTTTGAACGTCCTTCGTTGGGGGCGTCGGTGTACTACAAGGACGCGTTTGCCGCGCTCGACTGGCTGGAAAAGGCTTTCGGCTTCGAGCGGCAGATGGTCATTACGGACAGCGACGGCCAGTTGGCCCATTCGGAAATGCGTTTCGGCGACAGCTACGTGATGATCTGCCGCGAATGGTCGGAAGATGCGGCGAGCCCGGCGTCGATCGGCGGCAAGAATACGCAGTCGGTGCACGTGCAACTACGTGACGGTATCGACGAACACTGCGCTCGCGCGTGCGCCGCGGGCGCGGTGATTACGCGTGAATTGGCCGATCAGTTTTACGGCGATCGTGTGTACGTGGCTCGCGATCCGGAGGGGCATGTCTGGAGCTTTGGGCAGACGGTGCGCGCGGTGTCGCGTGAAGAAGCCGAGCGTGAGAGCGGACTGACAATCGAAGGCTGGGTGTAACGCATGGGACTACCCGCGAGCGTTTCGCTCGACCGGCTCGACCGCACGCTGGCCGCGCTGGCCGATCCGAACCGGCGTCAGGTGGTCGATCTGCTGAGCCGGCGACCCATGCGCGCCGGTGAACTTGCGCAGGCCACCGGCCTTTCGCCACAAGCGATGAGCCGGCACTTGCGGGTGCTGCGTTCGAGTGAACTGATCGAAGAATCGCGCGGCGACAGCGTCGACGCGCGCGTGCGGCTTTATGTATTGCGATCGACGCCAATGAACGAATTGAAAGCGTGGCTCGAGCAGACCGAAGCGTTGTGGTCCGAACAACTTTTGTCGTTCAAGGCACATTTGGAGGCTCAGGAATGAGCTCGCGCGTGCAGGTGTCGTTACGCGTTGCCGCTTCGCCGTTGCGTGCATTCGAAGTGTTTACGCGCGATATCGGCCGATGGTGGCGCCCTAATGGTCTGTTTCAATTCACGCCGCAAGGAGCGGGGGTTTTATCGTTCGAACCGGTTGAGGAAGGTGGCGACGGCCATGGACGCCTGATCGAAACGCAACCGGACGGCAGCGTGTTCGAGGTGGGCCGCGTCACGACGTGGGAGCCGGGCGAGCGGTTGGCATTCGGCTGGCGGCAGGCGAGTTTTTCCGCTGGGCAGCATACGCATGTCGAGGTGCGTTTCGAAGCGATGGGAGACGAGACGCGGGTGACCGTCGAGCATCGTGGCTGGGATACGGTGCCGCAGGAACACGTGGCGCGCCATCATTTTCCCGATCGGGTGTTTCTATTGCGGCATGGGGAGTGGTGGCAGGCTTTGCTGGCAGCGTTGCGCGCGGAAGTGGGGGATGGGGGTCTACCGCCTGCGGCTTAGCAAAGCGGCACCGAGCCACACGATGAGCGCGGAGAGGACGAAACTCAGAGTGAGCAGCAGGCTTGTTATCACGCTTTCGTGGCCTTCTACGCCGACCGTGCAAAACAGATGGAACAGCGGGCCAAGCGCCTGATATCCGCTCTCGCTGTATAGCCACGCGAGCAGGGCGTTGATCGGTGCGATGCCGAGGAAAACGGGTACGGTCAAGGCGATTGCTAATAGGCCGCGCAGTAGGGTTTTCATCGTACGTCTACCGTGCCGAAATATCGGATGTTGGTGCCGGGAATAGCTTTGGCGTCTTGCGCCATCAGATACGCACGCAATTGGTCGAATCTCGCGGGAGACTGTATGGCGATGCATCCTTCGTTGATGCCGAATCGGCCGTCGGGATGGAGGCGGAAATTGCCGCGCCGCACGCCATGCACGAACGTGTTTTGGAGGACCGTAATGTAAGACGAAATCGTAGACGCGCGCAACGGGAGTCAGTCTGAATTCATTCTGAAAATGGTTGGTTATGCGAACTGGCTGCGATGTTGTTTGCCGAGCGTGATTCGCAACGATGCGAACAGCCGACGTCGTCGGTCCAAAGCCACACTATCACCGCGGCTCACCGCGTAGCAATCGCCGCCGCCACGCTCGCCATCACCGTCGCGCTCGCGCGGTTGCTGATTCTGACCGCGCGCCGCGTGGTCAGCAATTTACGCGCGCGCGTAGCGAGCAACGCCCACGCGAAATCCGCCGTCATCAGCACGAACAGCATGGTGAGCGTCAGTTCCAACCACGCGAGCGTGCCGACGCGCGACAGATCGATGATGGTTGGCAGCAGTGCGAGATAGAACATCATGATCTTCGGGTTGCCAAGCGTAACGAGCAGCCCGGCAACGAACATGCGCCACGGCGACTGGCCGCGTGGCAAGTCGTCGCCCGCGACGTTCGCCGGCGCGCGCCACATCTTCCATGCGAGAAATAGCAGGTACGCTACGCCGGCGAACTTCAAAACGACGAACAGCATGCCAAAGCTGCGCGCGAGCACCGCGAGTCCGGCGACCGCGCAGGTGAGCCACAGCGCTTCGCCCAGCCACATGGCGGCGAGAAACGGCAGCACGTCGCGAAAGCCATTGGTCAGCACGCGCGCTACCAGCGCGGCAACGCTGGGGCCTGGGGTGCCGGCCACGACGATCAACGCCACGGCAAAAACCAGCAAAGCCGATACTGTCATCACAATCTCCGAAAAAATCAGCGAGCGCGCCAGCGCCGATTCACGAACCGCCACACCGCACTCACCAGCAACGACCCGACACCAAGCCCCACACCCAGCAACACGATCGAACTCATATGATCGCGCACCAGGGGCACATTGCCGAACAGATAACCGGCCGTCACCAACGACACGATCCACAGCGCCGCGCCCGCGCTGACGAACGACAGGAAACGCGCGAACGTCATGCGCGAAACGCCCGCGACGAACGGCGCAAAGGTCCGCACCACCGCAATGAACGGCGACAGCAGAAACGTCAGTCCGCCACGCGCTTCGTAAAACACATGCGCCTTGCGCAGTGCGTTCTTGTCGAGCCAGCGATAGTCGGCGGTGTAAACCTTTTCGCCGATTGCACGGCCAATCGCATAGTCGACGATGCTGCCGGCGACAGTGGCCGCGAACAGCACGGGAATCACGAGCCAGACGTTCAGCGCACCGGTCGCCGCGAGGCCGCCGCAAATGAAAATCAGCGGATCGCCGGGCAAGAAGAACAGCGGCAGAAAACCGATCTCGACGAATATCACGAGAAACAGCATCGCGTAAACGGCGGTGCCGTATTGCACGATCAGACCGCTCAGGTGCTGGTCGAAGTGCAGGGCGACCTGCAACACATGCATCAGATCCATCTCGGGGCGCGGGGGAATTGGGATGTTCGGGAGTGTAGCCCGGTGGCGGCGCGAGTACCTGTCTATTTCCTTGGAGAGATGTCAATATCGCGCTGTGTCACGCGCAAATAAAACCGGAAACAAACCTGCGAAACCTTTATGCCACAAGCTTCTTCCGTCACTTTCCGTTTTGCCGCGCCGCCCGATGCGAACGCGATCCGCGCCATCGAATTCGAAGCCGGTCAGCGTTTCGCCAGCGTCGGCTTGACGGGCATTGCCGATGCGCCGCCGATGGACATCGAGCGTGTCGAGAACAAGATCGCCGCGCGCGAGATCATCGTCGCCGTCGATGCCAATGCGACGCGCGTTGGTTTCGTTATGTTCGAACCGCAACCCACGCGCATCTATATTCAGGAACTCGATGTGCTGACGTCGCATGCGGGGCGCCGTATCGGCGCGGCGTTGATCGAGCAGGTCGCGCAACACGCATCGGACCGGCAGCTCACGCAACTGATTCTGTCCACCTATCGCGAGGTGCCGTGGAACGCGCCGTACTATCGACGGCTCGGGTTTCGCGATATCGAAACAGCGGACCTCGACGCGCATCTGATCGAACGGCGCGACGCGCATATCGCGCGCGGGCTCGACGAATCGAAACGCGTGTTCATGCGGCGCGATCTGGCTTGAGGTGGGGTGGGTTGCGGCTTGCCGATGTTGACGGCGCGTGAGGCGGTGCGAATGAAGCACGCGGGCGGCAGCGCAAAGAAAAACGCGGCGGATGTGACCGTTATTTCTTTCCGGTCACATCCACCGCGTCGTTTTACGGCTTGCTACAGCGAGCGCGCTGCCACGTAGCAGGCGCTCATTCCACCCGCTTATTCCACCCGCTTATTCCACGGTTTCCAGCGTCGGATAATCCACATACCCGGTTTCACCGCGCGCATAGTACGTCGCCGGATTCGGCTGGTTCAGCGGGGCATTCGTTTCGAAGCGGCGCACCAGATCCGGGTTCGCGATGAACAGTTGACCCCATGCCACCGCGTCTGCTTCACCCGCGTCGAGCACGTGTTGCGCGCTTTCCCTGGTGAATTTTTCGTTGGCGATGTACGGGCCGCCGAAGGCCTGCTTCAGTTGCGGGCCGAGGCGGTCGTCGCCAAGCGCTTCACGGGCCGCGATGAACGCGATCTTGCGCTTGCCGAGTTCGCGAGCCACATAACCGAACGTTGCTGCCGGATCGGAGTCGCCCATGTCGTGCGCGTCGCGACGCGGTGCGAGGTGCATGCCCACGCGATTCGCGCCCCACACTTCGATGCATGCATCGGTGACTTCCAGCAGCAGACGCGCGCGGTTTTCGATCGGACCGCCGTAGGCGTCGGTGCGCTGGTTGGTGCTGTCCTGCAGGAACTGGTCGAGCAGATAGCCGTTCGCGCCGTGCACTTCAACCCCGTCGAAACCGGCCGTCTTCGCGTTCTCGGCGCCTTTGCGGTACGCGTCGACCAGACCGGCGATTTCGTTGAGTTCCAGCGCGCGCGGCGTAACGAACGGACGTTCCGGGCGCACCAGGCTCACATGCCCCTGCGCGGCGATCGCGCTCGGCGCCACGGGCAATTCGCCGTTGAGGAACATCGGATCCGAAATACGGCCGACGTGCCACAGTTGCAGAAAGATCTTGCCACCGGCGTCATGCACGGCCTTCGTGACGAGCTTCCAGCCTTCAACCTGTTCCTGCGACCAGATGCCCGGCGTGTCGGCGTAGCCCACGCCTTGCGGGGTGACCGAGGTGGCTTCGCTGATGATCAGGCCAGCGCTTGCGCGCTCGGCGTAGTAACGCGCCATCAACGCGTTCGGCACGCGGATTTCTTCAGCGCGCTGGCGCGTGAGCGGCGCCATGATGATGCGGTTCGACAGCGTGATATCGCCAATTTGAAGCGGATCGAAAAGAGTCGGCATAAGAGTTCACCTTCGGCGACGAGCTTGTGGCCCGGCCTGAAAAAAGACGTGATGAAAAAGGCGTGCTGACGCGGATGAAACCCTCAAAGCTGCTCGTTCATGTGTTCGAGAAAGGCTTGAATGACGGGCTCATTGCGTTTGAAAAACACCCACTGGCCAACCCGCTTCGACGTGACGAGGCCCGCGCGCTGCAATGCCGCGAGGTGCGCCGACACGGTGGACTGCGACAGACCGCAACGTGCGTCGATCTTGCCGGCGCATACGCCATGGTCGAGCGTCAATTCCTGATCGGCGAAATGCGCATACGGTTCCCGCAGCCAGCCGAGAATCTCCCGGCGTAACGGGTTGGCCAGCGCTTTGTGAATCGCGTCGATGTCGGGCGTCGTTCGGGTCGGTTGCATGGTTGCCAACAACACGCAGGCGTGGAACGCCGGTTGGCGCCCATGCACCTGCATCGCTACAAGACGAATCATATATCGTATTTTGACGATATGCTTGAAGACACTACTGGCTATGTGGGCGATAGGTGATAGGAAACAATTAAGTCTGTCGGGCGACGATAAAGTCTGTCGAGCTCTTACCGTGACCGTAGATTGCCTCGTAACCGGAGAACATCGGATTCTCAGTGCGGGAGCTATTGAATTTTTATGTAAGTAGTTTTTTTGTATTTTATCGGCAGGCTACTGTGCTCTTCAGACACACCCAATAACGCAGTCGTTGACCTCTTTCAGCGCGATGCAGACAAAACGTGGAATCTGGCGGACTCGGTGACGGTGGAGCAAGAGAGGTTCTCGCGTCGCAAGGTGTTGTTCGCACCAAACGAAAGCGTTCCGTGACCTGTCGTAAATGTGTTCCGTAGTAGGGGGCAAAATCTCCTCAAAACCTTACCGAACGGGGCGCGGAACGCTTTTTCTGTGTTGTGTGAATTCAGCAAAGAATCCGAGTTCGCGACCGCCAGTTTTGAGAGCAATCGCAGGAGGAGCACCGCAACGGAACGCTTCTTCTCGGTACAGGCGCGGCGCAGCCTAATGCCGCAGCTTTGCCAGAAAAAATCGGGAGCGACGCGTAGGCTGGAACCTCGACGTTCCTTCCCGAGCTCTGGGCATGTCGCTCTTTCCAGCAAGTCAGGCGGCGCGTTTCCTTGGTAACAGGCTGATGGCTATCGTCCGCACCGACTTCGCCCTTTTCTTGTCGATACGCGCCCACACGCAGCCAGCGCAGCACGCAGCGTCAAGGCTAAGGCAACGGCCACAGCGCCGGAGGCCGCTAAGGCCACGACGCAGAGGCTGATAGCGGCACCCACCTGATGCGCGTCGAGTTGAGCCACGAAGTGGCCACACGCATCAATGAGCGCGGCAATTTCCACGACACGGAAAGTATGCCGACGTACCTGCCGCTCTCCCTGTACCGTTCTTGCTAAAACATCCGTTGGTTGCTGCTTGCGCATCTCGTATCACCTTTCCGCCTACCGGCGTTGAATTGAGGTGCTACGGATTTTTTTGCATATCTTCGCTTTCCCCGATAGGCGCGCACTACGGCGAGGCTTTGCGCGCCCTAGCGAGTGTTAGCGCGCCGCATACGGTCCGCTAGGTTCTTCTTCGTGAAGAATTTTACAGTTCCGTTAGCGTCCCACTTGACGCCCTCGACGTCTGCATAGCCAAGCAACGGGGCCGGACGGTTGGTGTTCTGTGCCAGTTTCACGAGGGAGGCCCAGACCGAGTGAATGTCGCTCGGGTCTGCGGCCGAAGACTTGGCTTTTTCAATGACCGCCCTGAGGGGATTACTGCGTGTCCCGATGGCGTGCTTTGTGATGGACCTTGGTGTTGAGCTGCATGTTTGGCCGTCCTCTTTTACTGGAAGACCGTCCGGTGACAGCAGGGCTACCTCTCGCTCCCTGTTGACCGCGTCCTCCTCGATGCTTCGCAGCCAGGAAGTATCGAAACCTCTCGTCTGACACCAGCGGATGAATTCGAGCAGACGCACCCTGGTAGGTGGATTCTCTTGGCTACGCCAAATACCCAGCACTCGTTTTGCCTCGTGAAACGGGTCTTGGCTATCCGTGATGAAACAATTATCGAGCCCCATTGCGCCTTTTTCGGGAATCTCCACGCATAGCTGGCCGTCAATGATGGGGGCCTGAAGGCCGCAAATGAGCATAGCTGCGGCTTCAGGCGTCCAGGTATCGAACTCCAGATACCGGCTCAAGGTAGTCAGGGCTCTCATCTCACGGCTGAACCCTTCACCGAACAAATGCGCGGGCTCGCGGAGCTCCCAGAGTGTTGCCCGTTCTGCCATTAGCGCCCCCGTGGTGCCGGGCATCGCGTCAGATGGGGACTCGAACCGAACCACTATCTTGAACTGTGCGGCATATCGCAGTAGCTCTTCTGTTGATTTGCACGGAATCCTGACCCGGGATTTGCATTGAATTCTGACCCACCCGTTGGACCAGCTTTGCGGGTTATTCGGTGGGTGTCTGGGT